>JBDRLL010000001.1:0-50342 GCA_043813075.1 Candidatus Altarchaeota archaeon
CCTTCCTACCCATGCCGCCGGAAGCAAGCGGTCCTCCATCAAGATCCTGCATGACGTCCTGCTCTAGCCTACTGAATCCCCCCTGAAGTGCAGGCATTCCCGCAAGATACCTGAAATAAGCCCCCATAGCCCTCTGAAAACCGGTATCAGTCCCAACAGCAGATTCTATTGCCTTGGCCACAGGACTGTCCTCCCTGAGCCCTACTGGAATCGGTCCGGCCTGCGATGCTGATTGCGCGGCAGCTTGAGCTGCCCTAACAGAATCGGGTTGTTGTCTGGTTAAGTCACTTTGTTGTGCCATGCCATCACCTTTTAGTTTATAATGTGTGTGATAAAATTTTAGAGGTACAAACAAATAAACAAAACATTAATTGAACATTTTTGTACATTTTTGTATTTTTATATGCGTATTTCCTATGTTTTGTTCATGGAAGTCTGTCAGACATATCTTAAGATTGGTGAGAAAGACCCTGAGAAGGCATATCAGGCCGTTAAAGGCGAGAACACCTACCTTTTAGAGTCCATAGAGGGTAGCGAGAAGAAGGCTAGATACTCGTTTATAGGGTTTAACCCAGTAGCAAGACTCTCCATGAAAGAGGGGGGGATAGACTACATGACCTTTAACGGAGGCTTCAAGGCGAACGCGTCAGGCAGAACGCCGCTGGAGGTGTTGGAGAGCCTTACCTCCAGCCATAGGGCGGGAGGGCCGCAGCTGGCGAGGTTCAGCGGCGGGTTCGTGGGCTACATCGGGTATGACATGGTCAGGTATCTGATAGAGCTGGAGGGCAGCAGGGATTCTCTGAAGCAGCCGGACTGCGAGTTCGTGCTTACGAAGAACAACATCATATTCGACCACATAAGGGGTGAGACATACCTGATTGAAAACCACTTCACGAACGGGCATGAAGTGGACGTTGAATCATCGATACGGAACCTGGAGGAGATATCAGGGAGGTTTGAGGGAATCGAGTTGGATCTTGAATGTGATGCGTGCGATAATGACATGACCGCGAACACGACGAGAAAGGAGTACATGGAGTCTGTGAGAAGGGCGAAGGAGTACATAAGGGAGGGGGACATATTCCAGACCGTGCTTTCAATGCGGCTTGAGAAGGATTATCCTGGAGACAAGTTCCAGGCGTACTTGAGGCTTAAGGAGATAAACCCGTCACCATACATGTATTACCTGGACTTCGGGGACAGGAAGATAGTCGGCTCCAGCCCGGAGACCCTGGCGAGGGTGGAGAAGAACATCGTGTCGACGTATCCGATAGCTGGGACAAGGCCGAGAGGAAGCACGCCTGAGGAGGATAAGGTTCTTGAAGACGAGATGCTCGCAGACCCGAAGGAGCGGGCGGAACACCTGATGCTCGTCGACCTGGGGAGGAACGATGTGGGAAGGGTCGCGGAGTATGGGAGCGTTGAGGTCAGCAAGTTCATGGTGGCAGAGAAATACTCTCACGTGCAGCACATAAGCTCTGAGGTTACCGGCCGGCTGAGGGAGGACAAGACGATGTTCGACGCCCTAGAGAGCATATTCCCGGCAGGCACCGTATCCGGAGCCCCGAAGGTGAGGGCCATGGAAATCATAGAGGAACTCGAGCCTGAGAGGAGGGGGATATACGCGGGGTGCATAGGATACTTCTCCTTCAACAGCAACATGGACACCGCCATAGCGATACGCACCATAGTGTTCGAGAAGGACAATGCCTACGTGCAGGCTGGCGCGGGGATAGTCGCGGACTCGAAGCCGGAGAAGGAGTACGAGGAATGCATGAACAAGGGAAAAGCACTGTTGAAGACGCTGGGTGATAGAACATGAGGACGCTGGTGATATCCACGAACAGAGGGGCCGAGCATCGCGAGGCCGCTCCCGCGTGTGCACGGAGCGAGCCGTGCATGAACAAGGGGAAAGCACTGTTGAAGACGCTGGGTGATAGATCATGAGGACGCTGGTGATAGACAATATTGACTCGTTCGTGTACAACCTGGTGCAGTATGTTGGGGTGCAGGGCGGCGAGCCGGTGGTCCTGGACAATAGGACTAGTAAGGATGAGGTCGATGATGCTGTCGCAGGCGTGGACAGGATAATAATCTCGCCCGGCCCTAAGAGGCCTGAGGACGCGGGAATAAGCAATTACGTTATACAAGAGTATGGGCCTGATATTCCGCTGCTGGGAGTCTGCCTGGGGCACCAGTGTATCGGCCACGTTTTCGGTGCGGAAGTGAGGCACGCTAAGACTCTTATGCATGGGAAAACAAGTAGGATAATGCACGATGGGAGCGTCCTGTTCGAGGGTGTCGGAAACCCTTTTGAGGCTACGAGGTATCATTCACTCGTCGTGGACGGGCTCCCTGATTGCCTGGTGAAGACGGCTGACAGCATGGACGACGGCGAAATCATGGGTTTGAGGCATAGGGATTACCCGGTATATGGCGTGCAGTTCCACCCGGAGTCGATAATGACTGCGGAGGGCATGAGGATCATAGAGAATTTCCTGAGTAAGGAGGTGGAGTTATGAAGGAGTACATAAAGAAGGTTTCCGAAGGTGAGAAACTCACGCCGGACGAGGCTGAGGATGCGATGAAGCTGATTATGAACGGGGAGTCCACGGACGCGCAGAACGGGGCTTTCCTGACTGCATTGAAGATAAAGGGTGAGTCCCCGGAGGAGATAGCCGCTTTCGCGAAGGTCATGAGGGAGTACGCCACCAAGATCAACCCGAAAGTGAAGGGCAGGCTGGTGGACGTGTGCGGGACCGGCGGGGACCACAAGCACACGATAAACATATCGACGACGTCCATGTTCATAGTCGCCGGCGCGGGGGTTAATGTGGCGAAACACGGGAACCGTTCCATAACATCCAAGAGCGGGAGCGCAGACCTGCTGGAGGCCCTGGGAGCGAGAATCGAGCTGGAGCCGGAGATGATAGAGAAGTGTATTGAGGACATAGGACTGGGCTTCATGTTCGCCCCCAAACACCATCCTGCGATGAAGCATGTGATGCCTGCGAGAAAGCAGATAGGCATAAGGACGGTGTTCAACATACTTGGTCCGCTCACCAACCCGGCGAACGCGCAGGCCCAGCTGATGGGCGTGTTCGACCCTACGCTCACAGACAGGATTGCTGAAGTCTTCAGGATACTCGGGTCAGAGCAGGCGATAATAGTGAACGGGGAGCCTGGGCTGGACGAGCTGAGCACCATCGGGAGGACGCGGGTGTCGGAGCTGAAGGACGGGGTGATAGAGAGTTACAGGATAACCCCCGAGGAACTTGGTCTGAAGAAGGCGAGCATAGGGGACATAACAGGCAGCACGCCGGAGGAGAACGCGAAGATAACTGGGGAGATACTGTCCGGTAAGGAGAACGGCGCTAAGACAGACATAGTGATGCTCAACGCGGCCGGCGGGATTATCGTGGGCGGGAAAGCAGGGGACTTCAAGGAGGGGCTTGACGTTGCGAGAGAAGCCATAGAATCCGGGAAAGCCCTTGAAAAGCTCGAGGAGTTTATAGAGTACACGAACAGATGACAGACTTTCTAGACCAATTCAGGAGGAAGCTTGAACGCAGGAGGCGGCTGAGCCTAGCGAAGGCCATAGAGTCTTCAAAGGGTATTGCGTTGATAGCGGAGGTTAAGAAGAAGAGCCCCAGCCATGGTGACATACGAGGCCTAGACCCCTATGAGACTGCGAGGATAATGGAGTCTTCGGGTGCGGACGCCATATCGGTCCTCACTGAGGAGAAGCATTTCGGGGGGAGCCTGGAGGACTTAAGGAGGGTGAGCGACGCCGTCAAGATACCTGTCATGAGGAAGGACTTCATTACGGACGTGCAGGGGCTTTGCGAGGCGGTCGCCTACGGTGCTGACGCGGTGCTTTTGATAGCGGGGCTGTTGGAGTCCAATACGAGAGACTTCGTTGAGGAGGCGCATAGGATTGGTCTTGAATGCCTGGTGGAAGTCCACGACAGCAAGGAGCTGGACTACGCCTTAGACTCTACCGCGAGGATGATTGGCGTGAACAACCGTGACCTTAAGACACTCAGGACAGACTTGAGGAACTGTGAGAGGATAATACCCTTGATACCTGAAGGCAGGCTGGTGGTGGCGGAGAGCGGAATCCACACGATAGAAGACGTTGAGAGGATGGCTAAGGCCGGTGCGGACGCCATACTAGTCGGCACTTCAATCATGAAGTCTAAGGACATCGCAGCCAAGGTAAGTGAACTGAAAAATGCTGGTTAAAGTCTGTGGGATAACACGGCCAGAGGATGCTGTCATGATAGTGGAGAACGGGGCGAGTGGCGTGGGCGTGATAATAGACGTGCCAGTGGAGACTCCCAGGAAAATAACTGTGGAGAAAGCGTTGAGGATAAAAAAAGCCTTGGAGTACGTGCCCCACAACCTTATCGCAGTGATGATGTACGAGAAGCCGGACGACGTGCTGAAGACCTATGGGGAACTGAGGCCGCACGGGATACAGCTCCATGGGGGTGAGAGCCCTGAGTTCGTGAGGGAGGTGAATGAGAATGTGGAGGGCTTCATAATCAAGACCATACACGCGACACAGGAGATTGACTTCGATTACGTTAAGGCTGTCTCTGAATACGCTGACATGATGCTTGTGGACACGATGGTGGGGGGCAAGGTTGGTGGCACTGGGGAAGTGCACGACATGAGCATAGACGCCAGGGTCAGGGAGGTCACTGGAAAGCCATTGATGATATCAGGTGGTTTGAACGCGGCAAACATAAAGGCTGCGCTCGTCAAGGTCAGGCCTCACGCGGTTGACGTCTGCAGTGGAGTGGAGTCGAGTCCGGGAGTCAAGGACCCTGAGAAACTGAAGCAGTTCATGGAGATAGTGAATGAAACAGGATAACGGGAAGTTCGGATTGTATGGGGGGCAGTACGCTCCCGAGATACTTATGCCAGCACTCGAAGAGCTGGAGAAAGCATTCCGGAAGCACATTGCGGATGACGGCTTCAACAGGGAGTTGGGGGAGTACTTGAAGGAGTTCGGCGGCAGGCCGACGCCACTGTATCTCGCCAGGAACCTTTCGGGGGAGTATGGGGTGAGGTTCTACTTGAAGAGGGAGGATCTGTTGCACGGCGGCGCACACAAGTTCAACAACACGCTGGGGCAGGTGCTGCTCGCAAAAAAGATGGGGAAGAGGAGGATTATAGCCGAGACGGGGGCTGGACAGCATGGTGTGGCCACCGCTATCGCCGCCTCATGCCTTGGGCTGGAGTGCGAGGTCTACATGGGTGAGGAGGATATTGAACGCCAGCGGCTGAACGTGTTCAGGATGGGGTTGATGGGCACCAGGGTCATCCCAGTTAAGTCCGGGTCCAGGACGCTGAAGGACGCGATAAACGAGGCCATGAGGGACTGGCTTGCTAACGTGAACGACACCTTCTACTGCATAGGGAGTGTTGTGGGCCCGCACCCGTATCCTACGATGGTGAGGGAGTTCCAGAGGGTCATAGGCATGGAAATCAAGGAGCAGTCTATGGTGAAGGAGGGGAGGCTTCCGGACGCGATAATCGCGTGTGTTGGGGGAGGCAGCAATGCCATGGGCTCTTTCACAGACTTCATAGACGCTGACGTGAGGCTGATAGGCGTTGAGGCTGGCGGTAAGGGCGTTGACACTAAAGAGCATGGGGCCACGCTGTCTAAGGGCACTGACGGAGTCTTGCACGGCATGTACAGTAAGCTGCTGCAGGACAAGTACGGTCAGATACAGACGTCCTACAGCATTTCAGCAGGACTCGACTATCCTGGAGTCGGCCCGCAATTATCATACCTCAAGGAGTCCGGGAGGATGGAGGTCGCGTCTGCAACGGACGGCGAGACTATGGACGCGGTCAAGAAGCTCTGCGAGACTGAGGGGATACTGCCTGCACTGGAGTCGGCGCACGCCCTAGCCCACTCGTTCAAGGTGGCGGGAGAGATGGAGGATGACGCATTCCTAGTTGTCACGGTGTCGGGCAGGGGGGATAAGGACGTGCACACGATAGCGGAATACTCGGGGGTTGACTTATGAGGCTGGAGGAGAAATTCAGTGAGCTGGAGAAAAAGGGGGAGAAGGGGCTCATAGGGTTCGTGGTCGCCGGGGACCCGGGCTTTGAAGAGTCTTTTGAAACAGCCTGCAGTGTGATAGAGGCAGGAGTGGACGTGCTGGAGATAGGCCTGCCTTTCTCAGACCCCATAGCCGACGGGCCGACGATACAGGCTGCTGGGAAGAGGGCGCTGGACGCTGGCATGAACACGGACAGGTACTTCGAGCTGGCCGGCAGGATAAGCGGGGAGTATGACGTCCCACTGGTGTGTCTGACGTATTATAATCTTGTACTACAATATGGCCTCGGCAGGTTCGCGGAATCCTGCAGCAGGACGGGTGTCGGCGGAATCATCATCCCTGACCTGCCTGTCGAGGAGGCAGGCCCGCTACTCAGAGAGTGCCGTAGGAGTGGAGTTGAATTCATATTCCTGGTGGCTGAGACAACTACAGACGAGCGGATGAGTAGGATACTTGAGGAGGCATCCGGGTTCGTGTACATAGTCGCCTTGTTAGGCACTACAGGGGCTAGGGAAAGCCTTTCCGCAAAGCTGAAGCCGCTTGTCGCCAGGATAAGACGCATGACCAGCCTGCCTTTGGCTGTGGGCTTTGGCATATCGAAGCCAGAGCATGTTAGAGAAGTCCTGTCCTATGGGGCGGATGCTGCGATAGTCGGCAGCGCGATAGTGAAACTGGTTGAAGAAGGCAAGGATGTCTCAGACTACGTGAAGTCGCTGAAGAAGGAGACTAGAGGGTAAAAAGAATATGGGTGGAGTGATATCGCACTCCGGCTTATTCTGCAGGCTTCCCTATCCACGCCGGCATCTCAGACATCACGTCGTCGATGATCTTCTCGGCGTCCTCCCGCTTCTCCACCTTCTCGCCGTAATTATCCTCGCCAGCCGGACTCATCAGGAACTTTATCAGGTTCTCCCTGACCTTATCCCTAGGCAGCAGATTACCCTTCGCGTCAGTGCAGTGAACGCAATACTTGCCCCCGACCTTGCCTCCGCCATAGTCCCCGGGAGCCTCCATCGGCATCCCACAACTCTCGCAAATCATGATAAAAAACCTCCAGGATTTCTACGTCAAGAATATTGAAGAAACACATTAAAAAAAGAGAGAAAAGCATATTTTAGCGTAAACTACGTAGAATATGATATAGGATGACACAACCCATAAGTCCGATAGAGACTGGGAGACACACTCCCCCCGGGATGACTGAGATAAACCCGGCATTCCTTCCGGAAAACATAGCCTCAGGAGTGACTGACCCCAAATACAAAGAAAACATAGGCAGGATAGTGGAAACCCTGAGTAGGATATCAGACGACAAGGCACTGCACGGACTACTCAAGAGACACCCCCAGGAGGGGACAGTGACCATCAAAAGCGGCCACACTTACTCGTCAGACGCCTTCGAACTTCAGATGGCCGCGGACAGGAAAGAACCCTTCGTCGAGATTGCGGTGGAATACGTTTCAGGCGATGGGAGAACAGCGGACGTGGGATTCGATAAAGCAGCGATGCTTATGGCGTCAAACAGGATACACTGGTATCACGTTGAGGAAGCAGTCAGACATAGGAAGAGGCAGATGGTCGCGAGAGAGATGAAGCCCAGATACGAGGCGGTCATAGAAGCCTACGACCCTGGCGCCCAGGCAAACGAGAGGAAGAAATCCATGATGGACTACCTGGACGTCCTGTCGACTGACCGGAACCTGTATGACCTGCTCACAGAGCCGACATTAAGCGGCCCAAAACAGGAGGGCGGGGAGCCAGGGTGGAGTAGGATGACTGTGGAATTCAGGCACCCTGAGAACTGGCCGTCATACACTATGCACATAACCCCGAGGAAGGATGTTCCAGCGGGTGATGAGAGGCTGCTTGACATAAGGTTCCTGAGGACTGATGAGGATGGGGGCGCGAGTAAGCCGAGGATGAGGGAGTTCGACTCTAGAGAGCAGGCTGTGGTGGAGATCATGAACGCGACTGGCGTGAACCTGCTGTCATTCAAGGAGAGGGTGGATGGGAGATGGCATGAGAAGTGGCAGGGGTATGAGCAGTTCATACGCCAGAGAGAGATGAAGGATATACCAGGCCTCAATTAGACACGAGCAACCGACAACCCCCCCTTATTTTAAAGCATTACTAGTAATATTATCTCCAAACAACCAATTGGGGGGGTGTGATAAAACATGACTGACACTAAGATTTTCCTGGATGAGAACGAGATACCTAAGAAGTGGTACAACATAAACGCAGACCTGCCGAAGCCATTGGATCCGCCGCTGCACCCGGTGACGCTGAAGCCGATCAGCCCGCAGGACCTGGCTCCATTATTCCCTATGGAGCTGATAAAGCAGGAGATGAGTCCAGAACGATGGATAGGCATACCGGATGAAGTCAGGGACGTTTACAGGATATGGAGGCCGTCGCCGTTATACAGGGCAACACGCCTGGAGAAGGCGTTGGGCACTCCAGCCAGGATTTACTACAAGTGGGAGGGAGTCTCCCCACCGGGGAGTCACAAGCCCAACACCGCCGTAGCCCAGGCATACTACAACATGAAGGAAGGCACTGAGAGGCTGTCCACTGAGACTGGCGCAGGCCAGTGGGGTTCTTCCATATCATTCGCAGCCAAGATATTCGGGCTTGAATGCATGGTCTACATGGTGAAATGCAGTTACGAGCAGAAGCCATACAGGCGCATCATGATGGAGACTTGGGGCGCTAAGGTGGAGCCCAGCCCCAGCAACCTCACTGAATGCGGTAGGGCCATACTCGACAAGGACCCGGACTGCCCCGGCAGCCTGGGCATAGCGATAAGCGAGGCTGTTGAAGACGCGGTTAAGCACGATAACACACACTACAGCCTGGGCAGCGTCCTCAACCACGTCTGCATGCACCAGAGCGTCGTAGGACTGGAGACTAAGGAACAGTTGAAGAAAGCGGGTGAGGAGAAGGCGGACGTTGTGATAGGATGCGTCGGCGGGGGGAGCAACTTCTCTGGAATGGCATTCCCGTTCACTATGGACAAGCTGAAGGGAAAGAACAAGGAGCTGGACATAGTGGCTGTCGAGCCGATGGCCTGTCCGACACTGACTAAGGGAGTATACGCCTACGACTTCGGGGACACCGCGAGGATGGCGCCGATAGTGAAGATGTACACGCTAGGCCACGACTTCATCCCGCAGCCGATACACGCTGGAGGCCTGAGGTACCACGGGGACGCGCCGCAACTATCCCTCCTGGTGAAGGAGGGTGTCATACGGGCTGAGGCATACCATCAGATAGAATGCTTCGAGGCTGCGAAACTCTTCGCGGAGACTGAGGGATACATCGTGGCGCCTGAGACGTCGCACGCCGTCAAGGCTGCGATAGAGGCTGCGTTGAAGTGCAAGAAGTCTGGTGAGGAGAAGGTGATAGTCTTCAACAACAGCGGTCACGGGCACTTTGACCTGGGTTCCTACGATGCGTTCCTCCAGGGCAAGCTGGTGGACTACGAGTATCCCGCAGACCTGATAAAGCAGAGTCTTGAGGGACTGCCGAAGGTTGATGGACAGTAATCCTCAACCATCTTTCTTTATTTTTTCCTGTTTAATCCAATAGTAGTCAGATGACACCTGTCAGGGAGTTGAGGCATAGGCTGAGGCGGCTGCGGGAAGCGCTGTCCATGAAGGGCGTGAAGGCCCTCTGCGTCTGCAAGGAGGAGGACTTGTTCTACCTGTCGGGGGCGAAGACTGGCAGAATATTAGTGACACCTGACGAGGCAGTATTATGGGTTAAGGAACCGTACGCCAGCGAATACGGGAGACTGTACGGCAGCAGAGGGTATCCGCTCGACGTCAGGGAATACAAGAGGGATTCCCTCAGGAAGGCCCTCATGGGCATGCGTTTGCGGAGAATCCACGTGGACGACGTCAGCCTCGACTACGGAGAGTACCTGTCGAATGCTGTCGGAAAGAGGGTTGAATACTCTGAGATGATGAAGGATGTGAGGGCAGTCAAGAGCAGGTATGAGGTGGATTGCATTAGAAAAGCATGTAGCATAGCGAAGGCTGGGATGAGGAAGGCCAGGGAAACTGTGGATTCTGGCGTGAGGGAATTGGATGCCGTAGCGGAGATAGAGGCGGAGTTGAGGAGGAGGGGCTCCATCAAACCACCGTTCGGCGGCGGCATGCTGCTGGCTTCAGGCAGGGGAAGCTCTAACATACACGCGGAAGCTAGGCTGAGGAAGATCGGGAGGGGCCTTGTGGTGGTCGACCTGGGAGCAGTCTACGGGGGATACTACTCGGACACGACAAGAACCTTCGCGGTAGATCCGACAAAAGAGGAGAGAGAGATGATGAAGTTCGTGAGAAGCGTGGAACTGGACACCATCGGGATGATAAGATGCGGAATGAAAGTTCATGAGGTATACGACTTCATCGACGGGATGTTCAAGGAAAAAGGGCTAAGACAATACCATCTGCCAGGCCATGGAGTCGGCCTGGAGATACATGAGAATCCGAGTCTAACGCCAAAGTCGAGGGTGATTCTGGAGAAGAACATGACTTTCACGATAGAGCCGGGAGTCTATTCCCCTGGAAGATACGGCGTCAGGTTCGAGGACACGATATTAGTGGATAAGAAGGCGAGGACGCTAACTTAGCTCGCTGTTAACCATCTTGAAGTACTTGAAGGTGAGGCGCATCGCGTAAGGGGTGACGTCAGGCCTGTTGAACTCCATCACAGACGAGCTGTGGGATATCTCTCTCCTAACGTTCTCGCATATCCTAGCCCTCTCATCCTCGGTGAGTGAACTCCATATGTCCTTTATCAGGTCGACCTCCTCTTCGGAAGGTATGCCCTCTGAAGTGAATCCCACCACCTCAAGACGCCTTGAGAACTTATCCAGCAGATCTCCCATGCGATCGCTAACTCCAGTCATGTTAAAGCACCGTCCCAACGCACTTCCTGGCCATTGCCGCGGTGAACCGGGCGCCGTCCATGTCGCTCATAAGAGCCTGATGAGAGAGTAGTGTAAGGCCGTCATCCATCAACCCCACTTCGATGGAGCCCTTGCTGACGCCTGAAAACCGCTTTTCAACCTCCCTTAGGCCCATATAATATAATAGACAAGTGAAATACTTAAATGTTGTGGCAAAACATAGGAACAAGTCGGAGGAAAAGCAGATAGTCCTGGAGAGGCTGGACATACTCTTCAGGCTCGCTGAGGATGAGGCCGTCAAGGGGAACACTGGGAAGGCTTCTGAGATGGTGGCTTCAGCGGTTAAGCTGTCAACAAGGTATAACACCCCGATTCCCAGGGAGTACAGGCAGAGGATATGCAAGCACTGCAAGTCGTACTTCACGTCTTCGAACTCAATGAGGAGGCTGAATCCGGGTCACAAGAGGGTTGAAGTCAAGTGCCTCGATTGCGGGAGAAAAACATTCATCACATACGGTCATGCGAGATAGTAGGGCTACTGGAGGCTTCTGCAGAGCTTTTGCCTTAACCTGCCGGAGGATATCGCGAGGAGGTTAAACGTATCCCTTATGGCGGGGACGAGTCCGAACTTGCTTTCACCCTTGTCCCTGTGCCGGTAGTGCATTGGAAGCTCTGTTATCCTTCCGCCGGCCTGGCTTATCCTATCCAATACCTCGACCTGGACGGAGAAATAATTTGTGCGAGTGTCGGACTCGACAGCCGTCTTCAGGACTTTACCGCGATAGGCTCGGAACCCGCTTGAAGTGTCCTTCGCACGGAGTCCCATCATCATGCGCGAGAGCACGTTCGCAGTCATGCTTATGAGAAGCCTGTGCTTTTGAAGGTCAACCCTGCTGCCCTTAACGTAGCGTGACGATATTACAACGTCAAACCCCTCGCTTATCTTGGATAGCATTGGCTTTATGCCCGCCGGATCATGGTTTTCAGCATCCATGGTGACGACATATTCTCCCGCAGCCGCCCGCATGCCGTCGACAAGCGCGTTGGCGTATCCCCTCCCAGACTGACGCATATACCTGAGCTTGCCGTAGTCTACCTGTAGTTTCCTTACAGTCTCTGGCGTGCCGTCGCTGCTATCCCCGTCAACAACAACAACCTCAAAATCCAATCCATCCAGGACGGAATATATCTCAGGTATGAGGGACTCAATATTATCCCTCTCATTCAATACGGGAATCACCACGGATATCATGTTAGATAGAAATAAGCCAGGAGTAGCTAAAAAACCCTTAATAACCACGTTTAGATACGCGGTAGGCCGCGTAAGCAAGGAACAATGCCATGCACGCTATGATGGCTGGTAGGAGTGTGGGGAAAAAGCCTTCAGACCCGGTGATGCCTGAGCCGGCTGACGACTGCCCTAATAATGCGGCAGACTTTCCAACACCAGAGAGGACGCCAGAGTCGTTGAACAAACGCAGTGCAGTCAGTGAGTGATTCGCCGCGAGACTGTTGTCGCCGGCCTCAAAGCTTTCGACGCCGAGGAGGTAATGCCGTTCAGCCTCCAATGCCGTCAGAGCGCGGTCACTAAGCCTGGAGGCCATGCTTGCGTTGCCTTCGAGGCCATGCTGTATGAACACGTCTCCAGCACTTCCCGCCAGGACGGAAGACTCATTGTATAAGCCGGATTCAAATAGCACGACAGCCTCTTGATAAACCAATGTGGCGTCAACAACCGCGAGGGTGTTTTCCACCAGGCCAAGACCCTGAGAATCGTTGATGCTGGCGTAGAGGAGCATGGACGCGTTAAGTAACCTCTTCGACCCAGCCAGCGAGCCATTATCAAAAGCCCTCACGGCATCACCGTAGACCATGAAAGCCCTATGAGCGTTCTCAGAGCCATTAGCCAGACGCCAGGCCTTTTCCACGCCAAGAGCATCAGATACTATTAGGTAGTAGACCATCGCGCTCCTCGCGTAATTGCTTGCGTTAAGGTAATCACGTGAGGAATACAGGTGTTCGGCCTCCATCAGATAGAGGTCTGCGTCAATGCGGTAGCCTAGGGTGGCCGCCTTCTCCGATCCCTCGTCGTATCTGGTAGTGTTGAAGTAGGTTATGGCCTCATCGAGGAACACTTTAGCTCCCGCATAATCGCCTTCACGATATCTGGTTGAAGCGTTGAAGTATAGGCGGTAGCCCTGTATGTTGGATAGTATGGCCCTGGATTTGCCGGCCATCCTATCGTCGCCGATACGCTCGAACTCGTTGGAAGCCTCACTAGCATACTTGTAGGCTTTTATCAGGTCGCCTATATCCAGCAGCCGCAAGGCGTTGTCGTACATGCTTAGAATCCTCTGGCGTTCCATCGCCCTCCAGCTTCCGAACGCGTGCACGTTCCCCTCATCATCGCCGACTATTATCTCAAGAGTGCCGTCGCCGGTCAAATCCGCTAACGCCGGCGAGGAGGAGATGCTGTTATTCAGGTCATAAGCCCACTTCTTCACGCCAGGATGGTTCACCGCGAAGAGTATGCCGTCGTTGCTGCCGAACACTATGTCGGTCACATTATCGCCGTCAACATCCGCCACCGCGGGAGTCGAACGTATGTTGTTGCTGACACTGTACCTGAAAAGCCTCCTGCCCCAGTAGTCGAGCGCAATCAGTTCGTTTCCTGCGCAGAAGACTATGTCAGAGTAGGAGTCGTTGTCTACAGGACCTACCACAGGCGCTCCGGAAGCCTTCTTCGTCCCATTGTAGGTCCAGACAGGGTAAAGGCTTGACATGGATATCCCAGATGAATCAGCGTATTCCGTGTAGTGGAGCTTGTAGAGAATGTTCCCGGAAGTGAAGAAGATGTTCCCAAGCGAGTCCACCGCGGGAGCCAGGTCAACATCATCATTAGCGAGATAAGACCATACCCTGGATGGCGGCGCCTTGACTGCGTAAAGCAGGTTGTCGTCGGAACCGAACACTACTTCCATGCTCCCGTCACCGTCAATGTCCAGCACGCTGGGTGATGATTCAACAGGGTCGCCGGTAGAATAACTCCAACGCAGGACACCCTCATGGCTAAGGCAGTATACATTCTCGTCCATGGACCCGAACACCACTTCAGGACGCTTGAAGACGTCTAGGTCATAGACTAGTGGCGACGACCGCACCATGCCATGGGTCGTGAAACTCCACAATAGCGTGCCATTATGGGTGACCGCATAAAGGCTGCCGTCGTCGGAGCCGAACACTATCTCAAGTAAGCCGTCACCGTCCAGATCAACCACTGACGGCGTGGAGTATATGGGGCCTGAGAATGAACGGTTCCACACCAGACCACCCTCCGAGTCAATGACGTATAACACGCCGTCTGAGGATGCTGCCACTATCTCCAGAAGCCCGTCGCCGTCCAGGTCGGCTGCCAGGGGGGTTGTCTTAACGGACCTGCCGGTGGGGAAGGACCATAGTAGCGTATAATCCTCGAAAGACGCTGCGGACTCCGCCTGGGTGTACCCTGAGCGGGAGGCATCGTGCTTGTACGCAGGCCATGATGCCTCCACAGCAGACTGGCTGCTGGAAGCCATGGCAGAGAGCAGTAGGAAAGCCGGAAATACGCGTAGGAACACCCCAATCCTCATTAATTATAACTATATTCAAATACTATTAAAAGATGGTCGTACGTGTTGATTCTTCTCAAGACAATCATGGTCAGACAAGCATTGAATTAATCATTAGCCTCGCATTCCTCATACTCACGTTCGTCATACTGGTCCTGCTCGCCACAGACAAGACTGAGGAGAGCGCGGAGTTGAAGATATACTTGGACGTCAAGAGGATAGGGGAGAGCATCAAGGACAATGTAAACACCGTAAGCCAGCAGGGCCCGGGATACTACAAGTACTTCAGCCTGCCTGAGAGGATAAGAGGCCACTTCGACTATAACGTGAGTGTCGAAGGCAACACGCTCTACATATCATGGGACCACCGTCTGTCTCCCTGGAGCAGCCAGATGGTGACACCCAACGTTACTGTGATAAACATCACGAAGGGTTTGAACTCCAGGAACTGCGTTATAAACGATGAAGGTGTTGTTAAGATAAAACGGATCTGCGGTAAAGTGGCGGTACTAGTGTACGAGGGGGAGGGCCGTGACAGGACTCTTCTGGACGGCTTAAGCGGCTCCTGCAAGATAGAGGTCGAGAATACGAGCGACGCAGGATACTTGACTCCTGAAAGGCTAGCGGAGTATGACGTGCTGTGGATGGAGTACAACAGCGTTGCTGGAGGCTCCTATACGCTGGACGCCGACTCTGAGGCTGCGATAAAGGATTTCGCGTATAATGGGGGGATAGTCTGGTCCGACTCCCAGGAATACACGACCTGGAGGGCGGACTGGCTACCTTACTACGTTGATGTGGGATCGGGCGGGGACGTGAACATGAACACGACGGAAGACGCTGGAACCTTCTTTGATATACCGTCGCAGGTGGACCCAGACAATCTCGTGTTTGACGAGTATTATACCGGATGGACTTCAGGATACAAGGTCATGGCCTATCAGGAGGGTAATGAAACGCGGGCAGGCTTCCTACGGCTGGACTATGGTTCCGGAACATACCTGTTGAGCACACTAAACGTAGACGCCGCTATGACGGAGTACGACGGCAACAACACCGCAATATTCAACAACATGTTCAACCAACTAACTCCACGTTCAAAATGCTGAGAATGAAGTCATCCAGAGGGCAGGTGTTCAGCGGGGAATTCGTGATGTCATACATCATACTGCTGATAGTGCTATCCCTGATACTGTACCTGTGGAATACCACTACGAGGGAGATAATACAGTCAGACAAGCAGGACAGGCTGAACGAGGCTGCGATAGACGCGGCAGAACAGCTGGTGAGGACTCCTGGAAGCCCGAGATACTGGAACCACAGCGACGTGACATCGGTAGGGCTCGTCAACGAGAGCAGGCACATAATGTCTGGCAAGGCTCTGGAATTCGTCTACATGATGGACGCCGGCAACTCCACGCTCTGCAGTGACGGGGACTCGAACTACGATTGCAACAAGTATCTGCTCGGCCTCGGCAACTACGAGTTCTACTTCAACATCACATACTTCAACAGGACTACGGTCGTGATAAACAACACTGGATTGTACGCGGGCATGACGCCGGACGAGGACGAGAGAAAGGTCACGATCCTGAGGAACGCCCTGATAGACGAGGACATAGTGTCCGTGTATTTAACAGTCTGGGAGAGTTAATACAGTAAAGGGGGATTAGATGAGGAACAGAGGGTATGGCATAATAATAGACGCGGTGTTCGCGCTGACAGTGACCATGATACTGTTCACCACCCTCATAGGCATGAGCTACTCCGGCTCGAGCCCCAGCGACACGTCATTCAAGAGGCTCCACTACGTCTCTGAAGATGCCCTGGACGTCCTGAACAAGAAGGGCATACTGGACCAGGTGGGGGAATACTGGGCTGCCGCCAACGGGAACCAATCCAGCGAGGAGTTCATCAACGCGACGAACATATCCACACAATACCTTGACGAGCTCATACCGCCCAACATGGGGTACATGCTGACCGTCGACGACGAGCTCATAGCCAATGAGACGAGGGGCATAGACCCAGACAACTCGCTCGTCAAAACCCATTCAACAAGGCTGCTCGTAGGATACGGGAGGGGGATGCCGACGAGAGGTCACGTAGCAAGGTCTTTCCTAAGCAACATAAGGGAGAAGGAGACGTCAGAATACGCTTACTTCGGCGGGTTCATAGGCCAGGGCAACATCACCACTTACTTGAGGGGGCTACCCGTGGACGTGAACGTTAACAGGGCCTGCTTCGAGCTTAACACTCTGGCGCCATTCGACGCGTACGTGAACGACAATTATGCGGGAACATTCACGCCCAGCGGGACGAGCATGAACGCCACCATCAAGGGGTCGGCGGGATGCGTCCAGTCCGCATACCTGAACTCCTTCACGTCAGGAGACAACAGGATAGACCTGAAGTTCTCAACCTCCAACTTCAGCCTCATGTACGTTGGCGGCGGATACCTGCAGGTCACATACAACACGTCACAGATGGACACTGACGAGATAAGCGATGTGGGCAGATACTATTTCCCGGGTGTTGACGGGCTGATAAACATCTACGACTCGTTCTACGTCCCGGGAAGGCTTGAAAGCCTGAACGCATACCTGCATTACACGAGCAACTACTCAGTCTACCTGAACATAGGCGGCATCACGGTATTCAACTCGAGCGGAAACATGACTGAGCAGAACATGACGCTGACGAACGAGCAACTGGAGAGTTCAGGGCTGGTGTACTACCCGGACATGAGCGAGAACACCATACCCGTCAGGATGGGGACAGGAAACTTCTCCTACACCATCACCTCCGGAAGCGCGGACGTCGTGCTTATAACAGACATGTCAGGCAGCATGCTCAGGTGCCTTAACAGCAACAACTACTGCACCCAAGACAGCCACTGCCCGGGCTCAAGATGCAGGTGGCCTTACGCAAAGGAGCTGGACAAACAGTTCATAGAGATGGTTTTGAATACGACAGGCAACAGGGTCGGCCTCGTCACGTACAGTTACAACGCGTACAACAGGCACGACCTGAGCAACAATGAGGCAGACCTCAACCAGACTGTTGACGGCCTAGCCACTCCAGACGGTGGGACGTGCATCTGCTGCGCCATAAGGATGGCGAGGAACATGCTGGAGGAGCAGAGCAACGAATACAGGGACAAGTACATAATCGTGATGACCGACGGCATAGCCAACATCAGGTGCAGCATATCTGATGAAGACAGGACCAGCTGCTGCAGCCAATACTATTGCAGTTCGCCGACATGCGGATACGGGTTATACTGGAGCGGGACCTGCAGCGACTACCTGGACGACACCGCGATAGATAATGCGATAAACGATTCCCTGAAGTCTCACGAGGAGTTGAACGCCACAGTGAACACCATAGGCTTCGGGGCGGGTGCGATAGGATGCAACGTCGCGGTCAACGCGCTGCAGAACATATCCCGCTACGGAAACGGCACCTACTGTGCGAGCGACAATCCAGCTGACCTCCTGAACTGCTACGTCGACATCGCAGACAAGATATTCACTACAAGCCAGAAGTCACAGACAGTCTACTTCGGCGGGGTGCTGAGCAACTCCACCATATACCCGGACTCGTACATAGAATACGAGTACACTCCAGGAAACGAGTCGACCTACGGGGAAGTCTCGATAACCCAGTCAAGCGACCCGTTCAACGACCCCACAGACTGCACTGGAGAGGTCACAATACCAGCCAACGTTGTGGTCTCTGACTTCAAGGTCACTTCATACTCCAGCAACCACTGGACAGACTACCTGAGGATAGACAACACACTGTACAGCCATGAAGCCTACAGGCTTTGGAGCGACTATGGAGGAGACTACACCCCGCTGGGAGACCCATATATCGTTAACGTTCCAGCAGACTACGTTGTACCTGGGGATGACAACATCGTAACCATCGAGACGGGAGACAACCAGAGCTCTAGGACCGGATGCAGTGGAGACGACAGGGCGATATACACGCTCAGGATACAGAGCCTCGTTGGATACGGGAACATACACTCCGAGAGCGTCGGATGCGACTGGAACATAGAATTCGAGGACGGCACCACCTACAGCGCAAGCATACCGTCATATTATAACGAAAGCGAAGTATGTAACTACACTACGACAAGCAGGCACTACGACGAGGACGACGCGATAGACGACTCAGTCTTCCGCCTAATGTCAAACCTCGACCTGGACAACGACTCGAGAGTCGACCTGCTCTTCGACCCGGATATGATAGGCTTCGAGCTATCGAGCGCTGGAGGAGTCCAGTCGCTATGGGGGCCGGCAAAATTCAAGCTGATAATATGGATGTAGGATGAAGAAGAAGTGCAGAGGACTGGTGTTCACGGCGGCGGTAGTGCTATTGATAATACCCCTCATACTGCTGATAGCATACTATTCGACCATGGAGAAGACCAAGAGCGAGGACACCATAGGGAAGATAAGATGCGACGAACTCCACTTCTTTGTCGAGGACCTGAAGGAGGACATGAGGCGCGCTATGGTGATATTCGGCAGGAGGGCTGCGATATACGCGATAGACGACGTCGTCACCACGGGAAATACCCTGGGGGAATACACGTTCAACTGCAGCAGCGCATGCAAGCTGGACTGCGACAGATTCAGGTTCAACGACAACGGAACGGAAGCCGCAATAGCGGAACTCTCCATATGCGGGACGCTGAGGGGGGAGAACATAACGTACATGATAAACCACACGCTCTCCCAGTGGATAAACCGTGTGGAAGAGCAGGGGAGTAGCATGAGGTTCAACCTGTCGGTAGACGTGAGGGACATAAGAGTAGTCCCATACGATGCGTGGAACTTCGCCTCCATAGTGAACCTGACGCTCGACGCCTACGACCAGGCCAACATGTGCTATTATATAGGCACCGACATCACGACGACGTCATACACCTCGATACTCGGGCTGGAAGACGTGCTATACCCGATAAACACCGACTCCTTCGTAGTCAAATACATTGAAAACTGCACCACCACCATCTATGACGACGCCGTGGCAGGATGCAGCCTCTCAGACTACGGCGAAGGCGTGGGGACAGGCAACATCATATTCCACTCCAACATAACAGACGACTATGCGGGAGGACTCAGCGACTACTGCGTCAACCAGGACCCGGACGTTATCAACGAACAGGTCCTGGTGCTGGACAAGGGCTTCGGAGGCTGCAACCAGTACGAAGAGCAAGTATGCTTCAACGCAAGCGACGAACACCATTTCGCTGGAGTCATAAACTACGGACCCAACGACCCGCAGAGCTTCGCCAACAAGTGCAACATAACGATACCATGGATCTCCCACACCTGCAAGATGGACGATGAGACCAAGTTCGGTCCCGGCGGCGGATGCAGCCGTCCGGAAGGATGCGATGAAGGCAACATATCGACCGGAACATGCGTCACGATAAAGAACAACGAGGAGTGCAACCTGCACCAGGTGCTGATGGGAGTCTCCAGCGAGGTCATAAACACGACATGCTACCACGTGAGCAACGCAAGCCTCTACGGAGGTGTTGACGGGCCCAGCTTCTTCGACCGCATCGACGGGAGATACAACCTTAGCGAGAGGTACGTGAACCAGTCGCAGGAATACTTCAACAACACCATGATAGGGTTTGAAACCCTTGTCAGCCCCTACGTGCTGGACGCCCACGGAATCACGCCCAAGACGAACGCCACGTGGATAGGCTACCTCTACTGGCAGGGCATCGAAGGATGCAGGGTCCACAGCACCTGCCTGATGGACGACTACGCACTGATGCTGGATGGACCTCACGCAGGGTACTTCTACGTGGACACTCAGTGCGAGAACATAACGAACTGCCTGACGCCAGACCCCGAAGAGTGCGGGAACTGCGTGAACGAGGATGAGGACTTTTTCGTCGACTGGCTGGATCCGGACTGCGAGACAGCGTTCGAAGGCTGCGGGGAGGTTATGTTCTGCGACCCGGAGGACACTGGACACTGCAGCACCTGCGACAACCCACTCCCACCACTACTCCAGGGCAACGACACGGCGGAATGCCCTTACTACGGATTCAACACAACCGAATGGCACTTCTACAGGTACAGTCCGGGCATGAGCGGCCTGCTAACCCTGGAATTCATGGGTAACGCGGGTGTTGGAGGAGTCTTTGAGACTGACATGGTGATATACAACTACTCCATCGACGGGGACACGTGCACTAACAGGCATCTTATCAACAACCTGGAGCCCTCAACCTCGGAAAGCATGTGCGTGCTCGGGGGCGGCGAGTACATGATAGGCGTTGACGTTGACGCATCATCCTGCTCGGACTCAGACATCGGGAACTACACGCTAAAGACGTGGATAACGGAGGATGTGGCCTGTCCGTCAGCATCCACGACCACTTCCACGGCCACGACAAGCACCATGACGTCTTCGACAGACACCACTTCAACCTCCAGCACCACAACAACATTGTGCGGGTTCTACGACGACTTCGAGGACACCGGATACAGCAGCACCATGTGGAGCCATGGTGACGTGTACGACTCTAGCGACGACTGGGCTCTCGGAAACCCGAGCTACCACAACTGTTACAGCACGACAAACTGCTATGGCACTGACATAACCGGCAGCCTGAGCGGGGCGCAACAGTACTCCAACAGGAAGGATGAGTGGCTTATGACCCCTGAGCTGAACCTGACCGTGGCGACGAACGCGAAGGCGACTTTCATGCTCAAATACGACATACACCACACTTGCGCGGGCAGTTGGTGCCACGACTACGCGATAATGCAGGTCTCGGACGACCAGAACACGTGGACGACAATCGACAGCGAATGCACTAGCTCCAGCTACTGCAATCCGTGGCGCGACTACTGGTGGGGCTGGCACCAGGACGAAGTAGACTTGAGCCCTTACGACGGGCAGATCATATGGCTGAGATTCCTACTGCACACCGACAACAACTTCAGGAGACCGGGACTCTACATCGATGATTTCAACGTATCCTGCCACTAGAAGACCATCTTTTATACAAGACGGCTTAATCTATTATGGTGTAATATACCCCACGCAAAATGGATGAAACAGACCAGCAGGAAGTGCCTGTGAAGACAAGCATCGACTCGGAAAGGATAAAATCCATAATAAAAATCCTAGGTAAAACAGGCAGCGCAAGCGAGGGCGAGATAGTGAAGTCACTGGGCCTTAGGAGGGAGGACTCCGAGAGATACCTGAAACTGCTGGAAGGAAGGGGGGTGATACAGGTAAAAAAGAGGATGCTGAGGGACCCGGAGATCATACTCCTTAAAAAACCGTCAAAACCATCCTCCGAAGTTAGGAAGGAAGTCAAGGTCGAG
This sequence comes from Candidatus Altarchaeota archaeon, assembly GCA_043813075.1. Taxonomy (GTDB): domain Archaea; phylum Altiarchaeota; class Altiarchaeia; order IMC4; family SCGC-AAA252-I15; genus CAYREE01. The sequence continues at coordinate 21,974 of JBDRLL010000001.1, forward strand.
ATTCCGGGGGAAGCCGGAGGCCAGGAGACTGGAGCAAAGGGTAAGTATGCTGACGGCGAAAAACTTGTTCCAGAGACAGAAGAGGAATTCCGGCAGGTGTGCAACAAGCTGAGGACAGATTTCATAGGCCTTATGAGACTATGGTGTGAGGTGGATGACCAGTCGTATACCGCAGGGCTTCTCGCATACAAGGGGAACATTATCGCCGCGACATTCGAACACCTTGACGAGGCGAAAGTCCTCTACGGGCAGGAGGCCATGGATAGCATATCAGAAAAGTTCATTGGGACTAAGGGCAGCATCGACATATACACTCTGAGCGAGGAGTCGCTGGAGTCCGCGCTCGACGAGGAGGGTGCGGTCCTTGAAAACCCGGTCAAACTGAGCAGCCTGAGGATAAAGATAAAGACCAGGCTGAAGACGACTCACGCAGCCGAATGCTCTGCCGGCGAAGGGACGCCAGCCGGACCCGACGACTTCAAGTCCGAGAGATACGAGATGATGGACGGGCAGAGGGACGGGAGGATAGGGAAGCTTAGCCTGGGCGTGAACTTCAGCCTAGTGGACTTCGCGAGAAACCTGGGCGGCCTTGACCCGCTGAAGGCCCAGCGATTCAAGGAGCTGAGGGATAGGAGAATCCAGTCTGAAGGCGATGTGGAAGTGGAGTCTGAGGAGCTGAAGGCCAGCAGGCTGGAGGAGCTGAAGGCCAGCCGAGCCGGAAGGCTTAAGCTGGGCGACGTTTTGAGCAGGTTCGGCATGGGTGAGACCAGTGGGGACGCGATTAAGGCCAGGAAGATAGCCATAGAGTCCGCGGCTAAGACGAAGGTAAGCGGCAGTGGAGAGGATAAGAGGCCTGTAAAGAAGGTTGTCGCGGGTGTTAAGGTGGAGACCAAGATAGACAAGCTCTATGAATTGGTCGAGAAATACGGGAAGTTAAAGATAAATGAGGCTTTGATTAATACATTAAAGGTAAGCAAGACCCAGATCGAGGAGTGGGCTATGATACTGGAGGAGCACAACCTCATTGAAGTGAGGTACCCCACTATCGGAGAGCCGGAGTTGATAAAGAAGAAGGTCGAGGAGTAAGATGGATGAAGACAAGAAAACCGGAGGAGAAGAGGAGATTTTAGAGACCTATGAGGTGGAGTCTGAAGACATAAAAGTGACGATCCAGATAGTGAAGAAGGATTTCACGCCGTCCTACAAGATGGTGCTCCCTGAGGTGGATGTGGCAACACTCGCCCTGCTGGACGATATAAAGGAGAGGCTTATAACAGGGATAGAAGTCACGACAAGCGACATATTCGAGTCTTCTATGATGAACCAGCTGAAGGAGGACTTCAAGAAGAACGCGGACGCCATACTCGACCAGGAACTCCCGGAGCTTAGCGGGGACATTAAAAAGCACTTCATACTCGGGCTGATACACGAGCTACTAGGACTAGATGAGGTGGAGTTCTTCCTGAACGACCAGAACATAGAGGAGATAGTCATGAACTCTGCCAAGGAGCCGGTCAGGGTTTTCCACAAGAAGTACGGGTGGCTTGACACGAACATCAAACCCCAGTCCGAGGCTAAGATACAGAACTGGGCGAACACCATAGCCCGGAGGATAGGGCGGGAGATAACGACGTTGAACCCGCTGTTGGACGCGCACTTGATGAGCAAGGACCGTGCGAACGCCATACTGACGCCCATATCCACGAAGGGGAATACGATAACCATAAGGAAGTTCGCGAGGGACCCGTGGACCTGCACTGACTTCATAAAAAACAAGACCGCTTCAGCGGAGGTTCTCGCGCTGATATGGCTGATGATACAGTACGAGATGAACATCATAGTGTCTGGCGGAACAGGGAGCGGGAAGACAAGCTTCCTCAACATCATAATGCCGTTCATACAGCCTAACCAGCGTATAATCAGCATCGAGGACACGAGGGAGCTGCAGCTGCCAGGATTCCTCTACTGGTGCCCTCTGACCACCAGGGAACCCAACCCGGAAGGCAAGGGCGAGGTGAGCATGCTGCACCTGCTGATAAACTCGCTGAGGATGAGGCCGGACAGGATAGTCATGGGTGAGATAAGGAAGAAGCGGGAGGCTGAGGTACTGTTTGAGGCCATGCACACCGGGCACAGCGTATACTGTACCATTCACGCGGACACGTGCGAGCAGACGATAACTAGGATCACGAATCCGCCCATAGACGTGCCCCACACCATGCTTGAGGCGGTTCACTTGAACGTAGTCATGTTCAGGGACAGGAGGCGTGGTTTGAGGCGTATATTCGAGGTGGGCGAGTTCATTACTGACGAGGAGAGGAGGAACTCCGGGGTCATAAAATACAAGCCCAACCTGATATACAAGTGGGATGCGAGAGACGATGAGATAAGGCCTAACGTCGAGCCCATACGCCTGTTCACGGAATTGTACAGGCATACGGGGCTTATGAAGAGCGAGGTCATAGAGGACTTGAGGATAAAGGAGGGCGTGTTGAACTGGATGGTGGAGCACAACATACGCAGGATAGACGAGGTCGGCAAGATAATGAGGAGGTATTATGTCGACCAGAAGACGGTCATAGACGTCACACAGAACAACAAGGACCCGAAGGAGATATTAGGTTAGGCTTATTTCACCATTATGCCATTGGGCCCGAACTCCATGGGATGGCTTCCGGCCTGTATCTTGGTCTGCCTCAGTTTCTCGACGGTTATCGAACGTATCACGTCCTTGCCCATGAGCACCTTCTTCATCACTATTAGCCCGTCACAGACGAATTCGCTGACCTCGTCCCGCGTAAGCTTGTTGGACTCGGTCTGCTCGGTGATGAGTAGTGTTGTCACACCCAACGCCTTTATCTTGCCCATGACATGGTAGATGGTCTGGCTCCTGAGCTGCTCAGGGTCCAGTGGTAGGCGTGAGTGCAGGTCGACGCTGAGATCCATCAAGCGTATGTGCTCTGGATCCTCGAGTATGTTCGTGTACACGCTCAGCACGCTGAGACTGTCTATGACCATCCTCTTAGCGCCCTTCGCGACGACCTCGTCCTTGAGGTAGTTCATGAAGCTCTGTATGTCCTTGTGCTTTATGGACAGGAGTGAGAAAAGCTTCTCGTTCCTTATGTCGTGCCAGCCGAACTGTTCGGCCTGCTCTATTATCTCCTCCTTGAACTGCTCGAAACTTACGTATATTCCGGCCTCACCCTTCTTGACTCCCTCATATATGAACTGGAGGCCGAATATGGTCTTTCCTGTTCCAGGTGCTCCCGCCACCAGTATGTTGAATCCGTCGGGTATGCCGCCCTCAACCAGTGAGTCAAGGCCGGTTATTCCAGTAGGCACTCTTTCAGTCATCTTAGCAGGTAGGTAATATATGTGCGGGGTCGAATAAAAACAAGGGGATAATGCTATTAAATCAGTAAACACATTCTATTTTAATGCAAAAGGAGCTGGGTTTTCTTAAGCAGGGGTTCATAAGGAGCGCGTCCCACCTGTTCATAGGAGTAGGGGATGTCTTAACCCATGTCTTCACGCATACAAAGCTGACGCTCACCCAGTCAGGCATTAAGGAGCAGTACAATCTCGCCGCCAGAGAGTACCTGGCCATATGCTTCACGACAGGACTTCTTGTAGGATTGTCTATCGGCGGTTTCACGACACTTGCCATATACCTTGGGGATGGGAAGGATCCGCAGATAGGCGCGTTAACGGGAGGCATGGTGGGATTCGTGATATTCTTCTACCTGACGATGTACCCCAAGTCTATTGTAAGCAAGAGGAACAAGTATATAGAGAGGAACCTTCTGTTCGCGCTTAGGAGCCTGCTCGTGCAGATACGGTCTGGAGTCCCCATATTCAATGCCATGGCTTCCATAGCCTTAGGCAACTACGGGCCCATCTCTGAGGAGTTCAGGAACGTGGTGGAGAAGGTGAATGCCGGGCAGCCGATGGTGGACTCCCTCGAGTCCCTCGCCCTCAGGAATCCTTCCATATATTTTAGGAGGGCTTTATGGCAGCTCGTGAACAGCCTGAAGTCCGGCAGCGACGTGGGCGAGAACCTGGAGGAGGTCATAAGATCCCTTTCAAAGGAGCAGCTGGTTGAGATAGGCAGATACAAGTCCGTGCTGAACCCCATAGCCATGATGTACATGATGGTGGCGGTCATAATACCCTCACTGGGGATAACCATGCTCATCATACTATCGTCTTTCCCGGGGATGGAGATGATAGGGAAGGAGAGTACGTTCTGGATGCTCCTCGCAGGCATCCTAGTGCTCCAGTTCATATTCCTCGGGCTTATAAAATCAAAGAGGCCGAATCTGATAGGAGGTTAAAGTGAGTTTCATAACATTCATCGCGAGGATAATGCCCAAACCCTTGAAGGACAAGTACGCGAAGATGGTGCATTACTCGACTATAAAGACGGATCCGGACAAGTTCATAGGCGGGGCGATAACAGTCGGGCTCATGCTATCATTCATAATCACAATGGTTTTGGGGAGATATGGCCTCGGGAAATGGCCTCTCCCAGTGTTCCTGGCGTCCTTCATACTGGTGGAGTTCGCTGGATACATAATAGTCTCGCTTTCAGCCAACTCCAAGGCCAGGCAGGTGGAGGAGGCGCTTCCGGACGCCCTGCAGCTGATGGGCTCAAACATCAGGGCGGGTTTGACCACAGACAAGGCGCTTTTGATGGCAGCCAGGCCGGAGTTCGGGGCTCTTGAGGAGGAGATAAGGCGGATCGGGAAGGAGACTATGGCTGGCAAGAGCCTTGTGGACGCGTTGGATAGGATGTCTGACAACATAAACTCCAAGGACCTTGAGAGGACCATAGAGTTGATAGTCCACAGCATCAAGTCTGGCGGCCAGCTCGCGGACCTGTTGGACAAGACCGCGAGCGACATAAGGGACCAGCAGATAATCAAGAAGGAGATTAGCGCGAGCGTGCTGATGTATGTCATGTTCATATTCATAGCCTTGGGTATCGGAGCGCCAGCATTGTTCGCGATGTCCTCCTTCCTGGTCAAGCTCTTGACGCAAAACATGAAGATGATAGCGGATGAGATGCCGTCCAACTTTGACGCCATGGGCGGGGCGCCCATAAGCCCAGGCTCCATATCGATAACCCCGGAGTTCATCAGCCAGTACTCGTACCTGTCGATGGCAGTGTCCTGCATATTCGGCTCCATGGTCATAGGCCTGATCCTGAGGGGTGAGGAGAAGGAGGGCCTCAAGTACATCCCAATCCTCATTGGATTGTGTTTCGGATTGTTCTATGTGGGGAATCTCATTTTGGAGATGTCTTTAGGCAGCATGATGATGTGACATGAGGCTTAGCGTTGTCATCCCCACATTGAATGAGGAGGCTTATATCGGCAAGTGCATTAAGAGCATCCGGACTCAGACGCGGCAGGCGGATGAGGTCATAGTCGTCGACTCTGGGAGTAGTGATGATACTGTGGCCATCGCCAGGGGGATGGGTGCCATCGTCGTTGAGGGCAGGCGGAGCATACCTTTTAACAGGCAGAGGGGCGTTGAGGTGGCTGCAGGTGATGTTGTCGTGACCACTGACGCGGACTGCATCCACTCGCGCGACTGGCTTGAGAGGATTGAAAGGCACTTCGTCGACGCGGGGGTTGTGTTTGTGACAGGGATTACCGAGCCCATGCCTGGAGAGTCTTCGGTGATGGATAGGGCATGCTATTTCATAGGGAACTCTGTGATGAACGTGCTTCACTGGTTTGGGGAGGAGTGGTCCCGCGGCAGCAACAGCGCGTATAGAAGGAGTGTGATGCTTGAGGCGGGCGGCTATGACACTCGGCTGCTGGCGAGGGAGGATTCCGACCTCTCGAAGAGGATGAGCGGGAGGGGCAGGTTCGTGTTTGACTGGAGCATAATAGTGTACACGTCCATGAGGCGGAGGGAGTCAATGGGCTGGGTGAAGACTGTGAGGTATTATATAGACACTCCCATCCATTTCCTGACGAAGAAGACTTATTACAGGAGGGTTGATGATGGAATGTAGGAGGGATGCAAATAGGGGGAGGTGCAATTGCACTTACGAGCCGTGCAGTAGGAAGGGCGTCTGCTGCGAGTGCATCAAGTATCATCTGGCGAACAGGGAGCTTCCTGCATGCTGCTTCCCAGATGACGTCGAGAGAACGTATGACCGCAGCTTTGAGAGGTTCGCGAGTCTAATGAGATAAAAATGAGGTTTTGGTGGTTTCTCGTATTCATGGTCTTGGCGACCGCATCCGCGTCAGCGGAGACTGAAGCGGTGAGACTCTACTTCTTCTACGGCAACGACTGCCACATATGCGGTGAATTCAAGCCGGTGATAGAGGCGGCACAGGAAAAACATCCGGAACTTGATGCGGTGATGCTTGAAGTCCAGTACAACAAGACCAACAACCAGCTGCTTGACGACATGGCCGAAGCTTACGGCAGGAAAATCGACTTCGTGCCCGCCGCATTCATAGGAGACCAGGTCATCGAAGGCTACGTGGCAGGGCACACTGAGAAGAGGCTGGAGGACATAATAGCGGACTGCATAGAAAACGGGTGCGTGGATCCCATGGACATGACTACCGAATCTGAGACTACTGTGACAACAACACTGGAGGCAACGCCGGACAATACTGGGGAGGTCATCACGACCACGACAGAGGCGGCCGGGAAAAACGAGAGCATACTCTGCCCAATAGACTCGCCCTGCGGGAACCAGACGGTCATGACAACTACCACGACCACAACGATCACAGGGTTCGCAGGTAATGACGAGCCGGAGGGTACGTCCATTCTAATCATTCTCGCAGTGATGGTAACTGTGGCTGCGGCAGTCGTTTTTATACTAAAAGCACATAATTTGAGGCAATGAAGGACAAGACCCTCCGGATGATATGGTATGCGCTGCTCATAATTGCGGTGGTCTATTCTGTCGGATACCGCGTGAACAAAACGTTCATAAACACCACCTACGAGACCGCCAGCATAATACTCTTGGCTGGGGGATTCATACTATGGTTCAAGAAGGATTGGGCTTCCAATGCGAAGCCCCTTTACTACCTCCTTTTCCTGCCAATGTGGCTTATGCCACTGCTAAGATGCAGGTTCAGGATACCTTACCTCTTCTGCCACCTGTGCCCTGGCAGATGCGCTTGGGGCATGTACAGGAACACGCTGATACCATTATATCTGCTGATGAACGTTGAAAACAGGTTCTGGTGCTGGAACCTATGCCCCCTCGGCCAGCTGCAGGATGAGGCGCCGAGGAAAAAGACGGTCAGGATACCGAGAGCACTGACGTACGTACGCTTTGGGATACTAGCATTCGCGTTATACGCGATATACAATATCATATCGTACACATACCAGGTCGCATACACGTACTCCATAATATCCATAATCGTGGTCGCGATAATGCTCTTCTCATCCAGATACGCGCACCGACCCTTCTGCAACACAATATGCCCGATAGGAGCTGCAGGCGACATCACGTTATGGGCCAGGAAAAAGGCGGGAATCTAGGTTGGGGGAGGTATATAATCATCCAATCCAATGATGATTAGGGTGGGGTCATGGAATCTGACTTGGATGGCATCGGAGTCAAGGAGATAGGGAAATTCAACCGCCAGGTCAAGGATACCGTAGGCGACCTGTCTTCAGGCAAGGCGTCTAAACACGACATCTACAGCGAACTGTCGATAGAGCTTGACGGGATATCAGAGCTGACAAGAATAAACCCTAACAAATTCCTGAATCTGATAAAGAAGTCCGTGCCAGACTATGACAGCATAGTGGAATCCTACCGTAAGAAGGTGTTTGAACTCACCGACTCGTCCACCAGCGAGACGATACTCGACTCCATAGTCGAGAACATGATAAGCCTGAACCTGCTGAAAAGCCACATATTCGAGGCAGGAGGCTTTGAGAAGGCCCTTGACCACATAGCAGAGAAATACGGCGCAACCAAGCGGGAGCTTGTGGTAGACACTGCGGGGGAGCAGTTGACTGTAGCACGCATACAGGAGAGGCATGAGGTTAAGGAGGCCTCCAGGATAATCACATCCTTCTACGGCCCGAAGGTGGCTGAGGAATTGTATTCCATATTCATGATATCCAAGGTTGGGAGGCTCCTCGCGGTGAAGGATTCTTTCGGGAAGATATTGGGGGTAATACAGATACTATACGACAAGTGGGGGGACTCGTACATACACGCCTACTGTGTCCTCAAGAACTATAGGGGATTCGGCGTCGGATCCATGCTGTTGGATGCTGTGGAACAGCATGCGAAGGGTGGGAGGATATGGGCCACCAGGCACCCTGACATGGTTTATTCTATCCGCAACTTCCTGAGCAGGGGATACGCAGGCAAGGCGTTCATCAGGGACTACTGGAAGGAGGGCTCCCCGAGGATAGTCTTCGAGAAGGACTTGGGAAATCCTCTCCCGCCACTCGGTTTCAGGCAGAAGATGATACCCTATCTCGAGAAGCTCGACCCTAGCGTTGAAGCCTTCACAACGACGCTGGACAACAACGAGCTCATGGAGCAAGCCCTTAACAGCGGGGGTTATGAGGTTATAGGATTGTACTCCTCCAAGAAGAGCGCTTCCAACATACTAGACTACTGGGTGCTTAGGAAGAGCGAGTCAAGCAGCTTCTTCTTATCGAGGGAGTACGATAAGAAACTGCCGGACGTCGGATTCGGAGGCCTTAAGCAGGTACTGATTGAGGACTATGAGAGCATAAGCGAGGTTATAGGATTGGAGGATGCTGCGGGGATTGACCCTAGCGAGGACTATGGCACTTTTAAGATGCTCACCTTGGCGGGCATGCTCGTGGGGTTCCGTGACAGCGGCGGGAATCTGGTGGCGTCAACAGGCCTGGTATGGGATGGGGAGGGGGGAATATTCTGTCATGCGCTCAACTCGTTCGTTGGCGAAAGGACGGAGCTTAACACGATAATGCTGAGATACGTGTCAGAGTCATTGTGTGGGGGGAAATCCGGGAAGGTCTACACCATAGCCCCTATCGAGGACATGGGTTTTCTAAAGTCGGTCATCAACGGTGAAGGATTCTCAGGCACTATGGAATTCCTCAATCCCTACGACAACGGGCATAACTACTTGATGATAGAGAAGAGGATACCGCCGGAAGGTGCTGTGGCCGCCGACCCTGCTGGAGCGCCTTTCCTCAAGAGTTTCATGAACTTCAGCAAGTCAGACAAAAGGGTCCTCGTGTCATCCAGGAACTACAGCCTGACCGCGCTCATACTTAAGGAAGGCTACGTGATAACATCAGTAGTCAGTCCTGAGAAGGTCCCGGGGGTGGGGGTTAACGAAGACTTGTTCCTGATGTCCAGGTAGGCATTTAGTCTAGTACTGGGGAATATTAACAATGGATTCCCTCAGAAGCAGGCGTGGTATAGGGGCTGAAGCCCACCATCCGAGAGAACCCCTGCTACTGCCCTTCACACCTAAAAAACTTGATGAACACGAGATAGAGGACAAGACTGGGAAGGTCTTACACAGCATAAACAGCCGCTCCCTTAGGCGTAGGCCGCGCTCTGGAGACGATGATGCCAGGCAGATGGTTGATGCTAACAACAGGGAGGTTAGGAGGATTGTGGGGGAGCAGCTGGCGAAACCCCCTGACGAGAGGAGGATCAGGGTCATGTTCATGTGGGGCGGCTTCAAGGAATACGGCAACGGCACGGGAGACAGGCACGACGAGGATGTGGTAAGACACTTGAAGGCTACGATGGACGGGTTGTCGAAGGAGAGTGGCGTGCCTTTTGAAGGCACAATACTGTTCTGCGACATCCACTCGAGGATAAACGGCCATCCGATAGAGGAGTCGATGGCCTACAGGAACGGGGCTACTGGCATCGAGGCGTTGGCCAGGGAGAATGGACTCGGATTCCAGCCCATCAGCGAGGTATACATGCGCTCTTTTTGGGGTGATGGTGAGGGAGAGTTCGACAGGATAATGCGGGAGGGTGTTGTGACTGGGGTTAAGGACTTCGAAAGGTTCGTTGAGTTGGCTATGCGCCCTGGCGAGAACCAGGAAGTCGAGCCGCTAGTTTCGTCTGCCAGAAAGCATTCTGAGTTCGTGAGGAACTCTGACGCGATGGGGTTGGGTGAGAAGTCTGCTGGCACGTATTACGCGTGGCGGAAGTTCGAGTCGGAACTGCTTTCAAAACGCTTTCCTGACAGCATATTCGTGTCATTCTCTTCGCCGACGAGCCTGGAGATACACCCTAAGCCCACATTATACTGGTGGGCCCTGCATGGTGGTGACGGCACCGTGCCCTGGTTCCAGCCTCCGCGGGAGAGGCAGGGATAAACTTTATTTATATCTTAGCTACCAGAATACTACTCCAGACCATGAAAATCCAGCAGATAATCGATACGGGAATCGTGGACCAACTGTATGAGGAAGGCCACCGTTACTCACACTACGGCTCGTACCAACGTAAGGTCCATGGGATGAAGATATGCAAGGTCCCGTTGAACGCGAATTTCACATGCCCGAACTGGGATGGCAGGCTCGCGGAGTCTGGATGCGACTTCTGCCCGAACTTCGCCCGCCAGTTCACGTACGACAGCTTTCGGACGGTCATGAACAAGGGTTTCAAGAAGCAGATAGCACACCAGGTCGAACACTATCAGACGATGGGGGCGGGGGATAAGGCCCTCGTGTACATAGCCTTCGGCACCAACACGTACGCCCCCCTCGACAAGCTTAGGAGGATATACGATGAGTCCCTGGCCCATGAGGATGTCATAGGCTTGTCCATCGGGACCAGGCCGGACTGCCTGCCGCCGGAAGTCCTGGACCTGATGGGCGAGTACGTTGAGTCAGGGTACGAGATGTGGGTGGAGGTCGGCCAGCAGACGCCGCACTTCCATACTCTGGAGGGGATAAACAGGAGGCATGGTTTCGCTGAAGCGGTTAACGTGGTGGCAGAAGCACACGACAGGGGCATAAGGACCATATTCTTCAACATATTCGGGATGCCTGGGGAAACACCATCAGAGATGATTGAGACCGCCAGGATCTATTCCGCGCTAGGCGTTGACGCGGTCAAACTATATCCGCTAATCGTGATGAAGGACACGAAGCTGGCTGAAGACTACAAGGCCGGGAGATACAAGTCCCTCGGCTTCACAGAGTACGTGAACCTTGTCGTCGACTTCATAGAGCACCTGAGCCCCTACGTCCTAGTGCAGAGACTATCCAAAGACTGCGGCCTCGAAACCAAGCTCGCGCCATCCTGGAACACGTACCGGCTGATAGTCGGCCCCGCGGTCGAGAAGGAGATGGAGGAACGCGGGACAAAACAAGGCAGCAAATTCAAGCTGGGGCTGAGTGTTGACGAGCTCACGCCACTAAGGTAGATGGATTTATTATAGCCTTCATAATATATGCCATGGAGTGGAGATTTTATACGTCACTCTTCCTGACCTTAATCTGCGTATCAGCCCTCACCATCGTCTCCGCGCAACGGATATCAGAGACGACCACAACACTCGCCAGGACAACGACCACTATTGCGAGAACAACCACGACACTACAACGCCCAATTAGCACGACGACCACGACACAGTACACCACACTACCTAGGCAGAGCACCACAACGACTACAACACAGTATACGACACTCTCCAGGCCGAGCACGACGACCACTACGATACTGAGGACTACGACAATAGTGGCTTCAATGAGCACGACAACCACTGTTGCTTCACGGACTACGACAACTGTTGTTTCGAGGCTTACCACAACCATCCAGTCTAGGGCTACGACCACCATGCCAAAGCAGATTACTCCTTCCCCGATTCCTCCCACTGTTCCAGCTACAATCCCGTCTAAAACTTCTTTGAAGACGCTTACCACCCAGCCTTTCAAGGGCGGTCCTGGGATTGTTTTGCCGTCGAAGACTGACGTCGACGAGGATGGAGTGATAGACCTCATAGACAACTGTCCGGGAGTCTTCAACCCTGATCAACTTGACTTGGACGGCGACCTTGTGGGCGAGTTATGCGACAACTGCCCGAGCAGTATTAACGTGACCATAATATCGAACTTGGGTTCCACTACTGGCGTGATAGACTGCAGTGAATGCGGTAATGCCTGGAAGCAGGTGCAGTACAGTTTCTACTGCACATACGGGTGCCAGGAGACGACCTTCAACCCCAGTCAAGGGGATTCTGACGGTGATGGGGTGGGAGACCAGTGTGACGTATGTGAGGGCACCGCCCAGGGTATTGGTGTAAACCAGTACGGGTGTGCGAACTGCAGTGACTCCGACATGGTCCTGGAATACCATGTGAAGGGGCACGTCTCCACGAATATGGGGATGATGTATGTCGTGGGGAACGAGGACTACTGCACGAATCAGGGGCTTCTGGTAGAATACTATTGCGGGGTAGACCAGTCGGTGAAGAACCAGACCTACGACTGCGAGTGGGAGGGTAAGATATGTTCCGACGGCAAGTGCTGTGTTGACTGGGACAAGGACGGTTCCTGCAACCAGGACGACAACTGCCCTGAAGACGCAAATCCCCTGCAGGAGGACGATGACAATGACTATGTGGGTGACGGGTGCGACAACTGCCCGCAAGACTGGAATACCTGGCAGTATGACTTCGACTTTGACGGTGTGGGAGACCCGTGCGACAACTGCATGAAAGTTAAGAACGCCAACCAGGAGGATGGGGACGGTGATGGGGCGGGAGACCTGTGCGACAACTGCATTAGCGATTCAAATGCGAATCAGACTGACGTGGACGGTGACGGGATAGGCGACGCCTGCGACAACTGCCCGCAGGACTATGACCCCTCCCAGACAGACACTGACGCAGACGGTGTTGAGGATGCTTGCGACAACTGCCCTTTCCAGTCGAACCCTGGTCAGGAGGATGATGATGGAGATGGTGTCGGCAACGTATGCAAGCCTGTTGAGGGGGACATTAACGTGGTGTCTGTCGACGCGGTCCAAGTCATATACGACGTGCCGTTGGTTGAAGGCAAGAACACTGTATTTAGGGTTCACGTATTGTCTTCATTCCCAACGCCGGTGAACGTGAGCCTAACACTAGACCTTCCGGCAGGCCAGTGGGACCTTCCGGACGAAGTCTTCAACGGTGACAGCAAGACTTTTGAGGTGGAAGTGCACCATGGGATGAACAGGATTTTCCTCCCAACCAAGGAGTACGCGCCATTCGACGAGTCTAAGAACGAGGAGGGTTTCAAGCAGGGGGAGGATGCTGGAGACTGGTACTCTTACGCTAACCCCTACGTCTTCTATCCTGAAGTAAGGCTACTGCCAAGGCCCAAGAGCAGTAAAGTGCAGTTCTCGGTTTCAGCCGAGCTTATGCCTGGAATATGGGAGGAGTATGGTGCAATACCCATCGAGGATGTTAACGACGCTAACGACCAGCGGGAGTCCGTTGAGTATGACGTAGTCAGGACTAGGAGGTGGGATTTCCTGGTCACTAACGCCAAGGTGATCAATGATGACGGCACTGAATGTGAGCCGCCCACTGCCACCGTAGAGGATCTTGAGGACTTTGAGAAGATGATTAGAAAGCAGCTTGGGTACGCGCTAGGCACTTTCCCGATTGCTGATGATAAAATCTCGTTCTCATTGGCGCAGGTGGGGGCCGTATACGACAAGGGAGGTGGTGAGAGCAGGGGCCACTTCCTGGGGGAGATAGCTGATGCGGCAGTCGACAACGGATACGACTTCGGCATAGTCTTGTTGTGCGGCGGCGGTGGGGGCGGCGCCTCAGGGAAAACAAAGGCAGTGTTGTTTTCAGCTAGCGATAGCTACTCGATCCTGGCGCATGAATTCAATCATGCGGTAACTGGGATGAGCGACTTCTACACTTTGGACTGCTTCCACGGTTGGAATGAGGCCTACTGCGAGCTGGATGGGGATACAAGGATAAACTGCTGTTACACCAACTCTGAGGATAAGAATGCGCCATACTGCACGCAGGACTTTGATGGGCCGGAAGAGGTGTACATAAAACAGTCTAACGGAGAGCTGGCATATGTGGGCACATACATAGACGTCCCGCCGATTGAATGCTGGGGTAGTTTCAAGAAGCACGGTAGCGGTGGCGTATGCGACCATTATATCGGCTCCAGCAAGGACTACAGTAGCGGTGAGATGAAGGAGTATTGTGAAAACGTTACGGACTGTGATGGCCAAGGGGGTAAACTGTATTCAGGATGGTCTGACACAAGGGCCATTCACCCGACGCCGAGCGGCTTCTGGACAAACAAGTGGGTGGAGATTGACTCTGACGAGGAGTTATTCAGGTACTTTATGGATGGTGGTACGAGCACTAGCGTACAGCCGAAGTATTGGATGGTGAGGGAGAATACCGTCAAGCATTGCACAGGGGAGGTGTTCAACGATGGATACCTGAACCTTCTGGAACTATTTGAGGATCCGGACGACCCTGAGATATTGTCGGTAAGGGGGTATGTGAACAAGGATGGGACTGCGAAGTTCGACAGGTTTAAATACTTGGGCAATGGAACGACCAGTTGGGACCTTAAGGAAAAGGGGGCCTATTACATAGTCCTTCTTGACTCTGAGGGAGGGATTCTCGGGAAGTACGGCTTCACACCGTTTTTCTACCAGTCAGAGCCTGAGGGGGGCGAGGTTAAGACCACTTACTTCAACTTTAATGTGGAGTGGAATCCTGACGCACGGAGAATCGAGTTGAGGAATGATCATGACAAGACTGTCGCCGTTAAGCTGGTTTCAGAGAACAAGCCGGAAGTCACTGTAGGAACAGTAAAGAGTAGAGTTAGTCCTGGCGAGAAGGCTGTTATAAGCTGGAGGGGGTCTGACGATGACGATGACATGCTGACATACTCTTTGTCCATAAGCTCTGATGGAAAAAGGTGGGTTCCATTAGCCTCCAACACGGTTGAGACTTTGTATGAACTGGATACAAGGGGCTTGGCTGCCGGAGACTATTTGATGCGCGTAATCGCCACTGACGGCGCCAACAGTGTTGAGGAGATAGTGAATCTAAAGGTTGAGGAGAAGATGCCAAAGCAGGATGTCGAAGAGAAGGTAGTGCCAGATGAGAATGGTCTTTTATCAGGTATCATAGAATTCTTGAAGTCTGTCCTGGGGTTGGCTTAGGCCGCGTATCCCATGTCCCTTAGTTTTTTTACTGTGTCGGGGCCTAATTCAACAGGTTCGGGTTCGGGCGTGTCGGCGGGGTAGAATTCGATGAGCATTTGCCTTAGCTCAGCAGTCTTTCCAGGCATTTTCCCGGCCAGGTTGTGTTGTTCCGACGGGTCTTCCAGTATGTCGTAGAGTTCCGTGGAGTTGGTGTCGTGGTCGGTAACAAGCTTGTATCCTTCGTGTATCACACCATCCATGTCTGCCTGCTGCCGGGTCATCAGGAAGACTGTGCGGTCTCCTGCCGGGCCGATCACCCTACCGTGCATGCCTTCCGGCTGCGGCATGTTCATGAGGTATAGTAGGGTGGGTGTGATGTCGGATTCTGCTATTACCGTGTCAACAATCCTGTGCCCGACTCCCGGAGCCTTAATCATCAGGGGTATGCGCGCGGACTCCTGGTATAGTACTGTGCTGTGGCCGGTGACGTTGTGTTCCCCCAGCTGTTCCCCGTGGTCTGCGGTCAGTACTATTATCGTAGTGTCATATACGCCAGCCTCCCTCAGACCATTGATTAGGCGGCCTACATGCTGGTCGGTGTATGCTATCTCGCCGTCGTACAGGTCGAGGAATGTGTCACCGTAATTGAATCCTTCATGCGGCTTGTATATGTAGTGGGGGTCGAAGTAGTGGATCCATATGAAAAACGGCTGTCTCATGACGGGTATTCTGGCGAGGACTTTGTCGGTGAGGTTAGCGGAGGTGGTAATGTGGTCTGGATGCCCCTGCTTCAATACCGAGTAGTCGTAGTGGTCGAATCCCTGGCTGAAACCGTATTTCGGCTGGAACGCCATGTGCCCTAGGAATGCTTCAGTATGGTATCCGCGGTAGTCAAGCATCTCGGTGAGGGTGGTGTGTTTCTCGGAAAGCCGGTAGCCCCAGTCTGGTATCGCCAGGTCCAGGGGGTGCATGCCAGTCAGTATCGAGGCTACCGAAGGCTGGGTCCAGGGTACGTGAGTATATGCGTTCGTGAATATCGTTGACTCCGCCGCCAATGCGTCAATGTTCGGCGTCGTGTCCCTGCCGTAGCCGTATGTCCCCATGTGATCCGGGCGTAGCGCGTCTATCGTTATCAGCAGTAGGTTGGGGCCGCCGGTTGCGTTGTCTGACGGGTCTTGCCTCGTTACTACCCCGCCTTCTTCCGCATAGTCGTCGTAGGTGAGGGGATTGCAGTCGTCGTCTATCCTGTTGTACATGGATTCGTTGCGGAATGGGTGTATGAGTGGTTCGAGGTCGTTGCAGTCAGCGGGTTCCTTTAGGATGTTCCAGGCCCCGTCCCCGTCCAGGTCCCAGGGGTGGGCGAGATAAATGAGTATCAGGGTCAGCGAGTAGTATAGCATCACCTTATTTTTTGACAGCATGTTATTCCTCGAATATGAAGAGCTCTTCTATCGTGGTTTGTAACGCTTTTGCGACGTCGTGGGCGAGTTGTAGGCTGGGATTGTATTTTCCCTTCTCAAGGAACACTATGGTCTCCCTCCTAACACCCACCTTTCTCGCCAGGTCTTCCTGGGTGAGGTCGTGCCTGGCCCTGAACTCCTTGATTCTTGTTTTCAAGTTGAACCCACTCTGCCGCGTAGTATGAAGTACATCCCCAGGTATATTATTCCTGATAGGAGTATAACAACTCCTAGAGACTCGCCAGCATCCAGTGGTGTTGTCCCCAGATTGTCGCAGATGAATCCGTTATACCATATCAGTCCGACTGAGATCCATATTGCACTGTAGTATGCGTATGTCCCCATCTGGTATGCCAGTTTCTTGGACAACTCGTCCTCTATCGGCAGACCCTTCTTGTGTTCCCTTGACTTTTCCACTACAACATAGGTAAACCCCATCAATAGTATTAGGACTAGTCCGGACTCTACAAGCATGAATGATTTCATGCCGCCCCTGCCACCGATTAGGAATAATACGAGTCCCAGTAGGACAAGCCCCAAAACCGAGACGCCCAACATTATCTTGAAGTTGTCTTTCATTCGAAGTCACCCCTTATCCTCAATACGCCTAGCACTATGAAAAATGTTAGTGCAGAAAGGAGTAGGACTGCGGTCGAGCCGTGTCTGGGTGCCATCCCAGGTATGTCGTCTATCACCCATCCGACGGCGAGCGCTATGTATATCGTCGCAATCCAGGAGTAGTATCCCGCCTTGTAGGTTATCTTTGTCGTCATCTCGTCCTTCAGCGGCTGCCCGGTCTTCATGCTGTTCCACATGCCAGCCAGCCCTGCCAGCCCGGCTAGCACTATCATTGTGGCTATGCCCATGCAGGCGATCTCCCCTGCCTCAAGGGGCCATGCGTTTTTCAGGTATATCCCCATTGCCGCTGTGACTGATAGTGTCAGCAGTGATACTAGGGCGATCCGTGTTTTAACGTCCATACAAACCAGCCTCCATGTTATTTATTTTAAACATTTTGTTATTTATTTAAAACACTATGTTAGAAATATATAACAAAAAGGTATATAAACCTGTCGGTTTTAAAAAAAAGAGGATTCAACCCCTATTCCTCTCGCTGAGGTACTTATATACGTCAACCGGCCTCACTTCAAGAGGCCTGGAAACCCTGACTAGCTGGCCTAATAGTTCTGGATGTTCAAGGATGGTCAGTTCGAACCGTGCCTTCATGTCTGCCAGGCGCGGTTCACCTCGTCTAGGACGAACTCCATTCCGCCTCAATTCTTCCCTTGCCTCAAGGTCTGCGATCTCTTCTGCAGCGGACTTTAGTGCAGGCTCGCGGATTTTGGTCTTCTCGCATGCCTCAGACAACCTCCTCCGCAAAGCTTCGTCATCGTCTCCGTGAAAGACCCTTTCAGCCTGCAAATCCCTCCTCAAGGAATCCACCTTGTCTAGCGTGCGGTCGTTTGGGTGATATCTCCGAACCTTCCTGGATGCTAGATACGACATTACATAGGATATACGGAAGGGAGAGGTAATAACTGTTGGCCGTATTTAAGCGATAACATTGATATTCAAACATGCCTTTTTTGATGATACTTGCCAGCGTGATTGCTATAAGCATCCTTTCGCTTATAGGGGTCTTAAGCCTCTCTATTGGGAAAAAAAGGCTTCATGAATTCATGATCGTGTTCGTGGCATTCGCGTCTGGCACGATGCTTTCCGCCTCATTCCTACACCTTATTCCGGAATCCATACACGAGATGGGCGAGGAGGCGATGATGTTCGTCCTGGCGGGGATACTACTGTTCTTCTTCATAGAGAAGTACATTCACTGGCACCACTGCGGGAAGGAGGAATGCCATGTAAGGCCGGTGGCATACCTGAACCTGGTTGGCGACGGACTCCACAACTTCATTGACGGGGTGATAATAGCGGCAGCCTACATGACCAGCGTGAAGGTGGGTTTGGTGACGACTTTCGCCATAGCACTCCACGAGATCCCGCAGGAGTTCGGAGACTTTTCCATACTACTGCATTCCGGCATGGAGACCAGGAAGGCTCTGACATACAACTTCATATCCGCCTCCACGGCAGTGTTAGGCGCATTAGCAGGCTTTGTGTTCCTCAGCAGGATAGAATCATGGATTCCTGCGTCAATATCGGTTGCGGCAGGCGGATTCATATACATTGCGACGGCAGACCTTATGCCGGAACTCCACAAGCACACTGAACCAGGGAAGATGATACTGCAGTCATTATTCCTTCTTCTGGGCGTACTTATGCTGGCAGCGGTCTTCCTCACTACAGGCCACTAGCATCACAATAGGAGTGTTGCCACACCCATAACAAGGAATATCACTCCACCAGCCATGCCAGCCTTCCGGTCGTCGATTTTCTCGGTCAGCCCCGAACCCAGAAAGACCGCGAAAAAGGAGAGAATCGTCAGCGAGGATAGGACGCCGGCGAGAACAAGGAGGGGGTTGTACTGTGTTGCGAAAAGGCCTGTCGCTATCTGCGTCTTGTCACCCCACTCTGTGAGAGATATCAAGAGTAGTGCTGCTGTGAACGGATTTTCGGAGAACATCCTGGTCTCCTTCTGGTTGCGGGAGGAGTGAAGCATCAGAAGCCCAAAGAATATGAAAACCATGCCTGAGACAGCCTTTAGGAAGTGCATGGATAGGAGAGATGCGATCCATGAGCCGAGTAAGACTGAGATGCCGTCCACTATCAGAAACCCGAGGAATGCCCCAGCAAGCATATGCATGCGCTTTCTGGTCTTGGATGCCAGAAGCACCAGGGCTAGCTGGGTCTTATCACCAAGCTCTGCGAGACCTACCACAACAAATGGGGTTAGGAAATCAGCTAGCATATTTAATGATTGCATCACAGGTAAAAATCCTTTTACGAAGTACTGGTTTTTGGTGGCATAATTGTTTTAGTAATAAAAAACAATATTATCATGAAGATGTCTGGCGTGAGAGATAGGATAGTGTCTGTGGACTTCCTGAGGACTCTAGTGATTTTCAACGCCCTGATGCTCCACTACTTCCCGAAATCGAGAAGCCATCTGGCGTGCCTGGATTTCGTGATGTGGCCGGTGAGGACTATCCAGTATCATTTCTTTGGAGTCGGCACGACATTCATCTTTATCAGCGGCTTCATGGCGTTCACCATATATTTCACCAGATTCATGTCTGACAGGAAGACTGTTTCAAAAAGACTGTTTATGAAGGGGATCACGATATTCACACTCTTTATTGTTGTGGTGAATCTGTTGAGGATTGTGACCGGCAGCCCGTTTCCAGATGGTTTTATGGATTTTATGGTCAAGAGGACCTTCTTCCTCAACGTGCTCCTCACATTCTCGTTCCTGTTCCTTGCTGCCCCAGTATTCCTCTCCATCGCCGAGATTATGGCGAGAAACAGGATTCCTTTATTCTCGATGATCCTGGTTTCCCTATTATTCTATCATATCATGGATTACGCCAAACTTCCCGAGGCTGTGAGAATACTTTTTGTAGACTATAACGGTTTCAGATTCGCGTTCGCCATCTCACTGGTGATATACTCTGTGGGATTCTGGTTTGCCAGCGTATTCACAAGATTCAGGGACAGCATGCTCGCAGTAACCATAGGGCTGGTCATCCTATCCTCCTACACGCTTGACTACGGGTCTTATGTAGAGATGGGTTACGCTGCCAGGACGATACGCGAGCTAGTCCTACTGGCGTGCATGATGACCGTACTCCACTTCATGCTGGACAGTATTAAGACGTTGGATTTGAGGGGTTTTATGGGGGATAAGATTCTTGCCTTGGGGAAGAGCAGCCTTTTGACGTACGTGTTCGGGAATTCCGCCATAAGCCTCTTGAGGTATAGGGAGACGTATTCATGCGCAACACAGTTCATCTCGCTCCTGACGATATTCGCGATAACGTACATCGCGGCAGCACACTACAATAAGGGAAGGGATATAACCAGTTAGCAGGAATGTATTAACATGAAGCGTAAACACATCGTCTGCCCCCACTACGGGTCAATACTCATCGACAACTGGCTTAGGAGGCTGATACACGACCCTAAAAAGATCTTCAAGCCATACATCAAACAGGGGTACACCGTCTTGGACGTCGGCTGCGGTCCTGGAACATTCACACTGGACCTGGCCCGGATGGTCGGGGAGGAGGGCGTGGTTATCGCATTAGACTTGCAGCAGGAGATG
Organism: Candidatus Altarchaeota archaeon; assembly: GCA_043813075.1. GTDB lineage: Archaea > Altiarchaeota > Altiarchaeia > IMC4 > SCGC-AAA252-I15 > CAYREE01. The sequence continues at coordinate 42,810 of JBDRLL010000001.1, forward strand.
CTGGACAAGGTCTCCATGAAAGTGGGTGAGAGCAGCCTAGGATCCAGGGTTGTGGTGCGGAAGTGCAGCCAGGACTCGCTAGACATATCAGACAAAGTCGACTTCGCGCTCGCATTCCACATGGCTCACGAGGTGCCGGACGTCACATCATTCCTAAAGCAGTTGAGGAGTGTATTGAAGCCAGAGGCCAAGCTACTGCTTGTGGAGCCGGTGTTCCACGTGTCCTCGAGGGAATTCGAGGAAACTGTGGAGAAGGCTGTTGGCGTCGGACTGAAGCCGGTCTCAAGGGACAGGATATTCCTTAGCAGGGCTGTGACATTCAAGAATTAGTCCGCGAATGTCGAAACCACATCTTTACATTAAAAAAAGGAATAGGGTTTGTGAATCAGTGATTTTAGCAGGAACATTATCACGCCATCTTGACGTTCTCTGCCTTGGGTCCGCGATCGCCTTCAACCACGTCGAATGTGACTTTGTCGCCTTCGTTTATCGTAACACCTTGCGAGAGCCCTGACTCGTGGACAAAGTAGTCTTTCCCGTCATCGCCCTGTATGAAGCCAAAGTGCTTGGACCTGTTGAAGAACTTGACTATCCCATCAACCATTTGATTCACCTCCTGTTTGTATATGAAAAAGAAGCATCACCATGTTGTATTGAGCAATTGAGAGAGATTCATTTAATAGACTTTAGATAACGGCTACTATTCAAAACACCTTTAAGAAGTATGTATTATGGAAATAAAAATGAAAAAAACAGGTTTTCATGCTATTTCTGGTGGATTAGGGGGGGAGGGCGGGTTTGTCTGAAAAACGCCAGACCCGTATTCAAGCGGTTTCCCTTATTTTCTCCCCCGCATTCCTTAGGCTTTCTGCGGTTATCTTGGCCTGACGCCGGGAGAGGTAGAGGTAGCGTTGTAGCGTCTCAGACTCCTCCTGGGAGGTCATCTTGCCGGACGCCAGGAGTGACAGTGCCTCCATCTTTGAACGCATCACCCCGCATAGCTCATCCCTACCGTATACTTCAGTGAATAGCACTCCAACAGCCTTCTCTGCGAAAAGGTTCAGCCCGCCGATGCCATATGAATTGACCCTCTCCGGGAGCGTGACTTTAAGGTTTTTCATCAAACCCATCACATATCCAGTGAGGCATATCCACCTCCTGCAGGAGTCGAGGCCGTTGCCGCCATCCCATTTCGCGTTGAATATCATGCATCCCTTGTCTGTGAGGAAACTGCAGGGCTTTGAGTCGCCGGCAGCCCATCCGATACTGTTGCAATCCAGGGTCTTGGGCCAGTCTGCCTCGTCAGGAAGTCGGGAGACTGAATTCTTCCGTTTAGGGTAGTTGACGACCTGTCTCCCACCCATCATCGTCTTGAACCTGCGTGGCTTGGAGAATCTTTTCCGCCCGGAGTCAAGGCACCTGTCGTAGTCGATGGACTCTATGTAGTCCCTGGCGTCCAACCCCATGGACTCTAGGAGCTGGCGGATGGACTTCAGGTTCTGGGGAAGTATCATTATCCCATGCCGCCACATGTCCTCCCGGAAGTGGCAGCAGACTTTACCGCAGTCGATAGTGCAACTGGGCCGTTCAACAGACTTCAATCCCCGTCTGATGCTCTTAATCCGGTTCAATAGTTTTTGCGGAGTGGATGCTGCCTTACGGTGGATTATTTTCTCGAGCAACTCCTCCTCGCCCGCCACGTCGACGCCATTCCTCAATGCGTTTATGTGAAGCGTCTTCTTCCTGCTTAAAGCCTTTTGGTTGCCGGGATCCAGTCGTAGGGCAGTCTCGTAGTCCCCGATTGCCCGGGAGTATTCGTAGAACTGCTCTAGTATCATGCCCCTCGCGATGTATGCCTCCGTAACGCTGGAGTCCATTAGGATGACGTGATCCAGGTCCTTCAGGGCCTCATCATACCGCTTTAAGTGGGTTAGTGTGAAGGCCCTGCTGAGGTAGGCGTCGGCTAGTGAAGAGTCCGTTTTGATGGACTTGCTGTATTCCTCCAGGGCCTGCGGGTACTTCCCACTCCAGTAGAAGCTGTTACCCCTGCCAAAGTGTTCAAAAGACATTACCATGCGCGTATCACACAGAGGATATACTACTGCAGCCAAGCTTATAAAGAAGTGTGGAAATCAGGTGGAGTCAACTGGAAAGCAGGGTCATGTGGGGGCTCGCATATCCTGGCGGCTTTGGGGGGAGCGAAGTTAAAATGATTGAATCCAATATATCCTGGAGAGCATGGGTTTTTTAAGAGTATTCAGACGGCTTGAGGACTCACATTTCCTAATACCAGTGTTATTCATTCTCTTGCTAGCATTGAAGCATCCTATCCTGGATCTACCGTACCACTGGGATGCGTTAGGGTATGTTGTGGAGGACTCGCTGTGGCTCGCGGAACACGGGCTTTTCACCGTCTCACATCCGGATGTCATGCACCCGCCGCTGCTATTCATGATACTGGGATTCTTCTACAGGATATTCGGCGAGTCGCCGCGCCTCTCCCACACCATAATACTATTCTTCTCCGCGATGGGGGTCTTCTACACGTACATGATCGGGAGGCGCCTGTTCAACAGGGAGGTTGGGGCTGTCTCAGCATTGTTACTCCTGTTCTCGCCCACTTACTATGCCTTGAGCGGCATAGTGGTTGTCGCAGTACCATTGACTAGCCTCATGCTCGCGACGATATACTACAGCCTGGAGTTCCGGGTTCTGCCGCTACTGGTCTTCGGGATCGCCACCGTCTTAGTCAAGTCCAACGGATTCTTCGTCATCCTGGCACTGCTCGCAGGCAGCCTGATCAGACACTGCAATGAGCGTTGGAGAAAGGAGGCGGTAGTCTACGCCATACCGCTAGCATGTTTTATCATTGCGATAGCATACTACACGCATATTTCCGGCCATTCACCCTTGAACCCTCATGAGCGGTGGACGGAGCCGGTGGCAGACTATTCCATGTGGTGTGGGAGGTATTTGAAGAACCTCTCCTTCATAGCGGCAGGCGACCACAGGCACATTCTGACCGTCTTCTTCATCTTTGATTTGGCCAGGATTATCGCGTTGAACTCCAGCAGGCTTTTGCAGGCTTTAAGGGAGTGCTTCATCAGGTATGGGCCGTTCATCCTCCTCTTCCTCCTGTTTTCAGTCCAGTTGATTAACCCCCTGCACCTCCCAAGGCATGCTCTCCCCATGATGCCGTTGTTTTTCCTGTTCACTGTAGCAGGGGCGCGTAGGGTGGTTGAAGGCAGGGCATTCCATGTCATGGTCATCGCCTTGTTCTTCCTGTACGTCGGCTCATGGCAGGGGAGTAGGAGCGGCCTAGGAGGGCATATGTTGGAGACGAACATGGAGTATGTTGACATGGTGAAGACGCACATGGAGACTGCTTCCTATCTTTCAGAGAACCATCCTAACGCCAGGGTGCTGACGACTTTCCCGGAGTTAGTCGAGTTGAGATGCCGTTGGGCGCACTACAGTAACGGGAACATGACTGCGGGGAACATAAGGGCTGAGTACGACTATGAGGCCATGGGATTCTACCTGTGCGGGAGGGAGTATCCGGCAGACATTGAGGAGGACTACGACTTCATCCTCTACTCCCCGGAGTCGAACTACTACGGTAGGGTCAGGCTGGAGGAGATGCTCAGGGTTAGGAATCACACGCTCGTGAAGCGGTCGGAGATCAATGGGAAGTACAGTGAAGTCTATGAAGTCCAGAGATGAATTAGGCCAGGTAGAAGAACATGATGTAGGATAGGCCTTCTGGGATGCCGTATAGCCTGTTCCTGAGCCTGGTGAAGTCTGTTTTCTCGCTGGATGAGGCGACCTCCTTCAGCCGGAATGCGGTGAAGGCTAGGGGGATTAGCGGCAGGATTGAGTGGAAGAGCATTATGTTGGCGAGCAGGATTAGGGAGAACAGTAATTGGGATAGCACTAGCATGCGTATTGTCTCGCGCACCCCTAATACGGAGGGCAGCGACCGGACTCCAGCGTTCACGTCATCCTTCAGATGGGATATCTGGTGGATGGTCTCGTGCAACAGTATGTAGTTGCCGTAAACCAGTGAAAGCATGACTATCAGATAGTTGATCGAGTCTGTTACTGTTAGATAGCCTGCGAGCAGCTGGAACACCCCAATGCATGCAGCATTCAACGGCAGCGAGAACAGGAAATGCTTCTTAGCCCTGAATGGGGGAATGGAGTACGCTAGGGTCAGGATTACCGGGAAAACCATGACGAGGATTAGGGGGATTGAGTGTGTGACAAACCATGTGAGGCATAGGAGTAAGGCCATTAACGTGAGCGGGATCCCGTATAGCATGGCGGCGACAGGCTTGGATGTTCTTCCGAGGTATTCTGACGCGTAATTCCGTTCATTACCGTGCCTGCCGTCAAAAAAGTCGTTGACAGAGAAGGAGAGCATGTAGGCGAAGACAAGGTAGGCTAGCACAAGAAGCAGGGGATAGGGTACATGAGTGGCTGATGCTTCCACGTGCATGCCGCACATGAATCCTATAAACAGGGTGCCAGTGTTCTTCACCCAGTCTCTGACACGGTAAAACCTGAAGGCATTCATGACAGTATTATATGGGGGTTGAGAAGATAATATGAGTGAGTTACTACATGATTTTAACCTGCCGTACCATCTATTGATGCATGGGAAAATACCGTTTTGACGAAAGACTAGTTGAGGGCATCATCAAGTCGAGGCCTAATCGTTTCATAATGATGGTGGAGTTGGACGGTTCTGTCGTCAGATGCCATTGCCCGTCCACAGGGAGGATCGGGGGGATAGTATTCGAGGACATACCATGCCTCCTCTCAAGGGGCTTGGGTGAGGGTAGGAAGACCGCGTACACTGTCGAGGCAATATCCCTGGACCATGCCTCTGGCTTGAAAAAGTCTTGGATTGGGATAAATCAGACGAGGGCTAACGACTATGTTGGTCATTTCATGGGGGAGGGGGATTTACAAGGCATGGTGGGGCAGGGTGACTTCATCATCAAAGAGAAGAGGGTTGGTGATTCCAGGATAGACTTCCTTGTCGGCGACACGTACGTTGAGGTTAAGACGCCGTTAATCAACCTACCGTCCGGTGGAAAGACCCGTGGGGGTGATGCGTCTGTGTTCAACTCCTTTGACCGCCTGATAAAGCACTTCAACGAGCTTGGGAAGATTGTGGGTAATGGCTCGAGGGCGGTGGTCATACTCTGCTACATGTTTGACGCCAAACCATTCAAGCCGCCGGAAGTGGATGATACCAACCGGGAGATAATCGAGGCTGCGGGGAAGGCGTCTTCAAGCGGTGTTGAGAACTGGCAGGTGAACCTGAGGATAGACGAGGAGGGTGTGGGACTGTTGAAGTACTTCAGGCTGGAGTTGTTCCAACCAACCCATACTAACCGAGGCCGAAAATGATATGGCTCGAAGGTTAGAACACTCCGTTTTGGCATTCCGACCCCGGCCACAGGGTTTTTTCAAGCTTAAATACTGGTTTGCTGACTGTCAATATTATACAGGGCGTGTTCCCCCCAGAGAAAGACCTTTATGAATGATTTCACAGGCAATGGATTTTGCAGCGACTTCCAGGGCAGGATAGACGAATTTGACGAATCCGCGCGCATACGCATAGTCGTGATGGGCGCTGGGGGAGGCGGTGGGAACACTGTGAACAGGCTCTGCAGGTGCGGTGTCACTGGAGCGGAACTGGCGGCCTGCAACACGGACGCCCAGGACCTGAAGAAGATACACCCTGACATCAAGAAGATTCTTATCGGAGGCCAGTTGACTAGGGGTCTTGGCGCCGGAGGATTCCCGAACGTCGGGATGAAGGCTGCTGAAGCAAGCAAGAGGGAATTGTACGAGTTCCTTAACGGCACCCACCTCCTGTTCCTATGCGCGGGCATGGGCGGGGGCACTGGAACCGGCTCGGCCCCAGTCATCGCAGAGGTTGCTAAGGAGGCTGGAGCCATAGTGGTTGCGATGGTGACCTACCCGTTTAAGCTGGAGCGGTCGAGGGTTGGCAAGGCGCGTGAAGGCATAAACAACCTGAGGAACTCCGCAGACACTGTAGTGGTTATAGACAACAACAAGCTCGTCGAGTACGTGCCGAACCTGCCGATAGACAAGGCATTCCTTGTGGCCGACGAAGTCGTGTCAAGGGCAGTGAAGGGGATAACTGAGACCATCATGTCGCCCTCACTCATCAACCTGGATTTCGCTGACATAAGGTCCGTGCTGGGCGGCGGTAAAGTCTCGGTCATAAGTGTGGGCGACGGAGAAGGGCCAGGCAAGGTGGAGGAGAGCGTGAAGAACACGCTGGAACACCCGCTCCTTGACGTGGAATACGCGGGAGCCTGCGGGGCGTTGATACACATAACTGGAGGCCCCGACATGTCGATAGGCGACGCGAACAGGGTGGGTGAACTGCTGACGCAGAACTTCAACCCATCAGCCAACGTGATGTGGGGTGCGAGAATCGACCCCCGGCTCGAAGACAGGCTGGAGATCATAAGCATTGTGACTGACGTGAAGTCTCAGAACATACTTGGCGCAGAAGACAGTTTCACAAGCGACAGATACTCCCAGGGAATTAGCGACTGGAAGATACAGCAGATATAGTAGAGACTATTCTTATAGAGGGCATCAGACTAGTCTTTCGAGGCGGGTCTTGGACATAAGATGAACCACTAAGACGGTGAGTGGGATGGCGATTATGGAAGTGATGATGTTTTTTGAAGCTAAAACTAGTCCAAGAGCGGTCAGTTTGGGGATGGGGAAAGTGCTTAGCGCGTATAGTACGATGAACTGGAAATACTTGTGTAAGGCGTAGATTCCCAATGTTATCCCAAAGATGGGGTTCAGTCTGCCAATCAGCCGATGAATGGATGGTTTGTAGAGGAAGAATGTAAGGCTTATGAAGACGAGGCTTGAACGCATATACATGTTTGCCGTTAGGATGTTGAGGGGGCGCATGCTGTCCCGCATAAACAGCAGGAGGGCTGCTGCGAGCACCAGGCTGCGGTATCTCTCAAAATATTTTTTGTGTTCAACAAGCAGGTAGGCTAGGGGAACATACACGAGGAAGTTCTCGATCCTATAGTATTTGAATGACACGCCAGTGGTGTCCCTATATTCAGCGTATGCCAGCATAATGAGAATCATGAGAAAGGCGGACACTAGATAGAGTTTCCTGTTTCTTGACGTGGATTTCTTGTTGAAGAATAATGCCGTGAAGATGGTCAGCGCAATGAGCACTGAAAAGAAGTAGAATACAGGATGCCCGACAAAAGGCAGTGAAGGCCCGCCCAACCAAAGTATCCTAGGGATATCTCTGAATTCCTGTAGGGGAGTATGTAGGAGTACGGCCTGCACGACATGGACTATCGTCTGCAGAAGACCGTATAGGATATAGAGCGTTAATAGTCTTTTAGAACTCTTTATTGAATACGCGAGTGAATCGTTCTTTATTATGAATAGGTAAAGGTGGATTAGGATGAAGAGGGGCACCGCTGCCAGTGAAATATTAAGGTA
>JBDRLL010000002.1:0-26538 GCA_043813075.1 Candidatus Altarchaeota archaeon
GGTGCCTTAAGGAATCTATTGTACACCTCCGTCACGTCTCTAGGTGCATTATCCTTGTGAAACATTATGTGGTAGAACATCTGGTTTTCGTCAAGGTAGACTGCTCCCCCACCCACCTGCCTCCTATATACTGGCAGATTATGTTCCCTGCAGTATCCGACGTCTATCTCCTTCTCAAGTTCCTGGTGCATGCCTATGCAGACGTATGGTTCGCTAGGGCTTAGTATCGATATAGTGTCCTGAGCACCATTGCTCACACTCTCTGCTACCGCATGGTAAATGGTCTGTGACCTCAAGGCAGGCACGAGTCCCAAATCCAGTAAACGAACATTCCTCTTCATCTTAAATCAGTGTTGTCGCTGAGTTCAACCCCATCGCAATGTACTCCACCCCCAAGAGTAGTAGCAGTACCGCGCCAACGTATCTCGCGAACTTGAGCGCTGAACTCTCCATGTACTTATGAGCTACCGATACCGAGCCCCTGGCGAGCAGTATAAGCGCGGTCGGCGGTATGAACGCTCCCACCGCGAATGCGAAGATGATCGCGACCGCCTTCGCAAGCGACAATAATATCCCTGCCGACATGGAAGCTGACGCGATGGCTACCGCGGATATGGGGGCCAGGAATATGCTCGCCTCTATCGTGCACACGAGTCCCGTCACCGTCCCCCACACCAGGTATTCCACTGGGTGGTTGACGCTGAAAGTCGGCACCCTCACGCGCTTGAGTATGAATCCTGACACAGCCTCCCTCAATTCTATCAGCTCAAGAAGGTCTGCGCTTAACGCCACCATGAATACTCCCGCAACACCTATGGCATAGGGGGCGAGGATGAACGGCAGCATGCTACCCATGATTCCAGTGACCACACCCAACAGTATGAATGAGATGAAACGCCCGACAGTGAATATGACGCTAGCATTGAACGCGGCCTTCACGTTCCCCTCTCCGCCTGCAATGTATGCTGCAAGTGGTACGCCGCATACCGGGCAGGACACAAGCCCGAAGAGCACGCCAAGCCACAGGGACCAGGCCGCAGACGTCCCTGCATGCGTCATCGCCTCCTGGATGTGCGGTTGCAGGCTGGAGACCCATACCGCCAGAAAACCCTTTAAATGGAGGATGACCGCTACTGCCACGAAAATCAGTATTCCCGCAAGGATTTTCCTACCGCTCATCTTTACTCTCTCCAGTCTTCTCATCAGGTTTTACCTCATCTACCTTAACTGGCTCGTATTTCTCCAGGTACATGTCAAGGTCTCTGAAACAGCTTACCACTAGCGACGACAATGATATGAACCTCGTCTTAACCCCCTTCTGCCTTCCTATCTGGCTCATAAGGGCCTCGCATCCGGCGCAGGCTAGCGGACAGAGGTCTGCTCCCGTCCTCCCGGCGTCCAGCACCTTCTTCTCGGCGATAGCTGTCATGGTGCTGCCGTCAGAGCCTGCTCCGCAGCAGGTGTCCGGCTCGGACATCTCAACGTATGTGGCCCCCAAGTATTCCACAATAGTCCTGTAGAGTTCTTCGACCTTGATTTCTGCCGTCCTCCTGAGGTGGCATGAGTGGTGTCCTGTTATCCTCACGATGGAGTCGAGCTTCTCGTCCACCAACTTGTCCAGATCCCCGTTTTCTATGAGCGCGTACAGGTATTCCATGATGTTTATCGGGTTGTAGCCGCGTTTGATGAATTCCTCGTGCTGTCCTAGGTATGCTGTGCATGCCCCGCAGACGAATAGGACGTCTTTTATACCAATACGGTTCATCTGGCTTAGGTTATACTCCATGCATTTCTCAGCCCCTTCCTCGTCTCCTATACCAATGGAGCCGTAGCCGCAGCACCTCTCGTTCGGTATGGTCTTGTACTCGTCGAGGACTCCCTTGTCGACGGCCTTGTCGAGTAGCGCATAGGTTGATGTCCTCATGGGCTTCAGCATCCTGGACGCGGTGCATCCTTCAAACAACAGCAGCTTCCTGGGCACATCCATATGTGAACTCATTTCTTCTTCCTCCTGAATTTGAGGCTCTTCCTTAACTCTTTTATCTCGTTTATCGCGTCACCGGAATCCTCGTTAAGCTCCTTGCGTTTAGCATTGTCCTCGAAGGGGTTGTAATACTGTCTTATCCTCTGTGCTTTTGTTATCCAGTTCCATGGGAGACTCAGGTCCTTGCCCTTTATCCTCCTCACCACAGCCTCGAACGTGCGCTTCATCTGGGGGTTGGGTATCCCCGGAATGTATGCGATGCTCTCGTCCTCAAGCATCCTCTTCAACTCCGTATTGTATATTTCAGTGCAGAGTTCGTCGACCCCAAGGTGTCTTGGACATCTCTCAACACACGCGGCACAACCTGTGCACAACTCTATCCTACCCTTGATGGCGTCATCGTATCTCCCGCTCTTAACTGCAACCATCACGTCCTTGGGGCCTATATAACCTCCCTCTATCCCGACTACCGGGCATACCGCCCTGCACTGCTGGCACTCCATGCACAATACTGCATTGCTCTTGTTTCTCAACACTATGTATAGTATCATGGCTAACGGCACCATAGTCAGCGTCGCCGCGATCCCTGAGGTTGCAATGTAGTTGAACGTCATTTTTACGGGAATCTCAGTATCCTCTTCGGGCATGCTTCCACGCACTTCATGCATTTTATGCATTCGGTGTCTGTTATGTTCCTGCCTTCCTGCGCGTATTTCTCCGCCACCAGCACGTCCATTGGACAGTTCTTCTGGCAGTTCAGGCATTTAACGCATGCATCTACCGTGCGTATGGGCAGTACATGATATTTTGTGAACAGTCCCATCAGCCCGCCGAGGGGGCAGAGGTATGAGCACCAAGTCTTCCTACCGTAGACCATCGCCAGGATTATCGTCAGCAAGAGCACCGGCACCGCAGTGTATATCATGTGCCCGGTCATGCCCTTGAAGACTGCTCCTGCAGGGCAGTAGTCGCAGAAGGCGGTGTACTCCACAAGACCTGCGAGTATCAGGACTCCGGATAGTATTATGAGCTTTATGGTGGGGTCCTTCAGTTCCCCAGGTATCTTATACCTTCCTCTTATCGGCGACACCCTCTCTGCAGCGTCTAGTATAAGTCCGTATGGGCACAGCCATCCGCAGAATAGCCTGCCGAATAGTATTGTTGACAGTAAGAACACTCCTATTATGATGAATGGCGACAGGACGAGCAGTCGTGTGGCTGGGTTAGCCAGGTCAACCCTCTCAAGCCCTATGAACAGGCTTGCCCCCCCGCCTCCAGTGGAGAACACGTCCTGCATGTGCCAGAACGGGTCCAGCCAGCAGACGCCCATAGGGCTATCATACAACAAGTATGTGAACCATATGGTTGCCACTACCGCAAGCGCTTGAAACACCCTCCTTAACGTGGATTGCTTCACATTCATTCTACCGTATGCTTATCCCTTTCAACAGGATCGTTTAGCCTGCTCAAAACCTTTGTCGGACATCCCTCAAGGCATAATCCGCAGAGGTCCCAGTCGAACATCTCTTCCTCACCCACCCATGAAAGGCAGACGCTCCTGTTTATTCCAGGGAATCCCTTGTCGTCCAGGTACATGGCCTGGACCGGACACTTGTTGATGCCGTAGTATTCCCTGGGGCAGAGTCCTTCAAAGGTGGTGGCGTCTTTCCTAGCCACCAGGATACCCACACCCACCACTACGATCAGCAGGAATAATAGCCCCATCCACTTCCTCTGCCTTCTCCTAGTCTTGTCTCTTATCCTCATTTCTCCTTCCTGTACAGTAGCCTCGTCGGGCATACCACTGTGCATAATCCGTCTTCAATGCACTTCTCCCTGTCCACAACAGGCTTTATCCTCCCGTACTCTCCATCGTCTCTAACGAGTTCCAGCGCGTATACTGGGCAGATGGTCTCGCCCTGCCTGCCAAGCAGGCACCTCTCGAGGCCGTAGTTCCTCCCTGCTTTCACGGCATCCTTGAATGTCGGGTGGAATCTATCGCCGACCTCTGGGGTTATTATGCTGGAGACTTTGTCTCCATTGAATTCCACTATGAACTGGGCGTCCTCGTCTTTGCCTATGAATATCCTCCCGTTCACGACCCTCTTGAACTTCACCACGTGCCTGCCATCATTGTCATACGCGTAGACTGAGAGGAATTCACCTTCATACTCCCTTGTCACATTCTTCGTCATTGTTATAGTAATCCCCTTGTCTGTGACGTCGACTTTATAACTGTCCTTCGGGAATGGGGGTTTAACTTCCGGCCTTCCGGCGTACACGCTACTTATCCTTTTGCCGAGTATCGTGATGCCTCCTCCAGTCATGTTCTGCTGTGCCATCACGACCATGGCCAGCACGATTACTATGAAAAGCACAAGATTCTTCTTATTCATTGAATTCACCATCATCTTTCAGATCCCTTATCACGTCTGTTATTGGTAGGTTGAGTGGGATGTTCTTCTCGCAAGCCCCCTCCAGCGGGTCGAATCTTGCGGCATCCTTGGCCTTCAGCTCCCGAACTTCTACCACAGTTTTTCCTGGAATCTTCTTTACCGCTTCTCCCGCAGTCATCCTCTCTCCATTGTACTCTATGGTCATGCCTGAGTCTGTGTCGTATGCTTCCCTGACTGTCAGCTGGAGGTTGCTCGCAGTCATGTACAAGTCCGGGTTGTTTGTGACTGCTGCAGTCATGTATGACGCGACGTCATACCCTAACGGGCAGTTCAGGTTGCACGCCCTGCATTGGTAGCAGGTCAGCGCCCACGGATGCCCGGACGCGAACGCAGTGTAACTGTAGAGCGCTAGGATTCCCGCTATCACAAGGAACGCCACCACATTGAATCTCCTGTTCGAATCCATTTTTCACAAAAGGTACATCAACAGGCCTACGATGAGCCCGCCCATAATGCCTTCCGGGTTAACTGGGCTAACATTGAACGCTATGTTGAACATGACTCCAGTCAATACTCCAGTCCCCAGCATCAAACCCGCCTTCCTCTTTGACTCTTCATCCATCTTCAAAGTAGTGCTATGAGCAAGCCTACAACTATCCCGCCCAGTATGCCTCCCTTCTCGTTCCACTGGTGGTCTGTCGAAAGGTTTATCATCACGCCTGATGCAATCCCGACACCCACCGATACTGCGAACAGTGTTGCGCTGAAACCGACCATCCTATATGAACCCCACCCAACTTACTAGTAACGCGGCCACGCCAGTGCCTACCATTATGCCGACCTGCTGGGGTCTCCCTGAGACGCCCATAGGAGTACCGAGATTACCCTCGCCTATGCCTCCTATACCTCCTATCGGCGACGGCCCGCATGAGGCGGCTGCATTGATTATGAACCCTGTCAACACGATGGGCACCGCCCACGCGTTACCTGTGACTTCGCTCAACCGGGTCCCGAACATCAGTACTCCCGGTATCAAGGCCATTCCTATTATCCTGCCGCACGGCATCGGGAGTATCGTCGGTATGTTCATGAGCAGCACAGCCACCCCAATGTATCCGAGGGGTGTTGAAGACATGCCTTCAAGCAACTGCATCAGAACGTCGAAGCTCCCGACCGCAACGAGGGCGCCTGCCATCACGAAGCCGGCTATCATGGCCATTATCGGGTGCAGTATGACTCCTGCAATCAAGTCGTTTACAGACGTGTCTGAGATAACCATTATCGCCAACACTATCATCACGAGTATCGTCTGTATTGGTACTGCGGGACGCAGTATGAACACCAGGGTTAAGGTCACCAGGAACATGCCGAGCGAGTAGTACCCTGACTTAGGTATCTCCTCCTTCTTCTCCTTCACCTCCTCAGCAGACTCCTCTATCCTTATCAGGCTCTCAGACGGCATGATGTTGTAGACGAACCTGACTGAAAGCATCGTAACCGCGGTTATTAGCATTATCGCAATCTGCTGCACGTTGACAAAAGACCCGAGTTCATAGCCTCCCATGCCCTCCCCCACCATGCCTATGCCACCTATCGGCGATGGTCCGCAGGAGGCTGCGGCGTTGACTATGAACCCGAAGACTATTATGCTGGCGAGGAGCGGGTTCTTCTTCGCCTTCGCTATGTCGTATCCGAATAGTATGGCTGCTGGAATCAGTGCGGCAGCGATTATTCGGCCGCACGGCATTGCGAGTATGGTCGGCGTGTTCACGAGGACCACTACCGTCCCGGTTAGTCCGAGGGGTGTCTTACTCATCTTCTCGAGCAGGTGTATTGCCGCCCGGAATGCGCCCGCACTCTCCAGCGCCCCTGCCACCAGGAATCCGGCGATTAATGCTGTTATGGGATGCAGGTATAGGCTGGCCATCAGGTCTTTTATTCCCACCGCCTTGCCTGAGGCGAATGCGAGTATCACCAGTATTATGGATGATAGTATGAGTGCGGATTGTATGGGTAGGATGTCTTGCGGTATCCACCCTCTCAGGGACGCTATTATGACTCCGAAGAATATCAGCAGTCCGACGAGTCCGAGCGGGTCTATCATCCAAGCATCCTCCTTAATCCTGTTGCCATTGTTCCTATCCTGTATGCTATCATCCTTGAGCCCACTTCCGTGATTCCCACACGCGACCCCACATCCATTCTGTCCATGCACACGCAGCAGGGACTAGTCTCGGCGCGGACGACTTCTCCATCATCAAGCCTTACTTCAACAGGCATGCTAGCTTTCCCATCCGCAAATCTTGATATCCCGCAGGAGCCGCATCCTACCGCGCAGGATCCTCCTCCAATGGAGACTATTGTCCCTGTCTTGCCAGGGAGAAACACTGTCCTGAAGTTGACGTAGAGCAGGTATGTCCCTGCCGCCACCAGCAGGGCGATGCAGCCCTGGTTCACCAGGTCGAGAAACATCTTATCCTTTAGAGTGTTTTGCGATCTCCGCCTTCTGCCATTCTACGGCGGCGTCGCCTTTCATTAGGTTCTTGAGTTCATCTGGGTTGGACATCTCAATCTTCACGATCCATCCGTCCCCATAGGGGCTGTTGTTTATCGCCGACGGGTCGTCGTACAATGCCTGGTTGACTCCGCTAACTTTTCCTGAGATTGGCGCATATATATCGCCAACCCACTTCTTGGTCTCCATGGTTCCTATCTTATCCCCCTGCTTTACCTCATCACCCTCGAAGGGCATCATCACATAGCTTATCTCGCCCGCCAGCTTTTGCGTGAAGTCTGTCGCACCGACCGTGCACGTGTTTCCATCTACCTTGGCCCAATAGTGTTCCTTATGGTAGTACAAGTCGTCCGGTAGGTTGTATCCCTCTATCTCAGCCATCTATATCACCTTCTTTATTTTTTTTTTTTTATACTGGAGTGTATGCGTATGCTTTACCGAATGGTCTTGAGGATACTGGAGCTATCTTAGTGTATTCCTGTTCCACCAGCATATCCTCTGGTACATTGAAGTACTTGCAGAATCTCTTGATTATCCCCTCTAATTGTCTCCTGTCGTCGTCGGTGAACTCTTTCTTAGAGGCGTATGGCCCCAATAGTTCGTCCTTGACATCCCCCCTTATGAATATCTTCCCCCCGTGTATGCCTGAACCCAGATCTGTCTGAGCCAGGTCTCCTTCCGCAAGCCTTATCCTCCTGGCGTCTATGTTGTTCTTGTCGACTGGCTTGCTGGGGTCTATCAACGCCCCGCTGAAGTCGAGCCCGAAGACGGTTATTATGCCGCCAGCCATGTATTCCCCGCAGTACTGCTTCACCCTGCCGCCGTACACTATCTCAGGGATGTTGTCCTTGAACTCCTTCATGTGTATTCCTATCCTGGAGCCGCCGTTGCCCATGACGAATATGCTCCCCCCACGCGCTCCCATGCCTGTGATATCCCACGAGTCTCCGTAGACTATTATCCTGCCTGCGTTGAGCGTGTTCCCCAGGAGGTATTCGCTGCAACCGTATACTGTTATCTTCGGGCCTTCGGCGAAGACTCCAAGGTCGAGGCCCGCATTCCCGTGCACGTCTATCCTCACGTCAGCCTTGATGCCTGCGCCTATGAATCTCTGGCCATTCACGTTCTCAAGGACTATGTGGTCATATCCATCACTGACGGCCTTCCGGATTTTCTTGTTGAGTATCCTATAGTCCACCCACCCGTCCTCCGTCTTTGCTTGTATCGTGATTTTCTTGGTCATCCTATTCTCCAGCGTGTCTTACGCCGAGTATCTCTGCTTCATGTGGGTTTGGCCCGATGTATCTGAGCCTGCCCCTGTTGCCGACGAAGCTTTCAACCGCGTCTATGCCCATGATTCCGAGTACTTCCTCGAGCTCGGCGTGCCATGAGTTGAACAGGTTCACTATCCTCTGTGTCGCCCATTCAACATCAACCCTCTTGCCGAGACGCGGGTCGCCTGTCGCTATACCCCAACTGCATAGTCCCCTATGGCATTGCTGGCAGACGGTGCATCCCATCGCCATCAGCACTGACGTTGATATCTGACCCACGTCCGCTCCTAGTGCGAGTATCTTGATGAGGTCTGCCGCACTCCTAAGCGAGCCGCCTGCGATAAGCGTCACCTTGTGCCTTATGCCTTCTCTCGTGAGGTGCTGGTCTGTCGCAGCTATCGCAAGTTCTATCGGTATCCCAGTGTTGTCTCTCACTATTCGCGGTGATGCTCCCGTTCCCCCGCGGAATCCGTCTATCGTTATGAAGTCCGCTTCCGCGTGCACTATCCCCGAGGCTATTGCGGGCACATTGTTTACTGCAGCTATCTTTACTCCAACAGGCACCTGGTAGTCGGTGGCCTCGTGGAGTGCGGCAATCAGCGTCTTCAAGTCTTCTATCGAGTATATGTCGTGTTGGGGGTTTGGGCTCAAAGCGTCAGTCCCGACAGGTATCCCCCTGGTGTCTGCTATCATCTCGTTGACCTTCTCCCCTGGCAGCTGCCCCCCATGGCCTGGCTTGGCGCCTTGGCCTATCTTTATCTCGAGCGCCGCCACATCCAGGTAGTCTGGCCCCACACCGAATCTACCGGAAGCCACTTCCGCGAGAACGTTCTTCCTGTAGGGCCTCAGGCTAACGTGCAGTCCGCCTTCACCTGTCCCCATCAGGGTCCCCAGCTTGTCGACAGCCCGTATCATGGATATGTATGCGTTGTATGAGAGTGATCCTAGGGACATGTGGCCTATGATTAACGGCATGAATAATGGCCTGTTTGGCGGCAGGTCTCCGACATTGAATCCTTTCTTGCCTTCCTTGACGTCTAGCCTGTCCAGCTTCTTGCCTAAATAAGTCTTCGTCTCGACAGGCTCTCTTAACGCGTCTATCGACGGGTTAGTCACCTGGCAGGCGTCCCATACTAGGTTGTCGAATACGAATGGTTGCGGCCTGTCGTTCCCCATTCCAGTCAAAAGTACTCTGCCAGTCCTCGCGTTCTCGTATATCACCCTGTGGTGCCATTCACTCCAGTTGGCGTGGGGAGAATACGAGTTGGGGTGTATGCCAACTGTGATCGCGTCTTCAGGACAGTATATCGAGCAACGCTGGCAGGCGACGCAGTTCCTCGTGTCGTACACGTACGGCTCCCTCTTCTGGTCGTCCCATCGGATGCAGTCGTAGGTGCAGTTTGTAGCGCACCTCTTGCACTTACTGCACTTGTCCAGGTTGATTTCGCATCTAAACTTGGGGAGGACGGTGTCCTGTATGTTCTTCAGCTCCTTCTTCATAGCAGGCTCACCTCATCGAGCGGAGCGCCCTGCCCCCTGGATTTTATCCCCTTTAAGCTTGCTATGACTGGTACTCCAGGATTTGGCTGCCAGTAGTCTCGCGTGTCGGTGGCTGTGCGTATCGAAGATAGTTCGCTTGCGGCATAAAACATGTTCCTACCTTCCTCATAGGCTGCTATAAGCGGCCTCAGCTTCTTCCGGTCTGTGTGGACTATCATCGTTGGCTCAGGATTGTCTGTCGTCACTACGATAGAGAAGGGGCCGTTGGCTAGAGCGCTCTTGTATGTCTGTCGTATGTGCGTCATCCACCTCCTCCTCTTGGTGTCCATGTTGTTGATGTCCCTCCAGTATGGGGGAGCCATAGCGGTTGTCGCTATTTGGTGTGCGATAGTCTTCGGGTATCCGCTGCACCTGACTATGTAATCGAAGATGTATGCCAGGACTTCAGTGTCTGTCCTCAGCATGCACTTGTATCCTCTCTCCTCCAGGTAGTTCACGTTTGTCCCGTATGATGTTATCTCTCCGTTGTGTACGACCGACGTCCCCAGAAGGTTAAATGGGTGCGCCCCACCCCACCATCCGGGCGTGTTTGTCGGAAATCTTGAGTGTGCCGACCACATGTAGGCCTTCATATCATCGATCTTGTAGAATTCCGCGATGTCTGCCGCCCATCCGTTGCCTTTGAAGACGCCCATGTTCTTCCCGGAGCTCATGCAGAATGCCCCGTCTATGTTCGCGTTTATGTGCATCACGACTTCCTTGATGTGTTCGTCTGGATCTGGCCTCTTGGTGTTCACGAAGAACCTCCAGACTTGCGGCGGGTTCACTATCCCGTCAGTCTCCTGTGTGGGAACTTCTTCGTCGTGCGCCACGTAGGTCGCCTCATTGAGGTATTCCTCAACCCGGTTTCTTGTCGGCTCGGTGCCCGGCACCTCTTCGAGAAGTACTTGTATGCAGTAGTCGTCTTCATGCTTTGGGAATATCCCGTAGGCGGCAAACCCTGCTCCAAGGCCGTTTTCACGCTCTTTCTGTAGTCTTATCATGTCTGCGACCTGTTTTCCTGGGACTGGCTTGCCGTCCATGTTCAGTAATGCTGCTATCCCGCATGCTTCAAATAACCTGTCCATCCTTCTTCTTCTTTGCTGATTCGATTATCTTCATTATCTTCTCAGGGTCTGCCGGCTTGACCGGCTCCATACCCAGCCTGCGTCTTATCATCTCGTTCTGCCGCATCCCGTATCCTGTGGTCAGTATCATGTCCATCTTCAGGTTGACTGCTTCAGGGGCCTTACCCCTTTCTACGGCTATCTCACGCAGCTTCAGGAAGAAGTCTTTCAAGCCTATGTTGTTTGGGCATCTTGACAGGCATTTACCACACTGTAGGCAGTGCCATATCATTGGATCCTGAATGGCTTCATCTAGCTTGCCTTCCCTTACCATCTCCACTATCGTCAGCGGGTCGAACTTCTTCTCAGAGTTCTCAGTAATCCTGGCTTCAGTGCACTCTAGCCTGCATGCCTCGCAGTGGCTTACCAGGTCGATGTAGTCAAAGTACTTCTTGACCTCTTCGATGTTCTTCTCCTCCTCGTACTTGATGCCCAGCTTCTCCATAACCGGTTGAACGCTGGTTGCATGCAGGTTCAATGCCATGTCTTCAGGGCTAAGTCCCAGTGCCAGTCCGATGAGCTCTGTGATGTAGAATACTGGTATCGCGTGTTCTCGCATATCCTTTGATAGTCTGTCGAACTGTAGGAAGCATGTTGGGCATGCTGTTACCATACAGTCAGCGTTCTGTTTCGCGCTCTTTAGCTTGTTTTCAAGTAGCCTGTCTGATTCCTCGGTGTTGAATGCTGCTATGGGGACTCCGCAGCAGTCCATCTTGTTCTCGTATTCTGCGCTTTCAGCCCCTAGCGTCGTTATCATCTCGTCTAGTGAGACGGGCTTGTCAGGGTGGTCGCTCTTCACTGCCTGTGGCCATAGTGCGTGGCACCCGTAGTGGGCTGCAACCTTCAGGCCTTTAAGTGGTTTTTCGACCTTGTTTTGTATGAGCTTGCTCTTGTTGTGCAGTACTTCCATTATGTGTTGTATGTTAACGTCCTTCGCGTATCTCTCGCCTTCTGGGAGTGAGTTGTTGATTTCATCCCTTTTTTCCGGGTATCTCAGTTCTTTCCTCGCTTTTTCGAACGTGTTGAAGCATCCGCTGCATGCGACTATCATCTCATCTCCTGCCAGCGCCATGTTCCTTGCGCTTAGTGCTAGTGCAGCGTTGTGGTCGTATGCTTTCGCGGATACTGGATCCGGGCAGCATGTCCATCCGTCTATCTCCCTCGTCTCAATGCCTATCTTTTTTAGGACTAGTCCTGATGTCTTGATCAGGTAGGGCAGTGTGTTGCTTATCGTGCACCCCCAGTATATTGACGTTTTACCCATACTCCTCCTACATTTTTGCTTTTAATCTTTAAATACAGATGGTTTCAAATATCAACAAAATAACTCTATTCAGATGAATTAATGAAATAATATGTTATCTCTAAAAGAATTAGGGTTTAAATAATAAACTATTGTATTACAATATTGTATTACATCATCTGTGGTTATCTGTCTCTCATGTTCTCCCTATACCATCCTATCGTCTTCTCGAGCCCGTCAGTGAATCCTGTCCTGGCCTTGAATCCGAATTCTTTCTCTGCTCTTGAGGTGTCTAGTCTTCTGGCTGGCTGGCCGTCGGGTTTTGTCTTGTCCCACACGATGCTGCCTTGGAATCCAGTCAGCTCTGCTATGAGTTCCGCCAGCTCCTTTATTGATATCTCCACGCCTGAACCTATGTTCACTGGGTCAGGCTTGTTGTACTTCTCTGTCGCAAGCACTATCGCTTCAGCAGCGTCTTCGACGTAGAGGAATTCCCGGGTCGCCTTCCCAGTCCCCCAGACGACCACCTCGTCCTTCCCCTCACTGATGGCGTCACAGCACTTTTTTATCAGAGCTGGTATGACGTGCGATGATGCGGGGTCGAAGTTGTCTCCCGGCCCGTAAAGGTTCACTGGCAGCAGGTATATCGCGTTTAAGCCGTACTGCTGTCGGTAGGCCTGGGCCTGGACTAGCAGCATTTTTTTCGCGAGCCCGTAGGGCGCGTTCGTCTCCTCAGGGTATCCATTCCACAGGTCCTCCTCCCTGAAGGGTGTTGGAGTGAACTTGGGGTACGCGCATATGGTGCCTATGGCAACGAACTTCTCCACGCCAACCCTCCTCCCATACTCCATCAGTTGGACGCCCATCATCAGGTTGTCGTAGAAGAATTCACCCGGCTTCTCCTTGTTGACGCCTATGCCCCCCACTTTAGCGGCTAAATGCATCACAATATCCGGCTTAGAATCCTCATAGGCTCTCCCCACATCCTCCATGTCCACCAGATTATAGTCTCTGCTGCGTGGTATGAACACGTCCTCGCAGCCGAGTTCGGAAAGCCTTTCGCTCACGTGGGAGCCGAGGAAGCCTGCCCCGCCTGTAAGAAGGATTCTCTTACCCTCCCAGAAGCTCATCTAATCCCTCCCCCACCATCGTTCAGGGAACTTCTTCCTTATAACATCATCGCCCTCGCCAGCCGGTTCTCCGCCGAGAGCCCGCACGTCCGCGTCAACCATCACCTTAACCAGGTCCTTGAACCTGACGGCAGGATCCCACCCCAACTCCCTCTTCGCCTTTGAAGCGTCCGCGGTAAGTAACTCGACTTCATTGGGCCTGTAGTATCTCTTGTCCTGCTCAACGTGGTCGCTCCACTCCAGGCCAGCGTACTTGAACGCTTCTTCCACGAACTCCCTTACAGTATGCGATTCGCCGGTTCCGATCACGTAGTCTCCAGGCTCATCATTCTGCAGCATCTTCCACATGGATTCCACGTATTCCGGAGCGTAACCCCAGTCCCTCATGGCGTCCAGGTTACCGAGGTATAGTCTCCCCCCACTCCCTGACGCTATCTTGGCGACCGCCATGCTTATCTTCCTGGTCACGAACGTCTCACCCCTCCTGGGGGACTCGTGGTTGAAGAGTATGCCGTTGCACGTGAAAATGTCGTAGCCTTCCCTGTAGTTGACGGTACTCCAGTAGGCGCACGTCTTTGCCACAGCATAGGGGCTTCTCGGCCGGAACGGCGTCTGCTCGTTCTGTGGTGCCCGTGAATTACCGAACATCTCGCTGCTCGAAGCCTGGTAGAACCTGGTCTTAAGCTTGTTGTCCTTCACAGCCTCAAGGATCCTGGCCGGCCCTATTCCAGTGACGTCCATAGTGTACTCCGGCAGGTCGAAGCTCACTCTGACATGGCTTTGAGCGCCCAGATTGTATATCTCAGACGGCTGGATGTTGATGATCATGTTCGTGATCTGGGAGGGGTCAAGGAGGTCGCCGTAATACAGGAAGAACCTGGCTCCCGGGGAGTGCGGGTCCACGTATATGTGGTCTATCCTGGACGTGTTGAATGTGCTGGACCTTCTTATAAGCCCGTGGACTTCATAACCCTTCGACAACAAAAGTTCCGCGAGGTACGAGCCGTCCTGGCCGGTGACTCCAGTGATAAAAGCCTTCTTCATCATTAGTTCAGTGAAATACTTGGATTTCTCTTAAATATAATCCTAGATTATGGCGTCGTATTCGAATACGATATCCCTCGTCTTTTCAGCAGCCTTCTTTATGTCCTTCAGGTTCTTGGCGCCGGTGATTATCATCCTGCCTGACCTGAATATGAGCATCACGGTCTTGGGCTCGTCCAGCCTGTAGACGAGTCCTGGGAACTGCTCTGGCTCGTACTCCGTGTTCCAGCACTCTATCGCAAGCTTGTCCAAGTTGACTTTAACGTCTATGCTGCTGGAGGCCACGATGTTTTGTATCTCCACCAGCGGCTCCTGGCTTATCCTGACGCCACCCTCCTTGAGCTTGTCCTTCAACTGTATTATGGCAGCGTCTATGTCAGTCTGGCTTCGCGCTCCAGTGCATATCACCTTCCCGGAGCTGAATATGAGCATCGCTATCTTAGGGTTCCTGATGCGGAACACTACTCCCGGGAAGTTCTCCGGATTATATTCCACTCCAGAAACCTTGTCCACAAACTTCCTCAAGTCTATGTCAGTGCCCAGTGTTATTGCAGAAACAATATTCTCTACATTCGTCTCCAAAGCCATTGCGTGAAACCATCTATGATATGTCTTTATACATTTAAATTCACAAGACTAACCATGATTGTGGTCGACTCTAGCTCCATAATCTCGCTTGCAATGAACTGCCTCACCCCGCTGATGAGGATTATGCGGGAGGAGTTCATAGTCTCACCCAGCGTATATGAGGAGATAATATCGCGGCCCAGCAGCTCCAAGCGTTTCGCGTTCGAGTCCATGAGGATACGGATGCTCTTCGACGAGGGTGTTCTGAAGATGGCTGAATCAAAGTCAGACCTCACAGACCGGATCCTGGAGAAGGCCAACTCGCTCTACAACATAAAGGGCCGCCACCTTAAGATAATACACCGGGCTGAGACGGAGATAATAGCGCTTGCCAGCGAGCTTGGCGCCGACGCCATGCTGCTTGACGAGCGTACCACCCGGCTTCTACTCGAAGACCCGTATAACCTGAAGGAGCTGTTGTCCTACCGCAACAAGTCGAAGGTCCGGATGGATGAGGGGCTGTTGGCCGAGCTGAAGGGCCTTCTGCCTGACGTCCCGGTGATACGCTCGACAGAGTTGACTGCCGTAGCCTATGAGCGAGGCTTCCTGAAGCCCTATGGCGGGGCAGACAAGAATGTGCTGCTTAACGCGCTTTCAGCATTGAAGTTCAGCGGCTGCAGCATAAGCTGGCAGGAGATAGATGAATACGATAAAGTCGTCATCTAACTCTTTATGAACGGCTTATACATCAGTTTCGGCAGTTTTTTCATGATGAACTTGTAGTCTGCCTCGCCCCTAAGGAGTGTCAGCCATGTCCTGTCGCTCGCCTTGCCCCCTGCCTTAACGCACCAGTCGAGTAGCCCCTCCCTAGTGCTTAAGGCTGTGAGGAGCTTCTGTATCACGTATCCCGTCTGGAATGTGCTATAGTACTTGCCGACCCAACTGCTGCTGTATCCCTCCAACAGTCTTGTGTCGCGTGAAGACACCGCATCCACCACCGCTTTCGCAGCCATGTCAGCTGAATCCATCACAAACCTGACTCCCTCGCCTGCGACCGGATTCCCCTGGAGTGCGACGTCGCCGACCAGAATGAGGTTGCCTCTATTGAACTTCCTTAACGGACTGCCGGTGTTAAAGACGCCTGAATGGGATTCAAGTATCCTGTTCTCAACCCTTCTTGAGATCCTTGGCATCGTCATCATACGGTCCAGGTAATCCCTGACATTCGGGAAATACATCCTGTTTAATGTTCCCACACCGACAATAGCCTTCTCCTCGCTCACAGGGAAAAGCCATCCATAGCCTCCGGGAAAATCACCTCCCACATAGAGTTCAGACAAATGCGGCTCACTCTTCAAGGGCACGATGTATTCGAAACCCAGCGCCTGCCTTACGGGATTTGTGTTTATCGGAAGCCTCTTGTTGAAGACCCCCCCTATGCCAGAGCAGTCCGCGTAAACCTCACCCTCCACGAGAACCTCCTTATCAAGGCACACGCAAGTTATGTTATTGTCCCTCACGTCAACGTGCCTCGCGTAAGTCCCATAATCCAGGGTGGCTCCCGAGGCAATGCATCTTCTCTCAAGCTCGTCCAGCAGCCTCCTCCTGTCTATCACGCACGCGCTCCCGGATCTTTCGACAAAATAGTTCGGTGACGCGAAGTGGATGTCTGTTATGGGATGGCAGACCTCCCTGGGGAGACCCCACCTGTCCAGGTCGATGAAGCTGCCTGAAGTAGTGTATGACACGTCACCCGCCTCGCTCTTCTTGTCGAACACGAAGACGCTCAGGCCCTCTTCCGCAGCCTTCCATGCGAGCGTCAGTCCGGCAGGCCCTGCGCCTGCTACAACAAGGTCGTATGACTTCATTCTTCCTCGCTTATCCTCCTGTTTATGTCAACCCAGTGTTTGAACTCGTCAAGCTGCTTTCGAAGCGAGTATGGCCTCCCCCTCCCGTATTCGGCAAGCCATCCCGAATCCTCGAATACGTCAGGGAGAGTGTCGTCAAGCACAATGGCCCTCTTCAAGAACTCTATGATGCCCCTGCTCCTTATGATAGAGTCCCTGGGCTTTAACACCCCGCTCCACGTCCCCCAGACCTTGAATACTGTGTCAGGATACCTTCCTCCTCCAAGGTCGACGGCGAGTACGTCGCAGGACTCCACGTGTTCGAGCACCAGGCTGACTGCGTCAAAGCCCCTGGCGTCACCGCAGACGAAGGACACTTTAGGCTCACTATCAGCCAGCTCACTAAGCTCGCCAGCACAATCCAGGCCCTTGTCCACAAGCACGGTCTTAGAGCACTTCCCCAGATAGGATTCCGTGCTCAAGCCCAAGTGGGGGCCTATCTCCACCACCACGTCGCCCTCCCTCACGGTCTCTGAAAGCAGTTTCCTGTATCTCCCCACCTCATAGACGACCCCTATCATGGTAATTCCATAAGAAATGGGAGGCCCCTAATATATTCTAATTTAAAGCAGAAAATCTAATTATAGAGGAGGGTTGGTCTATTCAGAGGCAGAATGCGTTTAACCAAACTGGAGCTTAAAGGATTCAAGTCATTCCGCGACAAGACTACACTGGAGTTCCCAGACAAGTTCATGGGTATTGTGGGGCCGAACGGCTCCGGCAAGAGCAACATCACTGAGGCAATATGTTTTGTGCTGGGCAAGTCACGCGGTCTGCGGGCCGCGAACCTGCAGGAGCTGATATTCAACGGCGGCATCTCCGGGAAGGCTTCCGACAAGGCCGTAGTCTCCCTGACGCTCAAGGATAACGAGGGGAGGAGGCATAAGATCGCCAGGATGGTGGACCGTGAAGGCCATAGCGTCTACAAGCTCAACGACAGCAGGGTCACCCGAGGCCGTATCATAGACTTGATCGGCGACAACGAGTACAACATCATCCTGCAGGACGACGTCACTAAGGTCATCGACATGAAGCCGAAGGAGCGGCGCACCATAATCGACGACTTATGCGGCATAGCAGAATACGATGAGAAGAGGGACAAGTCCCTCAACGAGCTTAAGAAAGTCGAGGAACGCATCTCCGAGACCCACATAATCCTGGGTGAAAAGCAGGGGTACATGAAGGAGCTTGAGAAGGAGCGTAATGAGGCGTTGAAGTACAAGGACACGCGCGAGATCCTCAACCAGTGCAAGGCAAGCCTGCTGTACAAGGAGATTCAGAGCCTCAACAGAAGGCTTGAGAGGATTGACGGCGAGACTTCTGGCATGAAGGCCGAGCGCGAGGATGGCCTCCGCAGGATAGGCGAGTCCAAGACCGGCATCTCGGAGAAGAACAGGAGGCTTAAGGAGATAAGCGAGCAGCTCGTCCGCATGGAGGAGGATCGTTCAGGCAACAAGATAACCGAGACTCGCGGGGAAATCAACAGGCGGCAGGACCGGAAGAGCCTGCTGGAGGAGCGTCTCGAATCCATAGCATCCGAACTAAAAGAGCGGAAGGAGCGTAAGAAATCCCTTGATGTTGGTATACGCGAGTGTTCCGCTAGTATATCCGAATTATCCTCTAAGGCCGGGAAACTGCTTGATGACATAAAGCGGGAGGAGGAGAGCATGGGCGACGGTCTTGTTCTGACTGAAGTCGATGAAGCCAGGAACAAAGTCTTCGACTACCGCTCCAGGCTCCAGACTTTCAGCGAACTCAAAGACAGGGCCAGCGCGGAGTTGGCGGAGCTGGTTGATGAACGCAAGGACTTCGAATCCAGGCTTGGTGAATACTCCACACTTGAGCAGGGCATGGTCAAGGAGCTCGAGAAGAAGCAGAGGGAATACGATAAGCTGTCTGGAGACCGGAAGAAGTATGAGGAGGAGTACTCGCGCATCAACGATTCTATGGACTGCCTCAGATACAAGATGGAGGCCTCCAGGATAAAGCTGAGCGAGAAGGATTCTGAGCTTAAGACTATCGAGCGGACTAGCGGCGGCTTGAGGGGCGCTGTCAAGGCGGTTATGGGATTGAAGAAGGTGTTGCCCGGCATACACGGTTCAGTGTCTCAGCTCGGCACGGTCTCTGACTCCAAATACCAGCTTCCCATGCAGGTTGCTGCAGGCGGGAGAATGCAGTATGTTGTTGTGGACACGGTCGAGACTGCCGCGAAGTGCATAGACTACCTCCGGAAGAAGCAGGTGGGTAGGGCCACCTTCCTGCCCTTGGACAAGCTGAAGCCGAGGACCGCAGACAAGCCACCGTCAAAGTCTCTTGGCTTCGCCAGGGATTTCATGAACTGCGATAAGAAGTACAACAAGGTGTTCGACTACATATTCGCCGACACAGTCCTGGTGAAGGACATTAACGCCGCCAGGACTGTTGGCGTCGGCGAATGGCGCATGGTGACTCTGGACGGGGACCTGCTGGAGCTTTCAGGCGCGATGACCGGCGGCTTCATAAAGGACAGGCCTGAAGTGTCTTTCTCAAACATAGAGGAGATAGAGAAGGAGATAGAGTCGTTGAAGAAGCAGATAGTCTCCCTTGAAGACGAATACGAGGAGACTAGGATTTCAGCGGATAAGATGAAGTCGCTGATGGAAAAACAGTCTGGTATGGTGTCCAAGGCAAAGGAGGAGCTTGACCAGTCGAGGCTCACAGCCCAGTCAAACACCGAGAAGAAGAACGTAATCCAGGAGCGGTTGAGGCAGCTGTCTGGGAAGATATCATCAATAAAGACCGCCATAAGCGATAACGAGTTGAAGTCAACCGAGTTGAAGAAGACGCTGAGCCTGTCTGAGAAGGAGTTGGGCCGCATAGTGGAGGAGCGTGGTACCATCGACCGGACGATGTATGACAAACTTAAGGACGAGTACAGTGAACTCAAGGTGGAGGAGAGCCGCATGTCCGAGAAGCTTAACTCATTCAACTCACAGTCTGAGGAGAACGACAGGGAGATCACCGGATTGTCCGCCAGCCACGATACTGTCTCCCAGGAGATAGGCGCCCTGTCCTCTGAGATAAGGGGGTATGAGGAGCGGCTTGAAGAGCTGATGAAGAAGTCTTCCCTAATCGGTGGTGAAATAGATGCTATCATCCAGGAGCGGTCTACAATAGAAGAGGAGATAGTGCAGTTCGGTGAGGCTATCGGGGAGACGGAGAGGAGGCTCGAGGTCATAAACGCGCAGCTCAACGACTACGTCATCGAGAAGACCCGGATCGACACGAGGCTTGAGGACCTCAACAGGGAATACGGAAAATACGAGGGTGTTGAGGTGCTAGACAAGTCTATTAAGGACCTGGAGGATCTTGCCGAGAAGATGCAGCAGGAACTACTGGGCTTCGGCTCGGTGAACATGCGTGCGATAGAGACCTACGACGTCGTTAGGACGGAGTTCGAGGAGATAAGCGGCAAACTCCAGACCCTCAGGGATGAGCGGCAGAGCATATTCGATTTCATGGAGAAGATAGAGGCGAAGAAGAAGGCCACGTTCATGGAGGCTTTCGACAAGGTGAAGGAGAACTTCGAGAGGATTTTCGCAGACCTTTCAGAAGGTAAGGGCACCCTCGTCCTCGACAACCCGATGGTGGTGTCTGAGAGCGGCTTGATAATCAAGGCGTCTCCGGGCGGCAAGAGGGTGATGTCTCTCGACGCGATGAGCGGCGGCGAGAAGGTTTTGACTTCAGCAGCCTTCCTGCTCGCAGTCCAGCAGTACAAGCCTTCATACTTCTACGTGGTCGACGAACTGGATGCCGCATTGGACAAGAGGAATTCGATACGCCTCGCGGACATGCTGCACTCCTCCAACAGCCAGTTCCTGATGGTCACCCACAACAACAGCATGCTCCGCTACATGGACTCTGCCCTGGGAGTCAGCATGCAGGACGGCGTCTCCCACATAGTCGGCGTCAGGTTCAGCAGCGAGAATCAGGCCCTGGTCGAGACGCCGATACCGCAGGAGCCTGACACGCCGGAAGAGGCGTCGTGAAGCAAATCACACCTCTTACGGCATCATGCACTGCATTTCCCGCTCTTGCATAGTCCTGCGAACAGCACTACTGCTGCAATCGATGTCGCCGCACTGAACAGGAACGTCGCCCTAATACCTGACCACACGACATCCCAGAGTAATCCCGCTATAAGGCCTGCAGGCAGCGCCGCGAATCCCACAACACCCTGATAGAGGCCAAGTGCGGTGCCTCTCATCTCCTTCAGAGCCAAGTCAGCTATGTACGCCCTCTGGACGCTCTCTATTATCGCCATGAACACCCCGTATGTGGCGAAGAATATGAACAGCAGCCTCCAGTCCCCTGAGACGCCCATGCCAAGCGACGTGAACGCGAAAATCAAGTATCCAGCGTACAGTACCCACCTCCTGCCTATCCTGTCCGACAGAGAGCCTACTGGTATGGCCGCAGCCCCGTAGACGAAGTTGTAGACTATGTACGCTACAGGTATAAGTGCGAGCGGCATCATCAGGTCCTGCGCCCTCAGTATGAGGAATGCGTAGTTGAAGGCTCCCATGAAGAAGAACAATGCCACAAAAAGATTAACGTAATACGCCCTGTTCAAGGACTTGAAGTCAGGCTTCCAACCCTTCTTCATGGAACCCCTCTCCTCCTTCTCCCTTATGAAAAACATTATGGCGACTGCTGCGGCAGCAGGTATCACTGACAACGCGAACAATATCCTGTACGCCACCCCTAACTCAAAACGGGAAGTCAGCACCGGAATCAGGAGGACTGCCGCGACAGGCCCTAGAAATGCTCCAACCTGGTCCATCGTCTTCCTGTAGCCGTAAGCCCTTCCCCTTGACTTCTCGTCAGTGTAGTCTGCTATCATCACGTCCCTGGCCGCACCCCTCAACCCCTTCCCCACACGGTCAAGGAATCTTACCGCCATTATGTGCGGCCACACGGTGGCTAGCGCGAAGAAGGGTTTTGTCACGCTAGAGAACGTGTAGCCCCAGAATACGAATGGTTTTCTCCTGCCGATCTTGTCGGAGTACATGCCTGAAATCATCTTCCCGATGTTGGCGGTGGCTTCGGCAACGCCTTCTATAAGGCCGACTACCGCTACAGGCGCGCCGAGAACCGAGGTTAGGAATATGGGCAGCAGCGGGAATATCATCTCGCTGCTCAAGTCTGTCAGCATGCTGACAAATCCCAGTAGCACGACATTAACGTTAAGTCCTTTAGCAGGGTTCCGCATGGTAAAAGAATGCATTCTAGCTAAAAATAATGTATCCCATATATTACCATGCCACAAATTGTTCACGGAAGCGCTCCCCCCGCTGTGATGCTGCCGCCCCACGCGATTCTAGGGCTATCTAAGACAGATCATGCCGTCAATCCCATGAACATTCTTATTGCTGCTGGGGATGCTGCGATGATACGGGATGCTGTTGACACCGAGGGTGGTCGTCGGGTCGTTGAAGTGGCTTCTAGTGGCGCTGACTTTCTAGTTAAGTCCGGAAAGCCAAATCAGGTATACGTTATCGGACAGAACGTGGGTTTCCCAGACCTGCCTACGGGAGAGTATAAGCCGGACTGGAGGACTCTCGTGGATTTAGCTATTTCGAAGTCTAGGGTACCTGTCGAGTATAAGGTTGACGCTGGCGGCATCCGTATGGTCGGCGACCCCCAGCCCATAATATTTGTCACCGGCATGGAGGAACGCCACGACCCGATATTCAAACTTCTCCTGTTGTATGACCCCTCCCGAGGATATGGTGGCATAAACGAGGCCATCTCCCGGATAGAGGAGGACATACTACCCAACCAGAACTATTAGAGAGTATTTTATGGTAGAATAGTGAATGTTTTTACTGTGAAGTCGAGTCTCCGTCTTTCTCTGATAATACTGCTTGCAGTCTGCATGAGGTGTGTTAACCTGGAGTCTGTTCCTGTCTGGATGTGGGATGAGGGGGGGAACATAAACTATGCGTCAAACCTGATGGAAGGCAGGGTGCAGTTGTTCGGATACAAGTACCATTTCATACCCCACCCGCCATTATACTTCGTATACCTGGCGCCATTCTTCAAGATCCTCGGGTCGAGCATTCTCGTGCTCCGGCTGTCGTCGGTAGTGCTCTCGATGTTCGGCCTTATCTTGGTCTACATGATTGTTCGCGATGTTTTGGGGGAGTCTTCGGCTTTATGCGCTGCATTATTCTACGCGATCTTCCCTGAACTCGTGTTCTGGGGCAGGCTTGGGTTCGCCAACAATCTGCTGTCGGTGATGGTTCTAACCTCGATATTCCTGTTATATAGGCACGTTAAGACAGGGGCTCCGGCATATTTGGCTTACGCTTCTGTCATGACTGGGTTGTGCGTTCTCGTCGAGTACACTGGGGTCGTATTCCTCATGTCCCTGTGGATTATGGTCTACTGGATTTCACCCAGTAGCATTAGGAAAGTCTTTTTATTGTCTGTCGCGCCCATATTCATATTCACGCTGCTGATGCTGGTGTTCGATGGTGGCGGCTTCATGGCAGACGCTGTCATGCATTTCGCCAGGTACCCCCTATTCCTGCCTGTATTGCTGTTGGGGGCGGTAATCTTCAGGAAGTATTCTGTTCTAATCCGGTCTAGGATGGAGTCCGCGTACCTTGGTTTGGGTGTGAAGTCCCCTGCAGAACTCGTGGTACTGCTGATGCTCTCGATACCCTCGACCGTACCCTTAGACTGGCATCTCATTGTGTACGGCAGGTTCATATCATCAATATTCCTGATATCTCTCATAAGCATCCTGTTCATCGAAGACAAGACTTTCAAAAACATCCTCCTAGTTTATTCCGGCGGATACCTGCTGTTGATGCTGGTATTGAACAGGTCAGACCACATGGTAATGCCACTGGCATACATTGCTTCCCTAGCCCCCGCATTCCTCTTCATAAAAGCGTACGACTTCGCCTCCAAGAGTAGGGGCATGCTGGTCCTACTGTCAATCCCCCTCCTCCTCGTGCTAGCCCAGGATATCGAGGGATTTGCATTGAAAGGCATGTATGAGATGCCTTTGTCTAGTGTGACTGATTTGACCGGCTACGTGAACGAAAGGGCTGGTCCTGGCAGCCTGATAGTCTCTTTCAATTACCTCTCCCCTATGCTGGATGGGGATGTGGTGATATTCCCCCATGTGCTCGCATACTATGGCCACAGGTTCTCCTACTGGCGTAGGGATTACTCTCCCAGTGATTTCGCACACAACCATAGTCTAGACGGCATCGATTATATGATATTGCCTGCAGGGCTTACCGACGAGTTTGACGATCTACAGTATTCTGGGCTGATGGATGATATTGGGGAGTGGGATACGGTCTACGAGCTAAGAGTCCGCCAGCTCAGGAACCCGCCCGTGAACTCCTGGATGCTGGGCATCCTCGGTTCGCCGCTGTATATGGAGCACCATTACGTTGTCTTGGAGAATCCAAGGCTCGGTTAATAGCGCGTAATCATAATATCCACCCAACGATTCACATGGTGGTGCTAAGTGAGGTTTAAGAAGCCTTCAGACATCAGTATACGTCACATATCCATCCTCCTAGTTACACTATTAATCTCTAAACTATTGCTCGTCCTACTGGTCATCCTAGTACCGTTCGACTCTATCCTCAGTGAGTTCATCCCCCCTGAAGTACAGTTCCACAACCGTAGGGTGTTGGGCATAGACGACCCACAGTACCCCCTATTACGGAAGCTCAGCTACTCTTGGGATTCAATCCACTACATAAAGATAGCTGAAGGCGGCTACCGGTATTATGATGGCTCGGAATACCCTGACAGCATGAGGGTATTCAACGGCATGACCCAGTGCCTGCACAGCCACCTATTCATGTATCCACTGCTCATCAGATTCCTCTCGTTGTTCACCGACCTGCTGGTTGCCAGCCTGCTCGTGTCGAACACCGCATCCCTCGCCTCGCTAGTACTCTTCTATGTCGCAGCATCAAAGTACGTTGGAAATGATTCGGCATTCAAGTCATCACTACTGTTCCTATTCTACCCCAGCAATATGGTTCACGGCATGGTCTCATACAGCGACTCACTCTTCACGGCCTTGATCATAGGCGCGTGGCTCCTCTTCGACGGTAAGAGATACTTTCTCGCAGGATTCACCTCGCTCATCGCGTCTTTCACCCGGTATCCTGGAGCCCTACTGTTCCCAATATTCTCCGTCTTATGCCTTCTGCGCAGCCGTAGGGGAAAAAACAGGATGGCAGTCCTCAACCAGCTTATTGTTTTGAACCTGTTCAGCATACCACTCCTCTACTGGCTTTTCGTGCAGATACCGTCGGACACCGGCCGTAGCCTGTCTGAGATAGAGCTGATGTGCCACGGCAACAGCGTTGGCATACCCGGGAGCTTCATCCTGAGCACATCCGCTTTGAACGCGTATTTCCTATACTTCTTCTTCCTCGGACTATACTGCCTAAAGGATGTGGACAAATCCCTCATGATATACTCTGGCGTCTTCCTCGTGCTATACGCTTCCCTAGAAGGCAATGCCGTAGTATCTATAGGCCGTTATGTGGGGACGATATGGCCGATATACCTCTATTACGGCAAAAAAATAGACTCGATTACGTTATACTTCCTCTCTATGGTAATGCTCGTAATATCCTTCATAATGCTGGAGCTATTCGTAAACTACATAACCATCATATAGCTTTTCACCCCATCTTCGAATATCCTATAACATGGCCAGATACGGTATCGTCCTGATATTCCTGTTGGCTCTGTTGTTCAGGGCCTATGACTTGGTTTCCGTCCCCGTGTGGATGTGGGATGAGGGTGCTAACATAAACTATGCGAGCAATCTGGCGGAAGGCAGGGCGCAGTTGTTCGGCTTCAAATACCATTTCATACCTCACCCGCCATTGTACTTCCTCTTCCTAATACCCTTCCTCAAGGCCATGGGTCCTGGCATCCTCGCGTTGCGCGTGGCTTCGGTAGTTCTCTCCATGTCAGGGCTCTTACTAGTCTACCTGATCATACGGAACGTGCTCGGCGAGTCCTGGGCACTGCTTGGGGGATTATTCTATGCTCTGATGCCTGAACTCGTGTTCTGGGGCAGGCTGGGTTTCGCGAACAACCTTCTCGCAGTCCTTGCGGTAGCCTCCGTATACCTCATACAAAAGCATTTCTCTTCTGGCGAAGACAGGTTCATGTATTACGCTTCACTCACAGCGGGGGTGTGCCTGCTGACAGAGTATGGCGGCATAGTATTCGTGCTGTCACTGCTGGTGATAGTCTACTGGTATGCCCGCAGACTTCTTTCAAAAACATTGATACTGTCTCTGGGGCCGTTCATGGTTTTCGTGCTATTGATGCTGGCTTCTGATTTTCACGGTTTTACGACAGACTTCCTGAAGTTCTTCAGGTTGTATTTCCTCGCCATACCTGCCATCATGGTCACCGCAATATTGTTCCACAGGTTTTCAGACCGGCTACTTGGATACACCAACAGCCTATATTACGGTATCGGAGAGACTCCAGCAGAGTTCGTCCTATTCCTACTGATAAGCCTTTTCTCCCTGCTGCCCCTGGACTACACGGTATTCCTCTCCGGCAGTTACGTCTCCGCGCTTCTAGCATTCTCATTCTTCTCCCTCTTCTTCATACAAGAGGGCAGGTTCAGGAACACCCTGATGCTATACTCATTCTCCTACCTGCTACTGCTCTTCTCATTGAACAGGTGGGATCACATGGGCATACCACTACCCTACCTTCTGTCCTGTTCATCCGTATTCTTCATAAAAAAAGCCGGCCAA
>JBDRLL010000003.1:0-189956 GCA_043813075.1 Candidatus Altarchaeota archaeon
GCATAACGATAGCAATATGCGAGAGGAGAGGTTACTTTCCCATAATAGTGATGGCATTCACGTTCATGCTCTACTCTGGAATGGAAAGATTCCCAATGCTAATGGACTTCAGCATGATAGGAGGATTCTATAGGACACACCAGAACACGTTAATCGCCGCACTCGCCATCGCAATCCTGCCCAACAAAGCCGTTATGGGAACACTCAACAGGATTGAGGGACGATTAAACATAAGCCTTAACAAGAGTGAGAAGGCCGTCTTCCTGCTAGGGGTGTTCATCGCATCATCCCTGCTGTTCGCGCTTAACCCGGTCGACGTCCAGCGAGGGGACTACCAGACAGTACCCCAACACATCAAGAACGGATACATAGATGTGAAAGAGCCGGCAAGCCTCGCGCTACACTCCATATTCTACAGGATGATATATTCACATTTCAGCAAGACAACCGATATAATGGAATCGATAATATCATCCATCAAGTTTATGCATGCAGTCTATGGGGGGGTGTTCACCGTGATAATCCTGCTTCTCTCCGAAGAGCTATTCGAAAAAAAGACTGAGAGGGCGATATTCATGCTAGCATTACTCGGCAACTTCGCGATACTATACTCCTTCCTAGGGTCCATAGACATATACGCCCCCACTCTTGTGGGGCTTACCACCTACGTGCTGTGCGCTACACGCTACCTGAACGGCAAGTCAAACATCTACTGCCCATCCTTCGCACTTGCTATCGCAGCAAACATACACCTCTCAAACATGTGGTTCGCGCCAACAATACCACTACTAGTATTGCTCAAGCACGGGCGCCTAGACATGGAATGCGTAAAGAAAATGACTAAAGCAAGCCTTGTGTTCACAATATCGGCGGCAGCACTGTACACGCCAACATTCATGGAGGCATACCACGCATGGGACAGTATGGGAGAGAAGATGGCCTACTGGGCGGGAGACATGGGCGGGGGAGACAAGAACGCATTCAAGGCCATTGGAACCATATTCTCAGTGTACAACATCAACCTCATAGCAACCGAATACATTCTAATAACCATGCCAGGACTGGTGGTGGTCATCTATGGGCTGATTAAAACCGACGTGCGAAGGATAAAAGACGACAGGATACTCACCCTACTCACTGCAATTTTCCTGACATACTTAACCTACACGATAGTCCACGAAAACGACGGGCAGCTGAATGTGGACTGGAACCTCTACACCAACGCCGCGCTGACAACCACGCTATTCGGACTCAAAAACATGCGGGACAACGACCAGGCGATAATACTAAAGGCCATGATAATAGCGGTTATAATGCACAGCATCCCGCTACTGGCAGGTCATTATTCGACATGAACATCCTCAGCCACACCCTGCTTCAAGAGTATTCCCGCACTCTCAACAGGAAGCTCCACCACATCATCAGCCTTGAACGGGCCATACTCAACAGCGTCCGGACCAACGATGACAGGAATCGCCTGCAGGAGCCTTACACGCTTTTTCTCCACATCAACAGGCTTCTCTGCCATAGGCTTATGGTCGAATATTATCCTATGATTTTCCGCGAGCATACTGATTATCCGCCGATATAATTCAAGTTCATTTATTGTCGCATGCTTGGGGTTCTCAGGCTTGTCGAGGGTTCTCGCAGCATGGAGGAGTATCTTCGTCCTCCTACGCTCATACACTTCATTCAGTATGTCCTTTATATAGTCCCTATGCTGCGCTACCTCAGGGCTCTCCACCAGCTGCGCCGCCTGCGAGAAGAAGTCTTCAGTAATCTCCTGCAACGTCGTCGAATTCTTCTCTAAACGGTAGATCCTCTCTAGATCAGAATACGTCATCATCCTGCTATAAGTAGCTTGAGCCAATCTTCCCGTACTCCGGGTTGATTATCTGGTCTTTCTCTATACCCTTCCACACTGAACCATACCTCTCCTGAAGCTGATACTCTATGGGCTTCGCCTGGTCTATTGCCTCTATAACATGCTGCTTCTCTATAAGCTTATCCCCCTCGTCAGTGGCAAAGTCCCCGGCCAAACGTATCACCCCCCCAAGGTCCCTAAGGCGCAGCGTAAGGGAGTTTCTCGCGTCATCAACCAGCCTAGCCCGCTTTCGAGCCTCATCTATGAGTATCTCAACAACCTCCCTCGTCGCATGAGGTATCTTACCGTCCTTCGATATCTCCTGCGCCACGAACTGCGCCATATAAGCCTGGTTAAGAGTATTATCCTCCATTGTGGTCTCCAATAGTATCTCGTATCCGTTGCCTAGTATCCGCGATCTTAACGGGGGAAGTATGTCCTGAACATCCCTTATGTTGCACGCTCCCACAAAGAGGAAGTCGCATGGAACATCCTCAACCTTCACCGACGCGCCACCAGACTGCGGGTTCCTCCCTGTTATCGGGAACTTCCTCTCCTGCATCGCCGTTAATATGAAGTTCTGAAGGTTGCCCAGATGCGGCAGCTCGTCTATGAACAACACACCCTCATGAGCCTCATGTATCGACCCAGGCACCACCCGAAGATACGCGGGAGTACCAATCTCATGATGGCTGCCGTAGGGGTCGTGCCTCACGTCACCAAGCAACTCAGTCTCACTGGCCCCGGTCGCATGGATGAAATTCTTCCTGCTCAACGGGATGATAGTGTGACGCTTCTTCTTGTCAGGAGCCTTCAAAGCCATGTCAGGCTCCTGCCCGAATATCGCTATCTTACCTCCATTCTTTTTGTAGGATATCACCTGCTCACGGCCATCACTACCATAACAGGTAGCGCGTATCTCATCCTTCTTTGTTATCCTCTTGTACTTGTTCTCACCGCACTTGGAGCAGGTTGGCGTGTTCGGAGCGCTGATGAAACCGCACGTAGAGCACTTGAATCCGAGCTGCTCCGCAACATACGCTGGAACTTCCTCTGGCTTAACAAGAGTCAGGTCCGACTTCGGCTTAACCACCTCGACCAGAGGCTTCTGAGGATTCAACATGTTATCCAAAACGTTTATCTGCTCCTTCGGCTTCGACAGGTGCAAAGCCAAAGACTGCGCAAGCATACTCTTACCCACGCCAGGCGGACCTACAAGCAACAGGTGCCGCCTCTGCTGTATGGCCAGGCGAACCTTCTTCACAGCATTAGGCTGGCCTATCACCTGGTCTATTATGTCCTCTGGTATGGGTATGTCCTTCGTCGTCTGGATTTCATCCAACGGCTTCGGCTCCCTCTGCTGGCTGGATTTCCCCTTTTTCCTAGGCATCATAAGAATATTATGTTTACATTGATTAATGATTCCATCAGGGGCTAGAAACCCTAAAAAGCCAAAGACAAAAAGAATTTCCAATACAGTATAAGATAATCTTTTATATTATAAGATTAGTTTTTTAGTATTAGGGATACTGCGACACCTAAATCGCTGACTGAAAACTCAGGCTCAACATCATACAATCCATCACCGCCGCCATAACCAGTCTCCACAAGTAGGGTGTGGCATCCAGCGTTAACACCGGTAAGTATGTCAGTGGTCTTGTCGCCAACCATCCACGAGGACGATAAGTCCAGGTCGAAACTGGCTTCAGCCAGCCTGAGCAAACCGACGCCAGGCTTCCTGCACGAACACCCGTCCTCAGGAGCATGCATGCAGACGTAGACGGCGTCAATGCGCCCGCCATATCCCTCAACCTCTGCGAGCATGCGCTCGTGAATCTCCTCCAAGACTCCAACATCAAGCATTCCGCGGCCGACGGCACTCTGGTTTGTGACCACCATAATCTTGTAGTCCGAGCCCGCGATGGTTTTCAGAGCATCCAGCACTCCGGGCAGGAACTTGAAGTCACTCCATGAAGTCAGGTATCCGTCAACCTGCTGGTTGATTGTCCCGTCACGGTCTATGAAAACAGCCTTCTTCATCATCCAAAAATGCTTTCCTCAACAAGCCCGCATATTATGTGGGCGGCGGTTATGTGCGACTCCTGTATTCTAGGGGTGTCGGAGGAATCGATCATCACACAGACGTCGGACAGTGCCTTCAGCTTCCCGCCCTTAGAACCAGTGAATCCAATTACCTTCATACCCCTCTCCCTCGCCTTCTCGACGGCGGCGATGATGTTGGGAGAAGTCCCGCTCGTTGAGAACGCCATGAGAACATCACCTTCACTCCCGAGAGCCTCGACCTGCCGGGAGAAGAGGACGTCAACGCCATAATCATTCGCCAGTGCAGTAAGTATGGAAGTATCAGTCGAAAGAGACACCGCCGGCAGGGCACGACGCTCCTTCTTGAACCTGCCCACAAACTCTCCAGCGATATGCTGGCAGTCAGCGGCACTACCACCATTACCACAGAGCAAAACCTTTCCGCCAGACTTGTAT
The DNA here is from genome assembly GCA_043813075.1 of Candidatus Altarchaeota archaeon. Classification (GTDB taxonomy): domain Archaea; phylum Altiarchaeota; class Altiarchaeia; order IMC4; family SCGC-AAA252-I15; genus CAYREE01. The sequence goes on from JBDRLL010000003.1 coordinate 4,364, forward strand.
ACGCTTATTATGAGCTCTGCCGCGGACTCGACGTCACCCGCATTAATCGTCTTCTTTGCATTAATGCTTTCCTCAATGCCCTTCAGGATTGTATCCATCATTTTAACCGATATGCGAAAGTAGATGTATTAAATGTGGTTATTAAATACTATAAACCATTTAAGAAAAAATGCCGCGGAATGTGACGATAATAATACCGACATACAACGAGAAAGACAACATCAAGACGCTGATACAGGAGCTCTTTAAGACCGCAGGCGAGAACGACATAAATCTGGAAGTAATATTTGTTGACGACAACTCCCCCGACGGGACGGCAGAGGAGATAGGTGAGAACACAGGCAAACACAACATAAGGCTTATCAGAAGATCAGGGAAAATGGGCCTCGCCACAGCAGTTATCGAAGGATTCAACGCGGCTTCAAACGAGGTTGTGGGTGTCATGGACGCGGACCTCAGCCATGACCCGACCTCATTCCCAGAGGTATCAGGGCCCGTGCTCAACGGCGAATCATGGCTTAGCATAGGCTCAAGGTACGCGGATGGGGGTGGCATAGAAAAATGGGGTCTGCGGAGGAAGATCATCTCAGGGACGGCTAAAGCGCTTTCAAGACCGCTAACCAGCATAGCAGACCCCATGTCAGGATTCTTCTTCACGAAAAAAACGCTCTTAGAGAAAGGCAAGCTTGACCCTGTCGGCTACAAGATACTGCTCGAGATAATAGTCAAATGCAGGCCAGATAACATAAGAGAAGTCCCCATAACATTCAGGGACAGGATGCGTGGGGATAGCAAGCTTGACTTGAGGGAGCAAGTCAACTACTTGATACACCTTTTAAGGCTGTATTCGTTTAAGATTGGATTAACATGAAAACCAAAAAATGGGCGATGTTCGCGGTATTAGCGAGCACTTTCATAACCTCTTTCGGCCAGATATTCCTCAAGAAGGGGGCGATGAGCCTGTCATTAAATCCCCTGGACGTGATCCTAAACGTACCCCTCTGGGTGGGCAGCATATTCTACGGTCTTGGGGCGATAATACTGATTCTTTCTCTCAAGCATGGGGAGCTGTCAGTCCTGTACCCAATCTACGCACTGAACTTCATATGGGTGAGCGTACTCTCCCCATGGGTCTATAGCACAGACGCCATGAACCCCGTCAAGTGGGCTGGCGTGGCAGTCATAATGATTGGTGTGAGCATCGTCGGCTACGGCAGCGGCAAGGGGGGTGAGTCATGACGGAGATATGGGCTGTGGGGCTGATACTCACTGCAACGGTTATAGGAGGCTTCGGCAGCGTGTTCCTGAAGCAGGGGGCGGACAAGCTGAAGCTAAACATCAAGGGTATACTATTCAATAAGATGCTGATAAAGGGGGTGAGCCTATACACGTTCTCATCAGTATTCTTCATAACCGGTTTGAGGGGGGGTGAACTCTCAGTACTCTACCCCCTTGTCTCACTATCTTACGTATGGGTCTGCATATTCTCCATAAAATTCCTAGGGGAAAGGATGAACAAGTGGAAGTGGACTGGCGTATTGTTCATACTCCTGGGAGTCAGCCTGATAGGCTTGGGAAGCTGAGGACTGGTGAACCATGGACGAGAAGAGGATGGCACTCTTCGCGGTGCTGGCAGGGACAGTAGTTAGAATCATATTCTGGGCTACCACACCGGTCACTGGAGACGCATGCTTCCACTACAATGTCGCCAGGTTCATGTCTGAAAACCTGAGCATACCATCATTCGAATACGTTACCGGAGGCAACCCCTTCTGGTATCCCCCATTATTCCACATAATAACGGCCGTATTGTACAGGCTGACTGGAATCCTGACGCTCACACCACTAGTCTTCGGCATAGGGGGACTGGTCGCATTCAAAAAGTTTTGCGACAGGTTCTACCCTGAACACTCATTGAAGTCCGTACTACTGCTCTCATTCCTACCATTCCACGTGTACTACAGTGGGATAGGCTACCTAGAGTCCCTGATTTTCCTGACGACCGTCCTCTCATACCACTACTACTACGCATACCTAAAGGATGGTGGAAACAAGCAACTCGGCTACGCGGCCATAACATCAGCGCTAACCGCGCTGACCCACTACCATGGAATGATTATCCCATTATCCATAACCGCACACCTGGCCCTCAGGGACAGGAAAAAGGCGGCGGTATTCCTAGCTGCCGCACTGCTCATCGCCTCACCATGGTACGTTAGGAACTACATGGTGTACGGCAACCCGGTGTGGCCGAAACTATACGGCGGTAAATACCCGGGCTACAGGGACGTTCAGGGCATTTCAGTCGAGTCTGCGGTAGCCAGCATATTCAGCCCCGGGAGGTGGGTTAGCGTGTTCTTCGACTTCTGGATTGGGGCGCCGAACTCTGGAGAAGACTTCTGGAACAACGTTGAGGTCGGGGCTGGGAGATACCCCTTCTTCATGTGGATAATGGTCTTCTGGCTGACTGCCATAATCGCTTTGAGCATACTGTCGTTCAGGGGTTTTATGCGGGTAAGCGAAAGAAGGGACCAGGAGATGATTGCCATAGTTTTTGCGTTATCACTGATACCATTCACCCTAAACGGGCTCGCCCGCATGTTCATAGCAGTCATCCCATTCCTAGTCATCGCAGTGTCTAAGGGCGTTGGAGGCATCAGCAACAGGGGTATGATGCTTGCCACGCCAGCGGTAATACTACTTCTCGTCGGAGGGTCATACGGCTATGCCCAAACGTACAAGAACCTGGTGGAAGGGTATGAGCCGTTCTTCGAGAAGATTCGCGAGGAGATGCCGGAAGGCTCTAGGATAGTCATGCCCTTCATGATACACGAGTGCATATACTATACTGGCATGCATTGCCTGAAGATAGGTGGTGCTGGAAGCCTCCCCGAGTTTGATACAAAAGACATGAGACAAATATTCAAGGACTATGACGTGGAATACGTCTGCTGCAATAGGATGCATTGGAGCGCGCTCCCAGAGCAATACAAGAGCGTATGCAGGAGATTAAACAAGGAGAAATCATATGTATCATACAGTGAAGGTGACTCGTGGGGCAAGTGCTGGAATACCATGAGCAAAAAAAGGTGAGTGAATGTCCTCAATACTAGTGACAGGCGCGGCAGGATTCATAGGAAGCCACTTGGCGGAAAGACTACTGGACGAAGGACACATGGTAATCGCGCTCGACAACCTGGATGGATACTACAGTAGGGACATAAAGGAGGGGAACATAAAGGAGGCGGAGTCAAACGCTGGATACACGTTCATAGAGGCTAGCATACTGGATTCAGAGTCAACAGCCAGAATCCTTGACGAACACTCCGTAGAATACGTTATCCATGAGGCCGCCCAGGCTGGAGTTAGGGCGTCGATGGAGAATCCGGTCAAGACGCTTGAAGTCAACGCAATAGGAACGCTAAGACTCCTGGAAGCCATAGGCAAGTCCAGCGTCAGGAAGCTGGTGTTCGCTTCATCATCATCAGTGTACGGGAGAATCAAGTATCTGCCCTTCGACGAGGAACACCCCAAGAACCCCATATCGCCATACGGCATGAGCAAGCTCATGTGCGAGGGGTACATAAGCCTATACGGCCAGACATACGGGCTGGAAAACACGTGCCTCAGGTACTTCACGGTATACGGGCCCCGGATCAGACCGGACTTGGCGATACACAAGTTCACGGTTAAGGCGCTGAGGAACGAACCCATCGAAGTGTACGGGGACGGGAGCAAGACAAGGGACTTCACTTTCGTGGAGGATGCTGTCGACGCTACCGTGAAGGCAATCAGCAGGGGAGATGGAGCCTACAACATCGGTGGTGGCACTAGGGTGAGTGTGAAGAGGCTTGCTGAGATGATACTTGAGTATACTGGTGGGAAATCCAGGATAGAATACTCAGAATCCGTAAAAGGCGACGTCGAACACACCATGTCGGACACCAGTAAAGCAAGGGAAGAGTTAAGGTGGGTGCCGAATACGGGGCTTGAAGAAGGACTTAAGATGACGGTCGAATGGATAAGGGCAGGACTTGATCACCCGAACCATTGATTGCCGGTGGCAGCCATCCTATAGTCCACTTCAGAGCCGAGAATATTCCTAGCCGCCTTCAGACCCATGTCGACGGAATGGTCCATGTTGTTGTACCTGAAAAGTGCGTTACGCCCGAAATAACTCAGGTTAGATAGGGAGTCAAGGTACTCTTTCAGTGGATTCAGATGGTCCTGATAGTCCAAGTCATATATGGGATACGCATGCTTCATCCTGTTGACTACCGAATCGATCACGTCGCCCATCGATATGAATTCTATGTCATGGAGGTCTGAGATGACCCGCCGGGTCAGCTCTGCCTTGTCCATGTTCCATATCTCATCATCATAGTCGCATGTTATCTCAACCCCGATAACAGTCTTGCCTTCGGGGGCGTTATTGACGCTGAAGTTCTTGTACTCGGTCACCCTGTTGCCGAGAATGTGCTTTTCAGGCAGGTATATCCAATGGTCGTCGCTCAGACTGTCTTTGTTGACCATGATTTGAGCGAACATGATGGACCTAAAACTCAGTTCAGACGAGTGATGGAACAGCTCCTCTGGAGGATTGGGTTTTATCATGGATATTATGTCTGTCAGCGGGACTGTTGAGAAGAGATAGTCGCAGTCCACATTCTTCATGACCCCATTATCCTCGTAGACGACCCCATTCACAGAACCATCCTCGATATGGATCTCCCGTACAGGAGAATTCAGTAATATCTTACCGCCATTATCCCTGATAAGCCGGGCGTATGTATTACATATCTCGCCGATGCCGCCATGAGCAGGATAATAGAATCTGGAGACATAAGTCCTGGGCGTGTCGCCGAACTTGAAGAGGGTCTTGACGACAGTATCCCAGAGGCTGAGGAGGCTTATCCTCTGGGCGGCCCAGTCAGCCGAAATCTTGTCACAGGGTATACCCCATGTCTTCTCAGTGTACTCGCCGAAGAATATCTTGTATAGAGTGTGGCCGAAACGATTAGTCACCCACGACTCGAAAGAATCGTCCGGATGAGGACTCAGCACATTCAAAAGCTTAACCTTCAGGTAGTCGATGAGTATCTTAAGTGTGACTACCGGCGGCATAGTAGCCAACGCATTACTGAAACGAAGCGGATAGTCAAAAAACTTTTTGAACAAGTATATGCGGGACTTACGATTCCTAACGACGAGGTTATCCCCCATAACACCCTTCATGTGGGAGATCAAGTCCTCCTGCTTCGTGTGGAAACGATGGGGCCCCAAGTCAAACGTGAACCCGTTTTTGCTGAAGCTCTTGGCGAGACCCCCAACCTGGGAGTCCATCTCCAACACAAGAACCTGAACACCATTCCGAGTAAGCTCATAAGCAGCGCTCAACCCGGCAAGCCCAGCCCCCAATACAACAACCCTCATGCTTCTTTGAGAATAGGTATTCTTTATTAAAGAGCTTGATAAAAATAAGAGGGATGGGGCGAAGAATGAGGGTATGCATGTTCGTGATGCTGCTGCCGCAGCACGTTCTAGGCGGCATGGAAATCCACTCCATGGAGCTCGCAAAGGGGATAGCCAGGAAAGGCCATGAAGTGGTGGTCATAACCAACAGACATCCGGAAGGAAAGACAGAGGAGCATGTTGACGGCGTGGAAATAAGATATGCGGACGAGAAGGCCACTAGCAAGAGGCCTATGGGCATGAAGAGCCTGCGACTTCTGGAGGAACTCCACAGGGAAAGGAAGTTCGACGTCATACACAGCCAGGCATTCTCTGCATTCTACTACGTCAGCACAGGACTGAAGAAGCGGCTTGGCATACCATTGGTGACGACACTCCATGGGACGCCGTTCAGCGAGGTTAGGAGCAACATGAATCAGGGCTGGAATAATATGCTCATACCCAAGATAGGCTTCCACCTTTTCAATTACCAGTTCAGATTCAAGGAGATGATCAGTGAGAGTGATGCGGTGATAGCGATAAGTAAGGAGCTCGCTGAGAACGCTCCCAGTGAATTCAAAATACCGGCCGAGAAAGTCAAGATGGTGATAAACGGCGTAGACACAGAAGATTTCAGACCCTCTGAAAGCAGGCTAAAGAAGAGCCTGGGCGAGGGGAGGGTAATACTGAGCGTCTCGGTACTGCACAGGCAGAAGGGAGTGCAGCACCTTATAAACGCCATGAAGGACATACTAGTGAAGGCGCCGGATGCCGTGCTCGTCATCGTCGGCGACGGACCATACAAGAAGGATCTTGAGGAACTCGCGTCAAAAAAAGAGTTGCGGGAGAGGATAATATTCAAGGGCAGGGTGCCGAACACTGAGTTAATTGAATACTACAACTCCTGCGACGTATTCGCGATACCAACAGTCAGAGTGGAAGGACTGCCTCTAATAGAACTCGAGGCCATGTCCTGCGGGAAACCAGTAGTGGCTTCAAACATAGGAGGCATACCGACTGTTATAGAGGACAGGGTCAACGGTATGCTCGCAAACCCGGGAGACGCTAAAGACCTTGCGGGAAAGATATTGGAAGTCCTGTGCGATAAAAAACTCTCTGAGAAACTGGGCAAAAACGCGCGCAAGACAATATTAGAGAAATACAGCAGGGAGAGGATGGCTGAAAACACCATAAGAGTATACGAAGACGTTACGAGAGGCTGACGCATGAAGATAGCGGTCACACTACACCAGATAACCAGGAGGGGGGGAATATGCAAGGTAGCTTCCGCACTGATAGACCGTTTCGTAGAAGAACATGAAGTCCACTTAATAACAGCGAGAATCACCACGCCCATAGAAGGACTGATAGTGCACAAGACACCACTGATATGGAAGCCCATGTTCATGGAAATAGGGTCTGCAGTATACTTCAACACAACGACGGCCAACAGGCTGAGGAGGCAGATAGGGTTTGACGTGGTGCACAGCCACGGCGCAGAGATGCTGGGGCCGGACGTTATCACAGCACACAGCTGCCATAAGGCCGCGATAGCAGACCTTGAGAAACACAGGGGCTGTGGCTATGGCCTTATGAAGAGGCTGGAGCCGATGTCGAACATCGTCTTGGCTGTGGAAAGGCACAATTACGCTGGAGGGAACTACAGGAAGATTATCTCAGTCTCGCAGGGAGTCAAGAGGGAGATAATGAGGTTGTATGGCGTGCCTGACGAGGACATAACCGTGATACCCAACGGGGTTGACTTGCAGGAGTTCAATCCTGAGAATAGGGGTGTTTATTCGAGGGAGACGAGGGAGAAGCTGGGGATAAGCATGGAGGACACGGTCCTGATGACAACATCCTGGGAGTACAAGAGGAAGGGTTTGAGACACATAGTGGACGCGCTACCGCTGACTCCAGAAGACGTCAAACTAATGGTGGTAGGGCGGGACGATGAGGGACCGTACAGGAGACAGGCGGAGAAGCTGGGCGTGAAGGACAGGCTCATTTTCGCGGGAACAACATCAGACATCAGGAGGTACTATGCTGCTGCAGACATCTTCGTGTTCCCGACGTCATACGAGGCATTCAGCCTCGCCACACTAGAGGCTGCCGCCAGCGGACTGCCACTGCTCACCACGAAAGTAAACGGTACGGAGGAACTAGTCAAAGACGGGTACAACGGACACTTCATAGAGAGGGATGGCACGGACATAGCGGAAAAGATAGGATGGCTCGCCGACAGGGGAATCCGGAGGATGGGGGAGCAGTCAAGGAAAACCGCTGAATCCTACTCCTGGGACGATATAGCAGAGAGGACGCTGGGCGTATACGAGGAAGTCTCTAGGAACTAGTTCGATACACCCATCGAGACTACCCACAACAAAAACTTCTTTATACGACCGTCAAAACCCATCTTCCCTAGGAACATCTCCATCATCTCAAAATCCATGGACGAGAAAGACTTAGAGACTAAGAGAGCTGTCGCATAAAGCAAAGCCGCTAGGGACAGGGGTGCTGCGATAGACAACAATGGATTAACGAAAAAGGGCTTTATCATGAGGATGGGGAGAATCATTATGGCCGACGAGAATATAATCTTCGAAAGGCGGATGGAAGATGGTTTTAGCGATATCATCCCAAGCTCCCGTCTTAAGACGATGCATGATGATGCTAGGATGAATCCAGATGAGAATAATGTCGAGTACGCCGCCCCGGTAAGCCCCATCAGAGGAATCAGGATATAATTTGAAGCGATGTTCACAACAGCTCCAGAGCCGAGTATAAGGGCATTAAGATGCGGTTTACCGCACGCTGAAAAAAGCTCTTTATACAATATGGAAACACCAAAAAGGAAAACCCCGACAGACAAAATCTGAAGCGGCACGACACCCTCAATATAGTCTGGAGTGAAGAATATGAATATTATTTCCCTGGAAAAAAATAGGATGACCACGAATATTGGCATGAATAAGAGGAAGAAGGACTCGAGAATGTATGAGGACGTCCTGCTTGCCCTTGAAAAGTCCTTCCCGCCCAAGAACTCCGTGACAATAGGCCGAAATATGTCGGTAACTGAAAAAAAGAAGATAAGGCTTGCACTAGAAACCAACCACGCAACATTATAGACGGCTACAGACGAATCACCCATATAGTACTTTATGAGGAATATGTCCCCCCACGCAAGCAGGTTCATTGAGGTAGTGACCAGGATAAGACTAAAACCGAACTTCATTAATGGGGGAACGATATCCTTCTGGAATTCCCCTCCAAAACCATAGAGCCGGATGCAATAGGCTATAGACGACAAGGAATAGATGAGGAACAACACCAACAATATGCCAAGTAGCTTGAGATAAGAGTACCCTAATAATACAACCACCACTATAGCAACGACTTTGAAAACACTTATTAGTAGGCCGAAGAAGGCGGATAACTCAGGCCGCCTGAAGCCACCGAAAACCCCTAGGAAATATTGCGATATGGAATGCATTGCATATAGAGAGAATACGAAGAGGAACCGGTAGTCGTCTATGCCAAAAAACCCGAGCTTGTGGGTTAATATCAGCAGAGGTGTTGACAAGACAAGTATGAATGACGATATCAGAAGCCCTGTCTTATAGGTGGAACGGACTTTTTCCATGCTGCCCTCACCACGATAGAATGCTATGTACCTCTGTGCAGAGCCGCCTATCTCAAATGCAAGTAGTCCTGTCAAAGCCATTGCCAGAGACCATAGGTAAGTGAAGTTACCGTACGATTCCTGACTTAGGTATTTTACGAACAGTATGTTGAAGAAGTATCCAGTAATCTTCATCAGAACATACATCAGAAATAGGATTGCACCCGACTTTAGCATAACATCCCTCACGGGAGTTGAATCTGCATCCCCACCAAGCACTAAATCACGCATGTCGAATACCATAGGATATGTTTTAGACTTCCCAGGTCTGAAGCCCTTCAAGATCAAACGTGAACGGAACCACCTTCGCGCCAGCCTCCTCAAGCTTCCTCGCAACAACCTGCTCTTTGTTAGGCTCACAATAGAAGAACATGTGCCCACCACCACCAGCACCCGTTATCTTACCTCCCATAGCACCATGCTTCCTGGCAAGCTGGTAGATGCTGTCTATGTACCTGTTCGTCATCATCGGGCTGAACTTCTTCTTCACATCCCACCCCTCATGCAGCAGCCTGCCGAACTTCTCGAAGTCGCCCTTCCGTAGGGCGTAATTCACTTCCAATGCAAGCGCCTTGGACGAATGCAATGCTTCAACCACATTCTTCTTTTTCTGCATATAAGACTTGGTCTGGTCCGTTATGATGTCGCCTGAGACGCTACGGTCCATCGCATACACGAGAAGGAGGTTCTTCTCCAACTCGAGTAGATGATCCTTCTTAAGCTTGAGCGGGTTAACGCGGACGAAGTCATCACCCTTAAACTCTATGTAGTTGATGCCCCCGAAGACGGAGACGTACTGGTCCTGCCTGCCGCCCTTGTTGTTCAACTCCTCGCGCTCAAGTTGGAATGCGAGTTCCGCGACCTCGTAGTCGGTCATCTTCTTCTCGTGCTTGAGGTAGTTGAACAATCCTATTAGCGAGACGAACGCGGACGCGGACGAGCCAAGCCCGCTCCTCGGAGGTATGTCGCCGCGCAGGAACATGTTCAAACCCTTCTCCCTGGATGACCATAGTTTTTTGACTACAGCAATTAGCAGGTCGAGTTCGGTGCCGTACTTTAGCGACCGGTAGGAGCTGAACTTCATAAGATCAGAATACGTGTCTTGTATGAAGATCTTCTTGTCGTGCCTAAGGCTTAGACTTCCCCACGCATACTTGTTTATGGAGGCGCTCACAACAGCCCCACCATGCTCGTCACAATAGGGGGATACGTCCGTCCCCCCGCCAGCAAAACTGATGCGGACCGGAGCCCTGCTTCTGATAATCATTTTGAATATTTTTTTACATACTTGTTAATAAAATGGATTCACCGCCGGTACACTCCCAAATGCCATTTCACCGTCTCCCTGACACGGCCGACCTGCTCGAAACAGACTGTGGCCGCGTAGACCAGTGTGAGGGGGATGCTCCCCATCATACGATAGCCTCTGCGCAAGACGAAAAGCAGGAACGATAGGGTGAGGAATATGGGGATTAACGGCTCTATGAATAAGAGGGGTAGGCATGCGAAGAATCCGAAGACCCTGCCGTAATGCCATGCCTTCCTCTTCCAGCCCACATGATACATGACGTCAGTCAAGGCAGAACCCCCATAATTCATCCTCTTCCTGAACCACGCGTATGCGGAGTCTATAAGGTAGATGTGGTGGGCGACCGCTGACGGAACGTATTTCACCTTCATACCTTTCGAGAAGAAGCGGTAGAAGAATTCTATGTCCTCCCCATTGGTCTTGAACATCACGTCAAAACCACCAACCATGTCGAACACCTCCCTCTTGAAGACGTAGTTGAAGTAGTTCACCCGCCTGTTTCCCATGGAGAAAACCTGCGGTTCTCCGGTGAAGACTGCCCTCAGAGTCTTCTCATCCATCATGCAGAATATGCTCTTATCCTTGTTCAACGTGTCCACATATCCGGTCGCTGCCGACACGTCCTTGAAGTCCGTGTTCCTGAATATCTCCTCAAGCCAGTTCGACTCCAACACTATGTCCGAGTCTAGGAAGCAGATGAATTCCCCTCTAGCCTCCCGGATGGCGCGATTGCGGGTATCAGATAAGCCTGTGTGTGGTTTTTCCACAAGCCTTACGCCCTCGATCCCGGACACCATGTCCCTAGTGCCGTCAGTGCTGCCGTCATCCACAACAATAATCTCGTGGGGCTGGATGGTCTGGGATTTTACAGCCTCCAGGACATCCCGTATGTAGCGTGAACCATTGTATACGGGCACGGCAAACGTGACTTTAAGCGCCATATTGTAGATATTTATTGTTAATAGTAATTAGTTGTATGCGAGTGCTTGTCACCGGAGGCGCTGGATTCATAGGCTCCAACATATCAGACTCCTTCCTTGAAGACGGGAATGATGTCGTCATATACGACAACATGTCGAGGAATGGGGTGAGACACAACGTAGACTGGCTGAGGGAAAGGCACGGGAATGTTGAGGTTGTGGTCGGGGACGTCAGGGACTTTGAGAGACTCAGGGAAGCCGTGGCCGGAGCCGACCTGGTATTCCATACTGCAGCTCAAGTGGCGGTCACCACTTCAGTGGAAGACCCCCGCATGGACTTCGAAGTGAACACCATCGGCACGCTGAACGTCCTGGAGGCGCTGAGGCTCAGCGACCTAGACGCTCACCTATTCTTCACGTCAACCAACAAGGTCTACGGCGAGATGACTGGCATAGGATTGGAGGAGAATGACGACTCATACGACTACAAGACGCTGAAGGATGGCATAAGCGAAGAGCAGACCCTCGACTTCCACTCCCCATACGGCTGCAGCAAGGGCGCTGGAGACCAGTACGTAAGGGACTACGCAAGGATATACGGCATGAAGAACGTGGTTTTCAGGATGTCCTGCATATACGGCACAAGGCAATTCGGCACAGTAGACCAGGGATGGGTCGCCCACCTCACGAAATCCGCGATAACGGGGGAGCCCATAACAGTATACGGGGACGGGAAGCAAGTCAGGGACATACTATACATAGACGACCTCGTTAAAGCGTTCAAGAATGCGAGTGAAAGAATCAAGAAGACGAGGGGGCAGGTGTACAACATAGGAGGGGGAAGGAAAAACGTCATATCCCTCATCGAACTCATAAGCCATCTGGAGGAACTAACAGGCAAAAAGATAGGATACGGTACAGAAGACTGGAGGCCCGGAGACCAGAAGGTGTATTACACGAACATAGGAAAGGCTGGAAAGGACTTCGGATGGGAGCCGTCGGTAGGTAAGAAAGAGGGGGTTGAAAGGATTTTCGATTGGATAAACAGCAACAAGGGATTGTTCTAGAATATGGAGACGAAAAGAGTTCTGGTGACAGGGGGTGCGGGATTCATAGGAAGCCACATAGTGGACGGACTAGTCGAAGAAGGCCATGAAGTCATCGTATTCGACTCCCTTGACGAGCAGGTCCACGGCAAACCAGGCAGGAAACCAGAATACCTCAATGAAAAAGCAGGCTTCATAAAGGGGGATGTGAGGGACGGTAATGAATTATATAAGGCGCTAAAGGACGTCCAAGTGGTCTTCCATGAGGCTTCAGCAGTGGGTGTGGGACAGTCCATGTACAGGATACACCACTATGTCGACGTGAATTCAACAGGCACTGCAATGCTGTTGGACATCCTAGCGAACAGGGAGCATGACGTAGAGAAGGTGCTGCTCGCAGCATCAATGTCCACTTACGGTGAAGGAGCCTACGAATGCGCGGACTGCGGGATGGTATACCCGGGACTAAGGCCTTTTGAACAGATGAGCAAAAGGGACTGGGGGGTAAAGTGCCCGGAATGCGGAAGTGAACTGGAGCCTGCGCCAACCCACGAGTCAAAGCCATTGAACCCCAACTCGATTTACGCGATCGGGAAGATGAATCAGGAGCAGCAGATAATGACGGTATGCAAGGCCTATGAGATACCCTGCGTGTCGCTGAGGTACTTCAATGTCTACGGCCCACGCCAGTCGCTTTCAAACCCGTACACCGGAGTCGCAGCCATATTCATGAGCAGAATCAAGAACAACAATCCCCCGGTGATATACGAGGACGGCCTACAGACGAGGGACTTCATCAGCATAAGGGATGTCGTCAACGCAAACCTACTGGCAATGGGTAAGAAGAGGGCGGACTATGAGGTGTTCAACGTCGGCAGCGGAGTGCCGACAACAATCGTGTCGGTGGCGGAGACTATCGCGCGCATGGTGGGGTCGGACGTAAAACCAGACATCACAAGCAAGCCGAGGAAGGGGGACGTAAGGCACTGCTACGCAGACATGAGCAAAGCGGAAGACATCCTCGGCCTAAATGACAGGATGTCATTTGAAGACGGCATGAGGGAGCTGGCTGAATGGAGTGGTGGAGAGCATGCGGTAGACAAGTTCGATGAAGCCAGAAGGGAGCTGGAAGAAAAAGGCCTAGCCTAAAACCCATCCAGCCTGTGTTTAACGTATTTCGGGGCTTCCCTCGCGAAACGAAGTGCTGTTGGGAGCAGACCATCTCGCCTTGAGAGGCTGTAGAACATCCCTGGTATTGAGGAGAGTCTCCTCTTCCTGTACACCCATTCCTCCTGAGCCATCTCGCACGCCTTACGCAAGTCATCCTGTGACATGGCATCAGTCTTGAACACCGCGCTTCCGGTGCCGTCGTAATCCCGCCAGTTCTTAGACAGTATGCATCCCTGACCGTCCAGCGTGTCGTAGTATTCGGTACCAGGGAAGGGTGTGACGATGGAGAACTGGACGCTGTCAGGCTCCAGCCGGAACGCGAAGTCCATTGTCTTGCGCACCGTATCCCATGTCTCGCCGGGAAGGCCGAATGTGAACGTCAGATGGGTTTTGACTCCGAGCCTCTTGGTGTATTCAACAGTCTTCTCGACCCTACCCAAGTCCAGGTTCTTATGGGCATTGTCAACCAACTCCTGCACCCCGGACTCGACGCCATACTTTATCGCATACAATCCAGCGTCAGCCATCTCGTCAAGCATCTTATAGTCACTGGTGTCCGCGCGGGCCATGACAGCCCAAGGCACGTCAATACCATGGCCCTTGATTTCACCACATATCCTGCTTATCCTATCGGCGCCTATGTTGAATGTGTCGTCGTCAAAGTAGACTGACTTGAAACCGTACTTACCGATCATGGCAGACATCTCCTCGACAATGTCGACGGGGTCGCGCGGGCGATAGCTAGAACCCCCGTACATCACCCTAGGCCAGAGGCAGAAGATGCACTGATAAGGGCATCCCCTGCTAGCCCACATCTGCAGGCTCGGCAACGGCATGCCAGCGAAACCGTCGACGTAATTCATCATATTCAACTGGTGTCTTGCAGGCCATGGAAGCGCGTCTATGTCCTTTATCAGAGGCCGCCTCTCATTGACGACCATCCTGCCAGCGTCACGGTACAATAGTCCACTCACGTCCTTCAGAGACTTGTTCTTCTCTAGACTCTCCGCCAAATCTCGGAGAGTGTAGTCGTATTCACCGACAAGAACATAGTCTATGAACGTGTTTTCACGCATAATAACCTCCGACAAGGCGCTTGCGTGAGGCCCGCAGAATGCGACCTGGGCTCCCATCTCGCTTATCGACCTCGCGGTCTCGAGGTCCACGTCTATTGAAGGCGTTGAAGTCTCCATGACAGCCAAATCAGGGCTGAACTTCTTGACTTCAGACAGGAACTCGTCAGTGGTTATCCCATCTGCGATACCGTCTATGAGCTTAACGTCATGCCCATCTGCTTCGAGAACAGCCGTTGAATAGGCAAGAAAGAATGGGAAGGGTATGTAACGTGGCTTGTCCATCTCCTTCTCCAGTTTGACTGTGAAAGGCCATCTGCTCCCAGCCCTTACTCCGCGGCGGGAACCAGCCGCCCACGGAGGGTTGCCTAGTAGAACCTTCATGGTATTGTTTATTCGATTTCACTACTTTAATGCATTGATTCTTTCCTTCAGTCTTTTGCCGAGGACTTTCCAGTCGTACTCCCGCACAGCCTTCTCACGGGATCTTAAGCCCATCTCTCGGGCAGCCTCCATGCCAGCGTGTATTCCCCTGACTGCCTCGCTTATCGCAGCCGAATCTCCGGGGGCAGTCAGAAAACCCAGGTCCCCGTCATCCAGCACCACATCCAGTTCACCAACGCGTGAAGCTATGATGGGCCTTCCGGAGGACATGTACTCGAAAACCTTCACGTTACTCTGGTATCTTATGCCTGGAAGGTCTGTGAAGGGGGCTATAAGCACGTCCGCTGTGGAGAATATATCTGGGAGCTGCGAGTGGTCGACCATGCCTTTGAACTCGAAGTGTTCAGACAGGCCCTTTTCTTCCACGATGGCCTTAAGTTCGTCTAGCCTGCTGCCGCCGCCGACTATAACACACTTGATTCCAGAAACATCGTCCTTAACATCATCGACAGCCTGTACTACAGGGATTATGTGCTTTATCTTGAACAGCATGCCTGAGAAGACAATCCTGAATCCCTTGTGGGGTTCAGCCGGACGGTTGAAGAATGAGGTGTCGACGCCATTCGGCACGTACACTGTCTTGCCCCTGAATCCAACAGGAATCTTCTCCTCGAGGGTCAAATGATTACCGTACATTATCAGTGCCGAAACCTTTAGTGAGACCCCAGCAAGAAACTCTGTTAGGCTAACCTTCCACCCTGGCTCATCATTGTCTGCGAGGGTTGCCGGATCCCATTCGTCACAGTCAAAGACGATGGGCCGTCCGGTGAGAATCCGATAAGCGAGCGCTGTGGGGAGGGTGAACAGGTGTGGCTTGAGGAACACGACGACACTGGGCTTCCACTTCAATAACGCCATCAAGGATTTGACCCACCATACGGGCAACAGCAAGAAAGACTTCCTGCCGAGGGGGAGGTAATGCCTCTCAGACCTAGTTGACACGCCATACTTATCCTGGCCGGGCATTATAAGCCGGTAATCCTCAAACGCCTGCGCGAGGTAAATCAGCCTCCGGGTGCTCGCACCTGGCTCAGAGAAGGGGGAGATGAACACTATCAATTCAAGCACCCTCCAATGCCTTAACGTATGTCTCAAGTATCCTGCCACACACGACGTCGGGGGTGAACAACTCCTCGACACGCTCCCTGGCTTTCATTGAGAGGAGCGCGTATTTGTCCTCGTCCGATAGGACACGGTATATCGCAGAGGCCAAGTCCGCTGGATCACGGGGCTTCGCGAGGACTCCTGCACCGTCAACGACATAAGGCATACCAGAGAAATCCGTTGAGACAACAGGCTTGCCGCACGCCATAGCCTCAACCAGCACAAGACCGAAAGCCTCCTGACGAGTCACTGAAGGCAGCACCAGGACATCACATGCCGCATAGTATTCAGGAAGCTCATCAACAGGCACTTCACCCGCAAAATGAACTCCCTCAACCTTACTCTCGGAAACCATCTTCTTAAGCTCTCCTTCTAGAGGCCCTGCACCAACCAATACTAGGTCTAGCTTGTGCTTCACCCTCATTGCCCTGAAGGCTTCTATAAGGTATTCAATCCCCTTATAGCTGACGAAGCGGCCGACAAACAGGATTGCCTTGCGCTTCAAACCGAGTCTTTCCCTTACGCGAGAACCATCCACTCCAGGATTGAATCTCCTAGTGTCAACAAAACTGGGGGCAACCACTACCTTACCAATGAACTTGGACAGGATCCTGGAGGATTCAGCGTAATTCGGGGAGGTGGCGAATATTGCCTTCGCCCGCGCGAGTATTTGGTTGAGGAAGATAGAGTAGCATATTTTGAATGGCATGTGGTACCACCGGTCCTTCAGTATGTCCGCGTGATACGTCACCACAAGGCTCTTTCCACGAAGCACGCTGGTTATCAGACAGTATATGCTGTTCAACGGGTCAGGCATGTTGACGTCTATGACGTCGTATTCCTCCCGCAGCAGGTCTAATATCACCCCTGGAGTGAATGGCGCGTTGAACGTTGTGAAGAGGGTTCTTGAACGCCTGACTGTCACACCATCCTCGATCTGGGAGCCTTCTCCAGAGTCGTCTGAAGTCAGGACTAGGACTTCAACCCCGCGGGAACTCATCCACCCAGCAACATCCCTCACCCGCGACTCTAGACCGCCGACATACGGCGGATAATGCTTTGAAACAATGCATACCTTCATCGTCAATACACGTCCACTATGCTTAGGAACGCTATTATTGCGAACACTATCTCGCACGCGATAAGGGTTAATACAAGGCTGCGCTCGGATATGCCCCCAGTCAGGTACATGACAAGCCTGCCGAGGCCGTAGACCTCACTCTGCTTGGGGCATACGAGCAGGTTCTTTTTCACGTCACACCAGGACTCCGCTTGAAACCTGCTCCTAGCTTTCAGATACAGTTCAGCGAAGAATGGTATTATGAGTATGACGCCGACCTTCTCGATGTTGCCTAGAATCACTATGGCAGCTACTGAAGCGCCTATGGATAGCGTCCCTATATCGCCTATCAGTATCCTGGCGGGATACCAGTTGTATTTTATGAACGCGAGCAGGGAGCCGAACATTGCGGAAGACAGTATGGCAGCCTCAAAACCCCCGGTCAAGTAGGATATGAGCCCTATCGTCCCTGTCATCACCAGGCCGAGGCCGGCCTCCAGGCCGTTGAACCCGGCCAGCATGTTGGTGGCATTGGATGCGCCGGTTATGGCAACGGGCACTAGTATGAGGACGTAGAGTATGCCGAAGTCGACTGGCCCGATGAATGGGAGCGTCATGGTGGTGACCCCCGCCTTCACTGCGACAAGCGGTAGTGAAGCGAGGACAGGTAGGAGTGCTTTCGTCCTCTGCCGCATTATGAACAAGTCGTCTATCACGCCTATCAATGCCATGATGAGTATGGTCGACAAGCCTGCGAGTATGTAGGTGAGGTTCAGTCTCTCGTCAATGAGACTGAATGTTATCAAAGCGATCGCCAGCAGCACGCCGACCACGAAACCGCCGACTATTGGGAGGCCGCCCATCTCCGGGACAGAAGGCTTCTTGGGCTTGTTCATGTCACGGCCAGTTATCTTGGCTGCCTTCAGCTTAGGTATCATGCGGCCGGTAGCCCAGTAGGTGAAGGCGAATGATGCTGCCAGCACGCATATAAACGCTATCATGTTGTCACCGTATATGTATTGAGTTGTTTTATAGAAAAAGGATGGTTGCTGTGGTCGGGACCCAAGAACCTGATCGTCAGGCCGCACCGAAACGGATATCATGCCCCCTGTTAGGGACGCAATATTAATTATCCCGCCACAGACCTGTCGAGCATGAGCGAAGGCAGGTCCTTTCGTGCACCTTTATTAAAGGTGCTTTGCGGTGGTCGGGATTCGAACCCGAGTCGCAAGCTTGGCAAGCTCGAGTGATAACCAGGCTACACTACCACCGCGTTATATGTTTATTTTATAAATCCACCCGATTAATGCGGGTTTCACGAGCCCGAGTGATACGGAGAATAGCGGAGCTATTCGACGCGCCAAAACCCGAATGGGTGTTGTGCGACCAGGCTACACTACCACCGCGTTGGGTATTATGTTGTTGTGGTGCACTCAGCCCGTGGGGCTGATGTGCGCTGTGCGTGTGCACGCAGCGCAGACATTGTCTGCGTGCGCAAGCAAGCACGGCTTGCTTTGTGGAGCATTCCGTGCCTACGCTACCACCGCGTTTTTGGGAGTATTTATTTTGGCTTTAGTGTTTATATGTCTTCTAATGGGTTAGGGGGTAGGATACGACCATCAAAACAAGAAGATTTTATATATTATAATTTATTCTTTTATTGTATCTATTTCTTCTTTTTGTTGAGTGAGGCTAGCAGCTCGCTGAACCCGAAAAACGATAGCAGGACCAGTGGGAGCGCCGTTGTGCTCGGACCGCAAGCACCAACAGCATCCTCCTCAGCCCCCTCGATAAACCGGTCTACACTGGTCTTTAGTTCGCCGTTGAAGTAGCATCTCACGGACGGGTCGTCGTCAGAGGCTTCTGTGCAGCATTTAAGCTCGACATCCTTGTAGCTCTTCTTAGTGAAGTAAAGGCTGCCCCTCGCAGCGCACTGAAGCTTTGAGAAATCCCTCGGACAGACGATTCCCATGTCATTGGCTGTGCACGGCGTCCTATCCTCGACAGCACACCGATTGTCTTTGCATTGGATGCCTGACGGACACCCGCAATCCTGGCAGCAGGTCTCCTCGGTCTCGCCCTTGTTCTTCTCACACAATTGGTTGCCGCATTTGCCGACAGAATCACAGTCCTTGGCTGCGATGGCAGCGCACTTGTCAGAGTCGTCAAAACAGGTCTGGCAGAACGGGTCGGTGCAGTCGTCTGAATCAGCTCCAGGACACCGGAAGTTGGTGCATGCCTTAAGGTTATCAACACATCTCTGCAGGGCAGGGCAGCTTCCCCAAGACCATTTTAAGGCAGACCCGGGGTAAGCGGTGAAAACACATATCCTGCCCAGGTTAACATGGGTGTCATAGCAGTATTTGTCCATTTTTCCCGCGGCGTTAAAACTGCATTTCGCACAGGAATCGATAAACGAGTCCCTGGAACAGGATGACATTGCGGAGACATTAGTTACGGCAGACAATAGGGTTATGGAGAACACCAGGACAACAAGTATTACTTTCATGAATATAGAATTAAATAGAGGGTAAAAAAATAAGTTAAGCTATACGGTAGGTACTATCCAAGAGTGGAAAACACGGTAGGAGCTGGTTTTTACGGGAAAAACAGGAGGCTGATAACCCCAGTACTAATACTACTGGTCTCAGGCATCGTCTATTCCCAATACGGCATACACGGCCATCTGGACGATGACGACGCGTTGTTCGTGTACACCGGCCAGCAGCTAGTCAGGGGAGTGCCACCCTATAAGAGTTTCGTCGACAATAAGGGGCCGGGAACGGTTTTTATCACCGGTTTCGGAGTTTATGCCGCAAGACTCCTTAATGCAGACGACCTGCTTACAGTGAGGGCACTCTACCTCATAATAAGCTGCCTTGCAGCAGTATCAGTCTACTATTACGGTAAAAAGCTGTTTGACAACGAGAGGACGGGAATCCTGGCGGCAATCATATTCCTGGTGTTCTTCGGCTTCGGGAAACACGCACTCTCGGGGCCAAGGCCTAAAACCCCCATAGTCCTTTTAACCGTTATCGTGCTCTACCTCATTATTGAGAAAAGATGGTTTCTAGCAGGTTTCTTCAGCTCAGTTTCAACCATAATATGGCAACCCACTGGAGTATATTTCATCACTGCCTTAACGCTCGCGTACCTGCAGTCTGGACAGGACAGGTGGAGGAACGCCTTAAAGGCGGCGGCGGGCTTCATCCTCCCGATGCTGGTTATGAGCGCCTACTTCATAGTCAATGACGCGTTCTATGAAATGCTGGACGGCCTATTGATGTATAACATCCAGTATGCCTCCCGCAGGTTTGAGATAAACCTTCAGAGGGCTAAGTGGTCGCTTGGAATACTGGATAGCTTCCTTCCATACGCAATCAGGGGATTTCCAGTCATCCTAGTCTTGTATGCCGTTATATTCGTTAAGAATCTGCGTAGGGAGAAAAGCATTTACAGCGTGCTATCGAAGGACGCGTTCATGGGCCTTTACATGACACTCACTTCCATGACAATTTTCTCATTATTCGATTTTCAGGGATACCCCGACTTCTTCGTCTTCCTGCCGTTTATAGCCGTGGGTTTAAGCCATATCCTAAACAGCATCTTGGACAGGATTAATAGGGGATTCGGTTTGACTGGCGTGAAAGGGAACGTGTTGTTTTTAATATTATGTGTTTATCTTGCAGTATATTCTGGCGGGAACTATAAGGACAAGGCAAATTACGGTTTGAATGAGTTGACGGCATATACTGAGGCGCTCAAAAATCAGGTTGGGGAGGATACAGTCATATATTCGTTCAACAAGGCGCAACCGCTGGTACTGCTGAGGAGGGATAACCCGAACCCGTACCTGTCAATAGCCACCGGAAGGCTTAAGAGAATCGATGAGGAAGAGCCTGGCGGATTTGACGGTTGGTTGAGGGAGATGGGGGGCCATGAATCGTCGATAATATTCGCTGCAGAATACGCGCTGAAAAACGCTGAGAAGGAGGATGGGGGTTATGGGATAGACCTCCGGAATTGGCTTGAACTTAACTACAGAAAGAGTAGGGAGAAGTTTTGGGATAGGTATGACAAGAGACCGTTGAATACCATGGTATGCGAGGGCTGTAATGTCATACTAATCTCCGCGGACTCGCTGAGTGCCGACAGAATGGACATATACGGTTATGACAGGAAGACAACCCCAAAAATCAACAGGTTTTTCAGGAGGAGGAGTATCTTCAATGGGATAAGCCCGACACCCTGCGCTGAAGAGGGTTTGTTGAGTATAAACGCTGGGAGATTTGACTTGGGGGGTGTTGGACGGACAATAGCCGAGAACCTTCAGGAACAGGGATACTATACTGCCGAGGTAGTAAGCCTGATGGATGACGACATGCAGATGATTAATGATGTTGGCCGTGGATTCTCGTATAAGGGGATACAGTGGAACAACAGGCACGACAGCGCAAAGAAAAGTCCGGGCAAGTCAAGGATGATAACAAGGTCTGCGATGGACTGGTTGGATGAGAACTATGACAGGGGGAAGTTCTTCTTATGGGTGCATTACTCTGACCTTCAGAACACAGAACCCTCGAGTAGAGGGTATTATGAGATACGTGATGAAAATGGCGATTTGACGGACGAAACAACCGGGAGGGGGCTGTTATACGATAGTGAATTACACTATCTGGACCAGCGAGTGGGACTATTACTCAGGAGAATATCGGAGCTAGGCCTAACCGAGAATACGGTGGTGATACTGACTTCAAGCAACGGCAAGTCGATGGAGGATTACGTCTATCCTGCCGGATGCGGCAGCCTGAAGGAGGATAATGTTAACGTCCCGATACTTGTGAGTGTTGGAGGTAAGAAACTCGGGAAATACGGGAGGACAACACACCACGTCACAAGCACACTAGACATATACCCCACTTTAATGGGAGTGCTGGACATTGAATACGATGAAGGGGGGGTTGATGGAGTGGACATACAGACGACGCCGGCCAACAGGAAAGCCTTCGCGATAATGGAGGACGTAAAGGCACTCAGGTATGCTAGGTGGAAGCTGTACTATGAAAACGATACTCCGACAAGATTCTACTACATTTATGGCGACAGGGAGGAGGAGGTTAACATGATTAATGAGACCGATAACATAATCTACGGGTATATGAGGAGGAACATGGATAAATTCATTGAAAAAAGATGGAATTCGACAGTATACTAGTAAGGTACGGTGAAATCAGCTTGAAGGGGGGAAACCGGAAATTCTTCGAAAACAAGCTGGCGTCAAACATAAGATGGGTTATGGACAGGGAGGGCGTTGAATACAAGGACGTTAGGAGGATACAAGGAAGGTTCATGATAGAAACAGGGGATGTGAAGGCTGTTAAAGCACTTGGAAGAGTCTTCGGCATCGCCTCCTACAGCCCCAGTAAGAAGATTAACACAGATATGAATGATATGAGGATGATGGCGGTGGATGTCGTGAGGGAGATGAAGCCGGAAACGTTTAGGGTGACTGCCCAACGCCTTGACAAGAGGGTTGAATCCACATCACAGAGGATAAACCAGGAACTGGGTGAAGCGGTCGTGGAGGGGACAGGGACTAGGGTGGACTTGAAGAACCCTGAACTCGAGGTAGGATTTGACGTCACGAAAGAGCATTCGTATGCATACACTAAGAGGATACATGGTCTTGGAGGGCTTCCTGTCGGGGTCTCGAGCAGGATCCTCTGCCTGCTTTCAGGGGGTATTGACAGCCCTGTTGCAGCTTGGATGATGATGAAGCGAGGTTGCAGCGTGACACTAGTACACTTTATGCACGGCAACACCATACCCTCTAAGATAAGGAGGATAAGCGAGGTGCTGGGCGGCTACTGCCCTGGCTTGAAGACCATAATCGTGCCTGCAGGAGAGCTTGAGAGGGAGATAATCAGTAAAGTGCCTGCAAAATACAGGATAGTTGTCATGAGGCGCATGTTCCTGAACGCGACGGAAAAAATGATGAGCGCTGAGAAAGCACATGCAATAGTGACTGGAGACAGCGTAGGGCAGGTGGCTTCACAGACAATAGAGAACATTCGGGCCATCCAGAAGGACTTTAAAAGCCTTGTACTAAGGCCTCTCGCATGCATGGACAAGCAGGAGGTTGTTGACCTGGCAGTGAAGATTGGGAGCTATGACGCTTCCATACTGGATTACAATGATTGCTGTAATTTCCTGGTGCCGAAACACCCTGAGACTAGGACAGGGGAGCATGAGGTTGTGGAATGGTGCTCGAAACTTGATGAGGGGGTTATGGACTCTATCCTCGAGTCTAAACGGTTTTTATAGTACTTTTCCCGTATCATTAGTACTTTTAATGGAGTTAATGTGAAAACGTTTTGGAAGGTTCTGGTAACATTCGGGGTGCTTGCTTTTTTTGTTGTAGTAATAGCGTCCATCGTGATAATGTTAACCCAGATAGGCTCAATGCCCGTAATAGGGAGGGGTTCTGTCGCAGTCATACCGCTCAGGGGCATGATTACCATGAGCGGGTGTCCGGGAGGCCTGTTCTACGTGGAGGAATGCTCTCAGGTTAGCGTGATAAAACAGTATTTGAATGACGCGTCAAAAGACAGTTCAATCAAGGCAGTCGTCCTATACGTGGACTCTGGAGGGGGTAACGTAGTCGCCTCACGAGAGCTCATGCGGGCTGTAAAAGAATTCGACAAGCCTGTTGTAACATGGATTGGGGAGGTCGGTGCGTCGGGAGCATACTACGTCGCGTCCGCAAGCGACTACGTAGTCGCTGACGAAGACTCCATGACTGGAAGCATCGGAGTCATAATGTTCGTACAACACTACTATGAACTTATGGATGAGATAGGGGTTAACGTGACTGTGATAAAGTCGGGTAAAAGCAAGGACCTTGGAAGCCCATTCAGGCCGATGGACGAGGATGAGAAGGAGAGGATGCAGGCCATGATTGACGAGGTCTACTCGGACTTTGTGGCAGACGTCGCGGAAAACCGTAACCTGAGTGTTGATGAGGTTAGAGGCTTCGCGGATGGTAGCATATACCTTGGCAGCGAGGCTAAGAAGCTTGGCCTAGTGGACGAGAACGGTGGTTTTGACGATGCGGTGGATATCGCTGGCAGATTAGGGGGTATTGAGGGCAAGCCGGATGTCAAGAACATTAAGAAGACTATAGGCTGGAAGGACGTATTGATGGGTGGTGAATCACCAGACCTGGTGGATTCCCTGATGTACCGGCGTATTTTTAAGTACGAATTGCGATAGGATAAGACACAAAAATGGGTAGGATAAAACAGACTTATCTGAAGAGGATTGCGGGGAAGCTTTTGAAGGACCGTGGGGAGATCTTCAATACAGAGTTCGAACACAATAAGAAGGCGGTTCAGGAGAACACTGACATAACAAGCAAGTCCATCAGAAACAAGATAGCGGGATACGTAACGCGTGTCGTGAAGAATAGGGCGAAGGAAGAGTCATCCTAGATTCTGTAGCATTCTTGCATTAGACTGCATGATTCGCATTTCTTGCCTGAGCCGTGAGGGCACACCTCGGGCAGGTCACCGTCAAGCAACTCCAGTATGAGGTCTCTAGAATACAAAACCTCCCGCCTAAGCTTTTCTGTGTTTAACACTGGACGGGACTCGTGAACCCGCACATACTCCACCATGCCATAAGGTATCATAACGCCAAACTCGTCTTCAACAAGCATGCTGTAGGAGCATATCTGGAGCCGGTGGCCGTTATGCACGTTTTCCGGTGGAACACCAGTCTTCAATTCCACAGGGAATAGGCTGTCCCGCCTCATTATCTTATCCACCCTACCCTTAAGCATGAGAGATTCGGACTTGATGGAATATTCAATCTTCCAGGGAGTCATGTATTCCAGCGCCTTCTCATATCCCATTTCTGAAACCATCAAATCCATCTTATCGGCAAGTATCCTAAACTCCGATGAAACCTCGTTTTTTACCTCACCCAATAGACTGGCATGGTCTGGAATCCACCATTCCCGGAATATGTGCGGGAGATCGCGTGAAATCCTGTCCAACTCCGAGTCTAGGATGCCGTCTGCAGAACCTTTTTCACGGATTAAACGCATTATCTTAGCCTGTCGGAGAGACAATTCCTTTCGAACAGCATGACCCATCAAGCCCTTGAAAGTCGAATGGCCGACAATATTGCTCAAACCCATTACACGCTGGAGGTAAAGCAGCCTAGGGCAGTACGCGTAGACGTTCATGTCAGAAGCGTTAACATACCTTAATCCATTCTCTGTCACCCACAACCACCTCCAGCCGGCCGTTATATAGTTGAACAGTGCCGGTAACTTCGACTCTTGAACCCCTTTCAGGCATCCTCTCGATTCCAATGCGCTGCGGCAGGAATACCTCTATCATGGAATTGTTCTCAACCACTGTCAGCATATGGCTCCCACCATCAAAACGATGGGTGGAGTGCACGTACCCTGCGAACCGCACGTTACGCTCCAGAGAGCTGACGCTAATGTCCTGGATGCGCGAATACGGTGGCTGAACGTGCTTCGACGCGTAATATAGTAGAACCAACCCCACAACAGACACTGCCAGAGCGACGGCGAACATCCGCCCTGACATACAAAGATATAGGGGATTATTGAAATAAAACTATATTTCACACGATTCTAAACGGTCTTCGAAGTAAAATTGGCTTAAAACGATAATCCATGGTATGAAGAACAGGAGTGGAAGGTACATCAGGTAAGCTGAGATGACGATACCCCCAAAGTACAGCAGATAGATTATCAGGACCTCCCTCAGATTCTCCCTGACGAAGCGATACGACTTGCTGAATGACTCAAAAACCCCCTCACCCTTCGCCATGTAGAAGGGAGCGAAATACAGGATAAACCCCAATATGATGGGCCCCACCATCGTCAGGGACAGGAATATGTTTGCTATAGTAACGGCCACGCTAGCCATGACTATCTTGACTGTGTTGGCCTTCAGTGACTGGATGAAAAAATCGCTGCCAGCCTTGCCGCCGGAGAGGGCGTTCCTAGCTAGTACGGATGTCATGATGAATATGAACTGGTATGAGAGGCAGGCGACCACCATGAACACTAGGATCCACGCCAGGAACATGATGAAGAGATACAGAAAATCCAGGCCCGCGATAGCATTGAAGATTAATGCTAAGAAGCCGATGAATAAGCCGGCCATCATAAGGAGGAATATGATGAATATTATGAGCGTCGGGGTGAATATCCATGCGTCAGACAGAAGTAGTTCGTATGCCTCCTTCAGTTTGAAGTCGGTCATAGGATAATGTTCGTAGGGTAGAATATATATCCCTGCGCGCAGAATATTCAGTAGATGGCGTTCATAGTCATATCCTCATGGATACCGAGGTCATACACCCACGTGTATGAGATAGGCGGTAAACTCGACGGTGTCGGACTGCCCATAGAAGACGTGAGGATAGAGGATGGCCTGTACTTCACTGTCAGGACAAGGGATGGGCGGAGGGTTGAGGCTTGCATGACGCCTTACGGGCTTTTCTCCTTCAAGTCGGAATTCGGGGAGGATGAGCTGAGCGATGGCCTGCTATCATCATTCAGCGAGGAGATTAGGAATCTACTGGTTGAGGACATCTTCGGGTCAATACAGAAGGTGACATACCAGCAGGTTAAGGAGGGTATAATCCCATTGTTCTTCCATAAGACCGTCTTCAGCAGACAGTTCCACCCTGGAAACACGAAGGCTGTGAAGTCCGGAAAGTATGAAGTTTATGTGAACGACCAGAACATATACTCGGCGGACTCTGGACTATACGTCTGCGGCGAGCCGGTGGCAGCAGACACTGGTGCCACAGAATACTTTTCATACATAGTGTTGACCAGCAGCTACGTCAACCACATGGTTGAAGTCATGTCAGGGATATACAAGAAGATCCTTGACGTTGAAGTGATAATAGAGACTGAGGAGTTCAAGGCAATCAAGAACGTGATGGTCTCCATAGGGACCATACGAAAGGACTGTTCTGAGAGATACGGCAAGCTCATGCAGGCGGTAAGCAACTTCAGCCATGCGGAAAGGTTGTTCAAATCCATGAGGCTAGACGACGCTCAAAAGCAGATGTCTTCAGCGCTTGGGATAGACCGTGGATTTGAGAGGTTGAAGGACGATTCAGACTACCTGCTGCCGCTGTGGAGTGACGTGCTGATAAAGAACCTTGAGAACCTGGACTTCATGGTTAACGCACGCTTCGAACTGCAGCAGGCAATAGAGGTTAGGAAGGAGGAGAAGGAGATGAAACTCCTGCAGGCGATATTCCTCGTTGGAGTGATAGCCTCCATACTTACCTTAGGCGCAATGCCGGGGGCGACCATAACATTATACTCGCCGGATGGCGTACTACTGGCTGAAGGCTCCCTAATCTCATTCAAACTGGAGGACCTGGCTTCATTCGGGGTTCTCGCGATAATAGTCTCCATGGTCTTTTTCATAGCGTTCAACTACATCTACTTTCACATAGGGAAACTGATGAAAGACAAGGATTAGAATACCTAGTGCTTTTTGCCGGAGTGCCTTGCATGCTTCATATGCTCTGCAGCATCCCTTAGATGGCGTCCGTGAGCCACCTCAGAAACACCCTTATGCGCCTTCTCAAATGACTCTACGACCTTGCTACCGGCCTCAGCAGTCTTACCGCCGACTTCAACACCCTTACCTCCAATCTCAGCGACCTTGCCGGAGACCTCAGCAACCTTGGTGGCCTGGGCTGCGTGACTACCATGAGCAAGACCAGAAATCCCCTTCTCCACCTTCTCTAAGGACTCGACAACCCTGCCTCCAACATCGCCCACCCTACCGGACACCTCAGTAATCTTGGCTATCTGGTGGCTGTGCGCCAGACCGACAATACCCTTCTCGACCTTGCCCACAGACTCAACAGCCTTGCTGCCGACTTCAGCAGCCTTTCCTGACGCCTCGATAGCCCGGGAGGCCTTAAAAACCTCAGAACCCTTCGTGACCTTCACTATCTTTCCCGCCTTGCTTAACTGGGCTAAACGACCCACCTTAAGAATCCTTATAAGCGGGATGACTGCTATTATGTCCAGCCAACACTTCCTAACGAAGAAGAATATGCTCTTAGCGTGATGATGGTATATCCTGTACTTCCAGAAGATGTCTATGGCAAAAAGACACAGGGCGAAAAAGTCCACTGTACGCAGCAAGTACTCAAACTCCTCAGACAAGTGCCACGTGAACTCCATGACCACCGCCAGGATGCTCGCCATGGCAGCGATAAAAATGACTGCCTCCCAGTAGAATGGCATCTCACTGTCAAAAGAATCGCCTTGACTCGCCATAGATAGAATTAGTAGGATGCTATTATAATCTATCCGCCACCGCCGACAGCCTTCTTCTTGCTCTTCCTGCGTATCTTACCGGGCTTACCGCACTTCCGGCATTTTGTGGCCTTGACAGGATTCTTAGCGTTGCAATGCATGCACACGCCCTTGAAAATCCTTTTCTCAGCTTCCTTAAACCTAGCCATCGTGGAGAATTATATGGGAGAATTGCTTTAAAAACAAACTTTTTAGGGAAAAGTTTGATCAAAAAAAGTGTTATATGTCGTCGAGTCCACTAAAAATGGGTCGAAGACGGCCTTATTGTGTTAAATGACAGTTTAATTTAGCGGGGGATGGATTTGAACCATCGACCTTCGGGTTTCTTACAATTTTCCGTCAACGCTCTTGCGTGAAGCGGAATATGATTGCTATGAGCCCGACGAGCACTCCTGGCTGCTCAACCCCGCTGTATTAGTGTTTAATGGGATGCTGGCGTCTTATGTTATAGAAGCATTGGTTTAAATAAGTCTTTATCCGCGCATACGCCAGGCTATACGAGGTTGAACACCGCCCACACCATCCCTAATCCTATGAACAATCCTGCTGCTATCGGGGGTAGCGCAGGCAATACCGTCCTTCCCCTACCCTGGATGTAGTAGAAGAGCCAGACAAGCCCAAGGAGGCCTCCGAATGCGGTGGGTATAGCGTAGCCTGGCCCGTAGTCTTTGAATACTGAGACTGTGAGGACGAGGGGTAGCACCATGTCCCCAGTCCCTATGCCGAGATTACGCTCCCTGAAGGGTATGAGGAACATTAGGGGTAGGCTGTCGCCCTTAGACTCCTCCGCTATCCGCACCATGTGTTTCGTTATGAAAACAGATATGAAGTCGTATACAGCTAGCACCAGAAGGAGGATTAATGCAGGGACCAGTGAAAGCGAAGCCCCGAACCACCCGCCTATGCCAGATAACGCAAGGCATAGTGAGACGTTCGTCAAAACCAGGCTATTCCTCCGGAAATATAAGACGACTGACAATACCAAGGCAATCAGGAGGCCCGCATCCCCGATGAAACTGGACAACGAAAACGTCATTCCACTGAAAAACGCTAACATCATTACGGCCCTAATCACATAACCAAGGCGATGCTTCATCAGCAGTAGGACCACCGCCGTGACAATCAGCACGTACAAGAATATGTGGAGTGAAGATGACACACTATCAGGATCGGAGACCGCAGGCTGGACGACAGGCTCCCCGCCGCCGGGGGGATACATCAACGGCAGGAAGAACGAGCCCACATGCAGGCCGACAACCATCGTAGTCAAGTATATGGATGCTAGTAGCGCTAGAGACTTTTGGCTTTGCATATGAATAAAAAGGAGGATAAGAAGAAAAAGAAGAGGGGGTGAAGGAAGCGACTACTTCCTTCCTTCCACCAGAGAGTCAACTATGCTCGGGTCAGCGAGCGTGCTCGTGTCACCAAGCTGGTCCACCTCATTGGAAGCGATCTTCCTCAGAATCCGGCGCATAATCTTGCCGGAACGAGTCTTCGGCAACGCATTCGTGAACTGTATTTTGTCAGGCTTAGCTATGGGCCCAATCTCCTTCACGACCGTCGCGACAATCGCCTTCTCCAACTCCTCAGAGGACTCCTGGCCAGCCTTCAGCGTAACGTATGCGTAGAGGCCCTGACCCTTTATGTCGTGCGGGTATCCCACCACAGCAGCCTCTGCTACTGCGGGATGCTGGCCGATAGCGCCCTCAACCTCCGCGGTGCCGATACGATGCCCTGAGACGTTGATGACGTCATCCACGCGCCCGGTAATCCAGTAGTATCCATCATTGTCCCTGTGGCAGCCGTCGCCAGTATAGAACTTCCCTGGGAATATGGAGAAGTACGTCTGCTTGAACCGGTCATGGTCCCCGTAGACCGTACGCATCATCCCTGGCCAAGCGGCCTTTATGGCGAGTATCCCGGTGACGTCGTTGCCTTCCAGCTCCTTGCCCTGATCGTTTATTATGGCCGGCTCAACCCCGAAGAAAGGGAATGTCGCGCTTCCAGGCTTTGTTGGCGTCGCACCAGGGATTGGTGTGATGATTATCCCCCCAGTCTCCGTCTGCCAGTAGGTATCCACTATAGGACACTTCTCCTTACCGATCACCTTATGATACCACATCCATTCAGGCGACTTGATAGGCTCCCCTACAGTTCCAAGAAGCTTGAGGGAAGACAGGTCATGCTTGTTAGGCCATTCATCGCCCTGCCTCATCAAAGCCCGTATTGCCGTCGGCGCGGTATAGAAGATGTTCACCTTATGCTTTTCAACAAGATCCCAGAACCTCCCGTAGTCAGGATAATTTGGGACACCCTCAAACATCATCGTCATAGCCCTGTTGGCTAGAGGACCGTATATGATGTATGAGTGTCCTGTAATCCATCCTATGTCTGCGGTGCACCAGTAGACGTCTCCCTCATGATAGTCGAAGACGTACTTGAAGGTCGTAGCAGCGTACACCAGGTATCCGCCAGTAGTGTGCAACACACCCTTAGGCTTCCCTGTGGAACCTGAAGTGTAGAGGATGAACAAAGGGTCTTCAGCATCCATCTCCTCGGGCGGGCAGTCCGTGCTGGCTCCAGCCAGCTCCTCCCCAACCCAGAAGTCCCTGCCCTCCTTCATCTCAACGTCAACGCCAGTCCGCTTGACTACCAGAACCGTCTTTATGCTAGGCGCCTGCGCTATCGCATTATCTCCTGTAGACTTCATCGGAATCTTCTTGCCTCCACGAAGCCCGCCATCCTGAGTTATCAGCATGGAACACTGGGAGTCGTTTATACGATCCCTTAGGGAGTCGGCCGAGAATCCGCCGAAGACTATTGAGTGTATCGCACCAATCCTTGCGCAAGCCATCATGGAGATCGCAAGCTCAGGGACCATCTGAAGGTAGATACATACCCTGTCCCCTTTTTTCACGCCATGCTTCTTAAGCACATTCGAGAATTTAGAGACCTCGTCCATCAGCTGCTTGAACGTGAACTTCTTCACATCCCCCGGCTCATTACCCTCCCATATGATCGCGGTCTTGTCTCCGTGGCCTGCTTCAACATGCCGGTCCAGGCAATTGTATGTGACGTTCAGTTTTCCGCCAGTAAACCACTTGATGTCCGCGGTATTGAAGTCGTATTCACGTACCTTACCCCACTTCTGGAACCAATCAATGCTCTCAGCCATCTTGGACCAGAACCCTTCAGGGTCTTTAATGCTTTCAGTGTAAAGCTTCTCATAGTCTTCCATTGATTTTACGTACGCCTTTCCCTGGAAACCGGGGTTTGGCTGTATAACAACCGTGTCTTCTCCTAAATGGGATTCAACTCCGCTCATTCTAATTCATCACCCAAAAATTTAATCAAAAAAACAGCGTCTCACGCTCTTTTTGGAGTATATACTTACAAATTCCTGTTTAAAAGTGTCGGGTTGCGGAACACAATATAATAGGCAGCTACGGTTTATCCCCGACAATCCAGGACTCCAGTATTTGAAGCAGCTGGATTGTCTCGGGAATGAATTCCACTTTATTGAGCTTGCCCTTAGCCTCCTCGATAGTCATGAATTCCCCGTACTCTATCTCATCCTCCAGCAAATCCGGTTTCCCTGACGTCTTAAACCCGTACACCATGACGTTCTCCTGCTCCTCATGCAGCCTCTTCCTGAAGAAGCCCATCCTAAAGGGGGTTGAAGCGACGCCAGCCTCCTCAAAAGCCTCCCGGACGACAGCATCATCATAGGACTCTCCGGAAGGCACATGCCCGCCCAATACGATACTCCACTGGCCGCCGAAGAATTCCTTGCCCCCAGACCTCCTGCTGACCAGTATCCTGCCTTCAGGGTCGAATATGAAGAACTGCACGCTACGGTGGAGAAGCCGTTTTTCATGGCACTCCGTCCGGGACGCCCTGCCAACCACGTTGTCATCGTCGTCGACTACGTCGAAGTATTCTGTCATGGATAAATATGCGCTTCAATAAATATCTCCATCCTAAAGGCTGGAGTATTCATTCAAAAGCGCAGACATCCATCGCATTCATCTGCAACATGGATGTTGCAGTATTATGCGCTTTTGTAGTAAATAATTCACGTGGAACACGAGACATTGACTGCGTTCTTCTTTGTGCTTGGCATTCTGACGGAGTCGGTCATAATGGTTCGGAAATCCGGCAAGTGGGGTGAGTTCATATCAATCATCATCCTTTCGGCCATAACATCTTTTTTCGTGTTTGCTGACAACACGAACGTGAACATCATATTCCCAGCAATGGCCGGCATAATAGCATACGCTTGGATGTTTGCGACCGTGTTCAGGAAGGACATGCTGCCGGTCATCACAGAGGAGGTTATCCTCTCCCACACGATACTGTTCTGGTTCCTGGCCTTTGGCGTATTAAGGAGGTTTTACTTCCTCAGGGCAATGGACAACATACTGTTGCTGGCCCTGATTCCGACGGCGGGCGCATTATGGATTTCATTCACTGACAGAAGACTCGACTTCTGGGGTAAGGCATTCTTCTATTCGTGGTTTCTATTGACCAGCGTGATTTTCATGGCGTATTACTTCATTGGAGGGGTTGTGAGCGTTGCGTACGAGTACATTGCAGGATCGCTTTCTGTTTTTGATTCTTTTTTCATGGGGATAGTCTTCCTTCACCTTATCGCCAACATAGCCTACGTGTTTGAATTGATACCGATTCCTGGAAAGCATGAGACTATGGAACATAGGATGAGGGAGTGGTTCGGTTACTGTAAGGTTCTGGTGGGAAAGTATTCGGACAGGCAGATGAAGCCATTCCACGCGATGATGATTATGATATTCCAGGGCGGCAGCCTGCTGGCGAACATGCACTTCAGATTCGCGTCCGACTTCCTCCTGTTTAACCTATGGATCCTGGCGATACCACTGATAAGCAAGCCGGACGCGATAAAACCTGTTGATAAGGGATAAAAACCCGTAGAACCAAGTATTCATATGGACTGTGATTTTGGGAGGATAAGCAAGGAGGACAGCATCCTAGTGGTGGTCGACGTGCAGGAGAAGTTCGAGGCAGTCATACACGAGTGGGACTACATGCTTGAGAACATCATCAAGATCATCAGGGGATTCTCAGCCATGGAACTCCCCATAATCGTGACCGAACAGTATCCGAGGGGGCTTGGCAAGACGGTTAGGGAGGTCAGCGAAGCCCTGGGGGAGTTCTCGCCCGTAGAGAAGACTTGTTTCAGCTGCATGGGAGAGCCGGAATTCAGGGAAAAGCTGAAGTCTTTCGGGCGTAAAAACATCATACTATGCGGGATAGAATCCCATGTGTGCCTACTGAACACGACCCTTGACGCGATAGCTGAAGGGTATAATGTTCACTTCATAGTTGACGCCATATCATCAAGGAAGGCAGTCGACCACGGCATAACCGTTGAGAGAGTCAATCAGGCTGGTGCCTTCCTGGCTTCTGCGGAGATGGTATTGTTCCAGCTGCTGAAGGACGCGAAATCGGATGAATTCAAGAAGGTCAGTAGGATAGTGAGATAAGCTATTTCTCTTCAGGCACTACAATGACCATCAGAAGGTACGCCAGCAATAGAGGGCCTATCCCAGATAGGAATGTGAGTATGATGTAGACGACCCTCACCACATTCGGGTCAACCCCGAGATATTCCCCAACACCGCCTAAAACACCGGTAAAAACCCGGTCTTTCCTGCTGCGAAACAGTTTCTTCTGCACATCCTTGGTCATTTTAGTATAGTTAATTTCTTGTGAGAGAATATATATGGCGTGAGGGTCTTCTACGGGGCAGCGCTTCAAGGAGCGATAGACAGGTCTGAGAGGGCGCAATTACACTCAGAACTAATCAGGGCCATACGGGACATGGGATTCGAAGTGGCGACAGAACACGCCACTGGAAGAACAAAAGAAGAAGCCGTGCAGATTCTGGAGGAGACCATAGGACCACTGCCTCCAAAGGGAATGGAGCGGACAAGGTACATAAGGGATAGGATGATAGGATTCATCGAGGGTGACGTGTCTGCAGCAGTCTTTGAAGTCTCAACCCCCAGCCTGGGTACTGGCATCGAGATAGCGCACGCATACCTCAGGCCTCGCATGGGATTGAGCGGCATCCCAGTGCTAGCACTATATCAGACAGGATACTGGCCCACCAACCTGTCGTCCATGATTAGGGGAATCAGTGCGGAGGAAGCCCCCGACTTCAGTCTGAGAGAGTATTCTAACGTCGATGATGCCAGGAGGATTATCAGTGAATTCCTCACTCTTCTGTGAACATGTACTTACCATGCCTGGGCGAGTAGATGACTCCCTTGTTCCTTAACTCGTCGAGTATCTGCTCCACATCCCTCTTCTCCAACGCCTTCTCGGATGCTGAAAACACGATCTCATCGAGGGAGGCCATTGTGTCAGGACTGGTTTCAACCAGCTCCTTTATTATGTTCTCCACCACGCGTATCCTGTCCCTGAGGGACTTCGGATGGTCTGTGACTATACGGTCTATGTCGAATTCACCGGTGGTCTCGTCGTAGGCTATCTCCCTCAACACGAACTCCGTGAGCCGTATGGCACGCTCAACGTCAGATACACTGACCTCACCAGATAACCGTATCTTGGCTGAAGCCTCTGAAAGACGAACAAGAGCCTCCAGCTGACGCGGTGTCGCGGAAGCTGTCCCGCCCTTGCCGCGAGCCCTTATGGCAACATAGTACTCTTTTATCTTTTCGGCAGCATCCTCGGTCAGCATGGGCCGGATGTTCATCCGAGCATATGCTATGTACTTCCTGAGGAAGTCTATTTCGAGTTCAGGAGATATCTCATCCATCTCGTCTTCAGACATGTGCATCTTAAGCATATGGCTTGCGATAGCCCTGTCCGTCTCGCTGTCGAGGATGTCGCGGATGGGGAATATCAAATCGAACCTGCTTATCAGCGTCGGCGGGATGTCGAACTGGTCTGCGAGAGGCTTGTATGTGTCGAACCTGCTGAACTTAGGGTTTGCCGCAGCCAGTATGCTCGTGTTCGCCTTGAACTTTGTTATTATGCCAGCCTTCGCGACACTGATGGTCTGCTGCTCCATAGCCTCGTGCATGGCACTCCGGTCTTCGGCAGTCATCTTGTCGAACTCGTCTATCGCGGCTATGCCTCCGCCAGCCAAGACAAGAGCCCCCGCCTTAAGCGTCCAAGCTCCCTCCTGCATCTCATCCTTCTCGGCAGTGGCGGTCAAGCCAGCGCCAGTCGTGCCCTTACCCGTAACATAAATGCTCTTGGGAGCCGTCTGGTCCACGAACTGCAGTATCCTGGACTTGGCGACACCCGGATCCCCAATCATAAGCAAGTGAAGGTCGGGCCGGACTGCAGTGCCGTCAGGCAGCTTCTTCCCTGGCCGTCCTCCGAACAGTTGCAGTGCTATAGCCTCCTTGACTTCATTGTAGCCGTATATGCTCGGGGCTATTGAGCCGATTATCTTGTCGTATAGTTTAGAGTCTTTGGATAGCTTCTTTATCTCCTTCTCCTCTTCATCGGTTATGTCGAAATCCTCGAAGTCTTTTTCAATGGGCTCTATTGTGCTCGCCAGTAGGTACTTGGAGTATACAGCATCCTTGGACTTGGGCGGTTTGAGGCGGAGTATGCCGACCACCGCAACCTTGTCCCCGGCAGTGACGACGTCGGTTATGTCGTCTTCAGCCATTATCTCGATCCTCCTCGCCTGCTCGCCGCCTTTGAGCATTTCGAGGGGTTCCTGTATCTCAAGACGCTGTAGGTCAGTCCACTCCGATAATTCAGGGACGAAACGCAGATTGCTCTTACCGCATCCACTGCACCGTCCAGGCTCCTGAAGCATCCTCTTGGTCTGCGCCACCCAGTTGTGCGTGTCGCACACGTTGCATATGAACAGGCCGTTAGATACTTTTGGCAGTACGTCGCTTATCCTGTTGACGACGCCTTCAACAGAAATCATCCGCCCGATGTGGTCTGCGTTGATGTCCTTCACCAGCGCGCTGTAGCCGTGCTCCTTTGGGAAATTGTTGAAACGCACGTTGAATTTAGGATTCTCGAATTCAGTGGGAATGCTCATGGCGTTGAGCGTGTCCTCGAACTCCCTTACCACCTCGTCAGGGCTCTCGCGAAGATTGTCTGCAAGCTCCCTGTCAAACCGCTCCAGCTCCTGGAAGTCCAAGACTAGGCTCTTGCTCTCAGGGTATATGCCAGCCAGCTTCTGTATCTTCTCCTTGTTCTTCTTAAGAAATTTCTCCACACTACTCAAAGCTTATCACCCTAAACCATCCCCCCAGGAAAAGGTGGGTTAAGCTATAGACCATTGGAGTATAAAACTATTTCAGTGATATCTCACCACCCCTTGAGAGAGCGTCGGAAATCAGCCTACCATGGTTAGAGGCCCTCGGAACGCGCATTACGCCAGACCGGTTGACCCTGCCAGAGTAGACCATACGGTCTCCAACATGAACTTCAACGTAACGGTTCGCGTGCGCCTGGGAACGTATTATTATGAATTTCTTGGTCCTGCTGACGGCCACACCATCCCTGCTCTGCCTGAAGGACAATGGCTTGCCCACAGGAACTACGACAACCTCCTCCCCAAAACTGTATAACTCGTACTCCGGACTCCCGGTCTCGAAATCGCTTACCTGCAGCACTGGACGCGACAGGTCGCTTTCAGTCATACCGTAGGGGACCTTCACGGTCATCAGAAGGGCGTATACCTTGCCGACCCAACCCTTGTCTATGTGTATGACAGTATCCACAATGTGGGGTATCATGCCCAACTCCACCCTCCCCACAAGCCTCTGGACAGCATCGATCGCCTTGCTTGAATGAGTAACGCCTATTAGGCCGACGCCGGCAAGCCGCATGTCAGCCAGCACCTTGAAGTCGCTGGTCTTCCTGACCTCGTCGAATATCGTGTAGTCGGGTCGGACAAGCAGTAGTATGTCACTCGTCGACTCCATGCTACCGTTCAGGGGGCCGTATTGTGTTATGTACTGGTTAACCTGGAGGTCGCGGGGGTGTTCCATCGTCTTGACTATCATACCCTTTGACTGATAGTGCTCAGCCAGAGCCTGCGCGAAAGTGCTTTTACCCATTCCAGGAGAACCGGAGACAAGTATGCCCTCCGCGTGGGAGTCCAGCCTCTCGACGAGTTTCTCTGAGAGGTGGTAGTCCTCCAGTCTGGTTTTTCTTATGGGCTTGACCGCGGTTATCTCTATGCCATCGCTGAATGGGGGGCGGGTTATGACTATCCTGTAGTCTTGGACCTGTAGTACGGTCGCGCCAGGATCCTGCTGCTCTATGAAACCCTCGGGATGCGCTATCGCGTATTCAACCAGCTCCCTAGCGTAAACGTCCGCCTGCCTCCGGGATATTTCAGAGGAGACTACGACAAGCTCGAATGATCCTACTTCACCACGCTTAGCGAACACTGGTATGCCCTCCTTCATGTGGATGGACATCGTCTTCTCGTCAAACAATTCGAACAGCCTCGGCTTCGAATCCGTGGTCTTAGAGTCGATGTAAGAGACATTCACCCCCATCCCCCTGCATGCGAGGTAGTTTATGGGGTCGCTGGTCAATAGCATCGCTTTTTCGGATTCGGCTATGCCACGGAGTATTGAATCCAGCATTCCCGGATCTCTTGACTCGCCAGCCCTGGATTCCCTGAATTCGACTTCCTTATTAACGTCCTGGACCAGCTTCTGCAGGTTCTCCAACTCCTTCAGACCATCCAGGCCGGTCTCCATGCCTTGCCTGGCCTGCCGCTCAAGCTCTGTGAACACAGGCTCGGGGATTATCACAGTCAAGTCCCCGCCGAACCTGCTGACGTAATCTGTCAGAAGACCGTTCTTTATAACGCTCAAGTCAGGTATAATCCGGGACATGATTCAATTCAATATGCTTTCACACGTATAAATCAGCCAAAAACAATGAAAAAATTATTCGACGATTGACGTATTTATTTGTGTTCGTTATTTATAAGGGACAACCGATTTATTAAGACGGTCAGGTAAGCATTATGACCTCCAAAGACATGCTGGCTAAGACGATAGCCGGCGAAATAACACTATCAAAAAGGCCATCAGAGACCCTCAGGAAATGGAGGGAGATATTCGGGGTAAGGCAGGCCGAACTGGCCGAAGAATTAGGGGTCACGCCCTCAGTGATATCAGACTACGAGAAAGCGAGGAGGAAGACCCCGGGAACAACATTCATAAAAAAATACGTTGAAGCCCTGATAGGGTTAGACGAGTCGACGGGCGGGAAGGTGACTGAAAAACTGTCGCCAGAGACGGAAACCGCCATACTCGACATAAGAGAACTATTGGAGCCAGTGAGGGCATCAAGGTTCGTGAAGATAGTAGAGGGCGAGGTGATCGCTAACAAGCACCTGCTCAAAAAAGAACTGGACGGCTACACCGTAGTCGACAGCATACAGGCGATACTAAAACTCTCCGACAGGGAGTTGGGCCAGATATACGGCACCAGCTCCAGGAGAGCGATAGTGTTCACAAAAGTGACGTATGGCAGGTCTCCGATGGTCGCCATAAAGGTGACGCACCACAAGCCGGCGATGGTGGTCCTACACGGGCTAAAACCGGAAAAAGTGGACAAGCTAGCCAAACACATAGCGGAGATAGAGGGCATAACGCTGGTTGTGACACGAATGGAGGACGAGGAAGAGCTCGTCAGAAGACTAAGGGAAAAAATACTCTGAAAATGCACGGGATAGTCGGATACGGGGCATACGTCCCAAGATACAGGATAAAGACTGGCGAGATAGCCAGAGTCTGGGGCGAAGACGGGAAAAGGATAAGCAAAGGCCTTAACGTGATCGAGAAGAGCGTCCCAGCCATAGATGA
Source organism: Candidatus Altarchaeota archaeon (assembly GCA_043813075.1). GTDB lineage: Archaea > Altiarchaeota > Altiarchaeia > IMC4 > SCGC-AAA252-I15 > CAYREE01. Next base: position 43,892 of record JBDRLL010000003.1, read on the forward strand.
AGACGCCGTCACCATAAGCGTCGAAGCAGCGAGACTCGCCTTAGCCCACAGCAAGGTGAACCCGAAAGACATCGAGGCAGTGTACGTCGGCTCTGAATCCCACCCATACGCCGTAAAACCGACGGCAACAATCGTCGCAGAAGCGATAGAAGCAACACCACACCTAACCGCAGCAGACTACGAGTTCGCATGCAAGGCAGGTACTGCGGCAATACAGACATGCCTGGGGCTCGTGAAGTCTAAGCTAATAAAATACGGGATGGCCATCGGAGCTGACACATCCCAGGGAAGGCCTGGCGACGCACTTGAATACACCGCGTCAGCCGGAGGGGCAGCCTACATCATAGGAGGGGAAAACGTAATTGCAGAGATAAAGGACACGTACTCTTTCACCACAGACACACCAGACTTCTGGAGGAGGGAGGGACAGCCATTCCCGAAACACGGTTCAAGATTCACCGGCGAGCCGGCGTACTTCAAACACGTTTACGAGGCGTCAAACAGGATAATGGAGAGGAACAACCTTAAGCCTGAAGACTTCGAGTACGCGGTATTCCACCAGCCTAACGGAAAATTCCCGCTGAGGGTCGGAGCCACATTAGGATTCACTAAAGAGCAGATAGAGAAGGGACTATTAACCCCGATTATAGGAAACACGTACAGCGGAGCGTCGCCGCTCGGACTGGTGGCAGTGCTCGACGAGGCGAAGGAAGGCGAACGCATACTCCTAACATCCTACGGCAGCGGCGCTGGAAGCGACTCATTCATAATAGAAGTCACGGAAGAGAACGAGAAAAACAGGAACACGAAGCCTCTCAGAAAAATGATAGAAAAAAAAGAGTACGTGGACTACGCAATCTACGCCAAAAACAAGGGCAAGCTGAAGGGGGTTAACCTGGAAAAATGAACGGAGAACGAGTGGCTGTGGTCGGCATAGGCATGACAGAGTTCGGGGAATTCTGGGAGAAAAGCTATAGAGACCTGATAAGTGACGCGGGAGCGAGCGCCATAAAAGACGCAGGCATAGACGGCAAGGAAGTTGACGCGATATTCGTCGGCTCCATGAGCCCTGGACTGTTCATAGGACAAGAACACATAGGCGCCCTAGTGGCAGACTACTCGGGACTGGCAGGCATACCGGCGACAAGAGTCGAGGCTGCGTGCGCTTCAGGAGGCCTTGCGCTGAGATCAGCATTCCTCTCGATAAAGGCAGGAGTCCACGACATAGTAGTCGCAGGCGGAGTCGAGAAGATGACTGACGTCAGCACTTCACACGCGACAGTAGCCCTCGCTGGAGCTGGAGACCAAGAGTGGGAGGCATTCCACGGAGCCACATTCCCCGCACTATACGCTTTCATGGCCCAGAGACATATGCTGGAGTACGGCACAAAGGAAGAGCACCTCGCGATGGTTGCTGTGAAAAACCATAATAACGGAAGCATGAACCCGAAGGCACAATTCAAGAACAAGATAACAGTGGAAAACGTAATGAACTCAAGCCCCATAGCAGACCCCCTGAAGCTCCTAGACTGCTCGCCCATAACAGACGGGGCGGCGGTCGTAATACTCGCAGGCGAGAAAAAAGCGAAGAAGCTGACAGACAACCCCATATGGATAACAGGCTCAGGGCAATCCTCAGACACGCTCGCACTACACGACCGGAAAAGCCTTTGCAAGACCGAGGCGGCCATAAAAGCGGGGAGAGACGCCTACAAGATGGCTGGCGTTAAGCCGGATGACATAGACTTCGCTGAAGTCCATGACTGCTTCACCATAGCCGAATTAATGGCCATAGAGAGCCTAGGATTCTGTGATATAGGCAAGGGCGGTAAATTCACTGAAGACGGTGAGACGAGGATAGAGGGCAGCAGACCGGTCAACACCAGCGGCGGGCTGAAATCAAAGGGACATCCCGTTGGGGCGACGGGCATAGCACAAGCATACGAGGCTGTGACACAGTTAAGAGGAGACGCAGGCAAGAGGCAGGTTAAGGACGCTAGAATAGGCTTGACCCACAATGTGGGCGGCAGCGGAGCAACATGCCTGGTACACATTTTCGAGAGGGATGAGTGATGAGTGAGGGACTGGCACTGCACTGGAGGCTGATACCCCCGAGATACAATCTTGTGGGAACAATATGCAAGAACTGCGGCACAAAATTCTTCCCCCCAAGAAACCTATGCCCCGACTGCAGGAGAAAGAGCAGGATAGAGCCGTACAAGTTCAACGGCAAGGGAGAGATATACTCTTACACGATAGTAAGGGCCACGCCAACAGGATTCGACTACATGAAGCCTTACGGTCTCGCGGTGATAAAACTGGATGAAAGCGACGCGATGCTGACAGCGCAGATAGTCGACTGCAAGCTGGAGGACATTGAAATCGGCAAGAAGGTTGCCATGGTATTCCGGAAGATTGTCGCAGACGATGACGAGGGCATAATAAGATACGGATACAAGTTCAAGCTCGTTGAATAGGACGCCTATTCATTCTCGCATACAATCAACCGGGTTATGTTGCTCTTAGCCTCAGAGAGAGGATGGAAGCGGGATAATATCATCATGGTCAGAAGGGTGACGATAAACGCCAGTATGTAGAATCCTAGTCCGACAGATATCCCGACAGCAGCAGCTATCCATACTCCAGCGGCAGTGGTAATACCGTGGATTATATTGTCACGCTCCCTCCATATCAGGCCGCCGCCGATGAATCCGACGCCAGTGACAATCTGCGAGACGATGCGCTCAGGATTAACAGAGCCTGGAAAACCATTGATAGACAATACAGTGAATACCGCAGCCCCCATGCATATGAGGGAGAATGTCCGAGAACCCGCACCCTTAGGACCGCCCTTCCTCTCCAAGCCGATAAGGAGTCCGAGGAATGCCGCGAATATGACGTCAAGAATCATCGCCAACTCCACGACGAGACGGTCGAATACCATAATAAAGATGAGGTGGCGTAAGATAAAAAGACATAAAACCATGTACTGCGCTATTATAACATGGCGAACGGTTCACGACTGAGGGATTTAACTGGAGGAGCCCTACAATCATATAACTCGATGGAAGGCTTAACACCACCCAAGGGAATAAGGAGGGAGGCGAGAGTCGCTGCAGGCATAGACATAGGCGGGAAATACACGAAAGTCCTGGTTGAATCCAATGACGGTCGTGGAGGATATGCCGAAGTCCCCACATTCAAGAAAAGCGATGACATGCCCGTAGAAGAAAGGGTTAGGGGACTTGTAGATTCTACCATGCGGGCAATACTAGCAGCCGCGGCAGAGGGGGGCATAGAAGTGAGTGAGATAGACGCGATAGGCTTCGGAGCCCCGGGAGCCAGAAACCCGAAGACAGGGACATTCAGGATGCCGAACGCCATTGGAATGGGATCTGACGGAAAAATCGCTGAAGTAGACTTCGAGAGAGGACTTAGGACAGCGCTCGCAGCCAAAGGACTCAAGAAAGACGCGCACGTCAGGGGAGGCAACGACTGCGACGTGGCAGCGGCAGCGGTTGACTTGGGCGAAGCAGTGAAAACCGTTAAGGAAGGTTCAGGGGACTGGAGGACGCTAGAGGGTGGGGAGGAATCATTCTACATACTGCTCGGGACAGGCATAGGAGTCGGCTGGAACACCAAGGACGGGATAAACGAAGGCGCGACAGGGAAAATGGAGGGAGGCCACAGTGAAGTGCAGACAGGACTGGAGTGGATCACGTGCGGCTGCGGTAAACCCAACCACGGGAGCGTGTGCGTTGAAGCAGTCGCCTCGACGACAGGCCAGGAAAAGATTATGAAGAGATTCGTCCAACACGCGTTCAGGGACGCGTCACTGCTGAAGGCGGATGAAATGAAAATCCTGCTTGATGAGACAAGAAGATGGAACCAGGAGAAACTAGGTAAAGGCGTTTCAGGGGAGGAGGTAGAGACCCTGGGTAAAAGCATCGCAGCCATAAACGCCATAATGGGCAGGCTAGAAGGAAGAGGAGATGCAGTTAACATGGCCGCCCTCGCTGAAGACATACAATTCGACTGCGGGATAATACACGGTCTAGCGACCGGGAAGAACCCCAGGGTGAGCCTGTGCGCTGAAGTCACAGAATTGGCTGGACAACACCTTGGGAGATACATGAGGAACACGATCATGCTAAGAAACCCGAAGAGGATAGTTATAGGTGGGGGAGGAGGCAGGACATTCAACTCTGGAGACGAAACCACAAACCCATTCTGGAGGGGGATGATGAGCGAACTCAGGGACGAATACGACCCGTTCGGCTCCATCAGAGACACGTGGATTATAATGGCAGACAAGGACAAGAACCTGGGGATAGACGGCAGCCTAAGGCTAGCAAGACTAGAATACGCCCGTAAGGCCCCATAAAAAAAGGTATTTGAAGGGAATGACCTAGAATGTCTGGACGTCCCCCTTCATACACCTCTCAGTCAAGTCAGTGACGTGCTCAAGCCAGTAGTCGCTGATCTCAGCAGCCTTCTTCTCTATTCCCCCATCACCCCAAACCTGCACGCTAGCGCACAACGGCTGGTCGATTGGCTTGCCAATCTGACTCATCAAACGCACGTAAGCCTGTCTAGCACCTGCCTCGGCAATCTGCATCGCAATCTCCTTTGAAAGAAGGTTGTATAACTTGCCGACATGATTGACTGGATTCTTGCCTGCAGTAGCCTCCATGCTCATGGGACGATAGGGTGTGATAAGCCCGTTCGCACGGTTGCCCCTGCCCACTGAACCGTCGTCACCCTGCTCAGAGCTGGTACCAGTCACAGTCACGAAGACCTCCTCATCATCATAATTGTCTCCAGTATTGATTTCAACCTTAACATCCCTGTCGGTTATGCCCGCCACAAAGTCTTCCACAAGACGGGTCTCCTCCTCCATAATGCTCTGATAGTCGGCGAAACTGGGTATATGCCTTGAGACCATAGCATTGCAGATAGTCAACGTTATCTTGTCGTCATAGCGGACGCCCATAACCTTGATGTCAGTCCCACTGCCCTTAATCTTCTTCTTCATAGGGCCGTTCATGTAGGCCTCGGTCTCATATACTAGCTTCTCCACCAGACTGAATGGCGCAAAACTCACTCCAAACGAAGTGTCATTACTCCTTGGAACGCCATCACGACTGAAAACATCCCTAAGGTCTGTTGAACCAATACCTATCTTCTGGTCAAGGATGACATCCTTGCCGACCTTTATGTCAGGTATCAGAGACTCAAGATATTCCTTGGCTGCATTAATAGCTATCTCACCCACCGGAATCTCCTGATTATCAACCTTAGTGGTAGCCCTGCCACTCAATAGTATGTAAAACGGCTTGTCAATGCTTCCAGCACCCCAGTCAGGACTGCTCAACCCACCAACCAGCTCCACCTGGTCCGTGTTATGATGCATTATATGCCCAAACCTCTTCACATACTCCTTAGACAACGCCCTGCTCACAGCCTCAGCTAGTCCATCGCATATGCTGTCAGGATGTCCGACACCTTTCCTCTCAACGAGTTCTGTCCCATGCTCTTCCAGGACAGGTTCCTTCATAGACTCAACGCTTATATTCCTCATTTCAATCACTTGGATTTAGCATCAGTTATGCCATCAGTGACAACCTCGAAAACACATTCCGCGTCAGGCATGTTGGGGGAGTCGATAAGGGACGCAACCCTCTTAGAACCCTTACCCTTCTTCAAATAAACCCTGAATGTAGAGTGATGGCCGACTATGTGACCGCCTATTGGCGCGGTCGGGTCGCCGAACAGTATGTCAGGCCTCGACATGACCTGGTTAGTGACTATGACAGCGGCATTATGAAGGTCAGCTATCTTCCTCTGGAGGGTGTGCATGTGCCTGTTAAGCTTCTGCTGCCTTGAGGCGAGCGTGCCACGGCCAGTGTATTCAGCCCGGAAATGCGCCGTAAGCGAGTCGACTATGAGCAGTTTTATGTTCTTCTCCTTCATCATCTCAGCCGCTTTCTCTGCGAGAAGCATCTGGTGGTCGCTGTTGTATGCACGCGCGACATATATGTTCTTCAACACCTCTTCAGGCTTTAGCTTAAGCGCCTTAGCCATCTGCTGGATACGTTCAGGCCTGAACGTGTTTTCGGTGTCAATGTATATTGCGCTGCCTTCCAGACCACCCTTGGACTTGGGAAGCTGCACGTTGACTGCAAGCTGGTGAGCCACCTGAGTCTTGCCGGAACCGAATTTGCCGAACATCTCTGTTATGGCCTGTGTCTCGATTCCGCCACCGAAAAGCTTGTCGAATTCCTTGCTGCCGGTGGATAGCTTACCAACCAAATCTCTTTTCGCTAGGACTTCCAGGCCAGACTCGAAGCCCATCTTGAGGTTATCGCGGGCTGCGGCAACGATCTTTACTGCGGTCGCTTCTCCAATCCCGATATCCTTCATCTCATTGGTGGATGCTGCGGCAATCGCCTCTAGGGTGTCGTATCCCGCCTCCTTGAGCTTTTCAGCTATGGATTCCCCGACACCAGGTAGTTCCTCTATTTCCATTTCAGAGCTAACAGTTATTTGAAGATGACATTAAAAAATGGCCTACAGAGAGAGTGATTGAAAAGTATTAATCCATGATTTTGCCTAGTTTTTCTATTATCTTGTCGCCGCGCAAAAGGGAGTTTTTCAGCACGTCTATCAGCGTCTTCGCGGGTATGATCTCTATCTTGCCCTCATACTTTTTCTCCAGTAGGACATCCTTCATGTTGCTTTCAGGTATTATAACCCTCTTTAAGCCAGCCTCTATGGCAGCCTCTATCTTGTGGGTTACACCACCTACTGGAAGAACCTCGCCCCTAACAGTAAGGGATCCTGTCATCGCGACTTCCTGGCTGACCGGAACCTTCTCCAACGCGGATATCACCGCTACTGCAACGCTCACTGAAGCGGAGTCACCCTCAACACCCTCATACGTCTGGAGGAACTGGACGTGTATGTCGTGGTTGCTCACATCCTTGCCGCTAATCATCTTGACCAATGCCGAAACGTTCGTCACCGCTTCTTTCGCTATCTCACCCAGCTTCCCTGTGGCGATTATCTTCCCAGACTTCTGCGTGTGAGCGGGAGCGACCTCAGCGACTATGGGGAGCACCGTCCCCCCGTCACCCATGACTGCGAGACCGTTCACCCGACCAACCTTGCTGCCTTCGATGATGAGAATGTTGTACTCCTTCTTCCGATCCAAGTAGACGTCGCCAATCTGCTGCTCAAGGGTTCTCGCAGACTTCTTACCCTCAAAAACATCCTGTGGAGTCACATACTTGTGCTTCTTCTCGTTCGCTATGTCCCCCGCAGCCCGTATGAGACCTCCGAGCTCGCGGAACTTCAACGTGATCTTATCTCGCATGCCAGCCTTTCTCTTGGCCTCACGGATTATCTCCTCCACAGCCTCCTTCGTGAAGTGGGGTATCTTACCGTCCTTCGTAACCTCCTGGGCGACGAACTGGATGAACTTCTTGCGCACTTCATCTGTGTCGTCAACCATCTCCTCCATGAATATCTCATACCCGTAGCCACGTATCCTGGATCGGAGGGCCGGATGCATCTGCTCTATCACCTGGATGTTGCCTGCCGCTATTAGTATGAAATCGCAGGGCACCGGATCTGTCATCACCATAGCCCCTGAACTCATCTCGCTCCGCCCGGTTATGCCAAGCCTCTTCTCCTGTATTGCTGTCAGAAGATCCAGCTGGCTCTTACCTAAAGTCCCGACCTCGTCGATGAACAACACCCCCTTATTGGCCTTGTGGATAAAACCCGCTACAACACGGACGTGGGCAGGTGTGCCGAGACCACCACTCTGCAGGGGATCATGCTTCACATCACCGAGAAGCGCTCCAGCGTGAGCTCCAGTACCGTCGAAGAACGGAGCCATCTTGCGTTCCGCATTATCGACTATAAGCCGGGGGACCATAGTCTTGGAGCCGCCCATAACACCCCTTATGTTCACCCCAAACAACAGCAGTAATACAACCCCGAACGCCATCCACGCAGCGACTATTATACCGTCCTTGACTATGCCGAAGATGTAGGCGCCTATCGGCAGCAGCAGGAACAGGAAGAATAGCATGGGCATGCTGATCCCCTTACCGCCGGAACTAGCAGACTCCTTATCCCGCTCCGCCTTGATTATCTTCCTGCCCTCACCAGCAGGAACAACTATGGTCTTTGGGTTGTTCTCATCCTCCATGTTGGCGATGCTCAACACATCAACCAGTTCCTCACACGGCAGGAGTTCGGCCATAGCGTTCGCGAGCATGCTCTTTCCAGTACCAGGCTCGCCTATGAGCAGTATGTGGCGCCTCTGCCTCGCAGCCTTCTTTATTATGCCTACCGCCTTGTCCTGACCGATGACCTGGTCTATAATCCGCTTTGGAACGTGAATCTCGTCCGTGTTCTTGAAGTCACTCCACTTCTTCATGTCCTCGACATTCTTCTTCTCGTCCGCGACGACACTCTCCGACTCCTTCTTGTCTAAGGGCTTATCCGCGGAAACAGTATTCTCTTCCATGCTCAAGTAATACTAGTATTAAAATTTAATAACCAGGGAGGGTTCACCAGGTCACTATTATGTCATCAGTCCTCTGCCTGCTGTCGACGACCGTGTCTGAGACGCTCATCCTGACACCCGCATCATGCATCTTCAGGCCGGTCATCCCTATCATAACCCCGTTGTCGCCCAGAAACCTACCGGGGAAGTCAAAGCACGCACCGTGTTCACCAGTCATTAGTGACATCATCTCCTGAAGCCGCTTATTGTATCCCACCCCGCCCGCGAGGAGCACCTCCTTTGCCTTAAGGTGTGCCAGCGCCCTCTCTGAGACCTCACACATCATGCTGAACGCAGTCTCCTGAAGGCTGAAGCAGACGTCCTCAAGCCGTTCACCAGACCTGTACTTCTGGAGGGCGGCAGTCAGTATGCCGGAAAAACTCATGTCAGTCCCCTTAACCACATAGGGGAGTTCAATGTACTTGCCTCCGTTACGAGCCAACTCCTCTATCTTCGGGCCTGCAGGATGGGATAGGCCAGTCTCCCTCCCGAACTTGTCGAGCATGTTTCCAGCCCCTATGTCCAGAGTCTCCCCGAATACCCGGTACCTGCCGTCCTTGAGCTTGATGACCTGGCTGTTAGCGCCAGACACGTAAAGCACAAGAGGGTCTGTGAACCCGGATAAAATCTTTCCAACCTCTATGTGGGCTACACAATGGTTGACGCCTATCAGGGGGATGTTATAGTGGAGTGACAATGCTCTCGCGGCAGTGGCGACAGTGCGCAGGCAAGGGCCTAGACCAGGACCCTGGCTGAAAGCTATCAAACCCACTTCACTTATGGATATTCCAGCATCATTCAACGCCTTGTCCAATGTAGGCTTAACGCGTTCAGTCATGTGCTGGCTCGCATCACGAGGGTGTATGCCCCCAGACTCAGGACTGTACGTGTCGCGGACATCAGCCAACACATTGTATTCCCCGTCAACCACGCCCACACCCATAGTATGTGCGGTACCCTCAAAACCGACTACAATCATCGTTTAATACGGTGTATGGCAGGCATAAAAACACTTGAAACAAAGTAGTATTCAATGAAAGACGGGAGGGAAGTCCACACGCTGATATGCCACAAACACGTGAACGTGGGTTTGAAGTGCCTCGATTCCCTGCTGAGGTTCTCGCAGGACCCGCTAAAGCTGGTCATACACGACGACGGAACGCTAACAGACAAAGACGCGGAAGAAGTGAAGTCAAAGTTGGATAACGCCATGCTGATAAGACGTGACGAGGCGGATGAAAAAGTCAAACCCATGCTAGCGAACCACCCGCACTGCATGAAACTGAGGGAGGTCAATCCACTATCATTAAAACTGATGGACGGGCCGCTACTTAGCAATGGAGACTATGCGTACTGTGATGCTGACGTCCTGTTCACACGGCCGTTCACGGGACTGTTCAAATGGCCTGACGAGAAGACTTCAATGGTTTTTATGAAAGACAGTATTGACTCGTACGTCCTGAAGCTCAGGCATGTGATTGGATCTGGGAGGATGAGGATTTTATCGAAGATAAACACGGGGCTGATATTTGTCAGAAGGGGTGGTTACAGTCTAGACGCATTGGAGAACATCGTGCAGAAATTGGATTACAGGCAAGGCCATCAGTTCTATGAGCAAACCTGCTGGGCGTTGATGGCTGCGGGAGCGGAGTGCAGGCAATACGATCCCTTGAGAATCAGGACCACGATAAGTGACGTGCGGGGATGCCTGGAGGACTACAGGGGGCTTACCGGCATTCACCTGACCGGGCCTAACAAGATGAACATAGACTACATGCTTGATGGACTTGGGTCTGGTGATGATGAAGAGGTGGAAGAGATTGGGACGGTAGATGCTGCGGAAGCGGGTTTAAAGGATTTGAGTAGAACCATCGTTTATTTCACGCCAGCATACGGGGGATACGTTAGATTATACAGGGACTACTACGCCAACACACGGGTTTACAGGATGATGCGGGGCATTCGAGAAAAATACGGGATCTGATGAACCGCATCTAGCTTAATGCATCACCATATAAGACAGACGCCATTTATTAGTATTGTATTGTCCTAATGTATACCATCATGGGTGTGGGAATACTATCCGGCACGAAAGTCCTGGTGGGTGACAGCGACACCAAGAGCCAGCTTATTCAAAGGGGATTCGGTGAGGAGGAGGATGGGACTTACGTCCTGTCGCTCATAGAGGCTTTATTCCTCGTGGAGGAGGTTAAGCTAGACGTTATGAAGAAGGAGAAGCCCCTCTCGTTCGAAGACCTCGTTAAGCTCGGCTCAGCCAAGGAAGAGGAATTCTACAACAAATACATCGTCTACAAGGACTTGAGGAAGCGTGGCCTTGTCGTGAGGACTGGATTGAAGTTTGGCACAGACTTCCGGCTCTATGACCGAGGAGGCAGTGTGGGTAAAAGCCACTCCAAATACCTGGTGCACGTGGTGCCTGAGGAGTACTCCTGCAGTTTCCCTGAGATGGCGCGAGCACTACGACTAGCGAAGAACGTGAACAAGGACATGATATACGCCATAGTCGATGAGGAATGCGACGTCACGTATTACCTGGTTGATAGGATGAGGCTGTAATGGACTACAGGAAGTTCGCCATAGACTTCATAATCGGCGGCATGATGGTGGCAGGCGCTGTGACAGTGGGAGTGCTAGTGAACCCCGCCTTGGGGGGTATTATGGCCGGAGCTCCTCTGCGTCTCGCAAGCACCATATTCCTTACTGGAATGCATGAAGGGGATAAACTAGCCTATGAGATGGCGAAAGGCTCGCTCTACGCAGTGTTGGGGACACTATTGTTCTCACTGTCGCTTGTGTACTTGATGCCCAAAGTGGGTTTGACCAGGAGCTTTGTCTTATCCACGACAGTCTGGATGATTGCGACGATAGGGCTTTATTCCATAGGGAAGGCTGTCCTTAGGTAGTCAGCTTAGAAAGGTTTTTTCAGTTACGGTTATGCTCGGCTTCTGGCTCTGATTGTAGAAGTACGTGTAAGTCGTCCCGCAACCATAAGCCTTATCACCCACGCAAGTGACTATGTGCCTGGTGTCGGACACCATGCCAGCCATCGTATTCTTGACTGTAGGGTCAAAGTAGACCCAACCACCATCATAGTACTCAACCCACGCATGGCCGTCGGCGCTGCTCGAGTTCACCAGGAATCCGGTAACCCTCCTTGCTGGTATGCCAAGGCATCTGAGGAATACTGCGGCAAGATCCGCGTGCTCATCGCACGCGCCCTTACGGTTAGAGTAAGCGTATAACCCACCATGCTCCAGCTCGTCAGCGTAGTATTCTATGTTGTCGTTCATCCAGGAGTAGACTTCAATCACCGTATCGCCCGGTTTCCCTGACCTGAATGCCTCAGACGGGGGGCATAACATCTTCGACGCCACACTGTCCATCTCCAACGCATAGGACATGTCAGCTGACGCCATCATCCTCTTAGACGGCCTTAAACCGCCATTCAACTCTACATCCTGGGTTATCCTTATCTCCCTTATGCCTTTACCATCGAAATCCAGCTCATAGGAGTAGACCATATTACCGTCATCATCCACAAAACTAGACTTCGGACTAATGCTTGACTTGGTTTCGATGAGACGCTGATACGGCAGGTAGTCTATGGCGGCGGGCGTCACATTCAATACGATGCTGGTGCCATACCCGGAATTCTCAACAGTCACCACCTTAGTTATCCTACGTCTCTCGACGCAATCACGGCCACACACATCACCGCAGTCGACGCGCTCCTCCCGCCCATCAAGGATATTGTTGTTGCAGTCCTGCTGGAGTTCATTGTAGTCTTTAATGTGCTTGTTGAATCTGTCGACGAACTCACGGTCCTGCTGGACGGACTCTGTCATCAGCGTGTTCGCGGAGTTGAGGAGTCCTGGCTTCCTCTCCGTAGCGTACTTTATCATCTGATCGATGGACTTCAGATATAGCTCAAGAGTGTTGTCGAATATCGAGTGCATGCCAGCGAACTCTGTTGGGGGTGTGAGCATCTTCAGACGGGAATGTATCGAAGATATGCGGGAGTAGGACTCGATAGCACTCACCTTCAGGGCGTTGAAGTCGTAGTCCCTGTTGTACGCGTTGACTGCGCCACCATACTCCATGGACTCGTTGTACCACTCATCCCTCAAAGCGTTTATCCTGTTGACGTAGTTCGTACCGGAGTCATTGCACGGGTCGCATGGCCCGCCACAGTCCACCCCCTTCTCCCCCTGATTCTGCATGCCATCGATGCACGTCGCTCTGCAGTCTTGAGGGCAGTTGAGGTAGTCTTCAGTGGTCTCGCACGCGCTGTTCCCACAGCATTCAAGGAGCTCCTGGGACACGCAACTCCCGTTCATGCACGTGTATGCAATGCAGCCGCCGGTGCCGTAACACCCCTTTTCCGGGCCGTCAACAGGAGTGTAAACACACTCCATGCTGTCGTTGCAGTAGTCAAAGGTGCATGGATTACTGTCGTCGCACACTGGACACTGGCGAGTGCAACCTAAAGCCATGAAAACCACTAAGGCGACGACGGGAATAATGTTCCTCGACTCCATCAGACATTCCTCCAGAAGCCCTTGAAAATCCTCCCGAACGCTCCGGCCAGGTTTCCTTGACCAACAGTATTTTCACCGAGGAACGACAGGAGTTCCGCGTATTTAGCCGACTCCCTAGGCCCGATAATGTATTCGCTGATGACTTCCAAGTCATGGCTGTCCAGAGAAAAGCGGGGGTTGTATTTAACATATTCCGACTCCCTGTTGGTGCCGTCGTTTTTCAAGAACACTGACTCAGCCATCCCGACTTCAACGAGTATCTGCACTATCTTCCTTGCTTCAGTGAGGCTTCCAATCATCTCCCTGAGTTCGCCCACGCTTAGCCTTCCCTTGGATTGAAGCGTCTTGACTGTGTTCAATAGTTTCTCTGAGCGGGTCTTGTATTTAGACATCTTTGGTTTTGGATGGGGAATTGTTACCTATTTTAAAGAGTAATTAATATAGAGGATATCATGGAGTACGACCTTCGCAAGCTCGCTAAATACCCGTTCCTTGATGAAGCGAAATCGTATGTTGCGTCACTGGGGATAGGTCTTGAAGGCATGACTGATGACCCCGTCTATTCCGCCTGCATTGAGAAGGGCAGGGAGCGTGTCATATCATGCATTAACGGGGAGTTCAAGCCTGATACGGGGGAGACACTCCCGATGCAGCTGACTGTATTGAGCTATCCTATCGCGAGGATAATAGCGAACAGCCTAAAAAGCAAACCGCTTTTCGAGAAATACGCTCTAGGGGAGGCGAAGGCTGTGGGCAGGTTCCTAGAAGACGAGGATGACGAGGTGCTGGGGGAGATAGTCCAAGACCTTGACGTCAAATACTATGACGGGGTGATGCCGCTGGCGGAATACCTGAGGCTCGGCAGATTCCTGGCGAGGAGGAACAGCAAGTGGAAGCTGGTAAACCGCGTGGTGGACGGGGGCATGGTCAGGATGGACGTGTCAGACTTCAAGACAATTTTGAACGAGGCGGTTAGGATAAGGGTCATGCAGCCACTGGACGTTAAGAACGTGCCTGAGAAACTCAAGGTTATCGCCAAGAACATCAACGCGTCCATGACTGGAGTCAGGGATGAGATCAGCATCGAGAACGTTGACATGGACGCCCTGCCGGAGTGCATACAGAAGATGATTGCGATGCTCGAGACAGGCAGCGCATCCCACAACGCCATGTTCATACTCGCAACCTTCTTCCTGAACCTCGGCCTCAACAAGGATGATGTCCTCAAAGTGTTCATGAGGTCGCCGGACTATAAGGAGGATTTAGCCAGCTACCAGATAGAATTCCTGTCCGGCGAGAAGGGCGGGACCGCCTACACGTGCCCCACCTGCGAGACAATCAAATCCTATGGCCTGGGGTGCAGCGACTGCACATTCCGGCATCCACTGCAGAAGTACAGGGTTAATGCGAGGGAAAATAGGAATGCCGGCAAGTATAAAAAGAGCCATAATCAATAAGAGTGTATGGACAAAATATTCTTGGTTAAACTAGAGAGGACTAGGGCTTACTGGGACTATTATAAGATGATCTTCACTATGCTCTGCCTTGCGTGCACCGCGCTTATTGTTTCAACAGCCATATTCTTCCACGCTGGGGCTCTGAGTTTCATAGCAGCAGTGGGTTTGAGCGCATTGTTCCTGCTTGTGATCCTCCTCCTGCTCGCGGTCATGTCGCTGATGATATGGAGTTTTGAGAACAAGCACCTTCACGACCTGATAGCTGACGAGATAGAGGATGTCCAAGACACTCCAGAGGAGGAGCAGGAGTACCCGCTAGTCTAACGCAGTATTTCAGAGCAGTTGCGGGAGTATCTTCCGTGACTTCGATCTCCCATGTTCCGTTGTGGCGTCAAATCTTTCGACAGCATGCTTCTGCAGTTCCTCACGATAGACCATATTACCACATATGGTTTTTAGGGTAAATCAGTAGTAGGCTAGGAGTGTTCCTGAACTGGCCCTTTCCACGGCCTTCCTGCGCATCTGGTCGTAGTCCGGCTCTCTTACGGGCTCCACAACACCAAGGTGGTCGTTTATCCATTCCACGTATTCAACAGTCTTCTTGCAGTTGTGGATGGCGTTCTCTATGTTGTCGGGGTTGTCATTGGCCTTCATCGCGTTCAGGTAGGCGGAGCACATCTCTTTCATGTGGAGTAGTGCGGGCACGCGCATCCATTCTATGAGGTTCTCGAGTTCTACGACGTGCAGGCCTGATAGGGTTTTGCGCAGGTTGTTTCTCGCTTCTTTGCGGATCTCCTTGTTCGGGTGCCATACGTCCGAGTGGTTGTTTATGAGCACCCGCGTGTCGATACCCCTTAAATCCATTCCCCCATTAATTATCACGGAATCAGGGGGTTAAAAAGGCGTTTCTAGAGCAAAGGAAAAGAAAAAAAACTTTTAAAATATAAGAAAATGTTTTATTATATAAGATAATTTTTTATAGTATAAGGCTATTTCCCGAACTTTTTTAGCGCCTTCCTCAGCTCCTCGTGGTCTCTCGCGTAATCCTCTAGGGACACTCCCTCAAGCACCGCGTCAACCGCCTGCCGCATGCTCTTCGCCCCAGCAACCGTCCCATCCGGGTGGCCGTGAACGCCGCCGCCGGCCTGTATGATGACGTCCTTGCCCATGAAGTCCATCAAAGGCGGGACTATCCCCGCATGCATGCCGCCGCTGGAGACAGGGAACACCGGCTTCATGCCATACCACTTCTGGGGCAGCACAAACTCGTCCATCCTAACGTCATCCTCCACTATGGCGTCGCGTATGGCCATAACCTCCCTCATGGGGCCCTCCATCTTGCCGACTGCAGTGCCGATGTGAAGCTGGTCGACCCCAATCATCCGGTATATCTTAGCCAACGCGAGCATCGTTATCCCATGACTCTTGTTCCTGGTCAACGCGGCATGCATTGCCCTGTGGGCGTGCAAGACCAGGCCTATCTCATGCATCCTAACGGTCTGGACCGCGCTGAAACCAAGAGTCACCACGTCTATCATCGCGTAACGGCCGCCATGGTCCTTTATGAACTCCATGCGGCGTATCATCTCACTGGTCTCCGCGGTGATGTTCGCCATATACACCTTCTGCTCGCCGGTCTCAGAGTAAGCCTTGTCACGCGCCTCAAGAGTCTTGATCACCCGGTCTTCGAAACGGTTGAATGGCTGGTCTGTCAGGTTCTCATCGTCCTTGACTATGTCGCAGCCGCCAAGCCAGCTCCCATAGGCGACGTCAGCGTGCTGCTGTGAATCCAACCCCACCTTCGGCTTCACTATAGTCCCCACAAGAGGACGCTCACTGACCTCCAACACTTCCCTTACGCCGGAAACCCCAAAGTGAGGGCCCTTATGCGCCTTCAGCACCGCCCTCGGAAAGCCTATGTCCAGCAGCCGGAGGTTTTCAATGGCCTTCATGCCGTAGATGTTTCCGGCGATGCTGCTCATAATCTGCGGTACGTTAGAGGGCTCGAACAACTCGAGTGGATACGCTATCTTGGCCAGCCCCTTCTTCTCATCCATCCAGTACACGTGGGGCTGCAGGTTCTCACGCACCTCATCCTTCATCGTCGACACGTCAGTCCAAGTGCCGATGCTTGACTCGCCGGTAACATGCTCGCACGCCTTCGGGAAAGAGATGCCCTTAGAGGGCTCGATGTAGAACAATGTCAGCATATCATTGTCGTCCGGCGCATACTTCAGGTCGATGTAGGACATAAGAAGATAATCGTATGACGGCTATAAAAAAGGCAGCGCTCCCTAAAGTAATCACATGAGAGTGTCTTGTAGTGCCAGTCAAAAGCCAGACGAGATATTCAAGCATCTTACTGACGTGCAGCCTGCAAGCGAGGGTATGAAGGCTGAAAAGCGCGAATACACCACAATATACAGTTTTCCGAGCAGGAAGGATTACGGCAGAATAACAGTGTATAACCCTGTGTTCCATTCAGGGAACACTGAAATCCCATTCAATCTCTCCCGACTGGCAAGTCCTGAAGGCCGCGATTTCGTAGCCGCCCTAACAAGAGCACGGCTTGACACGCCATACGGGGGGCCGCAGGATGAACGTGACCTACCGTACTACAGGATATGGGAGAAACACCGGACTGACGAGTCGAGTTTTATATGTTCTGTTACCGGTTCTTTCAGAAGGCATGTTCTGGGAATGCCCTGTGTTATTAGGGGCGAGGAGTCCATGCTAGAAGCCAAGATCCCTGGGGAGGATGTTGAACACCGCCAGGTCAGTTTGAGAGACTTTGACTACACCATGAGAATGGTCAACAGATACGGTTTTAATGCCGGATTCATGGAACCCGTCATGAGCGTCTATTATCCTGATGCAGAATCCGAGTTGTATGGCGAACGTAGGAGGGAGCCGATGCTTGCGGTTTTTTTCCGCCATCATCCGAACAGGAGGCTGTACGATCACACCCACAACGAACCGGTTAGCAGAGGATATCTGCAGCACGTTGCAAAAAACTGCGGCATGTCAGTTGAAAACCTGGTTGAGGATGTCGCATGCAGCGTATTCGACATACTCGGGAAGATTCACGCAGAGGGTATACTAATCCAGGGGGAAGCCTTCCTCTGGAATTACATCCTAACTGAGAAGGGGAAGACAATGTATGTGCCAGACTTCGACCAGTCAAGGGAGATTGAATACCCTGAGGAATACCAGCGACTTGGGGGGACAGAAGTCGCAGACATGACGCTACACACGATGAGACACATTATAGAGCCCAACATACTAGACCCTGCAAAGCGTACCGCGATAATAACCAAGTGCCTTAAGAATTATGCAGACACTATGAGGAGGTATAATGCAGGATTATGCGAAACAGGGCCTATACCACCTCCTCCTGAAGGCGAGCGTGAATTCGACGTGAAATCCATTGTTGGAGAGGGCATACGATAAAGCAAAACAATTGCTATGAGAATGCACAGGGTCCAACACAGGCAGGGGGCAGGAGATGAGAGAAAAAGGATTAGGCTTCCTGAAGAGGAGATAGAGTTGAGGGGGCCTGAAGAGCCAGTTAGGAAGAGGCGTCAGAGGAAGCATAAGCCTGTCGTAGACTTGTACTCGTATCACGCCACTAACGTGCCTAAGTTCAATGCCCTTGCTGAAAGCAATCCCGGCGTCAAACACATTTACGTGGGTTATGAATTGGATGGTGGATTCTCATATGAATACGCTGCTGACGGCAGTTGGGAGGGGAGAACGTGGGATCCTGGCGAACTATCGAAACGTAGTGCCGACGACGTGTTCAGGGAATACGCCAGGGGTAGGAGGAGGGAATTCTCGTCAAAGGATGTCCTAGTGTGGCTGAAGTCCCAGGACGACAACTCTGTTAATCGATTCAACATAGATGGGTGTATTCCGCCAAAGGAAGTTTTGAAAGAGTGCATGAGGGTTCTGGAACCGGGAGGGGCGATAGAGATGACGGTACCGTATCATGACAAGGAAGTGTCTGACAGAGTCCTGACTGAAATGCAGTTAAAGACTAGTACTGTGCCGCTATCACCGCTGGATTTGACGGCAGACTCTGTGAGAAATGACCTTTTCGAGGATAAATGGCGCCACCCGGTGAAATACATCATAGAAAAGCCGGGTGGCGGCATAGAAGTGGACCGCAGACCGTTCTGGGAACGCCTAAACATGGAGCATATGAGGACGCTTGAGGGGAGGGTATATTCACAGCTTATCATGGACATTCATGAATCATTGAGGAGGGACCATGGCATGGATTACGGAGACCAGCTATTCGATGCGTTCAGGCACCCGACTACATGGGACATATTTAGAGACGTCTCAAGACTAGAAGAAGAGGATGCTTCAAGACTCAGGGGAGTGTTGACAGGATTAGATGATGAGGGGAGAGTCCTGGAATGCCAGAAACCATTGTTCACTGAATTAATAAGAGCAGCCAAAAGACCGGTATGAAGATGGTGATCGACCTAGACTCAGTTATATTCTGGCACCTAAATTATTATCAAGGTGGATGACATGACAGAGCCCCTTGAAGTCCGCAGCCTTGTCTGCCGTAAGAACGTCGAGGTTGCACTGGTATGCCTGGATTCGCTCATCAGATTCTCCGCAGAACCCTTAAAGCTCATAATCCACGACGACGGCTCCCTGACGGAGAATGACGTTGAAAGACTCTCTGAAGGACTCGGCAACCCGGAGATAATAAGTCGGCCATGCGCTGACGAGAGGATGGAGCCGCTACTCGAAGGCTATCCGATGATGAAGGAGGTCAGGGGCATGAACCCGCTGACCCTCAAGCTGATGGACTGCCCCATGATGTCGGACGGAGACTACGCCTTCTGCGACCCCGACGTCCTGTTCACACGGCCGTTCACGGGACTGTTCAAGTGGCCTGACGACAAGGTTAATGCATTGTTCATGAAGGACCATTTAGACTCCTACGTGTTCAGACTGAAGGACATGGTGGGTGATGGCAGGATAAGAACTCCTTCAAAGGTTAACACCGGCATAATATTCCTAAGGAAAGGGGCCTTCAACCCGGGCATTGTTGAGGAGGTTATGGGACGGCTGGACTACAGGCGCGGGAATTTCCTCTACGAGCAGACGTGCTGGGCAGTCATCGCAGGCAGGGTTGGGTGCATGCAATACGATTCAGAACAGGTGAAGACGACTGACAACAGGTTCATGAACCACCTGGAAAGGTACTCTGACGCAGCCGCAATACACTTGACTGGAGGGGGCAAACAGCGTTTGAACGAGCTGATGGGAAGGATGGTTTTAATGGGTGATGGAGAGCCTGAGGAGATTAAGACTATCAGGCCGTGCAGCATGGACGCCCATTCCATAATCCACATACTATGGCACTTCAACGTTTTCCAGAGATACGAGAGGGTTTACAAGAGATGCTATGAGGGGACGATACCCTGCAGGACCTTGAGGAGGATTAGGGAGGGTCTTGGCGTATAGGCTATATCCTGCCCTTTGTCGAGGGTATGTCATCGCCCACAATACGCGTCGCTTCCCTCAATGATTTCGCCAGCGCCTTGAAGGTCGCCTCCACCTTGTGATGGTCATTCCTGCCCTCGACTTTAACGTTGAGGTTGAATCTGCCGTTCAACGCGAAGCTCTCGAGGAAGTGCTCTATATTCTCCTTGCTGACGTCGCCGACACGCTTCTCCTCGAACTCGCTGAACGGAAGGTCTATGACCGCATACGGTCTGCCTGACAGGTCGACGGAAACCTCTGCTCTCGCATCGTCCATGGGGACTATGGAGTGCGCCATACGGGCTATACCCTTCTTGTCGCCCAACGCCTTTTGAAATGCTTCACCCAAGCATATGCCCACATCCTCAACTAGATGGTGGTCGTCGACTTCAACATCACCCTTAGCGTCAATCTTCAAATCGAAGCCGCTGTGCTTGGAGAAGCTCTCGAGCATGTGGCCCAGGAAATTCAATGGCATGTTGACGGCGCTTTTACCGCCGCCATCTACGTTAACCTCCAGGATTACCTTAGTCTCCCTGGTCTTCCGTGATACAGAAGCTTTCCTCGCGGCCATTGTTGATAGGTATTGGTTTTAAGATTAAATATCCTGGCTGGTGTAAGACGGCTTCATCATCCTGTCTGACTGCTTCTTAAGCCGGTAGAGCGCATTCAACGCGTTGTACGTCTTCCGGGAGAGGAATACTATTACCGTGAACGTGACCAGCGACACCAGGAAGAAATGAGTGCTTGCCATGAGATCAGACAATAAGAGTACCAGTATTGTTATGACCAATGCTGTGAAGGCGTCCAAGAGACGGGGGTATGCTTCTTTCCTGAATTCCCTCTGGAGGGTCTGGAGGACTATCTTGCGCATCATAGTCATAGATACTCTGATACACGATTTAATAATCAATCCCCGCGGGCATAAGACGTAATATTTAGGGGTAGTCAAATATCATTAGAAATGCCCTTAAAACCAGTATTCAGCATCCTGATACCGACTTCCGGAAGGCCGGAACACCTTAGGGGGTGCGTTGAATCCATTTTCAATGGCGGACACCGGGATTTGGAAGTTCTGGTCCTCGTCAACGAATCCTGCTGGAAGAGCGTGGACTACCTTAGGAAGGCTTCCGGGGGTTACACTGGCCTTAAGTATTTTGTGGTTAAGGAGAGGCTGAGCCATGGCGCCGCGAGGAACCGGCTGGTGGACAAGTCTAGCGGGGATCTGCTGTACTTTATCGACGACGACGTCGTGCAATACGGGAATGCCCTAACCATCCTGGAGGATAAGTTCAGGGAGTATCCATGGGCTGACGTCATCGGCGGCCCGAACCTGACTCCAGAATCGTCTAGCAGGCTCCAGAAGTATTTCGGATTCTTCTTTGAATCCTATTTCGGGAGCTCTGGGATGAGGTACAGGTATAAGCCGATTGGGTGCGATGTTGAAGCCGATGAGAAGAAGCTGATACTCTGCAACCTGGCGTTCAGGTCGCGAGTCTTCAATGAGATGGGGCTAAGATTCAATGAGGAGATACCTTCAAACGAGGAGAACATACTCCTGGAGCAGCTCAAGTCAAAGGGGGGTAGGATGCTGTACGTCCCCTCACTTAGGGTCTACCATCACCGGAGGGATTCGCTCATAGGATTCTGCAGGCAGCTGTTCAAGTACGGGAGGGGTAGGGCCCAGAGTATCGCCCACAATCCGAGAACATTCGACCCGGTCTTCATCCTGCCATCAGCATTATTGGCATACATCATTATCTCATTGCCAGCGTCAGGCATCCTCTTCCGAATGCCCTTGGCGGCATACCTCCTGGCAGACGTTGCCGCTTCACTAATAAAGTCTGTTGGGGAGCGTGACCTGACCGCTGTTCCCGCGCTGATGGTAATCTTCCCGCTGGGACACTTGTCCTATGGGATGGGATTCATCTTCCAGTTGGTGAAGACCGCCTTATCGTGGAAAGCAATACATTCAGGAGGGTATGGGGGGCGTCGTCAGAGGTAGCCTGTTAATTGATCGAAAAGCGTACTGCTGCCTGCGCCAACAAGCTGGACCTTAACCGTAGGGTCCACTGGAAGGGGTTGGGGTATAGAGTCGCTGCCATAGGAGACTTCAGCGCCAGACTCCCTGCACAAGAGCAGTCCTGCAGCAACGTCATACGTCTTGGGGGTTGCCGCCAGCCCAGCGCCAGCCCTCAAGTCCACAATCAAGTCCGTCTTCCCTGAAGCGAGGAAGGCCAGTTCGAGTGCAGTCGAGCCATAGCATTTCAGCCATACGTCGTCAACTCCGCTGCCAGTCGCCTCCGCCAGCCTGAGCATCAAGTCATCGTGTATTCCGTACGCGCCCGCAAAATGACAGCCAATCGAGAGCACCGCATGGGTAAGATCCTTTTTGCCTGAGGCTGTGATTGTCTTCCCATTAGATCTAGCGGCATCGCCTGCGACAACCGTGTAGTCGTCATCGGTATCTAGGCGGGAGACAACACCTACGGCGACATCTTCCAGCGTCTCAGCTCCAGGGGGGAACACCGCTATGGAACATGAATATGCTGGAAGCCCGCGCCTCGCATTCCTCGAGCCATCCAACGGGTCTATCAGGTATATCGCCTCGGTGCCGCCGCCATAATGGAGTATGCCCTGATCCTCAGTCATCACTGTGGCGTTAATCCCATTGTCCTTGAAGAAGCCACCTACCGCCTCCTCCACAGGCACGTCTATCTCGAACGTCGTGTCGCCCGTCTTGCTGACCGGATGCTGCCGGTCCTCATAGGACCCGACGAGAGGCTCCACCGTCTCCCTGATGATTCCGGACAGTTCCAGCGAATTCCTCAGGTGATTCCCAACGTCAAAGTCCACTGTAAAAGTATGGTACTGTCTTTTAATCAACATACGCTAGGGTGAACCTCCTCCTGAAACGCTCAAACACCCTGAGCACATGAATGCTGAACACTGACATGAAGAATGCATTCCCAACCGCCCGCGAAGTGTTAGCCACCATGCCTGCAAGAACCATCGTCACATAAGACTCGATAGTGTGTGTCGGGATGAACAACAGCCATGAGAACAGGTCTAGGAACATGCCGTACGAGTATGCAGCCAGGATAGAGTACGCCACCAGCGACGCGATCCTGAGCCTCCCACCGGCCTTAGGGATAAATGCGGCGAAACCACCGCACAATCCGAGGCCGAGCATCTGGAATGGAGTCCACGGGCCGTGGCCTATGAAGAAGTTCGACAGCATCATCGTCATCGAGCCGGCGGCGAATCCGGGCGCGAATCCGAAGACGTGTCCGACGAGTATTGTGAGGAAGAATACGGGGCTGAATTCCACGCCGTGTATTATCTGCCTCGACAATACAGTGACCGCTACCAGCACGCTAAGCAGGCTTATCATCCTGGAATCATAGTTGCGCTCCTCAAAGTCCACGTAGAGTATGAGTATCACTAGGATTGTCAGGATTATCGCGTGCAACGCCCAGTTGAATGCTATCCCGTAGGGCTGGGTGAGCAGTGCCGTCAACGCCAGTAGTAGCGCATACAGTATTACCTTAATCGTTCCTGTCTTCATGATTCAACCTCCCGTTATCCATCATCAAAACCCTGTCTGCTATTCCAGCAAGCTTCTCGTCCTGTGTTATGAATATTATCGTCCTACCTTCACCGCGCATCACGTTTATAACATCTACTAGAGTGCGCAGCGACTTCCCGTCTATGCCCCTGGTAGGCTCGTCGAGAACCAGTATCCGCGGGTTATGGGCGGTGACAGAGGCTATGGCAAGCCTCTGGCGCTGTCCGACGCTGATGTCCCTCGGATACGCGTTCTTATGGCCTTCAAGACCGAATCTGCGGAGCACTTCAAGTGCGTCACCGTGCACGCTGAAGTTCCTCATCGTCCCCTCAACCTCCTCTTCGACAGTCTCATGGAAGAAGGAGTCTGACGGGTTCTGCGGGAGGTAGCCGACTAGGCGAGCAAGCTCTTCAACAGAGGACTCCGACACGTCCATGCCATAGACGAGAACAGAGCCCTCCTCTGGCTTGAAGAGGCCGTTGAAGTGCTTAACGAGGGTGGTTTTCCCTGAGCCATTTTTCCCCACCAGAGCAACGCACTCCCCTTCGTTGACTTGCATGCTAACGCCGAACAAAACCTGTTTTCCGCCGTACCATTTCGAGAGGTTTGATGCTGTAATGCAGGGCTTTGTGTTTGATGTCTTTGACTTTGGCTTGGGGTATTCAATGGGTTTGACGTCGGCGGGGCGCGTGAATCTCTTCCCATCCAGGTCGAACACGCGATCCACGTATTCTACGACGTCTTCAGTGCTGTGCTCCACCAGCACTATCGTCATGCCGTATCTCTTATTCAGGTCTGAAATCACCTTAAGGAATCCGCGCCTTGAATCCGGGTCCAACTGCGATGTAGGCTCGTCCAAGACCAGTATGCTGGGCTTCAAAGCCAGTATGGATGCTAGGACAACCTTCTGCTTCTCACCTCCGGAGAGCTCTGTTGTCTTGCGGCCGGTTAAATTGCTGATGCCCAGTTGGGATGCGACCTCCGCGACCCGTTCCCTTATCTCTCCCCTGTCGGCACCCTGGTTCTCTAGACCGAACGCTATCTCGTTCTCCACGTCAACCATCACAAACTGGTTCTCAGGATCCTGGAACACCATGCCAACCTTCCTAGACAACTCTCGTATGCCCGTACTCCTCACGTCCATGCCGTCAACCATGACCATGCCTTTGAATATGCCGCCACTGTATTTTGGGACAAGCCCGTTTAGCATCCTGCAGAACGTTGATTTACCGCAGCCTGATGAACCGGAGACGAGAATGAACTCGCTCCTGTATATGCTTAGGCTCAGATTTTCTACCGCAGGCTCGTCCCGCCCAGGATACCAGTAGGACACGTCCCTTAATTCAACCACGTTTTCCATTGTAAGTTAAGGCTGGTAGCAGCAATACCGCTGCGGGAATCAATGCGATAACATTGAATGCTGGAAGAGCCATTGATTCGTAGGGCCAGAAATACATGCTGCCGGAGAATTTAAGGTATACTAGTGTTAGGAGTGATGAGGCATATGCCAGTGATATCATCCGGTCTGCGTTAGTCCAGCGCAGGGTCCTGTACCTGCTCCTCCTGCCGGAGTATGCTCTCGCAGCCATGGACTCTGATAGGTTGAAGCCTCGCTCTAGGGATGTGACTAGCGTCGGCAAAAGCAGGCTTATGTTGTTACTGAGCCGCTCGGACAAACTGCCGTCGTCGAACTTGAACCCCCTTGACTTCTGCGCGTCACGTATGGAAGTGAAGTCCTGGGTCACTGTGGGTATGAAGCGCAACGCTATCAACCCGGTCATCGAGATGGAGGTTATGCAAGAGGGTATTATGTTGACCAGTGAGTCGGGCGTCGTCTGGGAGTTGAAGACCTGGAATGCCACCAGCATGTCGACAAGCAGTAATGCCATTATAGCCCCCATGCCGACCGACTCCAGCGTGACCGGGCCGGATAGGAATAGCAGCGGGATGTTTAGTCCAAACATGGGGATGTGCCGTGGAATCCTGTACAATACTGTGTTGCCGGAGTGCACTAGGAATATGTTCACTAGTAGTGGCATTATTGACACGAGCAGTCCTATCTTCATGTAGGTCTTAACCGGTTGTTTCCTCACGACAGCCACCGTTGACAGTGCTATGAGCAGCAGAATCAGGTATGCTGGGTTGTATGTGAGCATGCTGTAGGCGAAGGCGAGGGCCAGCCAGAGCAGCCATGTGACCGTGTTTGGCATCGTGATTTATATATGATGGCGCCCTAAGAATAAAAGCTTGGATAAATTATCCAAGTGAGGTTTTGGAATGGATGAAAACAGGATATTGACGATAACTGCCGTAATACTGCTGAATTTAGCGGTATTTGCCTCGGCAGCCCGCGTTGGTATTGTAGTGGATGATGGTGTGGGGGGAGTGGAAACGAAGTGCAGGGATTTCGATGAAGGAGCCACCGCCTATGACGTAATATCAGGTGCTGGTGGATTTGAGATCGAGGACTTTGGATGGGGTTATGGAGTGTGCTCGATAAACGGGCACGGATGCCCGGTCGGGAACTGCTTCTGCGACCCGGCATGGGACTTCTGGAACTTCCTGTCCAACAAAGGCAGCTGGAGCATGACTTCGGTCGGAGTCGGCGACCACCGGGTAGAGGACGGGGAGATCATAGGATTCAAGTGGGGGCAGTGGGGTGACAAGCCGGATGCGATAACGTTCGAGGAGGTGTGCCCGCCCATAAAGAAGGGGAGGACCATCATCCCCAACATAATAGGTTTCGCTGTGTTGGGCGAAGCCGTGGCAGACAAGCCGGTGGTAGTCAATATCACAGACAATCGTACTGGAGAACCAGTGAAGAACGCTAAGATCGAATTGTTCAGGGAAGGTGCAGGATGGATTGGAAGGCTCCTGCATGTGGAGGCGGACGAGAACGGGATTGCTAGGATAAACATTCCGGACGAAGGAGAGTACGGAGTCAGGATAACGAGGTACGACTACCACCACAAGTACGACAGCATCGAAGTCAAGGAGACGACGACAACGACGACCAGCAGCACCACGACGACGATAGTGACGACGACCACAACCACCACCAGCACCCTGAAACACTTCATAACAGGGGGGAGAGAGCATACGACGACAACAGTCAAGCCGACAACGACAATTAGGAAAAGCCCCGCCATACTGGGTAATGCCATGGCACCGCCGACGACAAGACCAAGGCCGGTGAATAGTCAGGACAATGATGAAGGACTGATCGATAGCATAATCGGATGGCTGTTCGGGTAAACCCAGGACAACCACCGCATGATTCACTTCAGGCTATGCGGGTCCTTAACGCTGTCCCTCCTTGCCCTGCCGGCGAGGATCATCTCGTTCTTCCTGGCAGTCAGCGTGTTCTCGAATTCCCCGACGAGGGGGTAGGGAGGATCCTTGAAGCTGACGTCACCCCCGTAGATAACAGTGTACGAGCCAGGGGGAATAGACTTAAGACGGACGTGAGCATGTATATTACCGCTTGAGCCGGTGTCAGACCTCAAAACCTGCATGCCATAGCTGCTGCCGCCATACTCTTCAAGCAACGCAAGCCTCGTGGAGACAACGAGCACAGCCCTCTCGCCGTCAGGCACCGGGAACTTCGGCCACGCCCTCGGGTCTCCGGAAGTGAAATCCATGTTGCCGAGGGCAGATACGATTGAGCCATCACCCATAGTGGCCCTCCTCAAATCACCGCGGGTAGTACCCCTCAGCAAGACCTCGGGGAGGATGTGGCCGTCAACCTCAACAGGCTCCTGACGTATCGACTGTATTATGTCGTCGGCCTTAACGTGAGGCACATTACTCTTCTCACCTAGCATATTGTATTATGGGCATCCAAGATTTTTATGCTCGTAACTGGATTATCTTGACATGAAAGTCGTGGTGGTCGGAAACGGAGCCAGGGAACACGCTATTGCCGCTGCATTAAAGAGGAGTCAGAGCGAGCCTGAACTACACGCATTCATGAGCGCCCTGAACCCGGGGATAAGGAGGATAGTAAAGGACTATAAGGTAGGGGATCCGAACAACCCAGGGCAAGTGCTCGAATACTGCATGGAAAAAAAGGTTGAGATGGCGGTCGTCGGGCCTGAAGCCCCCCTGGCCGCAGGCCTAGTCGACGTCCTCGAGGAGGCGGAGATACTATGTGTGGGCCCTCGAAAGAAGCCCGCGCAGTTGGAGACTGATAAGAGCTTCGCGAGAAGCCTTATGAAGGCCTACAAGGTTAAGGGGACTCCTGAATTTGGGGTTTTCGACGACTGCGAGGAAGCGTGCATGTTCATCGACGACTTTGGGGGGGACGTCGCCATAAAACCCGCGGGACTTACAGGAGGCAAAGGAGTCAAGATTATGGGGGAACACCTGGATGCTGAGGGCGCAAAGAAGTACGTTAAGGAAATCTTCGACTCCAGCATGGGTAAGATACCTAAAGTAGTGCTGGAGGAGAGGCTTATTGGGGAAGAGTTCACGCTGCAAGGATTCGTTGACGGCCGTAATGTTGTGGGAACACCCATGGTACAGGACCACAAGAGGGCTTATGAAGGCGATGTGGGGCCTAACACTGGGGGCATGGGCTCTTACAGTGACGCGGGATACATACTGCCGTTCCTCACAGAGGAGGATTATGATGAGGGACTGGATATAATGAGGCAGGCAGTGCATGCGGTGTATAAGGAGACTGGGGAGAAGTATGTGGGGTTCCTGTACGGGCAGTTCATGGCGACAGCCGACGGCCTGAAGGTTATTGAATTCAACGCCAGGCTAGGGGATCCGGAGGCGATGAACATACTCACCATACTCGAGTCCGACTTCCAGGACATATGCGATAGGATAACCGGGGAGATGATTAAAGACGACCTGTCCTTCCGGAAGAAGGCCACAGTCTGCAAGTACCTCGTGCCAGAGGGATATCCTGACAGGCCCAAGGACAATGTGGAGGTGCTCATACACGAGGACGAGATAATGGGGAAGGGAGGCACACCCTACTACGCTTCGGTTAGAGAGGAGGGGGGGAGCATATTCACGTCAAAGTCCCGTGCGATAGCGATAGTTGGTACGGCGGACTCCATAACGGAGGCGGAGCAGGTTGCGGAAGGATGCATGACCTACATACAGGGAGACCTCTTCCACAGGAAGGACATCGGCACAAGACCGCTGGTATTCAAGAGGATAGAGCATATGAAGAAGATTAGGGGGGAGTGATGAGAACACTTGTCGCATACTACTCTAGAGGGGGGAACACGCGCCTTGTGGCGCAGGAGATAATCAGCATAACCGGAGGAGACGTTGAGGAGCTGGGGGACGAGAAGAAGCGGAAGGGAGGCTTAGGGTGGATTACAGGGGCCAGGGATGCCTTAATGGGCAGGGAAACCAGGCTGAAACCCTTGAGGAACAATCCTTCAGACTATGACATGATTTACATAGGCTCGCCAACATGGGCGGGTAGGATGACGCCGGCAGTCAGAACATTCATAAAACAAAACGACCTTACAGGCAAGCGGATCGCATTGTTCGGAAACGCTGGAAACCAGGAGGGGAAGGCCACCAACGACATGAGCAAGAACCTGGGCAACGCAGAAGTCTTAGGCGAGATTACGGTGCTGGACAGTCAGATGAAGTCAGGCTCATACAAGAGGATGATTAAAGAGTGGGTTAAGTCACTGATTTAGAATGCCTGCCAAGAGATTCAGCAACCAGACGCCGGAACAGATATTAAGACACCTGACACGCCTACTGAAGGACAACTACAATTACAACCTATACGTCGACCCCCTTGAAGTCGGCTTCATGATAAGCGAAAGCACTTCAGGAACGAAGAAACAGGACCGAAAGCGGCCGAAAGACTGGGACAGCCTATCAAAGAAACAGAAGAGGAGGAAGGCTGCGATAAAACCGAGGGCAAGCAGCAAGATAAGAGGCAGGAAACAGGGCAGGACAGTGAACCTGAAGGGAGTCTCGTACTAGCCCACACCAATGATATGCGGTATCTTGTTTTAATTAAGCTTTCGTAGATGTTTTACTAGTCTTAGACGTGGAAGAGATGGGGGGGAAGTCCATACTAATACTTGAGCGTGACCCGCTCAAGAGAAAGCGGAGATCATTTGAGATAGGGTACTGGAGGTTCTCGGAGTATTTTGTATCCGAAAGGCTGCTCAAAGAGGGATGGCAGGTCACATCACTGGATGACGAGTCCATGCCACACTTATGGCTTTTGTTGAAGTGGATGTTCAGGAGGGAGTGGATTGCAGAGTATTACTTAAGCCTCTTTCAGACGGCCATGCTAGCCTTCTCGCGGAAATCCCATCCTATCGCATGCGCCTGGCAGGGGCCGGGTTTTGTGTTCGCGGCGATACGCAAGTTGCTTGCGAGAAGCAGCGAGACTAAGCTGATAGTGGTGATGTACTACAGTTACACCCACAACACCTTAAGACATGCCATCATACGCCGTGTACTCGGATGGGTCCTCCGTGATTCTACGACAATCGTGTGCATCACTTCCACCCAGAGGAAGGAGTTCGAAAAGTCTTTTCGCCTGAAGCCAGGACAGGTAAGGTACTTAAGAAGGGGTGTTGACACCGTATTTTTCAGTCCGCTCGCGGAGGACCGTGAAACCGGGATTAACGACTATGTGTTTTGCACTGGAGAATACGACAGGGACGACAGACTCCTGCTAAGCGCATGCATGGACCTGGGTTTGAAACTAATTCGGGTGACGAAAGAGCCGGAATACGCTTTAGAAATATTGAGGATTGCTAAGAACATCGGCGTCAGGGAGATTGAAGTCCTGATGAAAGTGGACGCTGAAACTCTGCGCAGATTATACAGGAACTCGCTGTTTGTAGTGGTGCCTGTTAAGAATGACACCCATCCGGCTGGACTTACATCCTTACTGGAGTCCATGGCCTGTGGGAAGGCGACCATCGTCAGCGAGGGGTTGACTACAGAGGATTATGCTAGAGACATGGTGGACGCCGTTTATTTTAATCGAGGTGACTTGAAGAGTTTGAAGGATAGGATGGCTCTACTGCGTGATGACGCCCACCTGAGGGCAGTCATCGGAGGAAACGCCAGGAAAGCTGTGGAGGATAACCACCGAATCGAGGATGACGTTGATGGCCTGATGCGGGTGGTGGGGGGCCTCATGGCCTAGTGTTTTTCATTTTACCAGTGATATTATAGGGTTCCTGCTCCCGCTCCTGGTTTTACTCAACCGGTCTTTTACCACAACATCCACATCAACTTCTTCGTTTATTGCCGATCTGATCTTGTCTTCAATCTCGCGCACCATAACCGTTGAGAATTTGATTCCAGGCAGTATCTCTAGCGTTAAGTGATCCCTAGAATCCTGTATCATACAGAAGTCGCATATGCAGTCAGGATAGTCCAGGATAAGATGATAGGCCAGGTCCAGGAGAAATCCTGAAGAGAGGATTCTCCCGCTTGGGAGCGTGAAATAGTCGTTTTTCCTGCCTTGCAGCTTCTCCAACACCTTGAATTTTCTCCCGCAAGAACATTCCTTGGTGACTATGCTGGCAAGGTCTTTCTGGCGATACCTGATGAACGGCATGGCGTAATTTAGAAGATGGGTTCCAACAACCTCTCCAACAACACCCTCTGGAAGGTCTTGGCCGTTTTCATCGAGGATTTCAACATAGTTTATATCCTCGAAGACGTGGTAGTTGTAGGCCCTGCATTGGGCTGCTATGCGGTTTAATTCCTCGGAGGAATACTCGTCTAGGATAGTGCAGTTAAAAAAATCCGCTAGTCTGCTTCTTTCACTGGGAAGTGACATCTCTGAATTCACGAATATTGCCTTAAGTCTTTTTGGTGGGGAAACCCCATTATGCATCATATAAACCATTAACTCACTCAATACGGATGGATAGCACGAGAGTATGTCAGGATTTTGCCGGACTAATTCCCTTGTTATCGAGGGCACATCATCAAGAGTCCATATGAAACGCACCCAGTATAGGCCCAATATCCTGTCCAACGGATGCTTTGACGAGTAGATGCTAACCTGCTTGTGCCATGGACGCCATCGAACCCCCATCGAATACGTCCTAAGTCCAGCCAGCATATAGTGCACAAGAGTGGACTTGTCGTATATCACCTTCAGCACCTTGCCTGATGAGCCGGAACTCGCTGAGACAATGCACTTGTCCGCGTCAACGCCTTTCGCTAGAACGCCTTCCGGGAAGTTGTCTATTAACTCATCCTTAGTTGTTAACGGTAGTCTCTTGAAGTCCTGGATGGTTTTAATATCACTTGGCTTTATACCAGCATGATCATACTTTTCCCTGTACAATGGGACGTTGACGTAAGCGTGTTCAACGATTTTTTTAAGCCTATCAAATTGGTATCTCTCGATTTCTTCCCGCGAACGGTATTGAAGTCTGAATGTGGGGAATAGACCCGGCAGTAACCGGGATACCACGTTGAATCCGTCGCTTAGGGGCAGTGTTTTCATTATTTTAGTAGAGTATATTAACAGGCCATAAAGAAAACTGGGGGGCAAGCCACAAAGCGTAGTGGCTATCGCACCTGAGACCATAATGCATTGGGTACTGGGTCTTATTAAGTTTTTCACCGTATTCTTACCTGTGGTAGAATATGTGGAGACCTACGGGTGCGCTCTAAACCAGGCTGACAGCGAGACTATTCACGGACTGCTTGAGGAGCACGGGCTAGGCGAGTCTGGTGTTGTCGTGGTAAACACGTGCACAGTCAAGTCCCCGACCGAAAACAAGATACTGAAGAAACTCAGGGAATACGAGTCTGAGGGTAGACGCGTGGTTGTGGCAGGATGCCTGCCGGCAGCAAGACCAGGAGTAGCGGACGAGTTCCCATCCTTCTCATTCATCGGAACCAACACAGGAGACATAGTGGAGGCTGTGAGCGCTACGGCCGTGGGCGAAAGGTACGTTAATATCTCGGGTCCTGGCGAGAAAATCGGGCTGCCGCACGTGAACGAGAACCCTGTCGTCGGCATCGTGCCGATATCAGAGGGTTGTCTGGGAGGCTGCAGCTACTGTCTGACTAAGAAGGCTAGGGGGAGGCTAAAGTCATACAGCGTTGATGGTATCGTCCGCCGGATTGGCGAGTTCGCTTCTAAGGGTGTCAGGGAGATATGGCTTACGTCACAGGATACTGGAGCCTATGGGAGAGATGTTGGATGCGACCTTGTGGAACTGCTTAACGCAGTCTGCATGGTGGAAGGCGACTTCAAGGTCAGGGTCGGCATGATGAACCCTAACTATGCGTTGGAGATGCTGGACGGTTTGATTGACGCCTACAGGAACGTTAAGATTTACAGGTTCGCGCACATTCCAGTGCAGTCTGGCAGCGACAAAGTGCTTGAAGAGATGAACAGGCGATACTGTGTGAGAGATTTCAAGAGGATTGCTGAGAGATTCAGGGAAGAATTGAATGCCACTATATCGACGGACGTTATTGCAGGCTATCCGACTGAGACCACTGAAGAATTCGACAAGACAGTGAGGCTGATAAGGGAGTTGAAGCCTGATGTGCTTAACGTGTCCAGATACTGGCCGAGGCCTGGCACGGAAGCCGCTTCATTAAAGCAGCTGCCCGGTAGGGAGACCAAGAGGCGTTCCAGTATTATCGTCGACTTGTTCAGGGAAACAGGGTTGGAGAGGAATAGATGGTGGATTGGGTGGAATGGCGAGTGCATCGCCTCGAAGGATAACGGGGATGGCACGTACACTGCGCGCAACGACTGGTACAAGCCGATAATAGTTGATGGTGAAGGACTGTTAGGAAATAATCTGATGGTTGAGGTTACTGAGGCGACATACTATGACTTGAGGGGGGAAATCACCTAGCCTGCAGCAACACGCCTTTTATCCTGCCGACATCCTTTGCATCAATCCTTGGGAAAGGTATCTTACTTAACGCGATGCGGAGTTCACGATCCTCTTCGGCAGGAGCATCCTGCCCCCTGACCGTTAGTGCGTCCATGAAAGCCCGTCTAGTGGACTTGTCGTCAGAACTCCTCTTGTCAGCCCGGAAATCCACGCTTTCAACCAACTTCGGGTCTTGAATAAGCTTTTCCAATGCATCATGAGGGTATGTGACCCACTCCTTCAAACCCTTCTCCAGACGCTCAGCCAACTGGCCAGCATCCTCCCTAGAGCCGGTCGCCCTCACGATTCTCTCGGCAATAAGAGAGATTGCCCTGCTGGCATAGATTCCTGGGAAATTCATGGGGTGAAGCCACTCCGCCTCCCCCACGGGAACTGAAACCATCTCCCTGAGGATGTCTTGCACAGGCCGGTGAGGCGTAATCCCTGACTGGCGTACCGCATAATCCATTACCTGTGATAACTTGTCGGGAGGCAATACCTTCTTCATGCCATCAAATATTTTCTCAGCCCCCGCCTCCTCGATGGTGGGTGGGAATAGATAACCCTGACCTTTACCGTCAAAGTAGTGCTGCCCCCTCCGAGTGAATGTTGGCATAATGGATAATAGGTAGGATGATTATTTTAACTTGAAGTCGACGCAGTACCTTGAGACTCCGGGTGAGAAAGACCCGCACTCGACCACATCCAACACCTCGACAGCAACCCCCAATATGCCAGCAGACTCGACCGCATCACCGCTAGCACCGATACTGCTCTCCGCGAAGACATAATAATGGACGACACCACCCGTATTCAACGCCGGCAACGCAATATCCATGAAGCTTCCAGCATCCTTGGGCAGCGGCATCACTATCCTGTCAAATGTCCCGAGGCTGGGGACGACATCACGAACGTCGCCACAGTAGACGCTAACACTGGTCTTACTCATCAAAACGTTCTTACGCATGAACTCCACCGCATCAGGATTCAACTCTACCGCATGGACTTCACAGCCTGAAACACGTGAAATCAGTATTGCATACGGGCCTACGCCAGCGAACATGACGAGCACCCTTTCGCCGGGACGGGCCTGTCTCGCCACCCGCATACGCTCGCCGGATAGACGGGGGCTGAAGTAGGCCTTAGCCACGTCAAGCCGGTACCTTAGGCCGTGCTCGGAGTGTATCGTCCAGGTCCTGTCTTCCCCAGCTATCACTTGCAGGGACGGCACACGATACTCTGAGTCGACCTTCCCGGTCTTCATGAGGACAACCTTAACGTTCTTGAAGGTTTTGATAAGCGCTTCACCCACAATATTCTTCCTTGGCAAAAGGCCTTCAGGCAGGTCGATTATGGCTATGTCGCCGATTATGTCGAATGATGACGGCACTAGAGGCAGTTCACCTTCAGACAGAGTATTCCTAAGGGAATCAAGGAGGGAAGTCGGGGCTCTTTCGTTTAACGGACCTTCACGCTCCACGAACTCCACGCCATCGACTTCAATTTTCTCTTTCACAGGGAAGAGCACGAATCCCTTCTCCCGAATAACTTTGCGGGAGTTATCCCAAACGCCCGAATCCATGACAATATTCTTGACGGACTCCGCCCTCCGGACCTCAATCTTAGCGTACATCACCGACACGTAAAGACTATTCCCCCTTGAAGTATAAACGCTTAATCTTCTTGCTGCTGTTCAATCCACCATCCCACTTGGATTGAATACGGACAACGCGTGCTTCAACACCCGCCTTCCTCAGCATATCCTCAACCTCTTCGATAGTGAACGACTGGTCAGGGCCAAGCGTGACTATGTCGGGCTTCAACTCGCGTATGGGCTTCAGCATGTCGTCAGGGTCGCCGATGACCGCGTCATCCACCGACTTCAGCGACTTAACCACCTCAAGCCTCTGCCCCTCGGGTATGTGCACCACACCCTTCCGGTCTCCAGCAGTCCTGTCTGATGCGATTATGA
Organism: Candidatus Altarchaeota archaeon; assembly: GCA_043813075.1. GTDB lineage: Archaea > Altiarchaeota > Altiarchaeia > IMC4 > SCGC-AAA252-I15 > CAYREE01. Next base: position 79,400 of record JBDRLL010000003.1, read on the forward strand.
CCACAAGCCTGTCCCCCAGCCTACGGGACTCGCTTAGGTAAAGCAGATGGCCTGGATGCAGCACCTCGAAAACCCCTGTGGCAACGACTAGAACCATATGAAGCTTATATACGTTGAAGAATAAATGTATCTTCCAGATGAAGCCTGAAATCGAGTACAAGAGCCTTGAGGCGAAACAGTACGGAACCGGTGGAGAGCCGGCCAGCATAAACAACAACAGCACTCTGACGAAAGTACTGGGCGAGGGGAAATACCTTAACGTGGGATTCATATTCAGCTGCAACTACGAGCCCAACGTGGGCGTCATAAGAATCGAAGGCGACCTTAGGCTCGACGAGTCGGAGGACAACGTCAAGAGGGCTATGGACGAGTGGAACACGTCAGGACACAAGAAACTCCCGAAAGACATCGCCGAGAAAGTCCACAACACGATACTGTCGAACTGCGTGCTGGAGGCAAGCATCCTGGCGAGGGACGTTAAACTACCGGTCCCACTGCCAGTCCCCCACGTCCAGATAGGCAGCGAATCAACGAAGGAGACTCAAAGTTATATCAGATGAAAAATGAAAGAAGAAAAGCCAGATAAGAAGGAGAAGAAGTCGAAGAAGGAGGCCAAGCCCCCGGAAGAGAAGATATACTCTGTGCCATTAGGCAGCGCGCGCAAAGGATCTTCACGAGAAAAGGCCAGTAAGGCAGTGAAGGTTGTGAAAGAGTTCCTCGAGTCAAAGGCAGGGCTGGACGAATACTCCATAGACCCTGAGTTGAACAGCCAGCTATGGTCAAGGGGAATCGGCAAGCCACCCAGGAGCCTGAAGATAAAGGTTGTGAAAAACGAGGGTGAAGTCACTGTTTCACCGGTGAAGTAGGCAACATGCACTACCAGCAGCTAAGCGTGCAGGGCGAGGATTTCATAGGCCTCCTAGGACTCGCCACGGACAGGTATGCAGTACTCGCCAGGAAGTTCCCGGATACTGATGTTTTAGGCGTGGAGTCGCTTCGGACGAGGATATACGCCACAAACCTTGTGGGAATGTTCTGCGCCGGGAACAGTAACGGGCTTCTAGTGCCGTACTTTGTTGGCGAGGACGAGATGCAGAGGCTTAGGGAGTTCCTGAACCCCATGGGCGTTGAGGTGGGGAAGATTGAGGACATCCACACTGCCCTCGGCAACATGATAGCATGCAACGACAAAGGCTGCGTGCTAAGCCCCAAGATACTGGACTACCATGTTGTGGAGGAGGTGCTGGGTGTCGAGGCTGTCTCCATGAGTCTTGGCGGGCTTGAGGAGGTTGGCGCATGCGTTTGCGCTACAAACAAGGGATTCATCGCATCACCCTACGCTGAAGGGCAGCTAAAGGCTTTGAGCGACGTCCTTAAAGTGGGGGGCGACGTTGGGACAGTGAATTTCGGGGTTTCTTTCGTTAAGTCAGGCCTGATTGCCAACAGCAACGGCTACATGACAGGGTCAAGGACTAGTGGGATAGAGGTTGGTGAGATAGAGTCTGCGTTAGGGTTCATCTAGCTTCCTTACCTTATCCACTCCACCAGATTCCTCAATAACCTTAGCCACCGCATCAGGGACAAGACTCCTCCAGTCGCCATCTTCAACTATTCTCCTACGCACTTCGGTGGCAGAGTATAGTACGCGGTTGAAGAATGGCACCTCAACCACACTAAAGCCGGCTTGCCTGAAAAGGTTGGTTTCACGTTCCGTATTCCCGTAATACGCGTCGAAATCAAGGTTTTCACTGATCCACTCCATCCACTTGCCATCATCCCCGAAATCCGGGATTCCGACCACCTCGAAGCCGACGTCAAGCACCAGCGAGTTGACTATCATATCCTCCCGCTCTTCGAACGAGAAGGGATTATCCTTCACCCCACTCTTGTTAGAACTCCCTACGCCGATCAACAGCTCCCCTGAGTGTGCGGCAGCGTATTCTATAAGGCTTACGTGACCCTTGTGGAGCGGCTGAAACCTGCCGACAACGAGCGCTTTCATCCCGGTTTAATTAATTCGGTTCCATTGTTAATATCATTAATGGAATAAAGGCGTTGGAATACAATAGGATATAAAAGTTGATAGGAATACGAGGGAGGTAGATTATATGGGATGGGGGAAAAAGCCCGCCAAATCTCGTTTTTGCGGTGTAAGCTATCTGGGAGAGGTTCAGGCTAATGAGATTGAGTTTATTGCGGGAAAGTTTTTATCTGACAGGAAGGATCTTGTGCTAGCCGACTTCGGCTGCGGCGGAAAACCATACAAAAATGTGTTTGAGAGATACGTTTCGAAGCATATTGGGGTGGATATCCCGTTAAACGATGATGCCGACGTATTCTTTGACGAGAAGGGGAGAGCAGACCTTCCGGACAACTCAGTGGATGTTGTAGTGTCAACCCAGACGCTGGAACACGTTGATAACCCGGTGTTTTTCCTTGAGGAGATAAGGCGTGTATTGAAGCCCGGCGGACTGCTTATTACCTCAACACACGGATGTTTCTTCTACCACCCATGCCCGGGAGACTTCTGGAGGTGGACTGCTGAAGGATTAAAAAAACAGATAACCAATTCAGGCTACCATATCATATATTTTAAGGGGGTGCTTGGTTTAACGGGCCTGTCAATCCAGTTGTTCCAGGCTGCATTAGAGGAAAAACTGCCAAAACACATCATCAAACCCGTTTTCACATATATTATGCAGGTTCTTATCGGAATAGCGGATAAGATAGACACCGATGAAGAGAAAAAACGGGATGCTTGCATATACTTTGTAGTCGCTTCAAAAGAAGATACTGGCAGATGACTAGGAGATATTAGCAGAACAAGTGACACCACCATTTTCTTACAGTTACTGGATGGGTGAGATGATGGGTAGGATATCCTGCCGAACCCATCTACGACGGTATTTCATTCCAGGTTTAATTAATTCGGTTCCATTGTTAATATCATGGGTATCGGCCAAGTGATAGGCTCCACTACACTAAGGAGCTTTCGTTTTGTGATAAAGGAGGGTGAGGAGGGGAAGGTCAAGAGGGATGAGTTCGTCACAGTCAGGGAGTCTGTGACAGGCAACAGGATACTCGGCGTCGTCAAGGACATTGTGACTTCAAACGAGCTACTGCCGGACGAGTTCGGCCGCGACCTCAGGCTCGCAGACATTATACTGAAGGAGGGTGAGTATCCCGTACCAATAGTCAAGGTGCTTGGGATACAGGGGAGGGATGGGCTGGAACTCCCACGCCATGGCATAAAGCCGGGTGCGGTGGTGGAGTTGGCTGAAGACGAGATGCTGAAGGAGATACTCCATCAGGAGGGTGGCAGGAGTGCTTTGATAGGGACTTTGTCCACCAGGGAGACTGTGCCTGTGGAGGTTAACATAAACGAGCTCGTGTCCAGGCATTGCGCAGTCCTCGCGATGACTGGTGCGGGGAAAAGCTATACTGTCGGTGTTCTGATAGAGGAGATAATGAAGAAGAAAGGGTCTGTCTTAGTGTTCGACCTGCATGGGGAGTTCATAAACGTGAGGATGAAGGACTCGGGGGTAAAGGTGTATGATGTGGAGGGTAAGGACATGATAAAAGTTAACGTGGACTCGCTTTCATCCGGGGACTACGTGAACCTAATGCCAGACCTGACGAACACGCAGAGAGACCTTCTGGACGAGGTCCTGAATCTCGCGGACAAGTTCTACGAGAAATACGACTTGAACACCATACTGGAAGTCCTCTCCATAATCTACGACACGAAGAAGGGCGAGGAGCCGGGGGAGATGATATTCAACAACAGGGAGATAACGACGATAACCAAGAAGGTTACGCTCCCCACGATAGGCGCGCTCATGAGGAGGATAAGGAGGCTCGACAGGATCGGCGTCTTCAGTGTGAAGGGGACTCCACTGAACGAGATAGTCAGGGAGAACCAGCTGACGGTATTCAACCTGTCTGAGGCGGACGAGAAGGTTAGTGAAATCATAGTGGCCGCCATGCTGAGGAACATATTCGACGCAAGGAAAAAATTCATGAGAGGAGGGGGCGGAGAGGGCCTGCCGACCCCGACGTTCATAGTCATCGAGGAGGCGCACAACTTCGCTCCTAGAGTGGTCGAGGCGGACTACATACCGTCCAGGGGGATAATAAGGAAGATAGCGAGGGAGGGGAGGAAGTTCGGCGTGGGGTTGTGCGTTGTGAGCCAGAGGCCTAACAAACTGGATTCAGACGTGCTTAGCCAGTGCAACACGCAGTTCATAATGAAGATGGTGAATCCCGTCGACCAGGAGTATATAAGGCAGAGCGTGGAATCTGTTACGGAAGATATTGTGAGGGATTTACCGAGCCTTTCAAGGGGCGAGGCCATCATATCCGGCAGCGCCATAAACCTGTCGGTACCCGCTAGGATACGTGAGAGGGAGACGGCGGTCGGCGGTCAGGATATTGATATCGTAGGTGTGTGGAATGGCAATTGAGGATTTGAGGAAGAAGATCGACTCAATGGACGACAAGATACTGGGGATGATAGAGGAGAGGGTGGATTTGGCTAAGAGGATTGGGATTGTGAAGCGGAAGAAAAACCTGCCCATAGAAGACGCTGACAGGGAGGGTGAGGTGCTCGCTAGGATGGCGAGGAAGACGAGGCTCAAGAAGGATTTCGTGAGAAAAATCTTCGAAGACATAATATCCTACTGCAGGGAAGTACAGTGACGAGTACTCACACAACCCTTCTCCTCTGCTGAGGAGGCTGCTCCCTTCTAATGACCCTTCCATCAATTACGTTCGGGTCCGGCCGGTCATGCCTTATCTGATCGGCATGATGAGTCAGCATTTCCGGGCCTTTATGCCCTATCGCAGGCTGCGTACTTACTTCAGATAATCCGGAGAAGTCGGTTGAAAAACCCTCCCGTTGGACTGTCTTATCACATAATTGGACGAGCCTCTGGAATCTGCCCCATGTGGATGCACCACCCTTCAGAAAATCATCTATAGGCTCCGAGTTGGCTGGATCTGGAAGCATGCCGAATTCTGAGAAGCCGAAGCTGTTATATAGGAAGTTGAAGACCTGGGTTGCCATGGCCTGCTGCTGTGGGTCTGCGATCGGCGGAACCTCCTCAGCCCGCTGTGTTGATGCATCAACCCCCCTGTGCAAAGCAGACATCTCGCTCTCGGTGAATGGACCCAAAGCCCTTACGGGACCGAGCTCGCCATTACCATCCAAGTCCATCTTGAAGTTCCTCCACAACCGGAAGCCTTTACCTGTCCGCGGGTCATATAATTCGAAGGCTATGTGATTATGCTCCATCCCACCCTGGGGGAGGGAGATGTTAGCGTCCATGTATATTGTCGCCTGTGGGCTCCGCCATACCTCATCGTGAACAGTCCTTAATGGCTCAGGTGGCGAGACATCCATAGCAAGCCTCTGGCGGGCAGTCACCCATTTGAAGGCAGGGCCTCTGCCATATTTTGCGCCAGAGTGCTCAAAACTGTTGCTGACGAGAACCTCGCCCGGCTCCTTGTCGTCAACCCCCCTCTCCATCCTAGAGTACCTTGAGATAGCCATTTTAGGTTAGAATCTGGGAATGCATGGAATAAATATCATGTTTTATCCGCCTATTGCGGTAATTATATCATCATGGCCGCGTTAATGAGCCCTGCACCAGCGGACCCGCGACAGCAGGCGGGTATTGACGACCGTCAGACGCAGAGGGTGTTGAGGATAGTCTTCGTGCAGGGGCCTCACACCTCTGAGAGGGAGGCTTTGGCGCTGAAGGATGCGATAGGCAGGGCGGACGTGTTCAGCCCGGAATACAACTTCGGTTCAGAGAGCGGGTTAAGGCAGGTGGAAGACAGCTACCGCCGGATGTTCGGCCTGCTTGCTGAGGGGAAGAACGCGGAATTCGATGGGAGGCGTGATCTGGAGCGGAGCAGGGAGATGGCACACGGGACATGCCCGCGTTTCGTGAACACGCAAGACGACCTGATTTACGAGGCTAGGACGCCGGTTTTATATGTCGAGAGATTCAGCGACGAGGAAGCCCGGAGATACGCTAGGATGCAGCATCAGACCATGGCTCTCGCTAGGGACTCTATCGTCAGCTTCATAAGCGGGGACTTCAATGGGGCGTTGAATAACACGCTACAGCAGGTGTCTATGGAAGCCATGCTGGAGATGGCGAGGGAGGACAACATCATACGCAATGCCCAGCAGGCCATCCCAAGGATATTGGAACACTATCCGATGCTTGCGAGAAAGAGCGAGCTAACATATGTGGTCTCCCTCGGTTCGACACACACAAGGCCGGGTGAGGAATTATCAAGACTACAGTCAGACAGGTTCAGGGTGGAGGTGTTGAACGAGCATGCGGACGTGCTTCCCACAACAAGGACTGAGCTGATAAGGGGGATAAAAACAGGTGGCGTCCCACAACTGGATGACGTCGCAGAACAGCTGGGGAGATGTGTTCTAGAGGACTTGACGAAAATGTTCGTCCCGAAAGACCATCCACTCCAGGAAAGCTATCTTGCAAAAGAACTGACATTAAAGGCGATGGCATCCAGAGTACCGCTGGATGATATCAGGGGACTGTGCAGGACTCTCGGAGAGGGTGGTAGGGAGGGGAGCGCCTCAACAGACAAGCTTAAAGAACTATTGAACGGGGTATACGCTAGGAACGGTGTTGAAGTAGACCTCGACTTCAACGTCACTCAGGTGAACAGGATGCTGCAGACATCCTACCCATCGTTTGGTGAAAGATACCGGATATAACCCTCCGGCATTTATTTTAGTCGTAAAAGGTAATATTCAAGGGGAAATGACTGATAATATCGGAGTATTAGGGCCTAAGGGCACTTTCACTGAGCAGGCTGCCAGTAAGCTCTATCCTGGAGCAGGTTTCACGTACCTGGATGATGTGGGGGATGTCTTCGAGTACGTTAACTCCGGGAAGGGGCTTGGCGTCGTGGCCATCGAGAATTCCCTTGAAGGCAGTGTCGGGAAGACGCTCGCCTGCCTCATGGAGTACGACCTGAAAATATGCGGTGAGACGACGCTGGACATAAACCTCTGCCTTATAGCTGATGAGGGGGTTTGTGTGGGAGACGTGAGGATAGTTAGGTCGCACCCGCACGCCCTCGCCCAGTGCAAGAAGTACTTCAAGGAGAAGATGCCTGGAGTGAAGACGCAGACGACTACAAGCACTGTGACGGCGATAAAGGAGGTTAAGGGAAAGAAGGATGTTGCGGCGGTCGGACCGCGAGAGGCTGCTGGAGAGTACGGCCTCACCGTCATCGCAGAGAACATTCAGGACTTGGACAGTCAGACACGGTTCATCGCAATCTCGGAGGAGGGGGTATGGGGGGACAAGACTTCGGTCATATTCGCGTTGAAGGATAAGCCTGGCGCATTATACAACATACTCAAGATTTTCGCTGAAAACAAGATCAACCTGACGAAGATAGAGAGCAGGCCATCCAGGAGGAAGCTTGGTGAATACGTGTTCTTCATGGACTTCAACAACAACGGACTCGATAAGGAGGGTGTTGACGGTCTGCTGGATGAGATGAGGGATGACACGACATTCCTCAAGTATCTCGGAAGCTACTGAAACGAGCATATTTCATTAACTAAGACCTATTATTCTATCCAGATGTTTGTGGAACACCCGCTCGTGAGGAAGGATAAGCTGAGGCTCAGGAGGTATCAGGAGGCGGTGGTAGCCAGGGCCATAGACGAGAACACCCTGGTCGTGCTGCCGACAGGATTGGGCAAGACTATTGTCGCGGCGATGGTGGCGGCAGTACGGCTTGGGAAGTACCCGAACTCCAGGGTGCTTTTTGTCGCGCCCACTAAGCCGCTGGCAGTCCAGCACGAGAAGACGTTCAGGGACCTGCTGACTGTGGAGGAGACCACGGTACTAACCGGCCAAGTTAGTTCTGAAAAGAGGAGGGAGCTGTGGAACACCAGCAGGATAATATTCGCGACACCGCAGACAATACAGAACGACTTGTACAGGGGGTTGAAGCTGGATGACGTGTCGCTGATAATTTTTGACGAAGCCCACCGGGCTGTCGGGGACTACAGTTACGTTGGCATAGCAGGGGACTACGTGAAGCAGTCGCCCTACCCGCTCATACTGGGGCTGACCGCTTCACCCAGCTCGGAGCGGGAGAAGGTGGGGGAGATAAGGAAGAACCTTTTCATAAGGAACATAGAGGCCAAGACCGAGCACGACAGGGACGTGAAGCCTTACGTCCAGGATGTGAAGGTTGATTGGGTTAGGGTCGAGCTGCCGGAGGAGATAAAGGAGTTGAAGACCGTTCTTGAGGATGTTCTGAGGGAGCAGTTGAAGAACCTGAAGGAATACGGGTACCTTGAGAGCGCGCAGATACAGAAGGTCAACAAGAGGATGCTCTTGGGGATACAGCATGAGATAAGGAAGGAGATAACGGGGGGGATGGATTCTTACGGGCCGGCGTCGCTGGTGGCTTCGGCGATAAAAGTCAACCACGGGCTGGAGCTCCTTGAGACGCAGGGCGTTACCGCGCTACACGAGTACTTTAAGAGGATGTTCAGCCAGAAGACGAAGGCTGTTAGAAAGCTTGTTGGGGACCATCGGATGATAAAGGCCTCATACACGGCGAAGAAGCTCATTGAGGAGGGTGTTGAACACCCCAAGCTGGACGAGCTCGTGAAGATAGTGACGAGACACAGGGACCAGAAGGTGCTGGTGTTCACACAGTACAGGGATTCGGTTGACAAGATAATAGAGCGGCTGAACGAGGCCGACATACTAGCGCACGAGTTCATAGGTCAGGCTGCGAGGGGCGTTAGCAAGGGGATGACGCAGAAGAAGCAGATAGACGTGTTGGAGAAGTTCAAGGAGGGCGCATACACTGCTTTGATAGCGACCTCGGTCGCTGAGGAGGGGTTGGACATCCCTAAGGTGGATGCCGTAGTCTTCTACGAGCCGGTGCCTTCGGAGATAAGGAGCATACAGAGGAGGGGTAGGACAGGCAGGAGTGCTGCGGGGAAGGTCTACGTGCTTATCGCGAAGGGGACGCGGGATGAGGGATACTATTGGGCTTCAGTGCACAAGGAACGGAGGATGGGGAATATTGTCAGGGAGTTGAGGAGCGGGCTGGACAAGCAGCAGAGCCTCGAGGATTATGACGCTGGGGGGATTAGTGTGGAGGATAAGGTGGAGACGCCAGCGGCTTACGGGCAGCAGAGCATAGCCCAATACTCTTTCAGGGACTCTGATGAAGTCAGGATATTCGTGGATGTGAGGGAGCGGAACAGGAACATACTCGACCAGCTTAAGGAAAAGGCGGTCATAGAGGTGAGGCAGCTTCCGGTTGGAGACTATTTGCTGTCGGACAGGGTGTGTGTGGAGAGGAAGACTATGGAAGACTTCCTGCAATCGATTATAGACAAGAGGCTTATGCAACAGCTGACTGAGATGCGGCGGAACTTCATGATGCCTGTGCTCCTGGTGGAAGGGTGGAGCAACCCATACTCTATGAGGGACATACACCCTAACGCCATAAGGGGCGTACTAGCGTCCATCGCAGTGGACTTCGAGGTGAGCATCATACCAAGCATGGATGAGGCGGACACGGCCGGGATACTCTACGCGATGGCGAAGCGGGAGCAGGTGGATGAAAACAGGGTTGTGGGCTTGAGAGGAGAGCGCAAGCCGCTCACCCTGGAGGAGAGGCGCAGATACGTTGTGGAGTCGCTGCCAAACGTTTCCGCGGTACTGGCAGGCCGCCTGCTGGATGAATTCGGGAGTGTTGAGGGTATTATGACCGCGTCTGAGAGCGATTTGATGCGTGTTGAGGGGATAGGCGGGAAGAAAGCGGCTGAAATCAGGAATGTTGTGAAGAGCAAGCACGATAAATAGGTTACTACCAATTCATAACAGACACCATGGACTCCGATGCTGAGAGAAGGCTTTTATGGCGGAAGATAGGGCAGAGGGAGAAGCAGAGGCGGAATAACATAGAGGAGATTAAGAAGATAATACACTCCGGCGACCCCACAGGCAAGAAGAACGCCAAGACTCTGCTGAGGCTTGTGCTGCATGGCGAGGGCATAAAGTCCAGTGAAGCCAGCAAGATGATAGGTGTGGGCAGGAACGTCATAGACCAGTGGGCTAGACTGCTGGAGGATAAAGGCCTTATAGTAGTGGACGCCCACGGACACCCTGACCCAAAGCTGATGCCAAGCCAGGAGATTCTGAATAAACTCAACAAATACAAGCAGGAGAAGCTGAACCTGACGCTCGGCGAGGAGATACTCTCCTATGAAAGCGCTCTGGAGAAGAAGAAGGAGGAGTTGACTAAGGAGCATGAGGAGAAGATAAAGCTGGGGGAGGATTTGGAGAAGATAAAGCTTCAGCTGGCTGAGAAGGAGGAGGAGCTGAAGAAGGAGCATAGGGAGCGTCTTGACCTGGAGAAGAGGATGGTGGAGATTGAGGGGGATGCTGCCGGCGAATACGATGAGAAGCTAAGGATGCTTAGGGAGCAGTTGAACCGTGAGCGCACGGAGCGCATGAAATTCGAGACCTTGATGAAGGAAGAGCATGATAAGCTGCTTGCGGCTGAGGAGGAGAAGAGGAGGGCGTGCGCTAAGATGGAGGAGGAGCTTATGAAGCGTGAGGCTGAGATACTGGACAGGGAGAAGTCTCTTGAGGAATACGAGGAGCTTGACGCCATCTTCGGTGATGACGTGGAAGATAAGAGGATAAGTGACGCGAAGAAGAGCATCGACACCATCAGGGAGAGGATTGGTAAGGTGGGTGAGAAGATTGCTGGAGTGGATGATGAGTTAGGGCAGGATATACGGAGCATATTCTCTGATGAGGAGGATTTAGCCAGGATACTTGGGGAAGAGCTTGCACTGCTGAAGAGGAGGATGGCTGATCTGGAGTCAGCAGGGAAGGGCCTGAAAGCGGATGGTTCAGGAAAGCCGCCGGACGAGAAGCCACCCGCACCACCCACCCCGCCAAAGCCACCGGAGCCCGCATTTGGTCTGGATGCGACTGCAACAGCATTATCTGACCGGACTCCGGAAAGTGTGGTTCCAAAAACAGGGAAGCTGAAGCCTCCAGCACCACCGACACCGCCAACACCTCCAGGACCGCCTGAGCCAGTGGATGAGGGCAAGGCCGTGGCGGAGCTGAAGACAGAAGCCGTTGCAGAGAAGAGGGAGACTATAAAACCAACAGCAACGCCTGCGGCAGCAAAACCAGATGCGCCCACACCAAGGCAAACCACACCCCCATCACAGACTACGCCATCAACAGCAGCATCAGAGCCGACGGCCGCACCACCGGCAAAAACAAAGGTAACCCCACAATCGCCGGCACCAACACAGGAAAAAACAACAATACAAAAGCCGCCAGTGATCACTAGAACGCATACTACAGCACAGACACATCCTACCACAACGCCCGCAGGGCAGGTGACTGCGCCGACAACGCAGGCAAGAACACCAATCACTCCGCCAACATCGCCGACACCAACACAGGAAAAACCAACAACCAGTCAGCCGTCACATATCAATCAAAAAACGCCGGCAGAGCAGGGTACACCAGATGAAGAGCCGAGTGGAAAACAAGCAGAGGGAAAAACGCCGGCAACACAGGCAGGACCTCCAGAACCTCCTGGAAAACCAGGAGGAAAAGAGGAGGCTCAAGCAAAGCCGGAAAAGCGTATAGCCAGCATGGAGGAGATGAGGAAGGCTCTTGAAGAGCCGGAAGAAGAGGGAGGAATCGTTTTAAAACCCCCCAGACCACCCTCCAATGAAGAAGAGCATCCCCATGAGATACCGCTGCCCCCTGAGACAGAGGAGAAAATGATGGAAGACGAGGAGCCGGTGCGCAGGATAGCGAGCATCGAGGAGATGCGGAAGATATTCATAGATGATAAGGAAGACGAAAAAGCGAAGGAAGAGGAGAAAAAACTCGGAGTCGACATCGAAAACCTGATCGAACTGCTGGAAAACAAGAAGATAATCAAGATTAATGATGCTTCTAAAGCCATAGGCGTGAACGATAACACCATAAGGATATGGGCCAACAGGCTGCAGGAGAAGGGTGTGGTGACGGTAAAGAAGCATTTGATGAGGGAGGATGAGATACTGCTGAACCCGTACGTGAACACCAAGGAGATAATAGAAGCGCATGAGGCAGAGCGGATAAGGGAAGAGATTAAAAAACTGCATAAGGAACAATAAGATGGGTTCATGCACGCTGATACTAAACTACGGGAGATGCGGTTGGGGTTCATGCCTCTTCTGCGGCTATGGAAGGTCATCGGGCAGGAAGCCTGACGTCGACGCATTAAAGAGGGAATTCGACGACTTCTTCGGAAAGATGGGGGAGGACGCGGAAGAAGTGAAGGTGTTCAGTTCCGGAAGCTTCTTGGACGACAGGCAGATACCGGCGGAAGCCAGGAGACACTTCATAGGGAAATGCATGGAGAAGGATATAAGGAGGGTGACTATAGAATCCCGCCCGGAATACGTCACAAAAGAAAAGCTCGAAGAATTCGAGGGGGTGAAGGTCACCCTGGCGATAGGATTAGAGTCCGCGGACAACCAGGTTCTTGAAAGGATAAACAAGGGATTCAGGAGGGAGGACTATGAGAGGGCTGCGGACATTGTGAAAAAGTCAGGGGGTGATGTTAGGACATATCTGCTCGTGAACCCGCCATACGTGAAGGATGTCTGTAAGAGCGTGGATGATTCCGTTGAATACGCGTTAAAACACTCTGACAGCATAGTCCTGATAAACCTCCTCCCACACAGTAACGCGCCGCTATTCAAGAAATGGGTTGCAGGAGAATGGAGCTTCCTAGATAGGAGAGGATTCGATGAGGCGACAGCCCGGTGGGCTGACAACCCTAAAATCGAACTGGATTATGAGACATTCAAGTTCACGCCGCAATTCCCAGACCATATGAAGACGCCGATAAATGGCGTTGGGGAGGAGTATCTGACACACCCCTATTTCGAGGCCTGGCAGGACTATCTGGACAGGTTCTACCAGCCGTCTGAACGGAAGAAGACGCTGCTCCTCCTACCATGCAGCTACAGGAAACCGTACAGCGAGTCAAAGACCCACAAGGAGATAATAGGGGTTATCGGGGAAATCGGCGGGAGAGACCGCATACACGAAGTCATGCTCAGTAATGCGGGAGTCATACCAAGAGAATTCGAGGACAGATACCCCTTCAACGCATACGATTGGGATGAGAGCCTGGAGACGCCGGAGATAAGGAAGAGGTATGTGCAAGTCACGTCAGAGAGAATAGCCAACTATTTAAGAGCGCACGGAAAAAGATATGACAGGAAGGCCTGCTACCTCCGGAGAGCGTCGGACTCCCATCAGGCAGTCGAGAAGGCGTTCAAAGAGCTTGGTATGGAATTCGACAACCTGCTTTCCCCAGAAACCGACGGCAAACTAGATGGCGGGACAAGCGGCCTTAGGAAGCCGGAAGCGCTAGATGATTTGAGGGAGGGTTTAAGACGGCTACTGCAAAATTCCACGCGATAGGAGAGGCTTCACACTGGCTTCAGGTTAGGCTCCAGGAGGAATTGCACGCCCACGGGCTGGAAGGCAGTGTCACACGGGCGGACGACAAGACTTTTGTCGTGGTCGTTGAGGGTGATGTTGAAGCCATAAGGAAGTTGTATAACGATGTTCACGCTGCGCTCGCTGACAACGTGAAGTTGAGTGATATCGTATTGTCAAAGACTGATCCGCCCAGGGATGTTGTGGAGGATCCGTTGAGGCAGGTTATTGATTCGGTGCAGAGGATGGAGCAGAGGATAATAAGGATAGAGAACAAGTTGAATGCGATACTCGCGCGTCTGGAGTCGGGAGGATTCAATGGGGGGAGTGATGAGTCCTATAGGGAGTATGGTTCTGGTGAGATTAGTGAAGAGTCGACGAACGCGTTTGCGAGCATGTTCGGGGACTGACGCCTATAGGCTGGAGAGCTGGCGCTTAAGATGGGATATCTCCGTCTGGTATTGCTTAAGCTTGTGGGTTTTAGAGAGACGGCTTTCACTGCTGTTGCGGAGTTCATGAATCTTCTCCTGGTAGTCGGATATCTTAGACTCTATATCAGTCTTCTGCTTATGCATTCGCTCGATAGCTGCTTTGGATAGTTTCGCCATCAGGTTATTTAATTAGATCCATGAGTAATAAAAGAGAAAACTTATAATATAAAAACATATCTTATATTATAAAAAAATTGTTTTTATTAGATAAGTTTATCTGGTCAGTAACTTCAGATGCCTGTCAACCCACTGATTCCTATCCTGTAGATACAAGATGACCTCAGCGAACTGGTCGTTAACATCAAAATAACGCAGGGTTATGCCATTATCCCTGTAAGGAACAAGTTCCGTTATCCGATAATGAGGGATGTATAATATGGACTCACCGCTGCTGGGAGGCTCCGCCAGAACACCAATGTTGGTCAAGTAGATGTCTGAACGAATGGGGTTTAACGGAAAATCCTGCTCTCCAATACTTACAAAAACAACATAGCTTGAATTCCCAGAAGACGTTAAGAGAACCTTCTCCTGCTCCGGGAAATACAGCTTCTTCTCCTGATTGAAATAATTGTAGAGACCGAAAATGGATAAAACACCAGCAAAAGCGCCAACAATCAGCGCGATAACACCCATATCCAACGCTGAACCGAACACGTAGATGAAGAACACCAGGCAAGCCAATAGAGCCAGCATAATGACGCCTGAAAACCTGCCTGACATGAAATTCAAGTTCATTTTAAAACCCAAAAAAACACCCTGAAAGCCTTATATATTAATTAAACAGTAGAATAAAAGAAACATGAGGATACTCTGGTGCGTGACTGGCGCAAGCCACCTGCTGGAGGAAACCACCAGAATAATGCTTGAAACAGCCCAGAAGAACAAAGTAACTGCGGCATTCTCAAGGGCTGGGCTGGAAGTATCCAAGGTTTTCGGCGAATACGATAGGATGACTGCCGCGGCTGAAAAAACACTCTTCGAGGGGGAGGAGGGTGCGAGCTCGCCCATATGCATGAGCCTTGACTCCTATGGTCTGGTGGTAGTCGCACCATGCACCGCTAACACGGCCGCAAAACTGGCGCACGGCATAGCGGACTCGCTTGTGACAAACATCGCAGCCCAGTCAATGAAGAGGGGTAAGGACATACTGATACTCCCAACAGACTCTGAAGGGGAAGCGAGCTCGAAAACACTTTCAGGGAAAGAGATTAGGATTAGATGCAGGGGCGTTGACCTGGAGAACGTTGAAAGACTCGCTTCAGAGGGAGTAGTGGTGGTGAAGACGCCAGGCCAGCTCAGAGAAATGCTCGGCAGACATAAACGCCCTTAAACATTCCTCCTGGAATGCTTGGAGATGTCGTGGACGTAGTCCCTCAAACCGAAACCCAAGGCTATAGCCAGGCCGAGGGAGAAGCCTGCCATAAGAATCTTGAATGAATCAGTGAGGACCGAGACGTCAACATCCTTTTTGAGTATCGGCAGCGCCAGGACGATGCCGAAGAACACTATAGTAACCTCGGTTATGAGCGCTAATATCTCCTTGAAGACGACATTCCTCTGCCTGAGGGACTCTGACGCGTACTTTGAGAGGATGAGTGATATCACTATCAGGATGACTCCGGAAATCGCCTCCGGTATGTAGGACAGGAGACTTCCTATGAACGAGCCGATGAAGTTCAAGTCTAGCTTGATGGCTCCCTCACCCATGAACAAAAGCACTATGTACCATTTCAGGAGGCCTCCTGTAGCGCTTGCCAGTGATATGCCGCCCAACGCCCCGCCCACATTGTACTTCTTGAGCTTATCCTCAGTGCCCATCACATCCAACGCGTCTTTCACTATCTTCTCGACCACGCCGCCGATTATCAGGCCCAGTATAGTGAGCACTATGAACCAGAATAGGCTGGTCATGAAGTCGTATATTGTGAATGATATGCTCAAGCCAGTGGTCGTGAGTATCAATGCCACGACAAACCAGCGTATGTAGTGCTTTATGAAGGATCGTATGGAACCCCAAAGCTTTGAGGTCATCGCCCCATACCGGACAAACTGCCTTTCAAGCTCTTTGAGGGAGAACAAGGCTTCCACGAAGTTGGACACGATTAGGCCAACAACATAGCCTACAGTGAGGGTTATTATGGTCTGAAACGCTATTAGAACGTACTTCATGAAGAAGCCGAACGCCTGAATCAGGTATGACGGGTCTATCTGTATGTCCATCTTGTACAAATTGTTTGATGTTTAGTAAATAAGTATGCTGGCATATATAACGGCGAGTAAAACGCCATACGTCACACTGAATTATCCACGCCCTTAGACGGCTTAAATAGCAGGATAATGCGCAATACGCGCAATAGAGGCTTCATCAAGGCATGGAACATTCTTGTTCTCCCGAACAGGAGGTGGGCTTTACCGCCGATTATCGCACGGTTTATCATCTTCCTGCCCACCGGGTTTTCATAGCTTGTCGCCAGGTTCTTCCTGAATATCCGCTTGTTGGACATACGTAGTACTTCTTCCGCTTTCTCTGTGTCGAAGCCTACCTTACAGACGTATGACATGTGATCCCAGTAATCCAGGTCTGTTATGCCGACTTTCCCTTCCTCAAGGAATTCGTCCATAAGCCTGCCGTGGGGGGTGAACTTCTGGTAGACCACCATGCTGGGATTCACTTCGTCCATGAAGTCTGTCTTCTCGACTATCGAATCCATTGATTCCAGGGGAGAGCCGACTATCATGGAGGCTATGACAAACACCCCGTTTTCAATCAGTATTGAGAACACCTCCTTGACTCGCAAGGCATCGTATCTCTTGCCGTAGTATCCCATTATCTCCTCGTTAACGTCCTCAATGCCGAAGAGTATGGCCTTCACCCCAGCCTCGCGAGCTAGGGGTATCAGGTCAGGGTGGCTTATGAACGTGTCGACCCTCGCCTGGATGCTCGCGTTGATATCCAGCTTCCGCTCTGAAATGAGTTGCAGCAGCCGCCTGGTCTTGGAGACGTCGCCGAAGAAGTTGTCGTCAGCGAACATCAGGTTTTTCACACCCATGCTCCGGGCATAGTATTCGATGTCTTCAGCCATGCGTTCGGGACTCCTTGTCCTGTATGGTGTGAAGAAGTCTTTTGAGGAGCAGAACAGGCATTTGTGGGGGCACCCCCGGGACCAGTCGACCAGTAGGAATGGTTTTTCACACCATACGAAGTCGTAGTCATTGACGTCTATCAGCCTGAAGTCCGGGCGGGGCAGGTCATCCAAGTCAACCGTATCCTGTCTCCCAGAGTATCTGACCGCGCCGTCCTCCAGATAGTAGACCCCCTTAACCAGGGAGACTGGCTTGCCTGAATCGATCGAGTCCACGAGGCTCTTGAAGACAAAGTCTCCCTCGCCGGAGACTATGTAGTCCATAACCCGGCCCTTGAGTAGTGATTCGAAGTCCCGGTCCCTGAAGAAGATGTAGCTGCCTCCTGCGACAATAACCATGGTGTCGTCGAGCTCACGCAACTCCCTTAAGAGCTTTAGTGATTTAGTGTATGAAACGGTGTGAAGCAGGCTTATGCCCAGCACCTGAGGCTTGAACTCCCTCACCGCGTCGAACAGGATGCTGTCACCGCAAGCAGTCAAGTCTATAAGACGCACTTCATGGTCAGGCTCAAGGATTGCGGCGATATACAGCAACCCTAGGGGCATCGCATTACCCAGAACTGATTCGACGTTAGAGTCGGGATTGACAAGTAAAACCCTCATCCTGGATAACAATTATACTTTATCAAGGTATAAGCGCCTGGCCGCCCCCCATAATCTCCATTCCACAGGATGGTTGAAGTACCTCCGCCGCCACCTGGCTTCAGCTGAAATATTGAAGAGGTAGTGGAATACATCGTATGCAGCCACCATAAGACTGCTTCCCCCAAGCCACGCCTTCTTCACCTCCGGACCCCTGGAGGCCAGCCGCTCATGGAAGTGGGTGAAGCGGACTATGTTTGATATCGTATCCAACTGGGACTGGGCTTCCATGCTCATCCAGGGGAGACGCACGGAGTCGAACCTCCATCCACCCCATTCTTCCAGGGAACCATGCACCATCATGCCCTGGGAGACCGCGGTTTCATGGATGGGCGTGCCAGGCTGGGGTATGAGCATCCATAGGTTACATACCTCCGTCCTAGGGTTCAGCCTCCTGAGCTCGTCCACCAGGCTGAGGGTCTTGGACAGGTCTCCTGGAGTCTCATCAGGCCAGCCGATGATGAAGCTCACCATTGGCGTTATCCCATAGTCCCCGCACTTTCGGACAGAATCAGTTATCTGGCTGACTGTGATACCCTTCCCAATCCCGTCAAGTATCCTCTGGGAGCCTGACTCAGCGCCGAAAAACAGCGTCTCGCATCCGCTATCCCCCAGGAGTCTGGTGAACTCATCATCGTATCCGGAGAAATAGTCAGCCCTATTATAGGCCATCCACTTCACGTCCCACCCCTCCCGTATTATCGCCGAGCAGATGCTCCGCATCCTCTCCTTGTCGACAAAGGAGTTGTCCTCCTGGAAGGTTATGCTGTTTGCGCCGACTTCTTCTATTATGTTCCTTAGCTCCTCCACCACAACCTCGGGTTTCTTCGCCCTCCAGCCGCCCTTGCTGTAGCAGTGGTTAAAGCAGAACGTGCAGTTGTGGGGGCATCCCCTGCTGGACTGGTAGGAGAAGTATTCCCTGCAGTCGATGTATTTACGCAAGTCCACCAGATCGTAGTGGAGGCTGCCTATGGCGTTCATGTCCGTGAAACCCCTCGGTGGGGTTGAGACGACAACCCCGTCTTTCTTGAATGCGATTCCGTTGACATCCTTTAGCGGACCCTCATCCCTGACAGTGTTGGCAAGCTCTATGATGGTTTCCTCGCCGTCACCACTGACGGCGATGTCGACGAGACTGCTGGCCGCAGTCTGCTCCGGCAGCATCGTGGCGTGGGGCCCGCCCCATACTATCGGGATGTTTGGGTCTTCCTCGCGTATCATGCCTGCGACAGCGAGGCCGTGGCTTATCTGCGGCCCTGTCATGGATGTTATGCCTGCCAGAAGATACTCGCCGTCGAGATGCTTGAGGTCTTGAATCCGTGTGTCCACGATTTTCGGGTCGTAACCAGCATTCCGGAGGACTGTTCCAAGGTTTAGGAGCGGGAGCGGCATGTAGGGCGCCCTCTCTTTTTTTCCAGGGTATATCAGGAGTATTTTATCTGTCGCCATGCTTAATGTTTGATGATTATTACAAGAGTACCATATAAAGATGGAGTTGGGGAAAAGCAGGAGCCTCTGTCCCATATGCCTGAAGGAGATTGACGCGAGCATAATCCAGGATGATGGGAGGGTGTTCATCTCTAGGGAGTGCGCTGCGCATGGATTGTTTGTTGACCCACACCTCTACGAGGATCCGGTCATATACAAGGCGCTCTCCAACATGGACTGCGGCGGGGATGACGTCCTACCGGACACTCTAGTGTTCCACACTACACCAGCATGCAACATGGACTGCCAGTTCTGCCCTATACCAGGCGAGATGAGGTCTGGTGAAGGCCCTGAGATAGGTGAGATTATGGATGAGGTCTCCAGATTCCATGGGTCTACCATATTCCTGTGCGGGGGAGAGCCGACCATAAGGGGGGATTTGCCGGAGATAGTCGGGAAAATCTCAGGTGCAGGGAAGAATGTGCTGGTCTTCACCAACGGACTGAGACTAGCGGACAGGAAAAACGTGGATTCCCTCAAGGCCACAGGCCTGACCCAGGTCATACTCTCGTTCAGCACGTTTCAAGAGGAGAAGGACATTAAAGTCTACGGCTCCCGCGTCACTTCATTGAAGCTGAAGGCCTTGGAGAACCTGAAGGCCACGCTGACCCCGACCGGCTTCTCATTCCTAGTATTCAAGGACATTAACGAAGACGAGGTGGATAAGGTGATCGGATACGCGGTAGACAACCGGGAGTGGGTCAAGAGCATATGCTTTCAGGTGGTCTGGAGGCCTTCCGAAAGGGACTCCAGCATGGTGAAGCAGAAGGGGATAATAGACCTTGTGCGAAAATCCGCTGGAATTGATGTTGAAGACTTCATAGAATGCACTGTCTTCGGCAGCACTGTGTCTGAGATTTTCAGGAGGATTACGGGCAGGGGTGGGCGCGTGTATTCCAGGTGCGAGCTAAGATGCCAGTCATGGGTGTCAGATGGACGACTTGTGCCATTATCCGGGATGATTGATTTGAAGACTGTGAACGAATCGCTACGGAGAATTAACAGCCGCCTCAAGGGGTCAGCAGCCCGGAAGATTGGTGTGATGATCTTGTTTTTCCCTTACACAGAATTATTGAAGTCGTTCATATTCAACAGGGACTTCAGAAACTTCTGCCTTAGCAGGTTTTCAGGCATGCTCTCAGGTATAGTGCACGGCAGGATGTTCCGCGAGTCGTTGGGGAAGGACATGCTCGGATTCATGGTGGGGAGATATTATACCAGGTACAACATCGACTTGGGGTTGGCGGATACTTGCAGGTACTGCAGGTCTCCTGAGGGAAACGACATCTCATACTGCATATGCGATATGATAGGGTGGACTGAGAACAAGCAGACTGCTTGATGAGCCGCTTGGTCCTGGTGAGTCATGGATTATCTGATTCCCGCGACCGGAACACTTCCCTAAGGCAGAACGGAACGACTCTATCTCCCTCAAAGCCTCCGAGACTGCAGCAGGACATGAATTCATAATCCACGTTTGACGCGTCAAAATACCTGTTAGCTATTATACTGCACACCTGAGGCAGCATCATTGTTATCGGATGGTCATTTTCCGCAATGATCTTCCATAATCCGGATGCGCTCGGCAGCATGAACAATATTGCGCGCGCGTCTCTGACGCTAGAGAGGAATGCGAGGATAGTCTTCACTAGGGCGCCTGCTTTCCCTGCTTTTCCATTGAAGTCTGTGCTAACGCTTATCTTGGATAGCCTTTCTGAGAGTGCCTGCATGTCCAGCAGATGGTTTAAAGGCGTTAGAGAATCCCCCATACGGACTAGGTATAGCCGTAGGTAGCATGCTGAAACCCGCCTACCACCCCTCCCAGACATCTTTCGCATAAGCTGGCTGAAGCAGAAGCCGAACCTGGTGCACTCGAGGAAGTCTTCCAAGCAGGTTCCCAGATGCATGCATACCAGATCAGCGGACTTGCTTGCAGGCACTGAACGCCCCGCGTCATTCCCATTTGGATTCCAGTAGGATGAGAAAGCTAAACCCCTTATCCTACCCCTATGACGCCTCAAAAGTTCTATGAAGCCTGGAACCTGGTCCTCGTTTACGCCGTCCCGTAGGACAACATTCAGGAAGACTGGTATGTCTAGTTGAAGTAGGTTTTTTAACGCCCCCATCTTCTTCCCGACCACTTCCTCGCCGTATAGCCGGATGCCCTGACCAGCATCCAGTGTGTCCAATGAGAGCACTATCAGTGGCTTGTTTCTTGAGAATGAACTGGCATAATCCATGCTGCCCAGCCTAATCCCGTTGGTGAAGAATGAGGGATGATATCCCATAGACCTTAATTCACCTATTATCCCCGGCAGGTCGTCGCGCATGGTAGGCTCCCCGCCGAACAAGTATATTATGGAGCCGCCGAACCCAGCGGCAGTGGAGACTAATTCTTCCAGAGATATCGGATGTTCTTCCACCATGCCTTGAGGCTTAAAGCAGTCTGGGCAGTTCATGTTGCATAATCCGGTGACATCCAGAAAAGCAGTGTCCGGAGACCATTCACCGTCTTCAGGGTCGATGGCCAGGAGTGACTTCATTGACGCGTAGACTTGCTTGTCTTGGAAAACGTGCGGGCTCACTGAAGTGCCATGCTCCGGGCATTCCTGCCTTATGAACATTCTCCCGCCATCCTCGAAGACCGTTGCATCAACATCCCTCAAGCACTTCGGACAGATGCTCCGTGAATTTGATTCCAAAAAAACCCCTCAAACACAGATTATGAGACAGGCAAGATATATTATTGTTAAGTTCTGATATTCAATAATATCAAGGGTGTACGCTAGTGCAAAGAATTTCCGAATGGTTTGAATGAAAATCAGGTTGAGCTGCTTTAATCCGTTCTCATATAGCATAACCCCCCTCGGACTGGGATACAAAAACGCTTCCCACAACAACGCTGGACACGACTCTATGATACGCCTTTTTGAACGGGAGGAGTCAGCGTTCTACGACACACTGCTGTCGATGGACTTTCTTGGGAAGAGATTCCCGCTAATATCGATACCAGAATACATACAACAGATCGAACTGGTGGAGAATGAAGTTTTCGCAGAGGAGCTCGGCTTCATAGACAGGGGGGAGATGAACTACAGGTCCAGATTCCCCTCTGAAACAGAGAGGCTGGTTGGGATATGCGACTCCATAGCGGACAGCCTGTCAGGCAACAGTATGGTGGGATTCAACATAACGTCAATAGCCATGGGACCGACACTATACATCTCGAAGGCAATTAGGGAGAGGGATGATGGCGTGAAGATAGTGTATGGGGGGCCGATAACAGACATGATGGCTGGAGTTTTAGACCCCATAAACGCCATGCACAAGTCCATCAACGAGTCAATGAGGAGTAGCGGCATATACGGGAGGTACGCTGATTTTCTGGCTGGGAACGTCGACTTCCTGGTTCACGGTGAGGGTGAGGAGACTATTGTGGAAATTGCTAATGCGATTGATGATGGAGGTGACGCGGAGATACCGGGGACTACCGCCATCAGGGAGGGGTCTTTCAAGAGGAGTCGCCCTAGGAGGCCTGTTGACTTGGATGGGATATGCCGTCCAGACTTTGATGGCATAGACATGAGGACGTACGGGTATGTCACGTTCAACTTCTCCAGGGGTTGTATTAACGCGTGCACGTTCTGTGACGAGTGCCTGTTCTTCAAGGGCTACAGAGTCAGGGATCCGGCAAAGGTTTTGGAGGAGTTGAGCGCCGGCTCAGAGAGATATCCTGGTAAAAGGTTTCTCGCGTGCGACAGCCTGCTGAACGGAGACCCTGCGAGGCTGAAGGAGCTCTGCAGGCTGATTACTGAGTCAGGGCTGCGTATAGACTGGAGCGGATACCTGCGGCTGCCTGAGACGGACGAGGAACTAGTAGACCTGCTCTATGAGTCCGGTTTCAGGAGGCCGAAATTCGGTTTAGAGACCATCGACGATGGGGTCTATGAGGAGGTTGGCAAGCGGCAGGAGACCGGTCACGCGCTTAGGATCATGGACTACTGCAGGAGGAAGGGCATGAAGGTGACCGCGAACTTCATGATCGGGTATCCGGGGAGGGGAATGGACTTCGAGCTGGAGGTGATGGATAGGGTTAAGGGCATACGAGGGCACTATGATTACATGCCGCTTGAATCGATAAACGTGGGTATAAGGTCGAGTGTCGCGAGCGACCCTGAGAGGTGGGGTTTCGAGATAAAAAGCACCCATGAATTCAGTGAGAGTGACTGGGAGTATTATACACTGGCAAGGTCGTATATCCCGGGAATCATAACGTACACGAGGAATTCGCTGTCACGAAGCGAGGCTGAGAGGATATTCGAGGAATACAACAGGCACGGTCTTCTCAACAAGAGGGGGTTGGAGTATGGACTCCACAAGTATGGATTAGGATGGCTGAAAAAGTATAGGCGGTATATTCCGTTCAGCATATCCAACTGGCTTAAGCTCCAGTATCTTAAGGAGGAGATAATCATTTGACACATAGGGGAGAGCTTACCGGAGAATTGCCTGAACCCGACTGGGATGCGGTCTGGGGCAGGAATTTAGGCAAGAATCTGACGGTATTTAGGGTATACTCTGGGCTCAGGTTCAGAAGCTATAGAAGACTGTTCAGTGGACTGGACCTGGAGGGTAGGGGGGTGCTGGAGATAGGGGGTGGGACAGGACAGTTAGGCAGCATGCTTGGGAGGGAATTCAAGTGCAATGTAACACTGATAGACGATAGTGAAGAGGCTTTCAGATTCCACTCCAGATTCGGCATAAAAGGGGTGGATTATGTGAGGGGGGATGTCTTCAGGCATGAGGGAGTCTACCATCTAGTCTACAGTGACGGGCTTATAGAACACTACAGGGGCGCTAAGAGGGAGGATCTGATACGGCGTCATTCCCTGTTATGCGGTGAGGGGGGTTACACCGCCTTTTTTGTGCCAAAAAAATCGTTTTTCGTTGACATGTTCCTCACACTCAGGGGCTATTACGAGGAGAAGTACGACGTGGATGGCATCACTTCAGAGCTGGAGGAGAATGGCCTTGAGGTCCTCAAGACTGTGGAGGATTTCCATATGATAGGTGTGTTATGCGAGCAGAGGGGATAGCCTTTGAGGCAAGGACTAGGAGCCTCTGCCCAGTTTGCCTCAAGCAGGTGGACGCGAGCGTAAGGATTATTGAGGGTAAGGTCAGCATCAGCAAGGAATGCGACAAGCATGGCTCCTTCGAGTCGCCGCATTTTTGGGGTGATGAAGTGCTTTATCACGCGATGAAGAGGATAGCGGACATGTGTGATGACGGGGTACCCCCGGACAACCTCGGGTTGTATCTCACACAGAAGTGCGATTTGAGTTGCAGCTACTGTTATCTGAAGGATAATGAGGAGGGGATGGAAGAGCCGAGCATAAGCGATGTCTTAGATTATGTGTCCGGATTTAAGGGGTCGACTGTCATACTAAGCGGGGGGGAGCCGACACTCAGGGACGACCTGCCTGAGATAATCAAGGTGGTGCGGGAGAGAGGATACATGATTGTGCTCGCGACAAATGGCATGAGGCTTTCGAGAGAATACGTGGAAGACCTGAAGTCATGCGGTTTGGGCATGGTGATGCTGTCTTTCACGACCTTTAAGGAGGAATACTCAGAGAGACTGCAGGGCATCAACACTGTCGAGGCTAAGAGAAGCGCTGTAAGAAACCTTAATGACGCATGCATCCCATTGTTCCTCTACATTCCTGTTTTGAGGGGGGTGAACGACAGTGAGATAGGCGCATTCATAGATTACGCCAAATCCGTGAATGCGGTGAGGGCGGTTGACTTCAATGTGACAACACACCCAGGAGGATTCTCAGACAAGCTGACGCTCACACAGAAGGAGATTATCGACGTGATAGGAGAGCATACTGGCGTTGGCGTTGAGGACTTTACGGACTGCACGTTATCCGTGCACCTTGCATCAGAGGCATTAAGGAAGGTATTAGGTGGTGGGAGGAGGAGTTCAGGATGTTATCTGAGACTATACTTCCTCAGGTCAGGGGAGGTCTTAAGTCCAGTGAGCGGGATTCTGGACTTGAAGTATGTTAACATGAGGCTTCTATCAGCCAACGCTATCCTTGACTCGAAATCACCGCTCAGGAGAATCAAGGCGTTGAGCATCATCGCGGGATTGTTCCTATCAACCGCTTGGCGGAATCAGGAGGGGATGATGCTTTGTTCAAGTGTTGTCAGAAGCATTGCCTCCAGGAGAGGTGGCTCGTCTGCTGGCGGCGGATTACTATGCATTAATGTTATGCGATTCAACGACCGCTTCAACGCTGACCTTGGTTTCACTCGGGCATGCTGCTCGCACAGCATCAGGAATGCTTCAGAGAAGCCAATGTGCGCGTGCATTAGGGAAATGTATTTCTGCAGGCCGCCTGTCTTTAAGAAAAGGAATCTAAAGTAGTGTATAATGCAATTCTGGCGTGGGGGTATTGCAAGGGACTTGCTGTTCCTGGTCTGCCTTTCTGCGGTTATACTAGTCATCGGAGCATCCAGCATAAGGGAGAAGTCTCCAGTATGGGACGAACCATATTATGTTGGAGCGGGATACTACATGCTCAGACAGTGGGATAAACCGTGGATAAACTATACCAGCCTAGTTCCCATAATAACGCACCCCCCGCTACCGTATTACGTCAACAGCATACCGTTCTACATATACGACTTGATTGGCGACTTCTCGGATGGAGGATTGTTTGATACAAATGAGAGCGAACTAGTCACGTATCCGCCACCAAGCGTGGATGAGATATTGGATTTGAAGAGGGATTATCCTGAAAAATTCGGGCAGAGATTCATATACTCTGACGAATACGAGGAGTACGACCTCCTGTTCTACTCGAGGTGCTCGATGCTACTATTGCTGATACTATGCAGCACATACATGTTCGTGATTGCCAAGAGATACTACGGTTTCGAGACGGCCTGCGTGATAACCGCTTTATTCTCGCTAAACCCGAGCATACTCGCACACGCCAGGCTGGCGACAACCGATATCGCTCCGGCATGCTTTAATCTCATATCATTCTACTACTTCACGCTTTTCATGGAGAGGAAGAGTCTGACGAGGGGTCTTGCTGTAGGCATAACACTCGGACTGGCCTTGCTCAGCAAGGAATCCAGCACCTACCTGCTGGCACTATATTCCGCAATAGTATTCATCCGACTAGTGTCATGGTTTGTGTCGAGGGTCGTGCATGTAGTAAAGACTTGTTGTGGTCTTATGAGTGATAAAAACAGAATGTCCGAGTCCATCGCGTCGATGCTAACTTGGAGTAGGTTTAGGGGGAGCCTCCCGCTCTTAGGGCTCATAACGCTCATCTCACTGACAGGTGTTTCAGTATACCATGGCGGGGAAAAAAGCACTATAGTATACGTTGTGGTGATAACGCTTTTCATGATCTTCTACTCTGAGGGGAGGAAGAGGGCTTTCATTGGTTTTGTCAGATGGTTTTTCCGGCTTTTGAGGTCGCTGACACCATACGCGATGATTGTTGTTTTAGCGACAACCACATTGAATGCGGGGTACTTGTTCACGGAGATAAACTACGACTGGCTCGAGAACTGGGGGGGTATCCTGCTAAAGGACGTCCGCTTCTCGCAAGACGAGATGATGGATAGGAGCATTAGGGGTTATGCCCTTGGCTTGAGACTGCCTGTGTCAGACTACTACCTCTACACTATAATGAATACGCGAGTTCATATGAGGGTCGGGCACCCAAGCTACATAAAGGATGTTATAATCTCTAGTAGGGAGGTGGGCGAGATGAAACCCGGATTCGTGGAGGACGAGATGCTGAAGATAAGGGAGGGTGTTAGTGTGAAGAAGAGGATGGACTACTGGGTGACGCTATTCCTGATAAAAGCCCCTGAAGGGCTTCTGATACTGCTGCTCTTCTCGATATTCTACTTCTTCTCAAACCAATTCAAGAGGGGGATAGTCAACGATAAGTTGACATGGTTCAGGACGTGCCTTGTGCTGAACATAATCACGGCCTGCATGATGATTCTCGCATCAACCATACTGATTGGCGTAAGACTTGTGTTATTCATATTTCCGCTATTGTATCTACTACTAGCGGAGCCGATGAAGGCTCTGCTGTCTGGCGGCAGAACCTCCAGGAGACTAGCATACATCATCATAGCATTATCGGTACTCCCAGCTGTCATATACCACCCGCACTACATCCCCTACTTCAATCAGTTGGTTGGCGGCCCGGAAAACGGATACACTTACGCTTCAGACTCGAATGTTGACTGGGGTCAGGATTTGCCTGGCCTGAAGGAGTATATGGACGAGAAAGGCATTGACGAGATTAAACTGGCATACTTCGGGACCGCGAGGATAGATGAGTATGGGATAGAGTATTTTTCACTGCCAAACAACCAGGGGATAGAGATGTTCTCTGGGCAGCGGAGTCCTGACGTGGAGTGCGGCCCTGTTGAGGGCATACTCGCAGTCAGCGCGACAAGCCTGACAGGGCAGTTCGGAGACCCCGGATGCTATGAGTGGCTTAGAGGCTACGAACCGATGGACAACATAGGATATTCCATACTAGTCTATAACATCACCAATGCAACAGCAGGCTAGCGGCTATGCTTTGGAAGGAGTGTTCTGGAATCTGCTCCAGTAGGCTAGGGCAGATACTGTCACCAAGATTATAACCAGGTAAGAGGTAAGTGAGGTTATGGCTATGCCAGCATTCTTGTTTATAAAGTATATTATAAGATGTGGTATCACACCCAGTATGGCGCTTAATCCGATCCTCTCGACTATACTGACGTCATTGCGCTTAGGGAATATTGCGAGGGATAGGGCGTACCCAGGGACGAATATGAACAAGAGGGAGATTATTGTGCCCCAGAATATGCTTTGACCGTCCATCCTTTATTATTACACAACAAGCCCATAAAAAGCCTTTAAAGCATGTCTGCAATGAAGAAGGGCGAGTAGGCGAGGAATTTGACCGCGAACCGGGGGTTGAAGGCTAGGCTGCTGATAACCCTTGACGCATAGTCCATGTCGCCCCCACTCTCAAGACTGCCCCTTACAGACTGGAGTAGGTCGAAGAGACGATCCAGACTCTTTGGTGAAAGCCCGGATAAGAAACGATGTATGAACAAGTGCATGAGAAGCTCGCGTCCGACCGCCCTCTTCCATTCGCGCTCGTATTGGTCGCTGAAAGCATATTCAGCAGCCAGACCGCCCATGACGATTCCGCCGCCGGTGGAAGCCTTCACCTGCCCTCCAGCATCCCCCACAGTCACCAGACCATCGTACTGCGTCCTCATCGACGGCTTGTGTATGGGTATTATCCCGTAGTGCTCGTCGAACACCGTGTCTTTTCTGAGGCGGCCTTCATCACGCAGTTTTTTCACGAATGCCTCCATGTAGGGCCTTGGATTTCTCTTGGTGCAGAGTCCGATGCGAGCACGGTCCCCGATGGGTATGACCCATGCGAAGAAGTCAGGGACGGTGAAATACAATTCAGCGAAATCATTGTCGCATTCAACGTCCATCTCGTACTGCATTCCAATGAGGAATTCGCTCGGCTTTTCAATGCCCATTGTGATGTGGAGTGAGTAGTCCGTTCCGGTGGCGAGGGCTATTCGGTCGGCCTTTATCTTGGAGCCGTCACTGGTGGATATTGTGCCATTGACGTCAACCACGCGGCCGGTGGCCCGGACTGCTCCCGCATCAACTGCCTTGTTTAAGAGGTGGCCGTCAAAACCTATACGATCCACCACACACGCCATCGTCTTGCCGCCATCAGCCTCGAACAGCACGCCCCCTGGAGAGTAGAACCTCGCGCCACGAATCCTGTTCAATATGAAATCCCCGTCACTAACGCCCAGTCTCTCAAGTCCAGACTTGCTTATCAGGCCCGCACACTGGACCCTGCAGACGTCGCCGCCTATCAGCGCGACATCCATTGACTTGGCGGCGTGCGTTGCTGCGATACAACCTACGGGGCCTGCACCCACCACAGCAGCGTCATATTTCATTTCTTCTTGTGCTTAGAATAAGCCAGGAGCAGCCTATTGGTTGAAACCAGTATCTTATCCTTCCTATCCGTCTTGACTTCTATCAGCTTCTTACTCTCAAGCGACTCAGCCCACTCCATGACAGTGTTCTTGTCTGAGTCGAGGAGTATCGCCGCGTCAATCAGCTTGACCCTCTTCAGTCTTGCGACAGTCTTGGCGAGTTCCTTTGGTCCGGAAGACTTGGCCTGCGACTTTTCCCTCTTTTCGGGGGATGCTATGAGGTCGTCGAATGAATCCTCTGTTAGAGGGGTCACTATCCTCTGTGATACGGGCCTCTCGGGTTCAGTGGGCCTTGCCTTGGAGGCGTATTCCAGTTCGTCGGTTATCCTCTTGACGTCATCCTCAAGACGTTTCACGTCAGATTCTCTCCCAGCGAGCTTTGACGCCCATTCGGAGTCCTTGTTTCTAACTTCTTCACGCAATTGGCGTATGGTTTCGTTGGAGCGCATGAGGTGGTATGTTAGGACATCCATCTTCTCAGCGACTGCGATAGCGTATAGCTGGTCTGGGTGCGCTCCGGTGAGGGAACGCTGGTACCATGCGTCAAGCTCCTGCTCACGCTTCAAGAGCATTGCGTGTTCACGCACGTATTTTCTCTCAAGTTCCTCGTATCTCCTGCGTTCTTCCTTAAGCTGTTTTTCCAGGTCTTCCCCAGCCATTCTTCAATCACCCCTTAAGTCGATCACGTCAACGTCCTCAGGCCCCGTTGAGATTATAGCCACCGTGACGCCCACCTTATCCTCTATGTTCTTTATGTGGGCTAGCGCGTCCGCCGGCAAGTCATCTATGGATGTTGCACCAGCGCATTCTGGGAACAGTTTGTCGAGGCATGTGACGCATATTCTCGTTGCACCATTCACTCTCGCAGAGTATCTGGCGAGAGTGAAGTCGAATGAGCCTATCTTCCTCGGTCTGCCGGTTACTGTACCTACTTCGCCGAGATAACACGCTATCCGCTCGTTGTCGTTTTCGCCCTTGCACCCGGCATCCTCAGCCCACTTCAGGACGTTAGTCCATATGCTGCTGCCCTCTATCTCCTCGTTTGTCAGGTAGTGGACGTATGGGTCTTCACCAACCCTGCTCATGTAAGCCTTGTATATGACGTACACATCGTCTACTCGTGTTGGGCCCACGCCCATGTCTGCTGCGGCGGTGGATGCTGAAGTGTCCTTGCTGGTCACATAGGGGTAGTTGCCGTAGTAGAGGCTTAGTCCGAATCCCTGGCTTGCCTCGATGAGCACTTCCTCCCCCGCATCAATGGCGTCGTTAACTATCTGGGGCACGTCGGCTATGAAGTCCTTGAGTTCTGGGAAGTCCTTGGCCTGCCTTGCCACACGATTGACTCGGGCAGCATTCGCCGGACCGCATCCGGAGCCGGTTGTCCCTATCTTCTTGCTGTTGGCTCCCCTATCCTCCTGCTTGTGTTTTTCCTCGATGACTGCGCAACGCTTGTCGACGAATACGCGCCCACGGGTATTAGTCTCATCAACCTCCTTCATCAAAGTTGGTATGTCCACGAGTACTCCCGCCCCAATCAGCAGCTTCGCTGTCTGATTCATGAACCCGCAGTTTATCATCCGCAGCCCGTATTTCCTGCCGTTGTGGACTATCGTATGGCCTGCGTTAGGCCCGACACCAGCCCGCCCTATCACCGACGGATTGTCCTTTAATGCGAGATAGGATATTATCTTGCCCTTGCCCTCATCCCCGTAATGTCCTCCAACCACTATAGAAACCATATCGTACACCCTATTTGAAAACAAGTAAAATAGTGGGATTGAATATTATTAAGCTGGCTTCACATTAGGTTAAGATGCTGGATAAACGCGACTGCAGGGCCATTAAGGCCGATTTGGACAAGCTCAGCAGGGGTAAGATAGAGGTCATGAAGCAGTCGAGGGAGATTGTTAAGGCGTCTAAGGAGCTGATATACAGCATACACCGGGGGGACGTTAAGGGATCCCGTGCGCTTCTCGCCAACATCCGGAAGAAGAGGGGGGTGCTTGATAGGATAGCCTCAACCCCGAGGCTTAGGGCATACCATCCGTACATCAATGGCGTGCAGGAGTATGTTGAGGCTGTATCATACCACTACGTGATGACTAGTGGGCATATTCCATCCCGGAAAGACCTTGACGTGGACAGCGAGACGTATCTGATGGGCCTGTCAGACCTGACGGGCGAGCTTATGAGGAAGGGTGTCGACGACATGGTGAATGAGAGATACGCGCATGCGATAATGATGAGGGATGCGGTGGCCGAGATTTACGGTCTCATGCTCAGTCTTGACCTGGATGGTGGTGAGGCGCGGAGAAAGTCTGATGCGGTCAAGTGGAACCTGGCGAAGCTCGAGGATTTGGTGTACGATGCCAAGATAAGGGACAAGATATGATGGAAGACTTCAGGTATCATATGATGGCGGCTGCCGCGATTGCGGTGATACTTTTTCTCATAGGAGTGATGGTGGGGATGGGTTTGGGCTACTATGCCATCCCATCGGTGATGGATAGGATTGACCCGACTACGACAACCACTACCAGCAGCACGACGACCACTACTACAAGCACAACGACCACGAGCACAACGACATCCACGACTTCAACAACAACCACGACCATGGAGCCGTTCTACGTTTGCGCAGAGGAGTTGATGAGGGACGAGTTCGTTGAAACCGAATGCTACGGGAAGACTAGCGGAGAATACTACAACAGCTCGATGAAGTCCACAGTATGGTATGTGTTGAACAACACCGCTATCGGAGACCACGCCTCCAACAGGGTGAAGGTGGTGGAAGACACCTGCTACTACACCCTCAAGAAGCTGAACTTCCAGGTTGGCGCGCTTTCCACATGCGTGATACCCCAGGAAAGGAACTGCACGCTGGACGCGGACCTCATTACAGACTGAGGCACCGATTAGTTTAAATTCATCGATACATATTACTAGTATGTTCTCAGGGGTGATGTGATGGAGTATCAGGTTGAAGTGCGCGTAAGCCTTAAAAAGGGTGTTCTTGACGCTGAAGGCGAGACCGTGCAGAAGTCCCTTAGCCTGCTCGGATTCAGGATAAGCAGGGTCGAGACTGTCAAGACGTACGTGATAACCGTCGACGCCGGCTCTGAAGACGCGGCAGTTAAGACCGTTGAAGACGCATGCCAGAGGCTTCTAGCAAACCCGGTCATACAGGAGTATTCCATAACGGTGGTGTAGTTGTACAAGAAGATAGTCGAACACGTCTACGAAGTAGACCTGCTCAACGCAACAGACGATGAGTTAAAACAAGTGACTGCCGAACGGAGTCTCGGCCTATCGCTCGGCGAGATGAAGATGGTGAGAGACCACTTCAAGAACGAAGGCAGGAACCCCAGGGACGTTGAGCTGGAGGCCATAGCCCAGAGCTGGAGTGAACACTGCTGCTACAAGACGAGCAAACCCATACTGAAGGATACTGTATTCAACATCAAGGCCCCGCAGAACATCTGCGTGATAAGCGAGGACGCGGGTGTCGTGGACTTCGATGATAAACACGCCTATGTTGTGGCGCTTGAGTCTCACAATCACCCGTCTGCGCTAGACCCGTATGGTGGGGCGGCTACTGGAGTCGGCGGGATACTGCGTGATGTCGTGTGCATGGGCGCGCAGCCTATCGCATTGATTGACCCGCTGTTTTTCGGCCCGCTCGATTATGATGAGAAGAAGCTTCCTAAGGGCGTCAAACATCCTAGATACTTGTTTCACGGCGTGATAGCGGGGATAGCGGACTATGGTAATCGCGTGGGCGTGCCAACTATCGCGGGCATGGTGTGTTTTGACGAGAGCTACGTCTCGAACTGCCTGGTTAACGTTGGTTGCATCGGGATACTGCCGAAGGACGAGATAATACACAGCAGGGCTGGCGGTTCAGGCGACGTCTTCATACTTGCTGGCGGCAAGACGGGGCGTGACGGGATTCACGGCGTCACATTCGCTTCCGCTGAACTGCATGAGGAGAGTGACGAGGAAAGCAGGCCTGCAGTCCAACTGGGTTACGCGATAATGAAGGAGCCGTTGACACACGCATGTCTTGAAGCCAACAGGAAGAAGCTTTTGACTGGCATGAAGGATTTCGGGGGAGGTGGGTTGAGCTGTGTTTCAGCGGAGATGGCGCATTCAGCCGGACTTGGCGCGACAATACGCTTGGACAATGTAATGCTGAAGGAGCCGGGGCTGGCGCCCTGGGAGATATGGGTGTCGGAGAGCCAGGAACGCATGCTGGTTTCGGTTAAGCCTGAAAACGTGGACAGCGTACTTGAGATATTCGACTTCTGGGATGTTCCCGCCGCAGTCGTCGGAGAGGTCGACGATTCCGGGAGGATAAAGGCCACATACCAGGGCGTTGAAGTCCTGAACCTTGAGTTGGAGTACCTGATAAAGGGTGTGTGCTACAACAGGCCCTACAGGAAGCCTCAAGCCTGCCTGACTGAGGTGGAATTCGAGATGCCTGAACTCGGTGATGCTTGCATGAGAATTCTTAACATGCAGAATGTTGGCAGCAGGGAGACGATAGTGAGGCGCTATGACCATGAAGTCAGGGGCAGCACAGTCATCAAGCCCATGCAGGGCGTGGTCAACAGGCAGACTCACGGGGATGCTTCCGTCTTGAAGCCTCTTGAAGACTCCTATCAGGGCCTTTCAATCACATCCGACGTGAACCCTTTCCTATGCAGGGCTGACCCATATTGGGGTTCTGCGAGCGCTGTGGACGAGGTCGTGAGGAACCTTGTGGCGGTAAACAGCATGCCACACTCTATGGCTGACTGCCTTAACTTCGGGAACCCGGAGAAGGAGGAGCGGCTCGGGGACTTCGTGTCAGCTACGGAGGGATTATATTTCGCGGCTAACGCTTATGGGATACCATTCGTTTCAGGGAACGTGAGCTTATACAATGAGGCTCCGAAGGGGCCGATAGCGCCGACACCCACACTCCTGGGGGTGGGGATAGTTAAGGACGTTAGGAAGTGCGTGACCTCGGACTTGAAGGATGAGGGCAGCATAGTATACCTGATAGGGGAGACGATGAGGGAGATGCGCGGCTCCCAGTACTACCGCATGATGAATCTGGATGGCGGATGCGTTCCGACAGTAGACCCAGGTAAGACCAAGAAGAGCATGGAAGAACTGCTGGCCGCCATGGACAAGGGCATCGTTAGGAGCTGCCATGACCTGAGCGAAGGCGGGCTGCTCGTCGCCCTGGCTGAAATGTGCTTTGGCGGGGATATGGGTGTTGAAGCGGACTTGAACGGGATGGGAGACTTGCGGACAGACTTCAAACTGTTCAGCGAGTCCAACAGCAGGTGGCTTGTTGAGGTATCTCCAGGTAAGGCGGATGAGTTCGAGGAGAATGTGGGTTGCGTCAAGATTGGGGTCGTAAAGTCGGCTAAGAAAATCGTATTGTCTGATGGTGATGTCAAAATCGAATTGAGTCTCGAGGAGTTAAGAGACAGGTGGGATTCCGCGATAGGCAGGGAGGTCCCGGAATGAAGGCGTGCATACTATTGATAGAAGGCACCAACTGCGAGGACGAGAGTGTGAGAGCCTTCAAAAGCGTCGGCATAGACGCGGAGAAAGTACACCTGAAGCAGCTGACTGGAGAATGCGTGTCAGAGAGGATGAGGAACCTTGATGAATATGACGCGCTCTTCATACCGGGAGGATGGAGTGCCGGCGACTACATACGTGCTGGCGCCATATTCGCAGCGAGAATGAAGGCGAAGCTAGGGCCCGCACTAAGGAAATTCACTGAAGACGGGAGGATCATAGTGGGCGTTTGTAACGGCTTCCAGGTGCTTGTTGAATCCGGACTGCTGCCTGGATTCGATGGGATAAGCGAACGCCCGGAGGCGGTGCTAACAATCAACGCTTCGAACAGATTCCAGTGCAGGCCATCATTCCTAAAGCACGTTAACAAGTGCAGCATCACCTCGCGCATCCCTGAAGGCAGGGTGCTCCAGGTGCCGGTCGCGCATGCGGAAGGCAGGCTCAGTTTCGGGTCCAGGAACGATGAATTTCTGGGTAAGCTGGTTGACGGCGGGCAGATAGTGTTCAGATACTGCAGAAGCGATGGCGTTGACGCGGAAGGGGAGTTCCCATGGAACCCGAACGGATCGCTCTATGACATTGCAGGCATCTGCAATCCTGAAGGCAGCATACTCGGCATGATGCCGCATCCTGAGCGGGTCATAGAACCTGTACAGCAGGCGGACTGGACCCGTAAAAAATACGTGGAGGGCGAAGGCAGGATATTCTTCGAAAGCATCAGGGACTACCTCAAGTCCAAGTGAACGCCCTTAGGTATGTCGGAGATGAAAGACATGTTGCCCTGCATCTTGTTCTCGAAACCGCACGTTGTCTTCAGGTCGTCGCCGCAGACGAACTTAACGTCCGCGAACAACAATCCCTGCTTTATGAGGAGGGCTATTGAATCACCCTCTGAAAGCAGTGGTTTTCCAGACCTTGTTGATAGAATGCATTCATCCATGACGCATGACAGCATAATTCTTTCCAACGCATAACATTCCATCCTGCACTCATCGCACGTCTGGATGCACAAGTCATTTACCACTTCCAGATGATTCCCGGTCACACTATACCGCCACTCATATCCGTTAAGAGAGTGGATGAGAAAACGTTCCGGCGCGGTAGCACCATACATGAAGTACCCGCCAGACATGAATGCCATGAGGCCTATCGCAAGATGCAGTAGAGTGAAGATCGCAGTCAACAGGATTATGCGCCGGACCCTAGCAGATTTTTCTGGCGTGCCAGGGTTCATACGCTCTCTATCCGTGGTGCTAGGTAATAGACAACCCTCCCGTCACCTATAGCATACTCGACCCGTAGTGGGGCGTCGGAACGTAGCTTGAGTGTGACCACGCTCGGCGCCTCAGCAGCCTTCAGTATGTTGTTCAAATGGTCTAGACTAAACACGGCACGAGACTCCTTGCTGACATTGACACTCAAAACCTTCTCTTCAGGAAACTGTATGTCCACGCTACCGGTGTCGCCGTCACTTTTTATGCTGAAACCGCCGTCAAGCTTCAACTCCACGTGATTGCTCACCAGCTCAGCATCCTTGAGAGCTTCTTTTAGTATGTTAGGCGCAATCTTCACTTCAGCGGTGAATTCGATTGAAGGCTCCTTCGGCGGGTTTGAAGAAGCATCGATGACTGAGACGCTGAAGCTTCTCTTGGTCTCGCCGCGGAATACCATCTTAAGCCGCTGGTCTAGCGTCAAGTCAATCCGGTCCTCAGGCTTTGAACGCTTGGTTATCTTGTTCAGCTCAGCGAAGTCTATCCCAATGTTGGTGGGATTGTCAACCGAGAACTTCTCGAACGCGCTCCCTGAAAGCTCAAAGTCCACGAGAGCAATCTGAGAGGGGTCCATCGCACGAAGCTTAAGGCCTTCCTTGCTTATCTGGAAGGTGCCCTCGTCAATCAAGGCTGCAATAGCCTCAATGCTACTCCTCCAAGACTTAGTGTCGTTAATCGTTGCCTGAAACATCAAAACACCCCAACCTAATGATGATATTAATTAACGAGTCAGGATATAAAAGCAGGAACACGTCATATCGTGCTTAGCCTTCTGACCACAAAATCCCGGTCCAACGTAAGCAGGAACATGGCCGCCTTAGGGCCCTTCCGCTTGCCTATAAGCGCCAGGTATATGGCCTCAAAGACCTGTTTTGGGTCTTCACCAACGTTCCTTGAAGTCTC
The DNA here is from genome assembly GCA_043813075.1 of Candidatus Altarchaeota archaeon. Taxonomy (GTDB): domain Archaea; phylum Altiarchaeota; class Altiarchaeia; order IMC4; family SCGC-AAA252-I15; genus CAYREE01. The sequence goes on from JBDRLL010000003.1 coordinate 116,557, forward strand.
GTATATCCGCTTGTGGAAGTCTTCAGGCTTCCATTCTTTCCCAAGCTCCTGTGAAATCTTCTTCAATGCTTCTAACTGTTTTTCAGTGAGGGAGTCGGATATTTTAGCTGCCTCCCCGTCGTCTATGAGATGGAAGAGTAGGTATTCTGGACCGTGCTTCTGAACCCATGTTCCCGCCAGTCTTGTGCGTTCCTTGAGGCGTTTTTCAGAGAATCCATCGTAGCCCATGGAGGACACCCGGTCGGACAGCATGCGTTCATTGTCTTCCGGTATTATCTGCGCCAAGACCGCGCAGAGGGTGAATGGGACGTTAAGGTATTCTGGCTCCCCAATCTGGGACAGGCTGTACATCTCCTTGAATCCTGCGTCACCCTCTTCCTTGCAGAAGTACACGCGTTCCGCGGTGTCGTATTCGTCTGTCAGCGATGTTAGGCTGGATAGGTTTATGTCCCTCTGCTTCTGAAGCCTCTTGTACATGAAGTACTTCAGTACTTCAGGCTCCGCTATCTCAAGCCAGTCTGAGAGCGTTATCACATTGCCTTGGGAGCTGGATATCTTAGCCCCGTTGAGGGTGAAGAACTCGTAGACCACAGGCAACGGCGGCTGCCAGCCGAATACTTCCTGGGATATTATCTTGCTGGTGTCATAGCTTCCGCCTGATGCTGCATGCTCTTTCCCGAAGGGCTCGCACGTGACCTTAAAGTGGTGCCATCGCGCAGCCCATTCGACACGCCAGGGAAGCTTGCCCATACCCTGCGAAGCGTCGCTGACGCCTTTGAAGCCGCATCCCTCAACCTCCCCGCCTGAAACATCCGTGGTAACGCACTCGTAGCTGACGTTCATACCGTCGATGCCGGTCACATTAGTCGTGGATATCCTCCCGCATCCATCGCATACCGGAGTCCATGGAACATAGTCTTCAGGCAGCGGGTCGCTCCTGAACCTGTTGAGTATTTCACGTATCTTATCCCGCGTCTTGAAGGAGGTCCGTATCTCGTCGAGTAATGCGCCTGTACGGTACAATTCTGTTCCAGAGTATACCGTGGGGTTGACGCCGAATTTCTCCAAGTCCTCTAGGAACGGTTTTGCCATGTGGTCTACGAAATTGCTGTGGCAGCCGTGGGGGTCAGGGATGTCCTTGACTGGGAAACCCAGATGATCGCGGAGGGACTCCATGCCTGCAGGCACCTTGCGGAATGGGTCGCTGTCATCAGATATCCATATCAACTCCGCATCTTGGCCGGACGCCGCCAAAGCCTTCCTGACGCAGTCCCCCCTTATAACGTCGCTGGCGTTGCCAACGTGGGGTATGCCGGATATGCTCGTCCCGGTGGCGATAACATGGCTACCACCCCGACCAACCAATCCCTCGACTATCTCGTCACTCCAATGCATGACCATATATTATTAAAATACAGCATAATATTAACCGGCGGTATGATGATGCGAACAACCTCTGAATTGTGATGAGTGATGGGCGACCTGACCGCCATTCTGGGTGTGTCCAATGTTAAGGACGGTGTTCTTGGGGTTATGGCCGCTAAATTCAGGGATAACCTGCAGGAGTACGGGCCATATGACGGGATTACCTTAGCAGAGGGCGGGTCAAACCTTGACGAGCTGGTTACGAGACAATTAATTAGTTTCGATTATACAAGTTAATTGACAAGATGAAAGTGGGTTACCTGCACCTAGGGCCCCCTAAACATGGCGTTTGCCGTTACGGGATGCTCCTCGCCGAGGAAGCCAAGACTAGGAGTGACTTGGAGGTGATGGAGGAGAGGATTATCCTGGGGGATGATTATGGGAAGAACCGGAGGATGCTTGCTAATGCGGGGAAGAGGCTTTCTGCCGCAGATGTCGTGCACATCCAGTACACGAGGTACCCTGACCTAGTGTGGGGTAAAGGTTTCGATCACGTCCGCAATATGCTGGTGTTCATGATGCACTGCAGGACACTGGTGGTCACCACACTCCACGACGTCTATCTGAACGAGTATTTCACTCCCGGGATGGTACTGGGTTTTTACGCGAAATACTTCAAGGGGATGCTGTCAGGTATTTTCAATGGCAGGAGAAGGGAGACCAGTCTGAGGGAATTGTATCTGAAGGCAAGGCCCAGCCTCGGGTACCTGCTTGCCACTAAGATGATATCCTTCAAGTCAAGCCTGGTTCTAGTATGCTCTAGGGAGGAGAGGAAGAGGATAAAGAGCTTCGTGAAGATTAGAAAAATCAGGGTCATAAACCATTTCGTGGAAAAAAGGGATCCCCACACGAAGTCCGACGCTGAGAAGGCAAAGAAAAAGCTCGGATTAGAAGGGCATCGGGTGATAACACTGCTAGGATTCTTATGGGGTTCTAAGGGGCACAGGATGGTTGTAGAGTCAATCCCTCTTCTGCCAGAGGACGTGACCGTGGTTTTCGCTGGGGGGCCGGGCTTGAAACAGGAGGAGACTGAGGACATAGTCTGGATGCTTACACTTTTGGCCAGGAGGCTTCGTGTCTCATCAAGACTTAGGATAACTGGTTATCTGCCGGATGACAAGCTCGAGGAGTACATTATCGCAACAGACCTGGCGGTATGCCCGTTCATAAACATGGCGAGCTCGGGATCCCTATCCACCTGGATTTCATACGCGCGGCCGATACTCGCATCCAGGCTCCCTCAGATGAGGGAGTATAACGCGATGGAGCCCGGTTCGATACGTTTTTTCGAACCATACAACAGCAGGGGGTTCGCGATAGCGGTTGACAGGGAATTGGAGACTTGCAGCCTGAAGGATGACGCTAGGGTGGCTGGGCTCAGGAGCAGGATGATCATCCCAGTCGCCTTCGACAAACACCTGGAATGCTTTAAACGCATCATAAAGCAGAATAATAGTAAAGAAAACCTAAGGGATACAGATGGATTACGACATAAAACGCTCGATAGAACACCTGCTTGAGACCAACAACGTGAGGAGGAGCCTCTGGCACATGGACAACAAGGTTGAGGACCTGGTGTACGGCATACGCCAGGGAGACGACTCGGTTGTCGTTGGGGACATGATATTCAACATGGAGGGCCCATACCCCCTCAAGACCGGGAGGAAGACAGGCCTCATACACACTTGCAGCGACATAGTGGTTATGGGCGGGAGGCCGTTGTTCGCATTCAACGCGATGCAGGTGGATTCCATGAAGGAGGCTGATGAGGTTATTGAAGACATCAAGAGGCAGTCGAACGGCCTGGGCGTGCCGATGGTCGGGGGCAACACACAGATGGAGAACGACCTCAAGCCCTGCGTCTCATTTGCAGTGGTTGGGAGGCTTGTCGGGGAGCCTATCGCCGATGCGGGATGCGTTGAGGGGGATAGTATGCTGATGCTAGGCGAGATTGTCGAGGGGGATATAGGGGAGAGGGTGTATAGGGCTAAGGTAAAGTATGAGACGTTCCTGGAGATGCTGGAGGAGAAGGTTGTGGTTCACGCGGCGAAGGATGCGAGCAGGGGAGGATGGTTCGGGAACATGGTCGAGATGCTTGTGAAAAGCAGGCGGGGCGTGAAGTTGAAGAGCATACCTTATCCGGAGGTATCAAGGTATATGGGCACTTTCCTCATCTCAGTGCCGGAGGTGGAAGTGGACCGTGTTGTGGAAATCGCGTCCAAGAGAAAGTGTCCTGTCGTCGAAGTCGGTGAGGTGCTGAAGGACACTCATGTTGTCATGGGCAGGAAGAAGCTTGTGAACAAGAAGAAGATGCAGGAACTCATACGGGGCATACCCTACAAGAAGCCGAAAAAGGCTTGATGACAATCAACAACACCGGTTTTTCAAATGGCAGGAGTGGAGATATCTGTTGTAGTGTGCACGTACAAGCGTCCGGACTATCTCAGAAAAACGATTAAAAGCCTGGTGACACAGAGTTTAGACGGGGGAAGATACGAGATAATAGTCGTCGACAACGAGATAAGCGGTGAAACGCGCGGTGTGGTAGACGAATTCGGTGGATACAACGTCAGATACATTCCCGAACCTAGGCTCGGCGCATCATACGCAAGGAACACCGGATGGATGAATGCTAGCGGGCGTTACATAGCATTCACTGACGACGACGCGATAGCGTATCCTGACTGGCTTGAGAGCATAATAAAAGCATTCGATAGCGTGAAGCCTAGTCCTGGAGTTGTGGGCGGTAAGGTGGAGCCCATATGGCAGTCCAAACCCCCTGAATGGCTTAGAGGATGGCTGCTGGACCTGCTCACAATAGTCGACCATTATGACTCCCCGACGGTTCTGAACGACACCGGAAAATGGCTGGTTGCCATGAACATCGCCTACCCCAGGGAAATCCTAGAGAAATACGGGGGATGGGACGTTAAGACAGGTAGGAGAGGCGGCAGACTACTGTCCTGCGAGGAAGAGTGGTTGAACGAGAAAATCGCTGGGGACGGCCATCAGATATACTACAGTCCAGACATCATCATGAAGCACCACATAATGCCGGAACGTATGACAGTCAAATGGCTTGCCAGAAGGATGTTTTGGAATGGCGTATCGCACGCGGTAATACAACTGATTAAGGGCGGACGACGGAAAGGCATAAGCTCTCTGATTAAAGATGTCGACTCGCACACACTCAACTACATGGAAAAGGAATACGAAAGCAAAGTACTGTTAGAGCTTAAGAGAGACTACGACAAGACTTGGGGGGGGAACAATATTGTTAAGGAAGGCATTGATGACTTGATAGTAAGATACAACGACTACGGCGGCAGGAAGTCACTAATCAGCGAACTGCGTGAATTAAACCGGAAAAACGAGTGCAGGGGGATAAGAGACCTGCTGGAGAGATACGACGTTAGCATGATACCGCTGAAAACAAGGGTGACATACATTTATGCAGTATACAAGGGGCTATGTGAAGACTATGTGGGGCCGGGCGGCCTAAAGAAAAGTGAAAAAGAGCGCTACTATTCTCTTCTATACGATAGGATAACGTTTATCCTCTACTTATCCGAGAATATCGGATACACGTTGGGTATGACTGGTTTGGTCAATTGAAAAGCAGCTTCAGGACTCAACTAATAAAACACCAAACCAATGATATAAAATATGAACAAGGACTCTGGACTGGCGAAATACCTCAGGGATGAGGAGAAGATAGCCAAGATGCTTTTCCTACTAGCTGCCGCGAGCGCTGTCCTAGAGTACTTTGGCGTGGAGCAGAGACTGCCTTTCCATATAGCACTGCTGACTATCGCATTCACGCCAATCCTGTTGAAGAGGGAGCAGATGAACAACATGAGGTTTGCCGTACCCTATCTAGCTGCAGCAGCATTGATTTTCACCATGCCCTTGTTCAAGAACTTCAGTTACTGGGGGTATCATGACTGGGACTTCCACATGGCCATGAACGAGGTGGCGAGGAGGACCATAATAGAATACTGGCAGATCCCATTCTGGAATCCTTTCGCTGGGGGAGGGAAGATATTCCTCGCGAACCCGAGCTCAGGATTCCTAAGCCCGCTCTACGTCATCGTGCTGATATTCGGCACAGTCCACGGAATGAAGCTGCAGATAATAGCGCACACCATATTAGGTTTGATAGGGTTCATGCTGCTGTCGAAAAACCTGGGTTTGAAGGGGCATGCTGCATACCTACCAGGATTCGTGTACATGTTCAACAGCTTCTACAGCCTTCACCTGACGGTAGGCCATTACGCGTGGATAGCCACCTGCTGGCTCCCCTACGTCTTCCTATACTACAAGATGAGTTACGAGGAGTTGAGGTACACGCTGGTGGCGGGACTGTTCATCGCACTAATGTATCTTGAGGCTCACGGATACTTGTTCGCATACTCTCTTCTCGTCATAGGACTGCACGCGTTCTTCAAATTCGCAACAAACCTTCTGTCCCGGCAAACTTCCTTAAGGAGAAAGCTGATGCCGTTGATTATCATACCACTGATAGTCAGTTCGACATTGCTTATTGGGTCTGTGAAGATAATACCCACACTATTGTACACTCAAGACTACCCACACAAATTCACGAGACAGCCAGGATTCCAGCTTTCAACCCTAGAGTACGCCCTCCTGAACACCAGCAGGATAAGCACTTCAATATACTGGCATAACAAAAGCGCGTACATGGGTGTCATACCCATACTGCTCGCGTTGATGGGCGTGGTAGTCATGGGGAGGGAGTCGATACCTTTGATACTTGCATTGATCATAATACTGTGGGCGTCGTTCACGACCTACGCGCAGATAAACATTTGGGAGATGATAAACAAGCTGCCGTTATACCAACACCTTAGGTCGCCCACCAGGCTGATAATGCTGGTCGTGTTCATAATAGCCATCTTCGCAGGGCAGGGGGCTAAGAAGGTGGACAGGATAAGCGAGAAGCTTACGGCACTCCTCGTCACATACTGTATGATAACCTTCGTCATGTACAACAGTAACGTGCTGTACAAGGCGTTCATAATAGAACCATACGCAGTCAAAAGAACAGGCACCGAATTCCAGCAGGGATACTTCAGCGACAAGAAGAGGGGTCAGAACACCAACATATTCGCCCACATAAACGCTAACCAAGGCTACCTGAAGGACTACGACCCCGTGAAGAAGAGGAACTACGCCATAGACTTCAGGAACAAAAGCTATGAGGGAGAAGCGTTCATGACATCCAACAACAAGGCAGAGCTCACATACTTCTCCCCCAACAAGTTCGTGGTAGAACCCGGTGACGACGGAGTAGTGGTCTTGAACCAGAACTACGTTGACGGGTGGAGTGCGAACGGGAAGGAAGCACTGAAGGTGGACGGGCTTGTGGGTGCTGAAGCAACCAAAGAAGAGGGAGAAGTCGCCTTCAAATACACTCCGCCAGGATTCTACCTCGGATTCATGCTGACCACAGGAACACTAGTGCTGACACTGCTCGCGCTGACGAACAACCTGCCAAAACTAAAGCAGATGATAAAAGACACCCTCAAAGAGGCCCGGAAGGAGTCCGAACGCGAATACCTCAAGTAGAGTTCTCAGGCGCATTCCCAGACAGGACAGTGTTGTCTATGTCCTTGAACATGGGGAAGCCGCGCTCGCTTATCGGGACATACATGACGCTGTTGTGCTTGTCCAGATTGGTAATCCAGTACCAGCTCAAGTACGCTGGAGTCAGACTCTGGCCGATTATGTCATTGGCCTTGGATATGCCCTCAGCCTCAATGCGCTTCCTCTCAGCCTCCTTCTGCTCCTTCTGTATAACGAACTCCATCTTCTGAGCCTCCTGCTCAGCCTGCAGTTTAACCTCGATGGCACGCTCTATCTGCGGGGGCCGGACTATTGTCCTAACCAGCACCTGCTCCAAAACTATGTTCTTATCCTGGAACAGAGGCCTTAGGTTGTTGAATATCTTCTTGGCCATCTCAGGCCGCTTCTGGTGCATGTCCATCGCAAGGTATTCCCCGGCAACGTCGCGTATCGCCGTCCTGGCGACTGGGCGTATGATTATCTTCTCATAGTCTCTCCCGACAGTCTGATGAATCTGATTCGCCTTCTCAGGGACTATGTGGTAGAGTATTGTCACGTCAAAGTCGACGTTCAAACCGTCCTTTGATATGGCGGTTATCCTGTCGTCGCCCTTGACACTACCCTCCCCGGAAACGATGCTCATGGTATAGTCCTGGGTCTTTACGTTGTAGTTGGTGACCGTCACCCAGGGCGGCTTGAGATGCCACCCCTCATTGAACTCATCCTCCAGAACGCCTCCAGACAGGTAGTTGAACCTCACACCACGCTCGCCGGCGCCGACACTCGCAATCAACAAGGGGCTGATGAAGATGAATGCTATGAAAAAAACGATTAGAAGCGTTATGATTGAGCCGGCCGGACTCCTGCCGCCGGACCTGCCTCTATGATGCCCGGACTCAACGCCAACCGGGATATCAATCTCCTCGCCGAATAGCCTCATGATAGATGATTAGTTCAGTTAGTATATAAGTGACGTTTACCCGGACTTGTTTTTGTTTTTCATCTCCCGGAACTTCTCCTTCAGGTCGTCGGGGGAGCTGACGTTGGAGAACACGAGCTCATAGCCGGTAGAGCCGGCGGTATTGAAGTAGAGTGTGCCGTAGTTCAGAAGCTTGCCCACCATGCCCTGCTTTATGATTATGTCCTGTATCTTATCCAAGTCCGCCTCGCGTTTCGTCGTCGACAGGAAACCATACTTGACTTTTATGCGCTCGCTCGTCACCTCATACTTCCAACGGTTCATCTTCAGCACGCCGAGGATTAGTATGGGTATCCCGAATATAGCGAATATGAATGTTATCGTCAGGAAACCTCCGATTAGCCAGTACCAGTAAAGGCTCGCAGGCGCGAGCCCACCCTTCCAGACAACCTCCTCCGCCATGGTAAATCCTTTTCTTTTGTAAAATAAGTTTCTTTCTTTTTCGTAAACGTTTTTCTTTCTTTCCCAAAGAAAGAAAAAGGTTTGCCGCCGACGAGACATTCAGAAGCCTTAGGCTTCTGATGCGCCGGAATCGCTCTTGCGATTCCGAGCGTTTGAACTCGCGATGGTGTTTGCCGCCGACGAGATTTGAACTCGCGACACCCCGGTTTCGAAAAGCCTTTTGGACTAAGGGGCTCTCTTCAGCCGAGTGCTCTCCCAGACTGAGCTACAGCGGCGAACGCTAGTAACTTATTTCAAGGGTTTATTTCTTGTTGTTTTGGGTTTAAATTCTTTTCTAAATGATTTTTAATGTTTTTAATGTGGTTTTGATGAAGTTGACGTTTGGTTTGGCGTATATATCAGCATGCAATGCCCTTTTCTTAACACATGGCTGCCGTAGAATCTGAGAGGGAACCTAGACTAACACCCAATCAAATACGCCTAGTTAGGGCCTCTCGTTTCTCGAGGGAGGATGAGAGGCGCTTGGACGAGCTTTTGAAAGGTCCTTTACCTGACGACCCCAACAGAGGCCTGATTGCTGATGGACTTAGGAGTGAGTATGGACTTCAGGGTGTTGATGATGGTGTTCTCGCGCCGTTGGTTCGGCTTAGGGTTATGAGGCAGGGTTTGAGGGGGAGGTTAGGGGTAAGCGCTCAGGATGAGGAGGGCTTGCGCGAGTTCATTCGGGTAGAGCCGGGGGAGATTGACAAGTATGAGGATTTCGCTCAGAGCTTGAGGAACATGGTGAGAATCCAGGAGGGGATTGGAAGTCGCATAGGCGAGTGGTTGGACGGCAGGGTGGACGAGAGAGTTGAGAGCGCATGCAAGAGTGAGATTGAAGGCATCAAGTTTCTCACGTTCATAGAGAATCTTGGCGGTGTCGGGGAATACCATAAGGTGCCTGGGATAATAACCGAGACTGTTCAGACTGGGAATAGGTTCCTAAGCGACATCATCGGATTCACTGGATACAATACCCTACTCGACACTGACCTGACGGAGAGGATTAAGAAGCGTTTTGAAGGCCAGCGGCAGGTCAACATCTTGGACTCCGGATGCGGCAAGGGAAGTGCCTTGGCTGAGTTGGTCCAGAATCTGGATAAGGAGTGGGGCGGCCACACGGTTTTGGATGAGGGTGGTGAGAAGATAGTCTTATTCCGGAACGGTAAGCGACTTAAACTAGTGGGTGTGAGCAGGCTGGAGTACAAGCCGCACCAGGATTACATAAATTACGTTGTTAGTGACATAAACCAAGCGCCACTTAAAGGACCCTTTGACGAGATATGGGACGTGTACGGGCCATTAACATATATTTTAGAGAAAAAAGAACTGTTGGAGAAGTACTACCGACTTCTAAGGAAGGATGGGGACGGTGGCGAGGCAGGAGCAGTGAGGATAGCGACTAATGAGATGATAATACTGCCCCCCAACCTCAATAAACCATTGGAGGAGCTGAATAGTGATGATGTTGAAGCTGGTGGAAGAGAGCTCTCGAGGAGGGTGGACGGCTTTGAATTGAAAGTCATACGCAGACGGTCGTTGGCTATCGAATTGCGTAGGCTTCACGATCAGATTCAACTGCCACTTGGAAAAGGAGAACCAGTAGCGTATGGTGGGATATACGTCACAGGCGTTAGAGAGATATACAAGGTGGAGTCGGATTAGTAGAATGCTTCCAGACGTGATTCACATGTAGTTAGATTGGGGGAATTCAGAGTATCTCCGCCTTGGTGCCCAACGCCTGCCCGGGAAGCCCGTTCTCAAAATGGGCCACCACAGCCCCCTTCCCGCCGTGCGTTCTCGTTACTTCACCAGCCAGCTTCTTGCCTGAGGACGTCGTCCACTCGACCTTCTTGCCCAAGAGTTTCTCTGCATCCTCCTTGCTCTTCGAATCCGCAGGCTGGAGCACCATCTGCTTGTTGTTCTGCGTGCGCCTGCCGCCCCGGTAGCTTACGACAACTGCTTCCATCTTAAAAGGTATATATATTGTGCAATCGGCCTTTAAAAAGAGGTTTCGACCATGGAACTGTTTTGTTTTTATATTATGCTTCTTAATTAAGAGGCACATATGAAGGAGGTTCGTTTCCACGGTCGGGGGGGTCAGGGTGCTGTGACTGCCGCCATGATACTTTCTGTTGCAGCCTTCCATGACGGCAAATACACGCAGGCGTTCCCGAAATTTGGTGTGGAACGGAGGGGTGCTCCTGTGCAGGCTTTCACCCGTATTTCCGACGAGTTCGTGAGGCGTAAGAGCCAGGTCTACACGCCGGATTACCTTGTAGTCCTCGACAGCACGCTATTCGGCGCTGAAAATATCACTGACGGTTTTAAGGAGGACGGCATGATCATAGTAAACACCAACATGAGTGCAGGCGACTTGGGGCTTAAGGGTTTGAACGTCAAGACCCTTGACGTCAGCAAGCTCGCTATGGAGGTCTTGGGCAGGGATATTGTGAATACCGCCATGCTCGGCGCCTTCGCGGGATTCACCGGCGAAGTGAGTCTTGAGGGGCTTCTGAAGGGTGTTGAAGGGCAGTTCTCAGGCGCCATAGCCGAGAAGAACAAGAAACTAGTTGAGGAAGTTTATAATCAGTCAAAATGAGCGTCGACTTGGGCAAGAAAAAACTGGCTGGAGTTGAGATAACCACAGGCTGTGTTCTGCCCAGCGACGGGAGCACTAAGGCTAACAAGACGGGCGGATGGCGTGCCATGAGGCCTGTCACCGACCATGAGAAGTGCACTGCCTGCGGCATCTGCTGGGCCTACTGTCCTGACGCGTCGCGGGTTAAAGCCAAGGACGGGAAGTATGATTTTGACGAGGACTACTGTAAGGGCTGCGGCATCTGCGCCGACGTGTGTCCAGTCAAATGCATTAAGATGGTGGTGGAAGAGAAATGAATGTCATAATTATGTCTTGCCCAGTGCGGCTAAGCGAAGCGCATGCCGCACCTTTTGATGAAACTTTTGCAAAAGTTTCGGGGGAGGAAAAATGAGGGAGGTTATGGAGGCGTCTCACGCCATTTCGGATGCTGTTAAGGCGATTGAGCCGGATGTTATAGCCGCCTACCCGATTACGCCGCAGACTCACATAGTAGAGAGGATTTCCGAGTTCGTGGCTAACGGTGAGATAAACTCTGAGTACATTAGGGTTGAGTCAGAGTTCAGCGCCATATCAGCTTGTTTGGGCGCTTCCGCCGCAGGCTCCAGGGCGTATACTTCAACATCATCCCAGGGCCTCGCCTTGATGCATGAGATCCTGTTCATAGTCTCGGGAATGAGGCTTCCAGTCTGTATGTCGGTTGTGAACAGGGCTTTGAGCGCGCCAATCAACATCTGGAACGACCATTCTGACACTATGGCAGAGAGGGATACCGGCTGGATACAGTTGTATGTGGAGACCGCTCAGGAAGGTTATGACATGACGATAATGCAGCATAAGATAAGCGAGGACAAGAGGGTGCTTCTACCGTCAATGGTCTGCATGGACGGCTTCACCCTATCACACGTTTATGAGCCTGCTGAGATACACTCCAAAGAGGAGGTGGACTCGTTCCTGCCTAAATTCAAGCCTGTTCACGCCGTATTAGACCCTAAGGAGCCGTTGACGCAGGGGCCGATAGGATTCCCAACCCACTACATGGAGTTCAAGAAGGATTTAGAGGATGCCATGAGGAACTCGCTCCCAGTGATAGGGGAGGTTATGAGGGACTACAGCAAGAAGTTCAAGTGCGGCATCAAGTATTCAAGGCCAGAGAAGTATTATCACGTCGAAGAGTACAAGACTGATGACGCTGACGTGACCCTTGTTGCAATGGGTTCCGTGTGCGGCACGATAAAGGAGGTCATTGACCAGCTGAGGGAGAAGGGTGTGAAGGCTGGGTTGCTAAAGATAATAACCTACAGGCCGTTCCCCGCAAAGCTCATAGTCGAGAAGCTGAAGGGCGCCGGCAAGGTGGCTGTTGTTGAAAAGGCCATGTCACCAGGATTCGGCGGGCCATTATACGGCGAAATCGCAGCAACCATGTATGATTCGGATGAGAAGCCTGAGTTGAGGAACTTCATAGTTGGCTTGGGAGGGCGTGACGTCCGCCTGGATCATGTTGAGAGGATAATAGACATGACCCTCAAGGGAGAGGGGAAGAGGGAGGAGTGGATGTTCTAAGATGGCGATACTTGGTTTAGATGAGAAGGAGTATTTCGCGAAAGGCCATAGGGCGTGCGCCGGCTGCGGTGAAGCCCTGGCTTTAAGGCTCATAATGAAGGCTGCAGGCCCGAATACGGTCGTCACACAGTGCACTGGATGCATGGAGGTCGTTTCCACCCCGTATCCTGAGACTGCATGGGAGGTTCCATGGGTTCACGGCGCCTTCGAGAACAATGCGTCAATAGCGTCCGGTGTGGAGCGTGCGTTGAAGATGCAAGGCAAGGAAGACGTTAACGTCCTTGTTCTGGGCGGAGATGGTGGAACATACGACATCGGGTTCCGCGGGCTCTCAGGCGCATTTGAGAGGGGGCATAATATCACTTACGTGTGCACCGACAACGAGGCCTACATGAACACTGGAATACAGAGGAGCGGTGCAACACCTTACGGTGGCTCCACCACCACTTCCCCTGCTGGAAAGAATACTATCGGAAAGGAAGAGTGGAAGAAGGACATAATCCATATAATGGCTGCGCATGGCTCGCCTTACGTGGCGACGGCTTCAGTGGGATACCATACGGACCTGGTTAGGAAGATAAAGACTGCCCTCGAGACTAAGGGGCCGACTTTCGTGAACGTGTATTGTCCGTGCACTCCCGGCTGGAGGATCGATCCGTCCGCAACGATAAAGGTCGCTAAACTTGGTGTTGAGACTGGGGCTACCCCGCTCTTCGAGATAATCGGCGGCAAACACAAGGTGAACATGCCAAGAGACCCTGGCAAGCTGAAGCCTGTTGAAGAGTACTTGAAGCTCCAAGGCAGGTTCAGGCAGCTCTTCAAGCCAGAGGAGAAGAAGGAGGACCTCAAGTACATTGGAGACAGGATACGGAAAAATCTTGAGACCCTTCTGGCTTACGAGGAGAAGGGCTTCTAAGCTTCTACCGCCTATCGCCGGGTTTGAAGCCGTATTTTCGCGGCTGTTTCCCGTAATAATAAGATGATTGGCAACAACAATCATGGGCGGAATTCTAGCGGAGCCGTAATCCTACCCAGCAGGGAAGAACTAGAGAAGGTTGGACTGTTTTCCAGGATGAGGGAAAACAGGAAGAGGATAAGGACGGTTTTAGGGGATAAGGACGTAATGTACGTTTCATTCAGAATCGACGACAGGGCGCTTGACGGAGTCTCCCTTGAGATAGATGAGTGGACTAAGGCCCTACACGGGATGTGCAAGAGCATCAGCTTCTTCTCAGGAGACACTAAGAACCCGGGATTCCTTGATGATAAGGACATGATCGAGCACCCGATATGCCATTTCACGAGGCCTGAGATACGGGGTATTACAGACGAGTGGTTTGAGAGGGATGATATAACCGGTGCGGAGGTTGAAGTGCTTACAGGATTTAGGAGTATAAGTGATGGCGCTTTCACTAGGCTGAAGCGTATTGGAAGCTATTTAGGGGCGGGCAGCCCAACTGAAGATGGCGTGCGCAAGCTCATCGGCGATGACGAGACAGGCAGTGAAGTGAGGAATCTTATGCGCGACACAACGGTTGGTGTAGAACAGGAAGACTTCATGCTGGGGGTGAAGAGGGCGACAGAGCTCGTGAAGCTCCTGGGCATAAAAAACCAGATTAAAGAGTATCTGCTAAAGGCAGCCAGGGAAAAGAAGACGGACGTCATGATAGTGGACAACGTGCTATGCTATCCAGGTAACATACCATTCTCTCTCGCAGTAGTTGAGGCAGCCAACCAGCTAAACAGGGATGGGGGGATGATGGTTGTAAACCACAGCCACGACTTCTGGTGGGAGCAGGAGAGGTTCAACGCGAAAGGCCCTAACATGGAGACGCTGATGGAGTATCTCGCGACGGGGGTGGAAAACCAGAGTGTGGCTGTCATAAACACTCCTGCAAAGGAGGAGTTGGAGCGTAGGACTGGAGTAAAGGCTGTTGTGATGCCCAATGTCAGGGACTTCGACAATGTTGAGGAGACCAGCCGGGACACGGTCAGAGGCTTCAGGCAGCTGGTGCTTGAAAGCGAGGACGACATAATGCTCCTACTGCCGGTTCGACCGGTAAGGAGGAAGAACCTTAGGCTATCCGTAGAGCTCGCTGATGAACTGCAGAAGAGGCTTGAAGAGCGGGGGGACAAGAGGAAGGTGAGGCTTGTGGTAACACACCCGCCTGACGATGAAGGCGACGGATACCTCCGTAGCGTACAAGAGTATGGATTGCGGAGGGGGATACTGGTTATTGACGCCAGTAGATTAGTGAGGAAGACGAAGACCGGAATGGATGATGGAGTGGAAGTATCCGATATCCTAACATCAAATGGGAAGTCCGGTAGGATAGGGCCTGAAGCCGTGAGGGTCATGCGTGATGGAATAACGCTGGACGAAGCATATGACGCGTGCGACATGGTAGTATACAGTACTTCAAGGGAGGGTTATGGGAACGTGATACCAGAGGCTGTTAGAAAACGGAAACCATTAGCAAGCTCTGATTACCGTATAGCTAAAACAGACATACTACCTAATGGCTTTGACTTCATTATAATCCAGGGGGATGGTTTGAAGCCGTCTTCCGAAAAGATGGTTGATATGATATGCGACCCTGAGAGGAGGAGCGAGAATGTTGAGGGAAACTTCAGCAGGGGGAGACTGCACATGTCGTACGACACCTTCTACGAGAGATTCCTCAGCCTAGTCGACAGCCTACAGACCGCGACATAAGCATGATTGATGGTGAAAACAGGGGGGCAGTCATTCGCGTGCACACGTTTTTTAAGCACTAGAATCTCATATTATACACGATTTAAACAAAATAAGTCAACCTTGAATTAGATTTTTTAAGGTGACGTGAGGGGTTAAACATGGATTCGATAGTTCAAAACGCGATAAACAAGGCCGTGTCAGGCAGCGGAGGGACGCCTTCCAGGCCAAACGTTTCTGACTCGGACGAAGAGTTAAAGAGGATTGTTGAAGGTATAAAGACCTCCATAAAGGTTGTTGGATGTGGGGGAGCTGGGTCAAACACGATAGACCGTCTGATGGAGATGGGTGTTGAAGGCGGTGAGGTAATAGCCGTAAACACTGACGCACTTCATCTATTGTACTGTAAGGCCCCGATGAAGGTTCTTATCGGAACGAGCATTACCGGCGGGGTTGGTGCTGGAAACGATCCGGAGATAGGGGAACAGTGCGCTGAAAGCGATGTGGACAAGATTTCAACGTCTCTTCAGGGCTCTGACATGATATTCATAACGTGCGGGCTTGGCGGCGGTACTGGAACAGGTAGCGCGCCGGTCGTTGCTGAAGTTGCTGAAGACCTGCAGGCGCTGACAATAGCCATAGTGACTCTGCCATTCAGTGTTGAAGGTAGGGTGAGGGCGACTAACGCGCTGCGGGGGCTTAAGAAGCTCAGGAAATACGCTGACACAGTAATCGTGATACCGAACGACAGGCTTCTGGACATAGCACCTAACCTTCCGTTGAACGCCGCATTCAAGGTAGCTGACGAACTGCTTGCGAACGGCGTTAAGGGCATCACAGAGATGGTCACCAAGCCGGGGTTAGTGAACTTGGACTTCGCTGACGTGCGAGCCATAATGAAGGACGGTGGCACGGCGATGATAGGCATGGGCGCGTCGTCAAAAGACACTTCCATGGACGCCAGATCAAGGGAGTCCGTAGAGAAGGCTTTGACGTCACCGTTGCTTGACACAGAGATAAACAATGCCACTGGCGCGTTGATAAACATTATTGGAAGCAGGGACATGACGCTAGAGGAGGCTGAGGAGATTGTGAGGATCGTTTCCGAGAGGATAAGCCCTGACGCAGAGATAATCTGGGGTGCGCAGATAGACGAGACACTTGACAGGAACGTCATAAAGACGCTTCTAATACTCTCAGGGGTCAGTGTCCCAGGATACGAGGAAGCCCTAGAGGAGAAGGTAGAGAGGGGCGGCGACGAACACATGGACATAGGCTTAAAACACCTCTAAAACCCTTAATTCCCCCTTAACAGGGGGATATCCATTTATTTCATGTCTTAGTTTTAGACAGGGATTATTTTTAAGTTCTGAATCAGAAGTTTTAAGCCAACATGCGTCTAGCAAGTGCCTTAAGGGATACCAGGAGGATTTTAAGGCTCACCAGAAAGCCCAAGCAGTCCGAATTCATGGAGACTGTAAGAGTCACCAGCATAGGGATAATAGTTATCGGACTGGTGGGGGCGTTAATATTCATAATATCGAGGATAGTCGAGTAAGATGCCGATATACGCTGTTAAAGCAACCGCAGGACAGGAGCGCGTAGTAGCCGAACTAGTGTACCGGGAGGCGGTTAACAGGAGGGAGGAGATACTGCGCGAGGGAGGGGAGATATACAGCATACTCTACACCACAGGACTCAAGGGATACGTGCTTGTTGAAGCAAGCGGCCCCGGTGTTGTGGAAGACCTTGCCAGGAACGTGCCGAAAACGCGTGGACTTCTATTGAAGGAGAAGGGGAACCTGGATTCTGCTGGAGTAATACCTATCAGCGACTTGGAGAACACGCTATCCCCGAAGCCGATAGTGAACGACGTGTCCAGGGGAGACTTGATAGAGCTTATCGCAGGACCATTCAAGGGGGAGAAGGCTAGGATAGCCAGGATAGACGAGGACAAGAACGAGATAACAGTCGAGCTGATAGAGGCTGCAGTACCCATACCCGTCGTAGTTAGCGGTGAGGACATAAAGGTCATCAGGAAAGAGGAGGATGGAGAGGAGAATGGATGAGAGCATCAGCATACTTGTAGACGGTGGTTCAGCGACCGCGGGACCGCCATTGGGCCCCGCATTAGGTCCGCTTGGTGTTAACGCGCAGAAGGTTGTTGAAGAGATAAACAAGCAGACGAAGGACTACAAGGGGATGAAGATCCCAGTAGACGTTATAGTCGACACAAGCACGAAGGAATTCAGGATAAAGATAGGGACCCCACCCACATCAGCGCTCATACTGAAGGCTATTGGATTGGAGAAGGGCGGCGGTAAAAACGAGTTTGTGGGCGACATCGGATTCCTGCAGCTTTTAGATATCGCCAAGAAGAAGTCGGATTCAATGCTATCCATAGAACTTAGTTCAGCCATAAAAGAGGCTGCTGGAGCATGCCAGAGCCTGAAGATAACGATATCCGGGAGAAAACCCAAGCAATTGATAAAGGAGATAAACGAGGGAGTCTTCGACGCCGTGATGGCAGGGAAGAGCACGGAGATACCGGAGGCAAAGATAGTAGAGGAAAAGAAGGTAAAGATTATAGGCGTCAAGATAGAGGAGGAGGAAAAGCCGGTTGAGGAGGAGAAAACCGAAAAACCAGGTGAAAAGCCACTAAAATCAGGTGAAAAACCCGGAAAACCCGGTGAAAAACCCTCCAAATCAGGTGAAAAACCTTCAGACGGCAAGAAGTAGGGTTTTTTAAGGCATTGATGCATAATGATTAAAACCCGTTTCACTATCCTGCTCTCAGGATAGGAGGGCTTGACATGAATAAAGAGAACATAATAGCGAAAATAAAGGAATGCATCGAGAAATCACCTAAACGCAAGTTCAAGCAGAATATAGACTTGACTCTTAACTTCTCAGACGTCCAGATGGAGGGTGAACACAAGCTTAACCTGAACATCCTACTGCCCAAGGGACGTGGCAAGGACGTTGAGATAGGGGTCTTTGCCGACGGAGACATGAACCTCAAGGCGAAGGAAGTGTCAAAACACGTGTTAGACAAGAAGGAGCTTGAGGGCATGGCTAGCGACAAGCGCGGTATGCGAAAGTACGCTGGTGAATGCTATGGCTTCATAGCGTCATCAGACCTTCTGCCAGTCGTCGGTAAGAACTGGGGTGTCGTCCTCGGGGTTAGGGGTAAGATGCCACAGCCTGTGCCTCCGAACGCGGACGTTAAGGCCGCCATTGAAAGATCCAAGAACACTGTGAGGATAAAATCGAAGAAAAACCCTAACATACACGTTCCCGTGGGGACTGAGGATAACAGTCCTGAGGAGCTGTTCGAGAACATACAGGCAGTATACATTTCTGTCGAGCGTGTGATACATGAGGAGAAGATAAAGTCCGCGTTCATTAAGACAACAATGGGTTCGGCGGTGAGGTTATGGTAGCCACATGGAAGAAAGACCTGGCTAAGGAGATTACTAAGGGAGTTAAGGCAGCTAAGACCATAGGCGTAGTCAAGATTGATAACATACCGTCGAAACAGATGCAGCAGATGAGGAAGACCCTGAGGGGCAAGGCAAATCTGGTAATAGCGAAGAGGAACGTTTTGAAGCAGTCATTCAGCAAGGCAAACCTTGAGGGGTTGAGTGAATACCTTGATGGTTCTGTCGGATTACTCTCCAGCGACCTTGACCCATTCCAGCTGGAAAAGCTAGTCTACAGCTGCAGGACAAACGCCCCGGCAAAAGCCGGCGCAACGGCACCATGCGATATTATAGTGCCTGCAGGCGACACTGGACTGCCGGCAGGTCCGGTGATAGGTGACATACAGGGTGCTGGCATAAAGGCGAAGATACAAGGGGGTAAGATAATAGTACAGCAAGAGTCTGTGGTGGTGAAGGAGGGGGACCCCATAAGCGAGGAGGTCGCGACCGCCTTGATGAGGCTCAAGATACAGCCCATGAACATCGGCCTGGATTTGAAGGCTGTTTGGAACGATAATGTGGTCTATCCCTACGAAGTCTTGCACATAGAGGAGGCTGAGACCATCAGCAGGCTACAGTCAGCTCATGTTAAAGCATTCAACCTCGCATTCAATGCTGGATTATTCATGCCAGACACGGTTAGGTTATTCATACAAGAGGCGTTCTGCAACGCCAGGAACCTGGCCATAAACGCTGAAGTGATAAACAAGGATACCGTCGACTACTTCATAGGCAGGGCAGACGCTCAGGCAAAGGCCTTGAAGAGCGTCCTGCCTGATGATATCAAGCCGGCTGAAGAACCTGTGAAGGAGGAGGCAAAGCCTGAAGAGGTTAAAGAGACGCCTGCAGAAGAGAAGAAGGAGACCCCTAGTGAGGATAATAAGGGGGAGGCTCCTGCTGAGGGGAAGGTATAGTAGATTCTTTTTTAGTCTTGTTCTTCCGCGTTCTATAAGAGAGATGTCTAGGAACAGGACTCTAGAGTATATCAGGGGTAGGGAAAAGCTCGTCGCTAAACTCATTAGGGAGGGGGCTCCGTTACCCCGCATCATGGAAGAGTTGGGTGTGGACGAGTCTGAAGGCAGCAACATACGCGCTGGATTCTCAAGGGCCATCACAACCCACCCTGAACTGTCTGGCGCACTGAAGGACAGGGTAGAGTCGATTGTAGAGCAAAACCGTAGGTCCGGCAGGAACACGTCTGTGAACGAGCTGGTTGAGGCCACCGGCGTAGGCTGGTATCCTATGAAAGCGTTCGTTCATGGGAAGAAGGGGCCTGGACAGTCCATCAACCTGACGCCTTTAGGGGACATACATGCTTCAAGGGTGGAACGGATAAAAGCCGAGGCCGCGGGGCAGGGCGGTAGGGTGAGCATCAAATCCACTGCCAGGAAGCTTGGGACCGATGAGAAGACGGCTAGCAGGCTGGTGAAGGAGGCGGGGGTGGGGGATATGACCCCTGACGCCGCTAAGAGCAGTCAAATCGAGTTCCAGGCTAAGATACTGTCTGATATTCTATCGGAACATGCTGATGCCTGTGAAATTCCGGAAACGCGTAGGCTCGTGGAGTTGAATGAGGGCGAGAGCACAACTCCTGCGGGAAGAAGGAAGCTGGTGAAAACCACGAAGAGGGAGATAACCGCCCGGCTGGTTGGGATGCTTGGCGAGGTCAGGGCGGCCAGGTCAAGCCAGGCGAGGTCTGTGTGGGAGGAGTTGAATGAAACACGCCAGGAGCTATACTCCCCTGACGTCTGCACTGCAAGAGCCCGGTTAAGCCGTGAGCTAGAGGAGATGGGGGAGGTTACTGAGGAACAGTTAGCCACCTCACTGCAGGAGAGGGTTAACCAGACATGGTTTGGGGGCAGGGAAGTGTGCCCTTACTGGCTTCCTGAGAGGCTGGTGCGCATGGACTTGTACGGTGACGCGGACAAGGTACTGCACCCGCAGGTGCCGACACCACAGACGCTTGATGATGTGAGGGACCAGCTACTGGATTATTCCAAGAGAACGCACGGGCGTAAGAGGTACAGGGTGATACATCAGATGAGCACGCAAGACATGTCGAAGGGTGCGCCATCATTCTATTACCTGCTTAAGAGGAAGCTGCCTGACATGGACGCCCGCCAGATAACGCAGACTGCCATATGGATTCTGACTGGGGAGGAAGGCAGGACTTACGACAGGTACTGGGATAAGAGGGGTGTGCGTGAGGATGCTGTGGTCGGCATGCTGGAGGAGGCTGGATGGGATCCAACCGGGGTGACGACAGGCGACCTGTCTAGGAAAGCCCACGGACTGCACATGCATTATAAGAGGCATGAAGGTTCAAAATGCCTGAGAGAGAGCCTCGTGATGGCTTTAAGGGAGTTCAGTGAACTCACGCCAGAGCAGGAGAGGTTCATACTGGCGAGGAGGAACAGGCCGATGCAGATGAGGCTGATACTCCAGCACCTTGACCCAGGCAGGTCGGTTGAAGAGTACGCTGGTCTAATGGGGATAGAGAGGACTGCAGCGTACAATGTGGTGCGGAGGCTTCAGAGGGAGTTGACTGACGCCGTAGACGGGGGGGATAGCGTTAGGGAAATTGCGGACAGGTATGGTGTGGGCGCGAGGGGGATAAGCAATCTCGGACTGCGAGAGCTTGAAAGGCCGGGTGGTATTATAAGGCTGGTAGGATATCCTGTCGAAGCGGGGGATGAGATGGCTGTTAGAGGGGATATGACGTCTTTGGAA
This sequence comes from Candidatus Altarchaeota archaeon, assembly GCA_043813075.1. Classification (GTDB taxonomy): domain Archaea; phylum Altiarchaeota; class Altiarchaeia; order IMC4; family SCGC-AAA252-I15; genus CAYREE01. The sequence continues at coordinate 138,057 of JBDRLL010000003.1, forward strand.
GAGCTTGCCAGGGGTTTTAACGTGCACACTCATATGCTTCAGGGCATAAGCACTGGAAGGCAGAGGCCTTCAGGGAGGGTTGAGAGGAGCGCCGGCCTGAATCGGCTTGAAGAGCATTCTAGAATGCTTGTTCAGGCGTGCGGTAGGAGGGACTACGACGGCATGGCAAGGCTTGCAGGGGAGATAGGATGCGATGTTGAGGGGGTTAGGAAGCTTCCTGAAGGAGAGAGGGGTGTGTCAGTCACCTCAAGGTCTGGTAACATGAGCATAAGATACGTCACAGACGCCAGGCTGGATGAAATGCTAAGCCTCGCTGGAAGCATAGCTGGTGAGGCAGAATTCAGGTAAGCTAGTAAGCCCTTATTTCCGGCAGGGGATTAGATTCAGCCTTCTGTATCGCTTTTATTCCACCCGACTTCTTTGCGATATAATAGGCGTCGAATGCGGATATGAAGCTGAGCAGAATGTTGAGTGAGAAGGCGAGCGCATAGCTTACGGGAGTGAGCTCGACTGTGGCCAGCTCCATAATGAAGAAGAGTGCGGCCCGCCATAGCCTGCCCACATAGAGCTGACCCAACCCTGCTACAAGAAAGGACAGTATTGCCGCCAGCCAAGGCTTCTTCATGTGGATATATTAAGAACACAGGGATTAATTAAAATGACATGGAAGTCAGGATCGACCTGCGGAAGAGCATACCAGAGAACGCTGAGGCATACTATAATACGGCGAAGAAGTCCAAGCGTAAGATTAACGGTCTTGTGAAAGCGATTGAGGAGACTAAAGGCCGGCTGGAGGGGATGCCTGAAGCAGATTCGGAGCCCACCCAGCAGGTGATAAGGAAGAAGAAAAAGAAGAGGTGGTTCGAGTCCTATCGTTGGTTCACTTCAAGCGATGGCTTCCTTGTGGTGGGGGGGCGTGACGCGGGAAGCAACGAGTCGCTGATAAAGAAGCATCTGGAAGACAGGGACCTGGTGTTCCACGCGGAGATTCAGGGCGCCCCATTCTTCATAGTGAAAAACCCGGATGGGAAGGAGATCCCGGAGAATACGATACTGGAGGCTGCTGAGGCTGCTGGAGCATACAGCAAGGCGTGGGGTAGGGGCATGGGCTCATGCAGCGTATACTACGTGAACCCTGACCAGGTCTCAAAGACGCCGCCCGCAGGTGAATACCTGCCTAAAGGGGCTTTCATGATATACGGGAGGAAGAACAAGGTACATGACGTTGAACTGAAGGTTGCCATAGGATTCATCGTTGACGAGGGCGTGGAGACTGTGGGCGGCCCGGTCTCTTCAGTGGAATCCAAGACAGGATACTATGCGGTAGTCGGTGTTGGAGACGTCAAATCCAGGAAGCTTTCAGAGGATGTTGTGAAGAGCGTCTTGAGAAAGACCCCTGCGGAAGCAGGGGCTTTGATAAAGAAAACGGGCCTCGATGAAGTCCAGAAGTGGATTCCGTCAGGGAAGGGCAGGCTCCTCTAGCGCCTCCTGCTTTTCACGAAAGACTTCGGGTCGCGGAGTATGATGTAGGATGCTGTCAACACTAATAGACCTGCAGTCAACGAATCCTTTAGCTGAAATCCGAGATGCCAGTGCATCAGGGCTATTGTTGAAGACGATAATGCGGGCGGGATTAGCTTGTACACCCCACTTATCTCCGACATCTTGGAGAACAGGAATGCTAGGGGCAGCATGAGCAGTAGGAGTGTCGACGATGCGAGGAGCACGGTTATAGTGAACCATAGGAGCGCCTTCACACACCAGGATATGTTGGATTCCACTCCCGCGAGATTCCAAGGCTCCTCAGAGAAGAAGAGCATAAGCCATAGGATTATTAGGGTGAACAAAGTGCTTATCGGATGAGTGTACAGGTTTTTGAAGGAGCCCTTGAAGTCTATGCTGCTGGGCGCGGCCCCGACCGCAAAACACATCTGCAGGTAGAGCATTATCCATGATAATATACTCCCATAGTCCATGCTGAGGAAGGATGATGTCATGATGGATGACGTGTGGATGAATGCGCCGATGAAGTCCTCTGGAACGTTAAGCTGCACCGAGTTGACAACGTTAACCAGGTCTCCGCCCTGGAGATAGTTTAGCATTATCATGAGGGAGCCGCACCCAAAGAAGGGGGCGAAGGCTATGACGAACTCGCGCAACACAATCCACTTGTCCAATGGAGTCCTATAGTTAACGTAGCCCAGCATCCCTGTCTTGGGGTTTGGCTTGAACAAGGACATCCCGGTTATGTAACATCCTGAGAACAGGGCCGCGAAAAAGTGGGATAGCTCGTGGAGTATTGTGCCTGGGGCCATGAAAACTATGAAGGGGTAGGAGCCGAACCTCATCCGCTTTAGGACGTAGTATTCTATGAGGTCGCTTAACAGCACTTGCACTGCGAAGAGTAGGGGTATGAATGACGCGTATGAGCGGATGTAGTAGCCGTCAAGATACGCCCATAGACAGTAGGAGGATGCGAACAATAGTATGAGGGTGACAACCCTGTTGGACAGACCGAAAACCATTTTGTTTAAATATTTTTAGGCTATTGATTAATCTCAGTAAACCAATAATAACGTCATATAATGGACTTGAGGGAGAAGATAAAGGCTATTGAGGAGGAGATAGAGAAGACCCCATACAACAAGGCCACCCAGCACCACATAGGGAAGCTTAAGGCGAAGCTTGCTAAGATGAGGGAGAAGGAGTTCAAGGCCTCTTCAAAGAAAGGTAGTGGCGTCGGCTTCGGGGTGAGGAAGACCGGGCACGCTACCGCAGTCCTTATAGGCCTCCCTTCAGTGGGCAAGTCCACCCTGTTGAACAAGCTGACTAACGCCGAGTCGGAGGTTGCAGGCTATGACTTCACCACACTGGATGTGATACCCGGGATGCTACAGCACGAGAGCCTTAACGTGCAGATACTCGACCTGCCGGGGATAATAACGGGGGCGGCCATAGGGAAGGGGAGGGGTAGGGAAGTCCTGTCGATGGTGAGGAACGCTGACCTGGTGATAATAATGCTGGACGCTGGTAGGACGAGCGTTTTGCATGAGATAAAAGACGAGTTGTATGACATAGGAGTCCGGCTGGACTCGAAGCCTCCTGAAGTATCGGTTAAAAAGAAGATAAGAGGCGGGGTCTCGCTGACTTCGACCGTTAAGCTCAGGCGGATAGATGTTGAGGAAGTTAGGGCTGTGCTGAACGAGTATGGCGTACATAACGCTGACGTGGTGATAAGGGAGGACATGACAATCGACCAGTTCATAGATGCCGTGGCAGGGAACAGGGTTTACGTCCCGTCCCTAGTGCTCGTCAACAAGATAGACAAGGGAGGGGTGAAGAACCTGGATTTCGAGCATCTGCCCATATCAGCGGAGAAGGAGGTCGGAATCGAGGGGGTTAAGGACGCTATCGTTTCAAAGATAGATGTCATAAGGGTTTTCCTGAAGCCGCAGGGAGGGGAGGCTGACATGAACGATCCGCTGATACTGAAGAATGGATCTAGCATAAAAGACCTGTGCGAGAAACTCCACAAAGACTTCCTCAAAGGCTTCAGATATGCCCTGATATGGGGGGAATCCGCGAAACACCCCGGCCAACACGTGGGCTTGAAGCACGTATTAAAAGATAAGGACGTAGTAACAATAATAAAAAGTGGTTGAAATGAATTACTGGAAGACTATACTATTGATGGCCTTTACGGCCCTGCTCAGCGGATGCATGTGCTGCGGCGGATTCGGCCCTGGAGGCGATGATGGCTATGAAGACGTTGATGCCGGCAGCCAGTGCAGTCCGCCATACATGGTTTTCGGGAGCGGATGCTGTCTTGATGCTAATGTGAACAGCATCTGCGACGATGATGAGATGACGACAACCCTCATGAAAGAGACGACGATAAAAACCCAGACAACCGTGCGCGTGGAAACGACAGCCAATGATGCCACGACGACAACCATGATGGAGCCAGCGACAACAATTATGGAGGCGACAACCACGACCATCGCAGGCAAGACTCCAGTACAGTTATGCGTGGAGAAGGCAGGATACAAGTCAGACACTCTAATATACGTGTACAGCAACAGGTGCGGTGTGACTGAGAAGACCAAACTAACAAACGACGGGTTTAGGAAAGGCAGGGAATACCAATACATCGACATAGGCATACTAAGCGATCAGGAGAAGGAGGTCCTAGCATGCTTCTACGGCCCATACTACAAGGGCAACATGAAGTACTCCATGTGCCCCATGCTACTGTGCCCGACGACAGGGGCCCATGAAGCGCACACAGGTTATAGTTCCATAACAGTAATGGCCGCTAGGATGATTAGGGATTGCTTCGGTGAATAAATGAGGCGGATGTTATTGTTGATGGCTTTGATAGCCCTCCTACAGCCGGCGGCAGGCGAAGAAGACATGATGTACGAGACCCTGACGGAAGCATGCGTCCAGAACGCGGGCTATAATCCAGGATACGTGGCCTACGTCTACAGGAACAGGTACAAGATGGGGGGCACAAAGCCGAAGATAATGGATGCCGGGAGGAAGACGGGTGTGGGAGTGCATTTCATAGAGACTGGAATACTGACAGAGGGGGAGGAGAGCCTACTAAGCTGCTTCTACGGCACGTATTCAGAAGAGAACAGGGAATACATGAAGTATCCGAGGATAATCTGCCTTAAAAACGGTGAAGTCAACAATATTAGGAGCGGCAGGCCGGTGACAGTGCAGGCCCGCGAGATGATGTACGAATGCAGGAGGAGTATGGGATGAAGGCTATGATAATGAGTTTAACGGCATTGCTTGTCCTAAGCGGATGCCTGTGCAATATGGGGGCTGAAGACTGCCTTGACGCGGACAGTAACGGTGTGTGCGACAATGAAGAGAAGGCGACTAGCACGACGGTAAAGACCACCAGCACGACAAACATGCCGACACTACCACCACTTCCCGCGGACACCACAATAGAGACGATCACCACAACCCTAGGCCCTACAACCACCACATTATCTATGGCCGAGTGTGTGGGGCAGTATCAGGTACAGAGCAATGAGGTCATATTCCTGTATACGACAAGCTGTTGCGCCAGCCTGCACAACACAGTCAACCAGCTGGGCTCATTGAAGTTCGAGAAGATGGAATTGACTGTCATAGATCCGAGGGAGAGGAATATTCTAGGGTGCCTTGGCATAACGGACGTGAAGGAAATATCGCTCGCACGATTGTACTGTCCGTTCAACAGTGAGAGCATGTACATACCAAAGGAAGAGTTCGCGGGCGCCAGGGACAGGATAAGGGATTTCACGCTGAAATGCAAGGAAGACTCGCTTAAAGATGCCTGAAGTTGTTGAATTATGCCTTAACGGCAAGAAGGTTTATATCGTAGGTACCGCACACGTCTCCGACGATAGCGTCAGGCTGGTGGAGGAGACTGTCAGGGGGGTGAAACCGGACGCCGTCGCCGTTGAACTCTGCGAGCAGCGCTTCAAGGCATTGAAGAACGAGCGCGAATGGGATGAGACGGAGATAACAGAGGTCATAAAATCCGGGAGAACATACCTTTTCCTAGTCCAGATACTGATGGCCAACTTCCAGAGGCAGATAGGAGACAAGATAGGTGTCAAACCAGGGTCGGAGATGCTGAAGGCCATTGAGATAGCGGAGGAGAACAAGTCGGAGATAGTCCTCATAGACAGGGACATAACCATAACGCTGAAACGGGCCATAGGCTTGACGACGCTAAGGGAAAAGCTGAAACTCCTCTATGGATTCTTCAATGACGTGCTAAGCGAGGGGGAGATTGACGAAGAGCTCGTGGAGAAGCTGAAGGAGAAGGACATGCTCTCAGAGCTGATGGAAGAGCTTGCCGTGGAGACGCCGTCAATAAAGAGGGTGCTGGTTGACGAGAGGGATGAGTACATGGCGTTAAGCATAGCGTCCATCGAAGCCGAGAAGATTGTCGTGGTCGTCGGCGCCGGACACGTTGACGGGCTTAGGAGGAGGCTTGAAGAACTTGAGGGATACGTTATAGTAAGGTACAAGCAGGGTATGGGGGAGCTCATGAAAGTCGAGAAAAAGAGGAGTGTGGTGGGATATGCAGGCTACGCCATACCCCTACTATTCCTCGTGATAATAGGTTGGGGTTTTATGAATCACGGAAGCGCTATGACTTTAACTATGCTGAAGGAATGGTTCCTGATAAACGGGACGCTATCCGCGCTCGGAGCAGCCCTTGCACTAGCACACCCCCTAACCGTGTTGACTGCATTCATCGCAGCACCATTCACGTCATTAAACCCCACCATAGCGGCGGGATGGGTGGCGAGCATAGTTGAATTCAAGATGAGGAAGCCAAGGGTCAAGGACTTCAAGAACCTGCTGAAGCTGAATAGCATGGGAGACTACTGGAGGAACAGGGTAACGCGGATACTCCTGGTGATAGTATTCGCGAACATAGGGTCCAGCATAGGCACATTCATAGCCCTACCATACCTGGCAAGCCTTATTTAAAGCCATAAAAAGACATGCTTCAATAAGATTACACTATGAGACTATACTGTGTTGTGGGGCATCCGGTCTCGCACAGCATGTCGCCAGCAATGCACAACGACGCGTTCAAGAAGCTGGGCATGAAATTCAGGTACGAGACCGCTGACATAGGACCGGAAAGGCTCAGGGAGTTCATGACCACTGCAAGGTTCACTTACGCTGGAATGAACGTCACAATACCCCATAAAGTCGCGGTCATCGAATACCTGGACGAGCTGAGCAGGGAGGCTGAGTTGATTGGCGCAGTCAACACAGTCAAGTGCGGAGACAAGATGGTGGGCTACAACACCGATGGAATAGGCTGCGTACGCGCGCTATGCGAGGAAGGTGTTGAAGTGAAGGGCAAGAGCGTGCTGATAGTAGGCTCCGGGGGAGCGGGAAGGGCGATATCATTCCAACTAGCGCTTGAGGGAGCCTGCGTGACGCTGTCAGACCGCCTGATGGATAAGGCTGAGGAGCTTTCAAACGAGATAAAGACGAAGGTCGGTTGTGATGTGGGGGTTGCTGACGCCGATGCCTGCTCGTTAGGGGAGGCTCTTAAAGACGCTGACATCCTGATAAACTCGACCCCAGTAGGAATGTCGCCAAACGTGTCCGAGTCGGTGATAGAAGCCGCACTGCTGCCCAACGACATCGTCGTAATGGACCTGGTCTACAACCCTCTTGAGACGAAACTGCTTAAGATAGCGAGGGAGAGGGGCTGCAAGACAGTGGAGGGAGTCGGCATGCTAGTCCACCAGGGAGCCGAGTCATTCAGGATATGGCTGGACGTGGAGCCTCCAGTAGACGTCATGAGGAAGGCTGTCCTCAAAGGCCTTAATCAAGTCTAGAGGGATCCCACCAGCTTACGGTAGTTTGAAGCTAGCCCCGCTTTGACCAAACCATCCATTTCCATGATACCTGCCAGATCATCTGGCGTAACAATTCCTCCGGATATGTGAGACTCTGCCATCGACTTGATTTTCTCCCAGTACACTGCGTCCATGCGAACCAGACTGTCAGTGAACAAATCATCTAAACGTGATGCTATGGCGTTAAGGAATGATAGTGGCATTGAACCCAGACTCTCCTTCTCTTCCATGCCAGTGAGCGAGAGGAAGTTAACCGCCGTACCAGTAAGGCAGATGAACCCCCTGCAGACCCCGAGTTTAAGACCGTTCTCGTATAGAATGCACCGGCCGTCGTCATCAAGGAAAAAACACGCCCTAGCACTGCCGCCGCACCATAGCGGAGACTTCTCGCTCAGGAGGGGCAGATTGGATAGTAGTTCGCGCGATATTGGACTTGCAGGGTTAAGCGGGGTGTGGTATACGTAGTCGACACCATCCTCGGTTGACACATAGTGGGATTGACTCTTATCGAGCCTAATTTTTAGGTCATCATCTGCCTCATCCAGTCTGGAGCGGAGGAGAGGTGGATAACATGACTCCAGTATAAACTCGTTGAGAATAGGGGTCATCACCTTGTCGACCACAACACCTTTGTCATTGTTGAAGAAGCAGCAGGCCTTGCACTCCCGGATACTGCATTCCGGGTGATGGACTATCTTCTCGATAAAACGGGTGATGGAATCGTGAACAACCAGCATATAGTCCCGCACTTTCCGCGCGGAGTCTTCATGGGGATCACGCTGTAAATCCCCTCTGCGCGAGTCGAACCATGATGCAAGAGCGCGCCTGGATTCAACCCACTGCCTGTATCTGCCGACCCTTACTTCCCGCATTTCACCAAGCCCTTAGCCATTCTAAAAGACATGCCATGCTTCAAGGCAAGCCGCCTAACGTCATCGTATTCAGGCTTACACCCCACGCCAGAGTACTTCACGCCAACCTCCTCCAGGCAACCGTCCACATTAACCGAAACACTACCCATCATGCGACGAGCCTCGAAACGCCCTAAGACAGGCTGCCTACGAACGCCCAGAGTCCCAGTCTCCTCCATGATTATGCTTGAATGCTCTTCAGGCAGGTCTGACAGGACTCTTATCAAGTAGCCGAGCCTCCCCTTCTTCATCAGGCACGGTATTACATGGACGTCAATGGCGCCTGCACCCATCAGCGACTCGATCATGAAGGAGACGTGCTCTGGAGTGCAGTCGTCGACATTAGTCTCCAGGATGAACTTATCCCGAGACTCCACAGCCCTCAGAACGTTAGGATACTCCAGCATCATTGAGCCTGCGCCAACACCGGATCTGCCTTCCGGAATGGTGCATTCATAGCGTGAGGCGATGACTGAGAGTATGGCCGCGCCGGTCGGCGTTGTTATCTCCCTGCCTGAAGTGTGCCTGACAGGCATGCCAGAAGACCGGATTATGTGCATTGTGGCGGGAGCTATATAACCCACCGACACGGGAGTTGCAATAACCCCAGAGTCTAATGCACCCAATTCCTCCAACGCCAGTGATGTTGAGACAGCATCCACAACACAGTCAACAGCCTCGTGCAGATGCACTTTCTTGAGTGGGACTTTATGGGCCTTAGACTCCGCCCTAGCAAGCTGCTTCAATATCTCCAACGAAATCTTCTCGCATTTACGGGAGAGTCGGAGTGACTTCACAACATTCACCAAGTCGACATACTCCCTCGACTTGGGAGCGAATTCCACGTCAAACTTCAATGCCCTCACGCCACGACGCCTGACCTTCCTGAAACCCACCACAGCAACCCTGCGGAGGACTTTCCGTATCCGCTCAGCATCAGCACCCAAATCAACGAGCGCTGCAACCACCATGTCTCCGCTAGCACCAGCAGAGCAGTCGAGGTAAATCATTTGTCAAACAAAAGCCTCACTTCAAGGAACCGGAGGTCATTCGGGCAAGACTCCAAAACCCTCTGATACTCGACCTTAGCCTTGTCATACTCTCCAGTGAAATAATATAGCAAAGCGAGATTATACCTAGCCTCATGGAAGTCGGGCTTCAAACGCAAAGCCTTCTTATACGCTCTAACCGCCTTCTTAACGCTATCCGAGTCTTCTGCGAGAGGCCCGTCCTCGGTGTGGTGGAGGCCCATATTGTAGAATATGTATGGGTTCTTAGGGTCCAATAGCATCGCCTGCTGCAACAGCATTCCGGCGATGGGGTAGTGCTGGCTTGTGGAGTACTCGAGGCAGCCTGCTATGTGGCTGAGCTCGTCAGCCATCGCCTCCCGGTCCTCAACCTGGTCTGAAAGCTTTAACGCCTCCAGTATCTTGCCATCCCCCAATAGCTTCTTGACTTCCTGTATCGTAGCCATCATAACCTCGCTATCTGGTATGCCAGTACCGCAGCACCATAGCCGTTGTCTATGTTCACGACTGCGACTGGCGTGCACGAGTTGAGCATAGTGTTCAACGCAGCCCTACCGCCCTTGCCGACCCCGTAACCCACTGAAGTGGGGACGCCTATGACTGGCACGTCAACAAGCCCTGACACCAGGGCTGGCAGAGCACCCTCCATGCCGGCGACAACTATTATGGCCTTAACGCCAGACATCTCCTTTAGAGCTGGGAACAGACGGTGGACTCCCGCTATGCCGATGTCATAGCTTGACGTGACAATGCACCCTAATTCCACCGCAATCACCCTAGCCTCCTCCGCTATGGGAACGTCTGAAGTGCCTGCAGTGATTATGCCTATCGAACCGGTTTCAGAGACAGTGAACCCCTTTTTCCTTGCGACAATAACCCTCGCCTTATCATGGTACACCACTTCAGAGCCCTCCAGGCCGACGCGTTTTATGAATTCTGATGCGGCAGCTCCGCTGACTTTCGTGGCAATGAACCTGCCCATCTTGCCGATGAAGTCATGGGCTATCTCAATCAGGTCTTCAACAGTCTTGTATTCCCCGTATACTACTTCAGGTATCCCGCATCGTTCAGGCCTGTCGTAGTCAGGAGTCACTATCTTCATCACACAACAACCCCAGCATCGTTTTTAACTCGTCCACCGTCAACTGGCCTGGAGCAGACTCTTTCCCACGTTCAGCGCACCCGAAAGTCAGGTAGGAACCGTACATCGGAGCCATTAAGCGGGTTATGCTGCCCATAGCGCCCATCGACAATGCTATAGCCGGCTTCTTGCCCTTCCACCGGTCATCCCACTCGTACAACGCGTCCATCAGGTTAAGGACATCCTTCCGCTCCTTCGGCATGTACGCCACCTTACCTATGTCGGCGCCCACAATCATCTCCCTCTCAAGGGTCTTGAGTATCTCGATTATCGGTGGGGTGGACTCGAAATCATGGTGTGCGACAATCACCTTTACGCCAGCAGCCTTTGCCTTAGCGATAAGCCCTTCCCTTAGTTTCTCCTTGGTATCCAATTCTATGGTGACATAGTCGGAGTGCTTTAGAGAAGACTCGAGTATCCCCATCCTAACATCCTCCAGGACCTTGCAACTGCCCCCCTCCCATGTAGGCATGCAAGTGGAGATGACGGGCTTCCGTATGCCAGCCAGCCCACTCAGGTCAGAAGCATCCCGCAGATAATCCAGGCGGACTTCAACCAAGTCAGAATCAACCCTATTCGCGACTTCCACGACATCCTTCAAATCCTCCATAGCCAGCGAGAGACATATCAAAGCCATTCTAATCAATAAGGTAAAGAATAATAGAATTTATATTAGATATATCAGAATTCAATCCTTCCGGGCGGTATCCTACCTGGCTTTTCGAGTATCTCGTAAACCATCTGGCGTACAGGCTTGTCCTCGGTCTTATGGCTGCCGTCACCGGTATAGAGGAATAAACCGTGCGGGTAGTATTCAGGATGCCTGCGCAGTTTAACGCCGAGACGGCCAGCGATTTCCTCGAACTCCTCGCAGGCCACAATCATCGAACCGTCAACACCATCATATCCATAGGAGTTTATGTTAACCAGTCCGCCAGTCTTAACCACCCGCATCAACTCCTTAAGCATAGACCTGCGTTTAGCATGATCCTCAACATAGGATGCGACAGAGATTAAAGCCGCCTTATCCACCATGTCATCATCCAGCGGCAGGTGAAAAAGATTCGTCTCCATGAACCGCACATTCGGGAGAGTTCCGCCAAGCTGCTTCACGTGCTTGAGGAAGCCGACTTCCTCAGGCATCTCGTCTTGACGGCCGGAGGCGACTAGAGGAAGTACCGCCCTTAGGTTAGGCTTAGCCTCATCTATGTGGGATACGAGATGCTGGAATTCATTGGGGTGAGAGTAGGCTACTTGGGATAGTATCCTCCCGCAAGCGACTTCCTCAGGGTATGCGCTCAGACCGAGAGAATGCCTGACAGGGGTTATCTCCCCTGGCATGCCCAATCCAGCGAGGACAGTGTGCTCGCCCATGCCATGCCCAACGTCAAGGAAAAAATCCGTTCTCTTCAGCTGAAGAGGTAGTAATGCTATATAGTATGATGTGCCAAGGCCAGGCCATCCTCCGACATGGTCAATGAAGTCCCTGGTGATTTCCGCTGACGCAGGTAGTTTAGCGAACAAAGGCTCCCTCTCAAGCCCATGAACATCGGCCATCGGACCATCATATGCCCTCCTTGAAGTCGCCATAATACATTAATTATTGGGAATTCAATCAATAAGATGACTAGTATGAGGGTCGTCAACAAGACCAGGAACAAGGTACTGAGCGAGGATGCTGGAGTCAGGGAATCATTCCTTGGACGGCTGACTGGACTTATGATGCAAGACAGGAAGGACATAGTCATAAAAGTGCCGTGGGAGGGAATCCTAGAGGCCTCGATACACATGATGTTCATGAGGTACGGCATATCCGTAATATGGGCGGACTCTGACATGAAGGTCGTGGATGTGGAGAAGAATGCGAGGCCATTCAACCCGTTTAAGCCTCGGACCTGGCGGACCTATAAACCATGCGGCCCTGCGAAGTACGTTGTCGAACTGGGAAAAGGCAGGTTAGGGGGAACCAGGCGGGGGGATGTCATCGAGTTTACCCACTGAAACCCCTGCTCCTAAGGAGATATCCTATGCAGGCGCCTGAAACCATTGTTAACGCCAATGCTATGCCAATATCAACGTAGGGTATCCTCCTCTCAGCGAGTATCCGGGGGGCCTCATCATAAACCAACTCGACTTCAGGGAATGTCGTTGAAGGCGCCGGCCCTACTGCAACATCCTCTTTCTTGTCCAAGTCAAGCCCATCCACTTCACCGGCTGCCATTATGTCTTCATACTCCATCATCCTATTTAGGGGAACATCATCCCGGCTTCGCCCGGCTTTTTTCTCAGCCTCCACGCCGGATTTGGCTAGTAAAAGCCCACCCCCATCGACAGGAGGGGCATCGCGTTTAGGCTCGCCAGCCTTAAATGACTGCTGGACTGCAAGCGGCTGTATGCTGACTATGTCTGCAAGGTGTGTGTGAAGGCTTATCATAGAGGCGCCCAACAGTAGGAGGCTTACACCAAGCATTATCCACACCTTGGTCTCAGCCGGGTTTAAGACACCCCTGCCCTTGTAAGTGAGCTTATAGTACTTCCACTTGGTGCCCCGCTCCACATGCTCTATCAGGCCGGCGGACACAAGCTTGTCCAAATGCTCTTTTATGGTGGACGGGCTCATGCCCATCTCCTGAGCAAGGTCTGTGAGAGTCTTCTTATGGGACTCAATCCTCTTGAGTATCTCCACCCTAGTGTCGGCGGCCAACACCTTGAAGGTCTCCCTGTCTAACGTTATCTTGTCTGTCATATTCCAAGATGATACAACAACACTGTTATGTTCACGAACAGCAACAAAACAGCGACATACTCCCTCATAGATAAATAGAAGGAGGACGTATTTAAAGCAGTTTCGGTTTGTTTCGGCCAATGCCGAAACTAGACGCCGAAGCCCATCTTCTTCATCATCCGCTCCATCTTCCGGCCTCCACCCATCCCCTTCATAAGCTTCTTCATCTTCTTGTAGTAGTTCAAAAGGTCGCGGACGTCTTCTGGCCGCGTCCCGCTGCCGGACGCAATCCTGTCTATGCGGGTGCGCTTGATTGCGGACGGGTCATCCAACTCGTCACCGGTCATTGAGTCCATGATGACCTGGTACATCACGAGCTTGTCCTCCTGGAGGTCCATAAGCTCCTTGGGTATCTTAGCCTGGAAGGGGAGCATCTCCATCAGCTTGCTCATGGAACCCATATTGCCCATCTGCTCCAGCTGCTGGTACAAGTCCCTCAACGTGAACTGGCCCTTCATCATCCTCTTGGCGGACTCCTCGTCGAAGTCGACTTCCATCGCCTTCTCCAGCAGGCCCTCGATGTCTCCCATACCTAGGAGGCGGGAGACGAACCTCTTGGGGTCAAATGGCTCTATGTCTTCAATGTGCTCGCCAACACCTATGAAGTAGACTGGCGCATTGGTTTCAGCGCAGGCTGCTAGAGACCCGCCGCCCTTGGCACTGCCGTCAAGCTTTGAGATGATGACCCCGTCTATGCTGCACGCCTCTGAGAAAGCCTTTGCCTGGTCGCCTGCACCCTGACCGATGGTGCCGTCCAGGACTAGGATGGTCTTGCTAGGTTTGACTTCCCGGTGTATCCTGTTGATGTCGTCCATAAGCTCCTTGTTGAGCTTGTGCCTGCCCTCCGAGTCTATGATCACGAGCCCCTCATTCTTGAACTGCTTCATACCCTGGTTGATTATGTTCAACGTGTCTTTCTCATCGTTCTCGCCGTAGAATGGGACGTGTATCTCCTCAGCCAGCTGCTTTAACTGGTCGTATGCCGCCGGACGGAAGGTGTCAGCGCATATGAGGCGCGGATTCAATCCCTTCTTCTTCACGTGGGACGCGAGTTTTGCGGCGGTAGTCGTCTTACCTGAACCCTGGACGCCAACAAGGAGTATTCTGTCGCCGTCCTTCAAATCCAGTTCTACCCCAGCACCAACCAGGTCCACAAGCTCCTCATAGGTTATGCGCACGAGGTTCTCAGTCCTGTTGAGCATGCCTGGAGGCTTCTCCAGCAGGCCGCGCTCCTCAATCCTCTTCGACAAGTCAAGGACCAGCTTAACGTTCACGTCAGCGGATAACAGCGCCTTCTGTATCTCCTTAGTATACTCTCTGATGGTCTTCTTGTCCACCACAACCGCCTTCCTGAGGGTCTTAACCGCACCCTGGAGGCCGTCCTTGAGTTTTTCGAACGCCATTTTACATCCTTGCTAGTGGAGTATTTAGGGTTAAATGGAATATAAGTGGGGTTTCTACTTCTCCCATATGTTTATGTTTTCCTTCCTCTTGGAAAAAGGATTCAACTCCAGTATTAGGGGGGTTATGAAGGCTATTAATGCCATTATGGAGTAGGGGAAGAAGAAGAATATGGCCAGCAGATGCCTCCATGTTATCCTAGTCCACCTTAGGATGGATAGTAGGTTATAGGATAGGCCAAGTAGGAATGACGTGAAGCAGAATATGAAGACTGTGGTCATCGGGTACACGCCAGTGAGTGTGTTGTAGGAGTATTCAACCATCCCGTAGAGGGATATCCACCCGAAGAAATACTTGAGTACGCTGAATGAGAGGTAGTCGCTATATTTAGCGAAGTATATTATGTATCCGTTGGTTATCTGGTATAGAGAGATTGGAAGTGCTATGAAACCGTGTATGAACCAGTATAGTTGGGTTGGTATCCCGTAGAATCCTATTGCCCCGTACTGGGGGTTGAATGGGACGTCCGAATGTTTTTTAACAACCTGTATCGTACCCCTTCCCCAACGGAACCTCTGGCGTAAGAGGGACTTTATGTCCTGAGGCACGTGCGTGTACATGACTGCGTCAGCCATCAGCATTCGGTAGCCGGCCTTCCTCAGACGCAGGCCAACCTCGAAATCCTCTGAAAGCGTATCCCTTGTGAATCCGCCGATCTCTATTAGAGCGCTCTTTCGGAATGCTGTGAATCCTGGAAGCAGGTAAGTGGAGTCCAGCTTATCGCATATGAGACGCCATGTCGAGGACATCAAGTACTCCAGGTCCTGGAACCAGACCAGAATGTTGTTGTTTACGATAGCCCTTATGACGCCGGAGACGGCGCCAACACGCTCGTCTGAGAATGGTGCCACCAGTTTGACCAGGGCGTCCGCGTTGAGCTTCGAGTCCGCGTCGACTACGACCACTATCTCGCCCTTAGCCTCGTTCAGGGCAGTGTTTATCGCATTTGACTTTCCACCGTGATCTAGGCTGATGAGATTCAGTCGGCTGTCGGAGGACATCACTTGCTTGACTAATGCCGCGGTATCGTCTGTCGAACCGTCGTCCACCACGATAACCTCCTTGACGCCGTCATAATCGGAGTCCAACGCATTCTGGATGGATTCCCTGATTATACCCGCCTCGTTGTGGGCTGGGAGTATTACTGAGACTGGGGGGAATATTGGTTCCGCTGGAGCTCTTCTCCGAGGAGTGAAGAAGAGGATTAGCCATGAGGAATATAGCACTATCATGAATGAAAACAGCACTAGAAGTATCTCCTCAATCATGTTCTATTATCGCCTCCAACGCCTATTAATCACAGATGGACAGGTTGCTTGTGCTGCACAGTATCTCGGTCATCTGCTCCCTGTCGAGCAGGCTGCAGTGCGCTCTGTCACCGACAACAACACACGGGTACTCTGTCACATTGTATATCCCAAGCAGGACGTTGACTGAAGGCAGGTCCAGGTCCGCGTCAAAACTGAATACCGCTATCTCAGGGTCTATCTTCTGGTTGAAGTAGTTGAGCACGTAGGACTGCTTGTCGCAGTCCGGGCAGAATTCGCTCCTACGGTAGAAGTAGAGTATCTCCGTCTGGTTCATGTCGCACTGTTGCTTCATCTCCTTCAGCAGGGACAGGTATATGACTTCCTGCCGGTTGAACTTCTTCTTCTGGATGTTGTAGTATGGGTCGTTCATATATTCCCTGGTCAGCTCGCGGTAGGAATCTATCTTCTCGCCCATCTTCCATATCTTGGTGTCTAAAAGCTTTATGTTGGTCTCCAATGCTATGCAGCTCGCGTTCTCGCCGAAGACGCGCATCATTGTGGTCAACGCCTGCATCTCCTCAAAATCCTCGAGTATCTCTGCCATGCGCTCGTCCAGAGACTCCTCGCGCATTGAGTTAAGGTAGACGTTCAGCGAATAGACGCTCGCGAATATTATCAGTGTTATCACAAAAGCCTTCAGGAATATGGACTTGCCTACCTCCATTTTACCTCTTTTCTCGTCAACACGCTGTAGAATGAGTTAAGCCAGAACATCTGGTAGAACACGAAGAAGAACACGAATCCTATGAAGCCTAGTACATTCTCCCTTATCCTCCTGCCCAGCGTATTGAAGCTAAGTTTGGTGAGTATCACGGTGATGCATATCATCGTGAAAGCCATTGTGGTGAATATGTCTATGGACAGTGGATCCAACTCCAAGACGAAGTTGAAGTGGCTTAAGTCGAAGTTCACCAGACTCAGGTAGTTTATGTTCTTCAGAATCTTTGATGAAAACAGGTAAATGGAGTAGATGAAGAGCATCATGCCCATTGTTATGAGAGAGTAGTTGAATGGCACGTAAATGCCGAAGAGCCCCATCTTGCGGTTGAACATCATGTCCTTGTGCTGCCAGACAGTCAGAAGCGATCCGGAATACCACCTCTTCCTCTGCTTGAAGAGGGACTTGATGCTGGAGGGGACTATCGTGGACACCGAGGTTGAAAGGCAGAATGACAGCTTATAGCCGGCCTTCTGTATCCTGAAGGCTATCTCAAGGTCTTCGGTTATGTTCGTCTCGTCAAAGCCGCCCAGCTCTGTGAGAACGCTCTTACGGTATATGCTGAAAGGCCCTGGAGTCACGTGCATTATGTTGAGGAAGGATAGTATCTTCAGGGAAATCGACAATCCAACGACGTATTCAACGTCTATAACCTTCTCAAGGAAGTTTTTAGGCTCACGGACGTTAACCCTCACGCTCACAGAACCCATCTTCGGGTCGCTGAAGTAACCGACCGTCTGTGAGAGTATGTCAGGCTTTACTAGGCTATCCCCGTCCATGCAGGCGATGAGTTCTCCGGAAGCGCGTCTTATGGCCTCATTTAGGCTGTAGCTTTTACCCTGATTCTCCACCCGATCTATGAATACAATGTTCAGAAACCTGTTTTGGGATATGAATTCCTTGACTAGGGCGCTGGTATTGTCAGAAGACCCATCGTTTACCACTATGACCTCATATAAATCCTTCGGGTAGGTTATATTGGATAAGGAAATCAGAGCTGGTAGTATACCCTCCTCCTCATTGTATGCTGGCAGTATTATGCTTACCTTGGGTTTAGCCTCCTGACACCCCACTTTGGCGAATAACTGCCTCCTCTTCTCGAGGATTATGAGCAATACAGTCACCACAAAGAAGGTGGACATGAACCAGACGGTGAGGACCATTGTGGAGTAGATTACGTTCATCGTAAATCGGCCTTATTAGATAGGATACCTCCATTTATATAATACAGTATGGCGTTAAAAGGGCTTAAAACCAGGGAAAACAGGCTGGAACTGCGCAGGCAGTTGGTTCATATGACGGGGGGAGTGCTTATCAGCATAATGGCCTATCTGATGAAGCCGCTGTTGGGCTGGCTCATCGTATTCCCTGTCCTGGGGGGCCTCGCCTGGTTCCTGTCCGCACCAAAGCTCTTCCCCAACCTCAAGGACTCTAATTCCATACTATTCCACTTCGAGCGTGAAGAAGACGTGAGGACACTACCCTACAGGGGGGCGATATACTTCGGGTTCGGGATGCTTATACCCCTGGCTCTGCTGCCTACAGAACCTGCCTGCGCGGCGATAATAGTATTGAGTGTGGGGGACGCACTATCCACAATAATAGGAAGACTCTACGGTAGGGTGAGGATAGGAGGCAAGAGTCTTGAGGGATTCGCGGCCTTCGTGATTTCAAGCTTTATCGCTGCACTAGCATACGTCGACCCTAAGACAGCGATCGTTTTCGCAGTGATAGGGGGTGTGGTGGAGTTAATACCGCACGCCAACGACAACATATCAATACCAGCCGCACTGACCCTGGCATACAAGACACTACTTTAAAACGCGCACGCGCCGGCCATCAATCCGGAGCTTACCCTCGACAAACAACTTCACGGCCTCAGGATAGGCCTTATGCTCCTGCTCTAGTATGCGGGCGGCCAGGGATGCCTCATCATCGCCTTCACGGACTTCAACAACCTTCTGGATTATTATTGGGCCATGGTCTACTTCATCGTCGACGAAATGGACTGTGCATCCGGTAACCTTCACCCCGTATTCAAGGGCATCCCTCTGGCCGTGCAGTCCTGGAAATGACGGTAGTAGGGCGGGATGTATGTTTATGACACGGTTCTTGAACTCGCGGACAAAATAGGAGGATACTATCCGCATGTAGCCAGCCAACAGCACCAACTCCACGCCACGCTCCCTTAACTCCCGGACAATCTCCCTGTCGAAATCATCACGAGAAGCATGGCTGGAGGGGTCTATGAATACCGAGTCTATGCCGTGTTTTCTAGCCCTCTCCTGGGCGTAAGCATCTTTCTTGTCCACTATGAGGACTACTATGCTGGCATCACGAACGTGGCTGGACTCAACAGCGTCTATCAACGCCTGGAAATTGCTCCCACGACCAGAAGCAAGGACACCAATCTTCACAACCATGTTATTGATTAATATTCTATGGAAAAAAATGATGTATCTAAGCTTATGAGGGTGAAATGGACTCTTGGATCTTGTTTTTCATAATAATGGGGTCAAGCTTCCTGCTCCCGGAGATAACCCGGAGATTCCACATACCATACGTGACCGCGCTCATGGTGGCAGGCATAATAATAGGCCCGCGGGGCATGGGAATCATCGAAGTCGACGACACGCTGAGATTCCTCGGGGAGATAGGGGCGGTATTCCTCATGTTCACCGCAGGACTTGACGTGTGGCTCAGCAGCCTCAAGAAGATCAAGACGAAGATAGTAACAGTCTCCATGCTGAATGGCATAATGCCGTTCATAATCGGATACGCGATAACACAATACCTGGGTTATGGCTTCTACCAGTCGCTGGTGATTGGCATACTATTCATATCCTCTTCAGTGGGCATCATAATACCGACGCTAAAGGAAGTCGGACTGATCTCAAAGGATTTGGGGAAGACGATACTAGCGGCAGTGGTGTTTGAAGACGTTGGAAGCCTCCTCCTGCTCACGCTAGTACTCCAGAAGATAAGCCCTAAAAGCTACCTGCCGCTCCCCATATTCATAACACTGGTAGTACTGCTGTTATACGTCATGATAAGAATACTACCCAGAATAGAGAAGTACTACCTCAGCCTCTGCCCGACGTGCACCGGAGAAGATGACGTGTTCGAGAGGGAACTCCGCTTTGTAGTGATGATACTCGTAGTCACATCCATACTATTCGAAGCACTAGGATTCCACGCGATAATAGCAGGCTTCTTCCTTGGCCTCATACTCTCAGACATAATAAAACACCGGCAGGTATTCCACAAGATACATACCATAGGATACGGCCTCTTCATCCCAGTATTCTTCCTTGTAATAGGAATGCAGACCAACATCAACGCAATATTAGATTCTAAAAGCCATTTCCTGGTGACATTCGCCATCGTCTCAGGCCTCTTAGCCAGCAAGGTGCTGAGCGGCGTCTTAGCGGGTTTTATGACCGGATTCGATGCGAAGGATAGCATCGTGATGGGGGTCTCGAGCATACCACAACTCTCCACCACAATCGTAACGGCATTCGCAGCCTTCACATACCATGTGATAGACGAAGTCTTACTAGGCAGTGTGATAGTGTTGTCCATAGTGACAAGCTTTCTAGCACCCATCCTGGTGGGGATAGCATGTCATCCAAAGAGGAGGCTGGTGCGCAAGGGCCTTAGGAGGTACGAGAGGAGGGAGTACATAGACGAGTCTGATGAATTCATCGCCTAACGCATCACTATCCGCCCAATCAGGTCCAGAGCCTCGCGATTCTCCCTCACGTCATGGACGCGGACCAATTCCACGCCATGGGAGACAAGATACGCGGTAACCGCGACAGTAGCGTTCACCCGCTCGCCCACAGGAAGATCCAGGGTCTTGCCTATGAAAGACTTGCGGGAATGGCCAACCACCAGCGGGTAACCGAGGTCCTTGAACTCGTCGATGCGTCGGAGTATCTCGAGGTTGTGTTCGACGGTCTTGCCGAACCCTATGCCAGGGTCAACTAGGATGTTTTTCGCATCAACGCCCTTGGATTCCGCATACCCGGCCTGCTTCCCCAAGAAGGCCTTTATTTCGCAGACGACGTCATCGTACTCTGGATTATCCTGCATGCTGCTTGGGGAACCCTGCATGTGCATGATGCATACGGGGACGCCATGCCCTGCTACGAGTTCGGCCATTCCAGGAGTCCGCAGGCCGTTGACGTCGTTGACCATGCTGGCGCCAGCATTCAATGCGGCCTTGACGACATCAGGCTTGTATGAGTCTATCGACACGGGAATATCGTATTCACCGGTAATCTCCTTGATGGCAGGGAGGACGCGGCCCAACTCTTCCTTAAGACTCAATGATTTCGCGCCAGGACGCGTGCTCTCACCACCAACATCTATTATGTCAGCACCCTCACCGATCATCTTGCGCGCGTGGCTGAAAGCCTTAGCAGAATCATAATGTTCTCCACCATCACTGAACGAGTCGGGGGTGACATTGAGCACACCCATCAAACGCGTCTTGTCTCCGAACCTTACCCTCATAAAACACACTCCCTGAACCAAAACCGCCTGGCCTCCCCAACCAGGTAGATACTCCCCGCCACCAGCACCATATCACCCCTGCCGGCAAGCCTTAAAGCCTCAACCAAAGCACTCTTAACGGAGGGGAAAGCCTTTGAGTTAGTATACTTACCCGCCTCTCTTGAAATAACACCAGCATCCAAAGCCCCCGCATAACCAGACTCCACAGCCAACACCATCTCAGACATGCCCGCTATCCGGGGTATCATATCCATGTAGTCCTTAGTCCTGGTGAACCCCAACACAGTGAAAAGCCGGTCGTATTCAAACGACTCCATCGTCTTTAGCAGCGAGTCGAATCCTGAGGGATTATGAGCTCCGTCAAGAACAGTCAACGGCCTCTTCCGCACCACCTCCATGCGGCCAGGCCACACAACCTTGCTTAAACCGACTTCAGTGTCGTCGACGTTAACCTCAATCCCAGACGAATCCAATTCTTCCAAGGCCGCTATAGCTGTCGCCGCATTGACCACCTGGTGGCCGCCCAAAAGCTTTAGCGTTAGGTTGTATGAATTGCGGGCGTCGACGAGCGCATTCTGCGCGTAGTCTACTATACCAAGGTCCTTGTATTTAACGTCAACACCAACCCTCACAAGACGGGAATTCTTTTCAGCGCAAACAGCCTTGAGAACATCCAGCGGCTCCTGCTTTGATTCAGCAGTGACTAGACATGTGTTATCAGATAGTATCCCTGACTTCTCCCTTGCGATGTCAGATAAAGCCTGCCCCAGATACTCCATGTGATCGAAGTCAACGTTCGTGACGACGGAAAGACTCCCAGGAACCGCGTTAGTCGAGTCGAGCCTGCCCCCCATACCAACCTCGAGGACCATCACTTCGACGCCAGACTCCTCAAGATGCTTAAGACAGACCGCAGTCGTGATTTCAAAGAACGTGGGGGAGCCGGAAGAATACTTCATACCATCGACAAAATCCACGACCTCGGACGTTAATGCGGCAAGCCTCTTCCGGCCTATCGGCCTGCCTGACACGAAGACACGGTCAGTGAAATCCATTAGCTCGGGGGAAACATAGAGTCCAGTGTTCATGTCCTGACCCCTTAAGACCCGCTCCATCATCGCGGACACACTACCCTTCCCGTTGGTGCCTGCCACATGCACTACGACACCTTCATAATCGAACCCCAACTCGTCCAGAATAAGCTTAGTATGCTCTATGCGAGGCTTGATACCCTGTGACTTGAACGAATTCAGATAGTCCACTGCACCAGCATAATCCACGGAAGAACACCCCAATATGATGGTATATAACTAAATACTGTCGTTAATTAACCTAAACCATGGCGAATATAAAAATCCGTCTCAGTGACAACGCCAACAGGCCGAGAGAATCCTACGTCTCAGAATCCCAGTCCATGGACTCTGTGGAACACGGGGAGCCGATGAGGTACGGCCTGTTCAAGCGTCAGAGCGGGCTCATAGACATAAACAGGCCAGGAACCATAGTCGCGAGCATAAGCCTGGGGCCTCACTGCGCGAATGACGGGAGCAGGGGGTTCGAGTTCGCGAAGGAATTGTTCCACAAGATGATGGACGCTGACTTCATAGCTGAAAGCCCTTTCACAGTACGGCCAGGTAGAAGCCACAAAGACATATTCCCCGCGGGGGAGGAGTCACCCATTAGCCTGGCTGTGATAGGCGATGGGGGCTTCAAAGGATCGACTGCCATGGGAGACTCTGAATTCGGGCTGGCGTACATAATTGACCCGGCATATGTTGAGGGGAACATAGATTCTTTCACGTTCACTGGAAGCGCGGCAGACTCTAGTTTCCCGCAAAAACACATACTAGACGTGTTGCACGGAACCCCCCAGGGGATGAGGATGCTGGAGGGAAGTGGGATTGTGCTGCCTGACTCCGCCATACTGGACAAAAAAGCAGTTTTAAGCGAAGCAGTAGTCGGAGTGGTAGCAGGCATCGAAAGCGGATGGTGGATGCCACAGGAGATGAAGAAGAGGCATGATGAAGGAAGGAAAACCCTGCCACTCTACTCCGTGAGGGGGGACATTCTCTGGCACCAGGATTTCCCGGAAGGCCTGAGCAATAGCAGAGTAATAGAGATGACTAGGAGATACTAGAACAAGCCGGATACCTTACCTTCATCATCTATGTCAATCGCCTCGGCAGCGGGCTTCTTGGGCAAGCCAGGCATTGCGATGATTTTCCCTGCCATAGCCACTAGGAATCCAGCGCCCGCTGACGCAGTAACCTTCTTGACTGTTATCTTAAAACCCTTGGGCCTTCCCAGAAGGCTGCCGTCATCTGAAAACGACTTCTGAGTCTTGCTCATGCATATCGGGAAGTTCCTGAAGCCAAGTTCCTCAAGATGCTTTATGTCATGCTCCGCGGACTCTGTGTAGTCCACTCCATCAGCGCCATACATTTCAACGCAAATCCGTCCTATCTTCTCCTTGACGGTCGAATCGTCGCCATATAGGAACTTGAAACTGCCTTCAGACTCCAGAGCCCCCACAACCTTCTCAGCCAGCTCTATCCCTCCATCACCACCGCGGGTGTGGACGTCAGACAATGCGACAGGAACCCCAAGCTCACCGCACTTCTCCAAGACAAAACCGACCTCGTCTTCAGAATCAGACTTGAAACGATTCAATGCCACGACAAATGGGACGCCATACTTGCCGACATTCTCTATGTGCTTCTCCAGGTTAGGCCAACCGCGCTCTACTGCTTTAACGTCCGGCTTGTCGTATTCCGTGACGCCGCCGTGATGCTTCAAAGCACGCACTGTCGCGACTAGGACTATTGCACTGGGCTTCAGGCCAGACGACCTGCAGAATATGTTGAAGAACTTCTCAGCCCCAAGGTCCGAACCGAATCCCGCCTCAGTCACGACTATGTCGGCCAGCTTTAAAGCTATCTTAGCGGAGACGACGCTGCTGCAGCCGTGCGCTATGTTGGCGAACGGTCCGCCGTGTATGAACGCTGGAACCCCCTCTAGGGTCTGGACCAGGTTGGGGTTGAACGCGTGCTTCAATAGCGCAGCCATCGCACCCTCAACCTTCAACTGTTTTACGGTGATGGGCTTCCCGAAGATGGTGTATGCCACAATAATCCTGCCTAAACGCTCCTTAAGATCGTGGTAGCTTTCAGCCAGGCATAGTATGGCCATGACTTCACTACTTGCTGATATGTCAAAGCCGTCTTCCCGAGCGATAGCGGTGGTGTCGCCTATGCCTATGAATATCCGGCGCAGCGCCCTGTCATTCATGTCAACCACCCTCCGCCACAACACCATGTTGGGGTTTATCGCCAACTCGTTGCCGTGGTATATGTGATTGTCCAATACCGCGGAAAGCATGTTGTGGGCTGCGCTCACTGCGGGAATGTCCCCAGTGAAGTGGAGGTTTATGTCTTCCATAGGCAACACTTGACTGTATCCGCCGCCCGTAGCCCCTCCCTTAACCCCCATGCAAGGGCCCAACGAAGGTTCTCGTATGCAAAGCGTAGCCTTCCTGCCAATCTTGTTCAAAGCCTGTGTCAGGCCGATTGTCGTGGTGGACTTCCCCTCGCCAGCGCGAGTCGGGGTCATTGACGTGACCAAGACTAGTTTACCGTCAGGATTGTCATTCAGCTTACCGAGTATCTTGACGCTCACCTTGGCCTTATACCTGCCGTAATGCATTATGTCTTTATCTGACAGACCCAGCTTTGACGCTATCTCGTCTATGGGCTTGAGCTTCACGCCACCTGCTATTGATATGTCAGACTCCATTCCACCACCAGGTATAAAGATTGAGTAGGGGATTAATAAAAACCCGGGAGAATGAATAAGTAGGGATGAAGATACGCTTAGACGTTAAAACAGAATACGGTACTCTCCGGGATGCGATAATTGGGCTGCCTAACACATTCAACCAGACTGGAAGGCTAACGCCGATAAACGACACCGAAGAGTATTATTTTAACGGGAGGGAAGCGCCTAAAAGGGGTCTGCTGACTGATGAAGTGCATGCGCTGGCTAGGGTGCTGAGGGAACACGGGGTAAAAGTCCACTACCCGAAACCCCTTAGGGGGACTATAGACCAGCTGACGCCAAGAGACCTGGGCTTTGTGATAGGAGACACATTTGTGATATCCCACATGGCATACAGGATAAGGGAGAGGGAGGAGAAGGGCATACTAAAGTACGTGAAGCACTTTGACGGGAGGGTTATTAAGGCCCCTAGCAACGCCGTAATCGAAGGGGGGGACATACTGGTGGATGGACATGACATATATGTGGGCGTCGGACAGAGGACTAACAAGGCGGGATACGAGTTCATTAAGAGCAGATTCGGGGGGGAGTATAAGGTATGGCAGGCCAGACATAATGCACTGCACTTGGACTGCGTGTTCAACATACTCGGAGGGGGCAGAGCACTCGTCTATTCCGGAGGATTCAAAAACAAGCCAGGTAAGATGCTTGAGAGATTCAGGAAGATAAGGGTGGGTGGAGAAGAGGCCGCTATGCTTGCCACAAACACGCTCTCAATCTCGGAGGACACTGTGATATCGCGCAAGACGTGCGTTAGCACCAACAGTAAGCTGAGGAGTAGGGGTTATGATGTCATTGAACTGGAATTCAATGAAGTCAATAAGACTGGAGGCTCGTTCAGGTGCTGCACACTACCGCTCTCCCGCGGGATTTAACGAGCTAAATTCATTATCATAATATGGACTACACTGCCCTGGAGATGAACGCCGGATGGTGGGGCGTCTCCACAGAAGAGCTTATGGAGAACGCTGGACGAGCAGTAGCAGGAGAATGCAGCGGATTCATGAGGATAGCCGTGTTCTGCGGTCCAGGCAACAACGGGGGTGACGGACTAGTAGCGGCAAGACTGCTGAGCGAGAAGGGTGTTAGAGTAGTAGTCTATTACGTTGAGGGTAGGAAGACTGTGTTGAACGAGAAGAACCTTGACAGGATTCCTAAGGAAGTTGAAGTGATAAGAATACGGTCTGGTGAGGATATCGGAGAGTTAAAGGGATTTGACTTGATAATAGACGCACTAACAGGCACAGGATTCAAAGGCGAACTACGGGAGCCAATGAGGGGGATAATAGAGAGGATAAATGAGGAGGATGTGGAAAAACTCTCTGTGGACGCTCCGAGCGCCGGGAAAGTCGAGGCAGATGCGGTAGTATCATTCCATGAGGCTAAGGTGCCGGGCGCAGTTGTCGTGGACATAGGAGTGCCTGAAAACGCGCGGCTATATTGCGGTCCTGGAGATGTCTACCTTGCACTGCCAGAGAGGAGGGAGGTATCACATAAAGGAGACTACGGCAGGCTCATAGTCTTGGGTGGCAGCAGGGACTACGTTGGCGCGCCCACACTGGTGGCGCAATCCGCCTTCAAGACAGGAGTTGACTTGGTTACCGTGTGCGTGCCCCAGTATGTCGCAGACAAGATGCCTTTCGACCCAAACCTCATAGTGAAACCGCTCGAGTCTACTGATTACATCATGGAGGGGGATGTTGAAGACGTTCTTGGGCTGAAGTATGACGCCATCGTGGTCGGCAACGGGATGTCAAGGGAGAAACCCTCCGTCAGGGCGTTGGAGAAGCTGCTGGAGTCGGTTGAAAAACCAGTAGTAGTTGATGCTGACGCGATAAGCGTGATGAAGAGGGGATGGGTCAGGGGGAACATGATTCTAACACCACACGCAAAGGAATTCGAGAGGTTGTTTGGGGAGTACGATGAGGAGAAGAGGGTTGAGTTGGTGGTTAAACACGCGGAGGAGACGGGGGCTGTGATAGTCCAAAAAGGGGCTGTGGACGTGATAAGCAATGGTAGAGAACTGAGGCTCAACAACACCGGCAACCCTAAGATGACTGTAGGCGGCACTGGAGACGTGCTTGCGGGGGTTATAGGAGGCCTATTAGCCCAAAACAAGGACGCTATGACATCATCCTGCGCGGGGGCCTTCATAACAGGGCTCGCCGGAGACATAGCGTTCGAGAGGCTGGGCGTGTCGATGACTGCGACAGACGTGATAGAGGAGATACATGAGGCCATAAAACATTCAATGGGATTCAGATGATAGGATTGATTTCAAACATACGGGAGTTGAACGAACACGCAAAGAAATCAGGGAAACAGTACAAGCAAGCGATAATAGAGTACTATAGGACAATCGGCGAAAGCCAGGGATTCACTACCGCAGAAAACTCCAGCGTGATAAACAACACCGTGAACTACGGGAACATAGACTTAGTGTGGATAGAGCCTAACATAGTCTTTTGCATAGAGTTCGGACTGCTGGATGACATATACAAGCATTTTTTCAGGCTCATACAATTGAGGCCGAGCCTCAGCGTGCTCATCCTATCATCGAACTCCAAATGCAGGCCAGACAAGGTTGAGGAGATAATCAAGAAAACGCCGGAATTGAAGTTCCTAAGGGATAAGACTGTGATAGTTGATGTCAACGAATGCAGTGTGACAAAAACATGATCACTTTGAGGATATCTCGTATATCTCCACACGCGTTATCGGCATTATGGACTTGCATCTCTTGTATACTTCAGTGCCCATCTTGCCGAAGAGTGTCAGCTGGACGGCGTGATCGAGCTTGTCTGACTGATGAGCCTCCAGGACGCCGTCTATCTCACGGTATAAAGCAGTCTTCTGGTCGTCGCTTATACCACTCCGCGTTAGTATCATCAGCTTGAACCTCGCCTTACCCTCCTTGAACTTGAGTTCCTTTATATAGTCAAGCTTGGACGTGCCCTTACGGACCTTAGACCTTAGGTATCCGGTTGGTATGAAGAACTTCTTGAACTTGGTTAAAACCGTGTCCCCCTTGACCTCGCTTATCTGGAAAACCAGCTTCAGATACTGCTTACCCCTGTCGCCCACAATACTGCCAAGGGAAGTGTCCACAGTACGGCCGATCATGCTCTCAGGCTTAGACGATATCGTCTCACCCAACTCCTTACCCTCGAAATTATCTGGAGCCAGTATTGTGTACCTCTTCTTGCTCTTCCATGATGAAACAGTCTTAGCCATTTTACATTAACTCTTCCGATGCCATCTGGCACCTTAACAAATCATCGAGTGTGCCAAGGAGCGTCTCGACACTAGCGCACTGTATTCTCGTCTCAACAAGGCTTCCGCAGGCAGACGAGCTCACCAGTAGGCCGTCCATAGGCACGTTATCCACTTTGACTGCGTCAGCCACAGCACCAGCGTCCTTCGACTCCGTCGACAAAACTGCGTTAATCCTCAACTCCTACACCCATAGCTTAGCTTTCTCAGGATCGTACCGCCAATCCTTAGGCAGGACGCCCTCCTTAAGGTAATACTTTGAGAGTCTCCGTATCTTAGACTCGATGAGATAAAGACCCCGCTTGTTGTGAAGGTCCTTACCATGCTTTTCAATGTGATCACGAACCTTCAACGCCCTCTTTATAAGATTCCTCAAGTCCTCAGGAAGATCATGGCACAAACCATTATCCTTAAGTATCTTGGTCAGCTTCACCCCAGTTAATAGTTGAACGTCTGGTATCCCGTACTGGTCTCGGAGAATCAATCCTATCTCGCTCGGAGTCTTATCGTCCTTAGCCAGCTTGACTATTATCTCCTTAACCTCCTCGCTACTGTATGAAACCCACTCTGGAGGCTTATCCCTATTCGGGTTGCTGGAACCTGACTTGCCCTTCTTTCGAGCATGTATTCGAGCCATTCTAGTTGAAAATAGTCTTAAAACCCGGTATGGGCCAGAAATAATCCAACCCATCCAGAATAAAAGCGTAGGATAATATAAGGAATACCTTATATAAATACGCTTGTTTCTAGGATACCTGCCCTCCAAAGGCCTTATTGACGGAATCCAGGAATTCAACCAGCTTTTCCCCAGGTATACGGGCCCCTGCGGCTATGTCGTGACCCCCTCCTTCACCGTCAAACTCCTTGCTACAGTCCCGCATGGCCTTCCCCAAGTGTATGCCCCTGCGCACAAGCCCCCAGTTCGCCCTGGCAGACACCTTCAGCCTGGTGCCGTCATCACGGTCCACGGCAAAGCCGAGTATGGGCTTGTCCGCGGTCATCCCAGAGACCCCTGCCCCGTACGCCATGCCGGCAACAACCCCGACCAGGCTCTCCTTTATGGCGTCCCCAGCATTGAAGTAGTAGAGATTATCCAGCTCAGTGACGCCATTATCCTTCAGGAACTCGATGCCCTTCCGCAGCATTGAACGATGCTTCTCAAGCATACCCTGCGCCTTCGACCATTTGACGCCCCTATCGCCCAAGCAGACTTCAACGCCAAGCTCCGGCTGCTCCTGCCTCCCGCAAGCATTCAAGACGGTAGCGAACTCCTTAGCGTCCCTGAGCTCGCTCTTGAACTCCTCCTTCACAAGAGTATACACTTCCCCCACCATGCCCTGTATTATGAACTCTGGCGTGTTTGACTCCAGCAGATGTATGTAGAGCGACTCCAGCAGCTTCTCACGCTCTTCAGGGCCGAGCTCCACATAACTCCTCCAGGAGCCGTCCGGATTCTTGACTTCAATCCCCTTAGACTGTAGGAACTGGGCGGATGCTTGAGGATTACCAGACAAACCTGGGAGAACAGGCTCTGAAGAATAGGCCAGCATCTGGGCTATAGTCCTGCTCTGACGCCCGAATAGGCGGATGTCATGCTCCACGTGAAGCAGTCCCTGACCCACCGCGTCATCGAGTATCAGACGGTTCAGTGAGAAAAGCCGTCCACGACTATCCTGCATGTCGCCGACAGCCCCGACAACCGCGATGTGCGCGGTATCAGTCTTTCCTAGCGCGCGAGACACAAGATAGGCCATTCCAGCACCGCTGACGTCTATACCGCCGTCATATCCATAGAAGTGGGGGTTAATCTGACGTTCATCCTCCCTCTCAGGCGGATGATGGTCTATTATGTAACAGTCTTCTATACCATGCTCTTCAATCAGGGAAAGGTGGCCGCTGCCGAAGTCCGTGAATACGATGCACTTCTCCTTATGAGGCTCTATGTGCTTTACGGTAGTGCTGTCCAACTGTTTGATGCACTTGAACGCCACGTCCTTACCAAGTGACCGGAGAAGGCTGACTGTTATCGCGCATGAGCTTATGCCGTCCGCGTCATGGTGCCCTACCACAAAATAATCGTCTTGCGCCACGACCCTCTTTGAGAATTCCTGTATATCCCCCCAGAATTCATCGCTCATTGGTTTGTCTTCCATCTTATGAAGTGTTGAATATGGTATTGCGTAATAAAAAAAGAGTTTTAACCAGGTCCGCTAAATAGAGAATAAGTATGGACTTCAGGATAATACCGGCAATAGACATAATGGGCAAACGGTGCGTGCAGCTGGTCGGGGGAAGACCGGAGACTATGGTGGACTATGGAGACCCGGTTGAGAAAGGCAGGATATGGAAGAAGCTTGGGGCGGAGATGCTGCATGTTATAGACTTGGATGCCGCGTTAGGAAGGGGGGAGAACATGAAGACCATACTTAACGTTAAGAAGGCTACTGGACTCCCCATTGAAGTGGGAGGGGGCATAAGAAGCGTTGAACGGGCGGAACAGATGCTTGATGAACTAGGGCCTGAAGACAGGGTGATACTCGGCACGCTCGCGTTGAACGACTATACGAGCGGCTTCAGCATTCTAAGGCATTTGAGCGAGAGGTACGGTGAAGACAAGGTTATAGTCGCTGTTGACAGCAAGGATGGTTTTGTCTCAACAAAAGGATGGACAGAGAAATCCATGTTCAAAGCCACTGACCTCATGAAGTCTTGTGAGGAATACGCATGGGGGTTCCTGTACACCAACGTTGACGTTGAAGGTAGGATGGGGGGGATTAATGTGGATGCCATCAAGGAAGTTCTGAATGCGACAGACAAGCCGGTCATCATATCTGGGGGTGTCTCGGGAGAAACAGACATAGAAGTTGTTAGGGGTCTCGGAGCATGGGGCGTAGTCCTTGGGAAAGCACTGTATGAGGGTAAGATAAGCCTTAAAGACATCAGACAAGATGGAAATTAAAGGGCATTTCATGATAGTAGCCTCAGTGCTGTATATTACGCTAATGCTGATAACGCCGCAGGGCAGCACGCACAAGCGGTCATCCAGCACAATCGGATTGCCGGATAACGTGTTCGGCGACGGGATATACTACGTTCACCTGACGCGCGCGATAGCTGAAAAAGGACGTTTAAGCGTATACGAGAACGTCTCTGAAGTGGGTGGATGGTACGTCAACACGGGCGGATACAGCATGGGACGGGACGGTAGGATATACATAGCCTTCTCGCCCGGATTCTCGCTTATCGCATTGCCATTCTACATAATCGGGGGGATGCCAGCGGCATACCTGATGAACGTGATAATCGGGCTTGCTACCATATACTTCATGTACAAGACATGCAGGCTCTTCGTGGATGAGGATACCGCGGCTAAGACCGCATTGATATTCGGCTTCTGCACCACAATATTCACATACTCTCAAGCATACTATCCAGACACGCTAAACAGCCTCCTCGTGATAGCATCCTTCTACCACCTGACCCTATGGTCCAAGAAAGGGGGGCAGCGAAACATAATCGCTTCAGGAGCGATAGCAGGACTCACACCCCTCGTAAGGCCGACGCTCCTCCTGGTCGCATTAGCCTACTTCTCGGTATTGTGTGTTAGGGGGAGGCGTCTAGGGGCTGTAATGTTTGCCGCCTCCATGATTCCGGGATTGCTCTTGTTCATGGCATACAATACTGTAGCATTCGGCAGCCCATTGTCGACGAGCTATTCAAGCCAGTTCGTGATAAACAATGGTGGGGGTGTGGAGTTCAAAGACCAGGTTGGGCTGTCAGCGTGGGGCAACAACTTGGTTAAGGCGTTCACCGTCAGGATGATACTGTTGTGCCTCACCCAGCCGGTGATATTAGCTTCTATCGTTGGACTGATACGTGAGAGGGATTCGCATGACATCAGGGTAATAGCGGCGACAAGCATGCTCATGCTACTGACATACAGCATGAGGGGCAACCCGCTGGGGATATGGTGTTGGAGCGACCGGCTTGCGACAGGCATAATCCCGTTGCTAAGTGTTCCGTTCGCGATTACCATGAGGAAAAAACAGGTGGCATGGGGATTGCTGATGGTATTAACATACGCTTCATTATACCTTACTATAATGAGCCTGGACACTGGAAGCTGGTACTTGTTCAGCCAGTTCCCACTGGTTGAATGGATCATGGAGTAGGTGTGGGAAATGCTTGTTGACGTGCACTGCCATATAGACTACAGGGATTACGACAAGGACAGGGACAATATTATAAAAGAGTGCGCTGAAAACAACGTGCTAATCGTTAATTCCACGGTGGATCCATGCAATCTTCTCGGGCTTACGCTCGCTGAAAAGCATGATAACGTATACTGCACCATAGGCATGAGCCCCAGCAACCTGGACAAGGAAGACTTTGAGAAGACAAAAGGACTGATAAGAGAGCATGAAGACAGGATTGTGGGTGTCGGCGAGGTCGGGTTAGACTATTACTGGGTGAAAGACGGTGAAAAACAGGATGTTATGGAAGAACGGTTCAGGGGATTCATAGAGTTAAGCACGAAAATCAGAAAACCATTGGTGATACACTCGAGGGATGCGGAGGAAAGAGTGATAGAAATCATTGCCGAATACGGGATTAAACCCCTGCTACACTGCTTCTCAGGGAGTGTGGAGCAGGCATTGGAGGCTGTTGAACTAGGATGCCTCATATCAATACCCACAAGCATAGCATACTCCAAACCCAAAAAAAAGCTTGCTGAAGCCATACCCCTTGACTCCATCGTTTTAGAGTCTGACGCCCCCTTTCTAGCCCCTAAACCGGGGGCAAGAAACAATCCAGTGAATATAAAGGAGTCCGCCGTATTACTTAGTCTTTCAAAGCAACTAGTACTGGAGGACGTCATTGAAACAACCTCCAGGAATGCCATCAGTTTTTACGGGTTGAAAGTTGGTTAAAGCAGTCTTATTCGACTGGGACGGGACGCTCTACGACATATTCGACTTCATGGTAACCACATACACCGAAGTCATGAGAGAAAGGGGTGTGAGGACCTGGACCAGAGAGGAATACAGGAACAACTTCAGGATAGAGTGGAGGGACATGCTGGAGGAGATGGGGCTGAAGGACGATGAGGAATTTCTAATAGAAAAATGGAGGGAGAACATGAAGACGCTAAAGGAAAAACTAAGGCTCCATGAAGGCGTGATAGAGACACTCGAAAAACTAAAGGAGAAACACTCACTAGGGATAATAACCTCAGGCCCGCGGAAGGCATTGAATGCGGAGATGAAGCGGCTTGGAGTGAAAAGATTCATGGACATCACCGTGGCCGGCGGGGAGGCGGGCAACGGGAAGCCAGAGCCTGACCCTCTCGTCTACGCCATGGAGAAACTAGGTTTAGATCCAGTGGAATGCGCCTACGTCGGGGACATGATAGAGGACGTGCAGGCTGCGAAAAAAGCTGGGATGCACTCGATAGCAGTCTCATGGGGCCTGCATAACAGGAAAAAGCTTTCACTGGAAACACCAGACTTCATTGCAGACGATTTAAACGAGATGGTTGAATATATAGAAGGCATTAAATAGTTTATGTGAGCTCCCATGAAGGAAGATGATAAGAAGCCAGACACGTACGCGAAGGCGGGTGTAGACTTCAGGAAAGAGGACAGGGCCATAAAATCCATCTCCAGGTGGGTTTGCAAGACATTCAAGTTCAGGGAAGGCAAAATCGGGTGCGTTATGGAAGACCTGGGGCTGTTCGCCAACCTCATAGACATGGGAGAATTCGCGCTAGCAGTATGCACTGACGGGGTGGGCAGCAAGGTGCTTGTCGCCCAGGAGATGGAGAAATACGATACCGTGGGCATAGACCTCGTTGCCATGAACGTCAACGACCTCATATGCATCGGCGCCGAACCAGTGTGCATGGTAGACTACCTGGCCATGCAAAACACCAACGAGGAGATGGCGAAGGAGATATCCATAGGGATATACGAGGGTTCCAAACAGGCGGAGATATGCATTATAGGGGGCGAGACCGCATCCCTCCCGGAGATAATAACAGGTGTGAAGAACCGTGGATTCGACCTGGCTGGGACTGCGATAGGCGTCGTGAAGAAGGAGGCTGTGATAACAGGGAAGAAAATACGCCCAGGAGACGCTGTGTTGGGTTTTGCAAGCAGTGGGATACACAGCAACGGGCTCACACTAGCAAGAAAACTACTGCCAAGGAACATGTGGATGAACCTGCTAGTGCCCACCAAAATCTACGTGAAGGAAGTAAAAACGCTTCTAAGCGAATTCAAGATACTCGGCCTCGCCAACATAACCGGCGGGGGAATGCTCAACCTGACGAGGATAACGAAACACGGCTTCCTTCTTGACAACATGCCTGAACCCCAGATGGTGTTCAAGAAGATGCAGGAACTTGGTAACATCAGTGATGAAGAGATGTACAAGACATTCAACATGGGGGTCGGATTATGCGCGGTAGCCAGGGAGGAGGAAGCTGACAGGATAATAGGGAAATACGGGAGAGAAATGAGGATAACGAGGATAGGGACTGTCGTCCCAGACGCAGGAGTCAAACTTGTGCTGGATGGCAGGGAAGTGGTTCTAGAACGCTCTATGTACTGATTTATATACCTAATGCTTAATCCTTAAACCTAAAGGTGGTTTAAATGCCGATAACAAAGACAGACAAGATTTGGATGAACGGGTCCATGATAAGCTGGGATGATGCAAAAATCCACTTGCTTACGCACGCCCTCCACTACGGTTCAGGAGTCTTCGAGGGGATACGCTGCTACAAGACAGTGAAAGGGCCCGCCATATTCAGGCATAGGGAGCACATGGAGAGGCTGGAGAATTCAGGTAAAATCTACTACATGGAGCTGCCGTACACCATAGACGAGCTCATGGAAGCCTGCAGGGAACTCATAAAAGCCAACAAACTGGATGAATGCTACATACGGCCGATAGCATACAGGGGCTATGGTGAGATGGGCTTGAACCCGTTGAACGCGGTGGTGGACGTCGCGATAGCCGCATGGCCGTGGGGCACCTACCTAGGAGAGGAAGGATTGAAGAGGGGTATAAGAGTGAAGATAAGCAGCATAGAGAGGATAAGCTCCAACGTGATGCCGCCAGCCGCGAAGGCGACGGGACAGTACATAAACAGCATACTAGCCAAAGTAGAGGCCTTGAAGGCAGGATACGACGAGGCTGTTATGATGGATAAGAGGGGCATGATAAGCGAAGGCCCTGGAGAGAACATCTTCCTTGTTAAGAACGGGATGTTGTTCACCCCACCATCACACGCCAGCATACTGCCTGGCATAACGAGGGATAGTCTGATACAGATAGCGGGAGACAATGACATACCCGTCTGCATGACGGACATAGACAGGGGCATGCTACTTCAGGCAGACGAGCTGTTCTTCACAGGAACCGCCGCGGAAGTGACTCCCATACGGGAGGTTGATGGCATAGAAATAGGGAAACCAGGGCAGATAACCAAGAAACTGCAGGCCAAATTCTTTGACATAGTGAAAGGCAAGAACAAGGAATATGACGGCTGGCTGGACTACGTGAAATAAGTCGGCCAGACTATTTTTTATTTTTCATGAACAACAGCATCAGGGTGAACGCCAACGCTATGAAAATAGGGTATATGAGCATGCTAGAACCATCTTCATGCTTTGCTCTACGTGCTGGACTTATGGTAGGGCCTACCCCACCCAAAGAAGCATTAGAGTAATCTGATGACCCATTCATCTTCTCGCGTATATCCCTCAAGAGCTTTGAAGCCTCAACCGAACCGGACGCATAAGGACACTCCCCGTAAGCTCGGCTGGCGTTCACCGCATACTCCCTGGCGAGAGCATAATCCTCTTGCACGTAATACGCCCGAGCCTTGTTAAGCAGGTCGTCCGAAGTCTGGACGCAGTTTACTTCTGCGCCAACAATGATGGGTGATAGCAGAGAGATTAAAACAGTCAAACAACACACATGCTTGTATTCCATCGTCAAGTGGTGACTGTCGTGCCAGAGAACCCGGAACCCTCAATGCACATGCCTATGTTATCCAGGTCACGGCCGTCCAGTATGATCGTCCTTATACTGCTCCTCCGGATTATCTTAAGGGCTACTGGATCCAGTAGCGGGTACTCTCCGGCATTAACACCCTCATTGTCGAGCAGTCTTGTTAGCTCAGTTATTGTAATCGTCTTAAGAGGCTTCGCGTCTTTGAACTGCTTCGGGTTCTTGTCGTAGACCGCGTCAACGTTACTCGCGTTGAGGAACATGTCTGCCTTAACCCACTCCGCCAACAGCGCCGCCACCGCGTCCGTCGAATGCCCAGGCTCTGTACCACCCATCACCAACACCCTATCTCCGCTGAAGGAGTCCGCAGCCCCCTTAAGGGTCTCGGGTATGCCAAAAGCCTTGTCTCCCATGGCCTTAAGTAGCACCCCAGCGTTTTCACGGGTGGCTAAGATACCTTCATAATCGCATTCCGCCTCGCTAGCCCCGGAATCCCTTACTTTAGCTATGCGTCTGCGGGCCGGCTGGCCGCCTCCGACAACAACGGCGATAGAATGGTTTTCCAGTAGTTTTTCCAGGAAGGAGGATAGTTTCTGGACGTATTCCGCATCCACTTTATCTGGCGCGATGACGGATCCGCCGAAACTGAAGACCAACTTCATCAGTCGTTTAATTAAACGACGATGTAAATAAATTACTGGTGGTTGGATGAGTAATCTTGACCTTTTAGTTTTTGGGGATACTGCCATAGACAACTTCTATGAAGTCGGTAAACTGCCCTCCCTTAATGAGGCTAGCGACGTCTCCAAAAGCCATAGATTCTACGGTGGAATGGGCGCCAACACCGCGGTGGTGGCCAGGACCCTTGGGCTTGAAGTGGGGTTGGTAAGCGTTATCGGAACTGACGCGGAAGACTACAGGAAGTATATGGAAGGTATGGGCATCAAGCTGCTGTTGAAGGGAGTCTTCGGAGACACAACAAAAAGCATGTTCTTCAAGGAGAACGGAAATCAGATAAGCTTCTTCTACAAGGGCGTCACAGAGATGCTAGACAACCTGGATCCTGAGGAAGAATTTGGCAAAAGGTTGAACCGTAAGACAAAGGCAGTGTACATGGCAAGGACATACCTTGAGATGCAGAGGAAGGTCGTTAAGATGTATAAGGACAGTTTCACAGTCTACAATCCAGGGTATGGTGTGTTCAAGTTCGACAGGATACCGCGCCTGTTCAAGGCCATCGTAAGGGAGTCTGACGTGCTTGTGTTAAACCACCACGAGCTGGAGCACTTGAATAAACTGGGCTTCAAGGTAAGGATGGGCGTTAAACCAAGGGTATTCATAGTGACGCGGGGTGAGAAGGGGTGTAGGGTTCACACAAAAAACACGTCAATAGACGTTAACCCCTACAAGACCAAGGTGGTAGACACGTCAGGAGCGGGCGACGCATTCAACGCAGGATTCCTTGCAGGAATGATAAAAGGACACGACGTCTACCAGTCAGTCGCAATAGGGAATGCTGCCGCCTCATTCATAGTGGAAGCATGGGGATGCCAGACCAACATCCCAAAATGGCCGCAAGTCATTGAGAGGTACGATAAGATAAGATGAAGAACGCTGATAAATGGTATGCGATAGACGCGCTGGGGGAGTCCTTTGACAGGACTAGGAAGCTGCTGTTCGAACCATTTGACATAGGTTTCTGGGCTAAGCTGGCGCTGATAGCATTCATAGCTGGGATGGCGAGCAACGGCAACTCCCAATTCAACTTTGACGGTTCAGGGGGCGGATTCCAGAACATGCCAGACCCTGCAATAATCATCACGCTGGCAGTGATGATAATAGCGTTCGTAATAGCCCTCATGTACCTGTCTTCAGTAGCCAGCTTCGCGTTCATACAATCCCTGTCAGAAGGCAAGGTAGAGGTTATAAGATACTTCAAGGATAACAAGTGGCTTGGCCTCAGACTATTCGTACTGCAGGTAGCCATGATTTCAACCATCATACTGTTGACCATACTGTTTATCACCGGCCTCGTGTTCAAGGGATTCGGAAACATGGGGGGGGCTGACGTCATAGCAATAATAATCATGGTGCTGGTGATATTCGCCATGATCTTCGCATTCATGCTCTTCATGCTGTGGGTGAACGACCTGGTCGTACCCATAATGTATGCGAGAAACTGCGGGGTAATAGAGGGTTTCTCACAGTCAATCAGTATAGCCCGTGCCGAGGCCATGCAATTCCTAGTCTACATCCTGGCTAGGGTCGGGCTTGGCTTTATGGTGGCCATCATAACGCTGTTCATCAGCATACCATTCATGATAATAATGTTTTTCTTCGCAATCAGCGGCGTGATACTACAGGCCCTTTCAACACCACTGGCACTGGCATTCATGATCGTGGTCATAATGGTGACGGTGATGGTTTCATACATAATCACGTTAATAACACTGCCTTTGAGCGTTTACGTCAGGTGCTACAACCTGTTCTTCCTGCAGCACACGAGAGGGGGGCTCAAATTCTTCGGCAGTAAGGGTGCTGGAAACGCGGCTGCCACCGCGGAAAAGCTTATAAACAATGAAGACGAGATAAAAGTGTATTAAAGATGAAGGCGATTATCGTAGGAGCGTCAGGATATACGGGAAGAGAATTGTTGAGGATACTGTCACAACACCAGGAAGTAGAGTCTCTCGCCGCAACTTCACGAAGCCATAAAGGCAAGCACGTGTCAGAGGTTCATAAAAGCCTTTCAGGAGTGGTGGACTTGAAGTTCACAAACTTTGAGTTGGAAGGCCTTGACGCAGACCTGGCTTTCCTCGCAGTACCCCACACTGAGGCGATGAAATACGCGGAAGGCATCCTGGAGAAGGGCATTAGGATTGTGGACTTGAGCGCCGACTTCCGCCTTAAAGACGAGGAAGCGTATGAAAAGCATTATAAGGTAGAGCACTCATGCCCCGAGTTGATTCGGGAGGCCGTCTACGGGCTCCCAGAGTATTATAGGAAGGATATCCGAGGCGCACGCCTGGTAGCTAACCCAGGCTGCTACCCCACAGGAGCGATACTAGCCTGCAAGCCGCTTGCCGACGGCTTTACGGTGGACGATATCATAATCGACAGCAAGAGCGGTGTTTCAGGCGCAGGAGTTAAGAAGGAGGATGCTATGATGAAGTTCGTGTCTGACGAGAACCTGAAGGCTTATAGGCTGACAGACCACCAGCATACTCCAGAGATAATCCAGGAGCTCGGGCGAAACGTATTCTTCACCCCACACATAGCCCCACTGAACCAGGGGATATACACAACAGTGCACGCGCTGACTGACGCGGACGCTGGTGAAGTCATCGAAGCCTACATGAGGAAGTACGGGGTTGAGCCATTTGTGGAAGTCGTTGACGAGACAGACGTCCTTAGCGTGCGAAACACCAACAAATGCACTATAGGTGGATTCAAGTCCGATGGAAAGAGAATGGTGATAACATCAGCGATAGACAACCTGATAAAAGGAGCTAGCGGCCAAGCAGTCCAAAACATGAACATAATGATGAGATACGAGGAGACGACAGGACTAGTGTAGAATCAATTATTACGACTGAACAAAGCCGCCTATTTTTCGTCCACATGAATCGGAGATTCCTAAAGGGGCCAAAAATCACCTTTTGCCTTTTTTCTCCAGGTTAGTCTCCACTTCTATGATTTTTTTCTGGTAGTCAGTCATCAACTCGTGATACATCTCCTCAGACAGCTCGCGCTTATGATACTTCTCCTTTGCCTTGTTTATCATCCTCATTAAATCCGACCTCTTCCCCAGAAGCATGCTTAGTTCAGAGACGACTGGCCCCCCATCATCGCCGCCTTGATTCGTTTTCAGGAAATTATTTATGTCATCCCACAATTTGGAGTATAACTCACGCTCCCCGCTGTCCATCAGCTGGCTCCGAGCCTGAAGGAACCAGGGTATTATCGAAGACTTCCTGTTGGACAAGACAGACACGAAATCATCCATGCCAACAGGCCTTTTCAATCCAGACTCCATTGACTCCTTCCAGGGTATCTCCGACGCCTCGTCGCAAATCACTTTTATGTCCGCAGATGAGAAGCCGGCCGTCATCTCTGCAAGCATCACGAAATCGATTTCATCTGACACTGGTTTGCCCTTAGAGTGCAGTTTGAATATATCCACCCTACTCTCCATGTCTGGGGAGGGGATGTATATCTGGTCGCTGAACCTGCCAGCACGCCTCAATGCAGGGTCGATATCCCAAGGAGCGTTAGTCGCACCCAGTATCATGACTCCCTTCCTCTTCTCGAACCCATCCATCTCAGTCAGCAGCTGATTCACAAGCCTCCTCTCAGCACCCTTCTGGCTCACACTCCTCTTGCTTGCCACCGCATCAATCTCGTCGAAGAATATTATCGAAGGGGTGTTTCTAGCCGCCCGCTCGAAGATTGAGTGGAGCCGCTTCTCGGTAACACCCTCCTCATGGGACATCAAGTCGGTTATCTTCACATTGAAGAAAGAGGACTCGCATTCGCCAGCACTGGCACGGGCGAGATATGTCTTACCGCAGCCCGGCGGCCCGTATAGGAGTATTGCGCCGCCAACCTCCCTGCCGTACTCTTTGGACAGTTCCGGATTCTTAAGGGGGTAGACTACCTTGACCTTGATTTCTTCTTTTACGTCTGATAGCCCGCCAACGTCAGAGAAGTTAAGTGAAGGTTTTATGGACTGATTTATCCCACCAGCCCTTTTAAGAACGTATTCCGCGAGTTCAGGATACACGTCTTCCTCGCCGCTGTCGCGAATCTGCTTTTCAGCCACACGCAACCAGGGTATTATTGTGGACTCCCTCTGGTCTATGACCATGCGGAAATCACGGAGAGTGATCTTGCGTTTCGCACCCCCGTGAATCGTCTCACCCCAAGGTATCTGAGACGACTCATCGCATATCGCAGTGATGTCTGCTGAAGAATATCCTTCAGTGATACGGGCTAACTCCCCGAAGTCCACGTCTTCAGACAAAGGCCTGCCCTTAGTGTGTATGTTGAACAAACCCACCCTCGCCTCATTGTCTGGTGGCGGCACGAACACTTGAAGCGTGAACCTACCGGCCCGGCGTAAAGCAGGGTCAATATCCCATGGAGCATTCGTCGAACCGATGACAAGCATGTTCTCGTTCGACGCATCAACACCCTCCATTTCAGCGAGGAACTGGTTGATTACTAGGCGTTCAGCACCCTGCGTACTGCCCCTGGCTCGGCCGAGAGCATCCAGCTCGTCGAAGAAGAGTATGGAAGGTACCCCATCACGCGCCTCCTGGAAGGCCTGGTGGAGTTTGCTCGCAGCCACCTCAGGATTGTCCCCCATGATGTCCTGTATGCTGAAACTGTAGAAGTTGTATCCGCACTCGCCGACCGTAGCACGGGCGATATATGTTTTACCGCAGCCCGGCGGCCCGTAGAATAGCACGCCACCACCCGCTTTCCTCCCGAATTCCTCGGACAAGTGCGGGTGGGTGAGCGGGTAGATTATCGCCTCCCGTATATGCTCTTTCAACCTGTTCATGCCGGCCACATTGGAGAAGTTAATGGCCTCAGACTCTACGGGTATTGAATCCAACCCATAGCCCTTAGTGCCGAGAGTCAGGGTCTTAACCGCCTTTTTGTTGGGATACTCCCATAGGGTGTTGGACTTTTCTATGCAGGGGAGGTATTTCACTTCAACATAGTCTTCTCCGCCAATCAGGTAAGTGCACTCGAGGAAAGGCATGTATACTATCTCCTCGACAGTAAGCTTGCATGTGAACAGCTGGGACAGGAGTATGGCTATCTTGTCTGGAGTGTGCCGTATCGGCATCTTATGGAATGAATCCTCGATGTAGTCGACTTCAAGAAGCCCTGAGGAGATGTCATAACCCTTGCTGGTAAACTTGGGTGCTGTGATCACCGGCTTGATGTAGTATATCTTGGTGATGATATCCCAGTCGGTTATCTCCCGCACAAGTGTCTTCAGGGTAGACTCGTTCTCTGTGGGGGAAAAGACGACAGCCATCTTCTTTCCGACAATC
Source organism: Candidatus Altarchaeota archaeon (assembly GCA_043813075.1). Lineage (GTDB taxonomy): Archaea > Altiarchaeota > Altiarchaeia > IMC4 > SCGC-AAA252-I15 > CAYREE01. The sequence continues at coordinate 180,520 of JBDRLL010000003.1, forward strand.
TCCCTCGCAGCATCCTGCTGGTTTATATCCAGCATGTCGAACTTCGTTGTACCGTACTCTATCAGATACCCCAGCATCTTCATCGCGGGGGGGGAGAGCTTCAAGAGTTCGACTAGTATGTTACTCTTGTTCAGAAACGTGTATTCAACATATTGCTTGTCAAAGAATTTCTTGAACTTACCCTCAACATTATGGGCGGTCCGATAGTACAACGACAGGTCGGTCAAGTCAACATGAAGAGTATTACTTACCCCAGTCAGAATCTTTTGACCCTCAACCTCCTTGTGCTGGCTCGCCCGCATCTTAAGGACGGGAGCGTACTTACCCTCTATACGGAAGTTCTCAGACGCGCCAATCCTAGCCTGTATGCCAGCCTTTACGTCATATACAGCCTGCTGCATCACGTCACTGGCAATCGCGTAAGCCCGGGTCTGTACTTTATTGAACCTCATCTAGTCTCTTTTAAAGTAATCCATGTGAAAGCTTTTATATCCTGACTCACATCCATTATACAGTAGATAACATGGTTAACGCAAGCAAGGTCTTGATACCTTCATTGATAAGCGGTATTGCGCTGGGCCTAGTGGGCAGCATAGGGGGCACTGTAATAGGGATGATCCCGTGTATAGGCTGCGCCAACTGCCTGCTGTGTTTCCTATGGCCGATACTCTCAGGCATGCTTGGTGTTTTCCTAGTCTCGAATAAACAGCCGGTCGACAACAGGGATGGTGTATTGATAGGCGCCATGTCAGGGGCTTTCGGCGGGATTACCTCGGCAATCGTGGGTGCGATAATATTTGCCTTAAAAACAGTATTCGGTATAGGGGCTAGCTTAGTCATGCCTGCAGCAAACATGAAGAGTAGCATGAAACAAGCAGGTCTAGCAACTTTGGTTGGCGGCCTGGTCGGAATACCCCTGATGATAGTGACCTCTTTCCTGACATTCTGCTTCTGGATCATCATGGGCGCCTTAGGCGGCATGATTGGCGTCATGGTTTTCGGGAAGAAATAGAATCCCGTAGAATGAATACTGACGTGGCAGTCTACACGGCTTTTCTCTCTGTCGCAGCAGGCATTTGCGTTCTACTGGTTGCCGCACCATACTTGACGTATTCAGGCCACATCTTCCTCGGAGGGTATGTATACAATTCTTTCTCAGGCCTGTGCCATCAGCTGCCTGAAAGGTCTTTCCACCTGTTTGGGAATAAGCTCGCTGTTTGCGCTAGAGATACTGGAGTATATTTCGGACTGCTTTTCTCAACGCTAGCATACCCGCTCGTAAGGAAGTTGGGCGACAGGAGCATACCCCCCAGATGCTGGTTCATAGCATGCATACTCCCACTGGCGGTGGACGGCACAACCCAGTTGCTAGGGCTCAGGGAGAGCAACAACACACTTAGGGTTGCGACAGGACTGTTGTTTGGCATGATAATACCGTTTTATCTGATACCAATGTTCTCAGAGATAGCGGACGTTTTCATGGGGGAGTTCAGCAAGCTGCGGGGGGGGTAACCTATTTCTTTTCAACCAGGCCTATCGAATACGCCTTTCCGCCACGGTCCAGTATGGAACACAGCAGTATGTTGAGGGCTTGATCCACGGCAAGCTGGCTGGTTCCAGTGAGCTCTAGAAAAAGGTTTCTTGAACCCTCAGTAAGCCGGGTTAGCTCGCCGTTTATTATGGGAGGGAACGACAGGACACTGCCTTTCTTATCCACAAAAAGCGGGTATTTGCTGGCACCATCAAGAGTCCACGCATAATCCCTGCCCTTGGGATGCTCTAGGAGGATCTCCCTAAGGGAAAGCTCCTCAGTCATGTCCAATGGCACGAAACTAACGGAGTCAGGGTCAACAGCCGTATAAGTGAATGGCGGCTCAACCCGGTCCAAATCATGGACGCCTATAGCCACCTTCACCCTGTTGCGACCGTGAGTCAGGTGAAGCTTCTCCTGTATGCTCATCAGAGACTTGACTGAATAATCATCCAGAACAACATCCCGGACAACAGCCCCCGCACAGAACGGCCGGACGTTCTTGACAGACTTATCGACGTACAACACAACGTCGGAATCCCCTAGACGGTATTCCACGAAACCTTTCTCAACACCCAGGAAACCCTTCAAGGCCCTTGCAAATCCTTCGATGCTAAGCATGTCAGGACGGTCTGGGAAAACCTCCAACACTATCCTCCGCTCGTCAATACTCTCCAAGCCGACGCCAATCATCGGTATCCATCCTTCCAGTTCCTGCACGCTAAAATCACGGCCTAAAAGACCCACCAGGTCCTGGAATTCATATTCAACAGAAGGCATAATTGTTTTAATTAAGTGAACGAATCTAATAAATTCACATAATCTAAAAGGAGGTTTCAAATGAAGGTATTAATCATAGGTGGAGGGACTATGGGACGCCACATAGCCTTGAATCTGCCGGAACACGATTTGACTATCATCGAGATGAACAGCAACAAATGCCATAGGATAGAGCAGGAGATAAAGGCAAAGGTTGTGGAAGGCGACGCAAGCAAACTATACGTCCTGAAGAAGGCAGGATTCAAAGACAATGACGCTATAATAGCGGTCACAAGCAACGATGAGGTTAACCTCTTTCTCGCGCTATTAGCAAACAAGGAGGGTAAACAGACGGTGGCGAGAGTCAAGGAGCCGGAATACATCCCATTGTTCAACGAGCTTGGAATAAAGAACATAGTATCCCCAGAGCAAAGGGCCGCCATGGACATAGCTAAAAAGCTTACCTGGAGTTAAGCTGTATTACTGGTGGGTCATATGAGTAGCGTGTTTTTCAGCATAGGGTTAGACGACATTAAGATATCGCTCAGAGACCTCGCAGCGATAATACAGATGCTTTCAATAGTAATGCTCTTCCCGCTGGTGGCCACCATAGCGTACAGCAGTCAAGTTAGTCTATTGGGGAGGATAGGGGAGGCTTCCGCGTTCATACTGCCATCACTCATCCTCTACTCGTTCTACAAGACCCTTAACATGTTCAGGGTGGAGACCCGCACCAAAACCAAGCACATAATGATTACAGTGGGCCTAGCATGGATTATAATGTCGCTAGTCGGGTCCATACCCTTCATGATGAGGGGGACTTTAGGTCCCCTAGACTCCTTCTTCGAGAGCATGAGCGGTTGGACGACCACCGGATTCAGCATGATAGAGGACTTTGAAGGCACCGACAGGGACATTCTAATGTATAGGGGGATAATGCAGGCCACTGGAGGCCTTGGTGTCATCTCCCTGGGCATGATGGTTCTGCTACAGGGAAGCAGTCCAGGGATAGGCTATGCTGACATAGGGATACAGAAGATTAAGCCGGGCATAAAGAGCACGATAGTCGAGACTTGGAAGATATACGGGTTATACATACTGATGGGCATCGTGCTCCTTAACATCGCGGGCATGGACTTGTTTGACGCAGTAAACCATAGTTTCACTGCCATGGCCACCGGAGGATTCAGCACCCACAGTAGCATAGGATACTACGACAACGCCTTGATAGAGATAGTACTCATCTTCCTGATGATAGTGGGGATGACCAGTTTCATACTCCACTACAGGCTGTTCAACGGCGACAGGAACGTGTTCAAGAGCGCTGAAGTGAGATACGGCTTCGGGATGATAGCCATAGCGATACTCGCGTTCAGCGCAGTGATATGGGGTACGCCAGTTGAGGGTGTGGACACTAACTCGGTGTTTGACGTGATAAGGCAGAGCAGCTTCCAAGTGATAGCGGGCGCGAGCACATGCGGGTACAATACGGTGGACTTCGGGAAATGGCCTGACTTCGCTAAGACGTTCATGATAGGTTTGATGTATGTCGGGGGGATGAGCAGCAGCACCGCAGGCGGGATAAGGATAGTCAGGTTCATAATAATACTAAAGGCAATACACTACAGCCTTAAGAAGCTTGTCCTACCAAAGAGCGCTCTGATAATAATGAAGGTGGATAAGAAGGCCGTCCAGGAGGACATAATAACTGTGGTGGGATACTGCGGGGTATACTTATCCATCTGCGTAATACTCTCGTTAAGCCTCATGCTGGTGGGATACCGTTCAGTAGATAGCATATTCACCATAATGTCTGCGATGGGTAATGACGGGCTTAACGTTTTTTCAGGAGGGGACTGGTACCACATGAACCCGATAGGAAAACTGACCATAATACTTGGTATGTGGATAGGGCGTGTTGAGATATACCCAGGGCTTCTGATACTAAGGAGTTTTATGATAAGACTGAGGCTTCTATAACGGGACGTCGTCCTTGCCCTTCTTCCTGAAGCTAGAGCACTTGTCTTCAGGAGTCATGAATTCCCTGAGCGTGCACCGCTCATACCAGACGCACAGCCTGCACTCCACAATAGGAATAGGAATACGGGGTATAATTAAGTGTAGTCGGTTATCCTCCTCTGCTTCAACAACTCTGACTTGGCCACATAATCGCCGACAGGTATTAGAAGCCGCTCGTTAACGTCATCCAATGCGGCACGCAAGGTGGTGAACCTGGAGGGCTTTGACTGCATAGCCTTCCTGACGTTCTCACGCACCTCCCACACCCCAACTGGCATCACGTAGCTGTCATATATCTCGCGGAAGACGACGACCCTAGCCTGCCTGCGCATGCCATCGAGCGCTTCAGCGACAGCAAGCCGGGACGCATAATACCCACCACCCTCCTTGAATGCATAATCCTTCCGCCCCCTATAGTATTCACTCTCCAACTGTATCACAGGCTTGTCGTAGGATAGCGTCCATAACGTCCTCGGCGCCCATGCCTCGAACTGCTCGAACTCCCATGAGCCAGGGATGAGCAGGACTTCAAAATGGTTCTCAAGATAAGTGTTGTGATAAACCATGAAGTCAGTGACTTCAGGGTAATCACGTATCTGGGATAATAGCGTCTTACCCAGCATGTCGTCGACAGCGGTTATGCTCCACCTTGTGGGGACCATCTTCCTGGAGTCCTTCATGCCGAGGACTCCTGATGCGAGTATGTTTGTGATATAGTATACGTCATGACCACACCCATATAGTTTAGACATTTGGGTTGTCGACTTCAAGTCGTCAGACACGATGTAGTCGACCTTACGAGGAATCCTAGGATTCTCTGTTATAGTCATCCTGTCCAAGACTCCGGAAGGCCCCATCGGCTGGCTTATAGGAGAGAAAGAGAGCGAGTAGGACGGCTTACTCTTGAATAATGTCTCCACATCAACAGGCTTGACTGACAACGCAAGCTCCCGCATTCCTTCCACGAACCTGGACTGCTCCCGCACGTTATGCTGCTGCTTCGAACGCACCAGCATGGACCGCATCTGTATGATATCGTCAAAACCCTTACCATACCATTCCCCAGGATTATCAAGCAGACCAGGGTCTTCAGCATCCACCGCAGTCATAGGACCCGCAAACACGCGCGGATAATCTTTCCATCCGACAAACACGGATGTGCTAGGCCCGAACATGTGGTCTGAAAGGCTATCTGACACCGGATGCTGGAGACTTATCTTCCTAAGCAAGGGACATGAGTCGTGGCCACAGAGAAGCCTACCACCCTTACATTGAAGACACATCTGCCTGCTCATAGGCCGTGCAGAATACATTGCCTTGAGTATCTCGCACCTAGGGTTCTCCCAGGATTGATGCTTTACTTGACGAGGCATCGTACTTACCTATTATCTTCAGCTGCCTTTTAGTCAACTTCACCCTCCTGCCTGAAGCATCATAACGTACCCTAGAGGCAAATTCCTTTATCTGGCTTGGAGTCCATTTCGACACATTCTGGTAGTGCCCGGTATCCCTTGAGAACAAACCAACCTTGCTTGACTTGCATTTAACGCACTTGCTGACTATTGAGGGGTTAACGTGACCGCACTTGCCGCATATGGTAAGATCCCTTGTGAAGAGTGTGAAGTCACACCCCTTTGTGAATATGACCTTACGGATTGTCTTATGTAGTTCATCAGGGTTTACCTGACCTTCAGACAAGTATATGTGGGTCAGATTCCGGGAGTTAAGCGCCTGATTCATGCTGGATTCAGCCCGTATTCTCGAGCTTAAACGTCCGGAGCTCACAGTATGGTCCTTAGAATAGTAGTAGGCTCCTTCGCCACCTGACGTAGAAGCCTTTAGATTATACCTCACGTTGTCGAGCATCGCAAAACGGGTGTAGCACAATCCCTTCGGGGTTCCAGACAAAAGGAAGTTGAGTTCACTCTCACCCCGGAATTTCTCCACCGTCTTGGTCATGAAACGCAACACCTTCCTGCCAAAAGACGCGCCACCCCTATTCGACAGGTCGTAGCCAGTGAACTGACGGGACAGCTCATTCAACCCGACATAGGATATCATGTACTGCTGTTTGTCTGGATTAAGATACCTGCCCCTACCCACAGACTGCCTCATGAAGGGGAGCATGTTCCGGTCGATGTTCTTTGAGATAATCTTCTTCTTGAGCAATAGGACTTCACGCGCCTTCTTAAGCCGGTTCTCCAGCACAGAATACAATTGGGAGAGGGAGGTGCTGTTATAGCCTGCCTGGGGAAGGTTGATTGTGACATACTGCATTATACCCCTGCCAGCACCATACAACTGCCGTCCGCTCGTGTTATAGTAGGGTGTCCCGAACTTGGCTGACAGCAGAGATAACTTGTATAACAATCCCTCATCAATCTTCTTGGACAGGTTTACCTTAAACTTCGGGAAGACAAAAGGCTTCCCGATATAATCACCACCAGTGTACACGTCAACCATAGCATCCAGTATCCTATCAGACTCATCAGCGAAATCAGCGTAGGTAACATTACTACTGACCTTGCCTCCTGGGCGCACCGCGGGGAGAGCCTTCAAATGACCGGGAATGCATGAATCACAGTTAAGGGAGGAATAAATCGCCTGACCGCCATTACCGACAGAAGTCTGAGAAACCTCATAAAGCACCATCTGCACTAGCTGCTTCACCCACTTATACTGCAAGCCCTCAACGTATGGGGCGAGTATTACGTTGAAATGCTCTATCATCTGCTCCCTAGAACACTCCGTAGAACCTGCTACAAGCAACTTGACCGCATGCATGAAAGCAGCCTCCGGATTCTTAGCTGGACCTGCCACAGCAGTGTATTCCCCGGTACCGTCCACCCGGATACCATTAATGAGGAATGAACGCATATCATGGGAGAATGTGGTGGGCCTCAACGGGAAATAGTTCAAGTCATGTATGTGTATCTGACCGTACATGTGGGCGTCCGCCAGGTCTATTGGGAGTATGTTTATGAGGGAGTATTCCCGGGTTATCTGATCCGACATCAGCTTGTGTATCGCCTCTGGACTATACTGTTGTATGTCGCGCGTACCGTCCTCTAACAGGTTTTTTACGTCGTACACTGGCATACCAAGCCTTGTGTAACGGGCGCGGACGGATTCCATGCCGTGCTCGAGGAGCTTTACGTTGACTATCTCGCGTATCAGTGGGGCGGTAACGTAATTCAAGCGCATTCTGCCAAGTTCCTTCTCCACGGCAAGCGCTATGGTCTCCGCAAAAGAAGAGTCGACTTTAGTCTCCTTAACCAGCGAGTCGATTATCTTGCGGGAATTGAATCCTTCAAGGGAGGTTCTAGAAGTCCTCACCCTCATGCGGGAACGATAGACATACTGCTCCGCTATTGAAGGGTCTATTTGGCATAATTTATCGTATACTATAGAGCGGATTTCATCGGTTGTCGTTCCTTCCCGTATATCACGACGCACTTCAGAAGCTAGCTTAGAGGCTATTTTAAGAGGGGCTCCCGCAGTCATGCAGGTCTTGACTATCTTGTTTCTGTCAAACTTTACCAAGATATTGCTCCTCTTGCGGATTTTCATGAAAGATTATGTGTCTGGATTCTATTAAACCGGAGAGCATGCGACAGGAAAATATGCGATAAGAGAAAGGGTTATATTCTATAAAACACATATAATACCGCTCTCTGGGGTTGGTGTCGAGGGCACGATGCTAGAGTATCTGGCGCTAACCATTATAGGATGTCTGATGGGGGTGGTAACAGGACTAGTGCCTGGAGTCCACGTCAACACGGTATGCCTGTTGGGATTGACACTGTACCCTAGGCTTGGAGTTAACGTTGTCGAGTTCAGCGTCATCATGATCTCGATGAGCGTGACCCATACTTTCCTGGACTTCATACCCTCCATATTCATAGGAGTCCCTGAAGAGGGAACCGCATTGAGCGTGCTACCAGCACACCAGCTTGTAATGAATGGAAAGGCCCTTGAGGCTGTGAAATTAACGGGTTATGGTAGTCTTATGGGCCTGTTATTCTCGGTTCTGATGGTCATACCAGCACTAGTGATACTACCAATGGCATATGAGAAGACTAGGAACGTCATCGTCTATGTGGTCGCCGCCTCCGCACTACTACTCATGCTAAGGGAAAAAGGAGTCAGCGGAAAAGTGAAGTCCCTCATCATATTCACGGCCGCAGGCGCTATGGGAGCTATTGTATTGAACATGAAGGCCATCTCAGAAACCCACGTGCTCTTCCCAGTGTTTGCTGGACTGTTCGGGTTAAGCAACCTGGTTTACTCCTTGAGGAGCAGGGTCAACAATATCCCGCAAGAGAAGTATGTGATAGTCAAAACAGATCGTGGAATGCTGTCCAGCGGACTGCTCGGCTCTGTTGGGGGGATGGTTGTCGGACTGCTGCCTGCCATGAGCCCGTCACAGATAGGGATAATCATGTCGGAGATATTCGGCGGCAGCGTACAACGATTCCTAGTGTCAGTTAGTGCGATAAACACTGCAGACAGCATATTCTCATTAGTGTCATTATACTCGCTCGGGAATCCACGAAATGGTGTGACTGTGATGATGGACAAGATACTTGAAGTTGGAGCCCACCACTTCATGATGTTCACTGGAGTTGTATGCCTGACAGCCCCGATAGCATTAACCGCACACACGTTCATCGGGCGACAAGCGATGAGATACTTCAGTAGAGTGGATTACAGTAAAGTGTCGGCCGCCATAATCATATTCATCACGCTACTCGCTTGGGTTATGGAGGGGGGCCTCGGGGTTTTCATAATGTTTCTAGCGACAGCCATAGGCATTCTGCCGATAACAGCAGGAGTGAGTAGGACGCATCTTATGGGAGTCCTGATACTGCCGACCATACTATTATACGCCAGCATATGAAAGACGAATTTTTGGGTTATAGAGCCTTTAGCACCAGAATTCTTTGGTTTAAAAAAAAGGAATAGCCCTGAAAAAAATAGCAGGGCTAGTCACCTATTTTTTCTTTTTAGCGGCCTTCTTCTTCACAGCCTTCTTCTTCGCCGGCTTCTTCTTAGCTGCCTTCTTCTTCACAGCCTTCTTCTTCGCCGGCTTCTTCTTAGCTGCCTTCTTCTTCACAGCCTTCTTCTT
>JBDRLL010000004.1:0-12525 GCA_043813075.1 Candidatus Altarchaeota archaeon
AACAACCACCACACTCGAGGAGACGACCACAACCACAGTAGAGACGACCACGACACTCCAAGCCTTCACCCTCAGTGAAGAATCCTCGCGGAAGGCGGGCTCTAGGCTGTTGGAGGAGCTTGGGGCTATGGGGGAGGATGATGAGGCGAGGATTGTGGTGAGGCTGAGGGATGACGCGAAATTGGGGAAAGAGCTTGCGGGAATCAATGCAGGGGGCAGAGAGCTGGTTCAGGAGAAGAGGCTGGCGGCGATGCAGAAGGCTTACGGCAGAATCCAGTCTAACGTGCTATCCCGTATGGAGGGAGAGGAGTTCAAGGCCAAACACATGTTCTACACTGCAAACGCGATGTCAGGCACAGCCAACAGGAGGGGCGTACTCAAACTCCTTGCGGACCCGAACGTGGAGTCAGTATCCCTTGACGAGCAGGCCACACTGGCCTTGGATGATAGTGTGCCTGTGATAAATGGGACAACACCCTGGAGCCAGAGCTATCTGGGTGCGGGCTACACTGGGAAACACGAGACCGTGTGCGTCATCGACACTGGGATAAGGTACACGCACGACAACCTGGGGGACGGGTGGGGTAACAGAGTTTTGACAGGGTATGATTTCGGCGACTTGGACACAGACCCAAACGACCCCAACAGCCACGGCACCCACTGCGCTGGCATCGTAGCCTCAGACCACGCGACGTGGAAGGGTGTTGCCCCTGAAGCCAACCTGATAGCAGCCAAGATACTTATGGCAGACACGTGGATCTGGATGAGCGACATCCAGGCTGCAGTGGAATGGTGCACCGCGAACGCGACCAAATACAATATCTCGGTGATAACCATGAGCCTGAGTTCGACCACGAGATTCGACCATGAATGCGATGGGGGCAGTGAAGACGCGTGGGTCCAGAACATGCGTGACGCGGTGAACGCGGCCTACGATGTAGGCATATTCGTCGTAGCCGCATCTGGTAACGACGCGGACCTGACTTCAACTGGCTCACCAGCATGCCACGATAATGTGACTGCTGTGGGAGCGACGTACGATGAGGACTTGGGTAGGCAGCCGAGCAGCGGGACTTACACGTGCGGGTGCTATGACGCGGACGCGACGGTGGATAGCGTGGCCTGCTACTCCAACAGGCCCAGCTTCATTGACGTGTGGGCTCCGGGCAGCAGCATATACTCTTGCGGCATAAGCAGTGACACGTCGTTCGTGTCGAAGGGGGGGACTTCCATGGCCACGCCGCATGTGGCGGGCGCCGCGGCAGTATTGCAGCAGTACAGCAGGGTGAGGAGGGGTGTGCCTCTCACTCCCGATGAGATTAAACAGCATTTGATTGCGTCAGGCAAGTCGGTGACCCGTGACGTGACGAAGCCGAGGATTGACGAGTGGAAGGCGATGCTTGACTTGGGGAACACCGCGCCTGTGCTTAACGAGACGAGCATCATGTTCGCCGCGTGCCAGGAGTATTATCTTAACGTGACGTACACTGACGCTGAGAACAACACGCCGGAATTCATGAGAGTGGACATAGACGGCACCCAGTATGATATGACGGAGATGGATGCGAGCGACGTGGACAAGACAGATGGGAAGGGGTATTATTATGACGCGAGCGTCACTTATGCGAGCCACGACTTATTCTTCACAGCGGGCGACGGATTCCTGAACGACACTACCGCAACATACAGCTTCAACATGAATCCGACGTCATACCTCTCCAGCCCCTCATTCACGCCTGCCATGGCGGAGAGCTCTAAGACTTTCACATTCACGGTAACGTACACTGACTTGTGCGACCGCCCTAAGAACAGCATCAACGTCACCATAAACGGGGTCAGGTACGCTATGACAGAGTCCGACGCCGGCGACACGGACAATACGGACGGCAAGGACTATGAACTGGACTTGACTGGGCTTGCAGTCGGCACTAAATCCCACTTCTACAGGTCTGTGAACGACCAGGGCATCGTGAATACGACCGGAGTCACCGTAGGCCCGCGTGTTAACGGTTCTTCCTCTTGCACGGGCGATAGTCCGCCTGGCGTTGGGAGTGCGCTGGACTGGACTGTGGGTCAGGAGACCATGTGTGTTGACTGCGCGTTCATACCGTCGACTAGCGGTTTGAGCGTGGTCCAGGACAGGCTGGTGCTCACTTCCGCTACAGTGTATTCGGAGCATGAGGTGGTCAGGCTGGATGGCGGGGCTGTGGTGTTGAATAATAGCGTGTTGGAGTTCATCGCGTGAAGCTTTTATAGGATAATCTGTAATATTTGTGAAAATGTTTGAACTACAGCAGCCGTATATCCCGGTGTGTCTTATGACTGCCGCTGTGATGGGCACGGAGTACTACTATCACCTGCATACGATAAGGAGTTTCAGGGACAGGGTCATGCTCGGGCGGATGGGTGTTGCGGGCGGGCTTCTCGCCGACGTGTATTATAGTCTGAGCGAGCTGTCGTCCGACTTCGTGCACACCAACAGGTTCGTGAAGAAGCTGGTGCTCCACGGGATAGTCAGGCCTTTAGGACACGTGTTGGGGAAGCTGCTTTGAATCAGGGGGCTTCCTTTTTTTTATTACTGTTTCTCTAACGCTTCTGTGATGACTTTCCCGTCCATGTCCGGCTTGATGCCGAACATGTCGAGTACTGTGGGCGCCACGTCAACCAGGTCGGCTCTTATGACGTCAATATTCTTTCTTACGCCAGGGCCGCTCATTATGAGCATGCCGTCTATCCTGTGCTCTCCGGTGTCCCGCCAGACGGGCTCCACCAGCTTGTAGTAGTTTAGGCCCCCCACTATCCAGTAGTTTCCGTTGGGGACGATTATCACGTCTGGAGCCAGTTTGACTTGGCTGCCCTTGTATATGTCTTCGCGGCGGTAGATTTCCTTTATGACTTTCTCGCCGGTCCCAGGGTCTCTGAGGGTCTCGAGTTCTGCAATGAGCCTCTCCCTCTGCTTGTGGTATTCCTCCTCAGAGAGCTTCGGGTTCATGTATAGTTGGCCTGTGTAGTATCCGCACGTGAATACCGGTGTCTTGTCTGGGGAGTAGTCGATTTCGACTTTGGGTGGCTGCATGTCCGCCTTCTCCCCCTTGAAGAATCTCACCAGTACTTTCCGTATGATCTCTGATATCCCGCTCTCCTTCATGAATCCTGACAGCCTGATAGTCCACATCGCCTTCTTGTTCTCCCACGTGTCTTCAGGTGTCATGAATCCCTTCTCTATGAGCCAGTGGTTTATGTGGACCCTGCTGTCCTGCCTGCCGAACCCGTGGTCTGAGAGCAGTATGACTGTGGTGTCTTCGCCGGCGGCGTCCACCATCTGCCCGACCAGCTTGTCGACGTGCTTGTAGTATTCTTCTATCGCGTTACCGAACTGGGGGTGCTTGTCTTCCATGTCGCCCCACAGGTAGTGTTGGATCCGGTCCGTGCCGGACACGAGTATCATGAAGAACTCCCAGTCAGGCTCCTTCTCCATCAGCTTTACTGCGACGTCAACCCGCTTGTCGGTGGTCTCGTAGAGGCTCTCCAGGAATTCCGGCTTCTCAGTGTTCATGAAGCCCTTCCCCTCCACTATGTATCCCTCATCCTCAAGCCAGCTCTTGTACTTGTAGGGTTTGACTGCTATGCCGGGGGACAGCAGGTCGCCGATGATCACTCCGTTAACGTCTTCGAGCGGGTAGGTCATGAGCACGTTCATCACTATGACCTTCTTTTTGTTGTCTGACAGTATCCTCCAAAGCGTCTTCCCGTGCACGTCGTTGGCCATCGGGATGTATGGCTTGTATTCGCCGACATGGCACTGCTGGAATCCGTAGACCCCGTGCTGTCCAGGATAGTTTCCTGTCATGAAGGAGCTCCATGCCACGGGGGACACGTATGGTATCACGGAATGGAGTCTTCCCACAACCCCCTTGTCAGCCAGCTTCTTGATGTTCGGCAGCTTCCCCTGCTCCATCCAGGGTATCATGGTGTCGAGTGTCGCACCATCCAGCCCGATCACGAGAACCCGCTTTTTAGGTGTTTTATTCTCCTTCACCGCACCCACGCTCGCAACAAGTGTGAATACCACTAGTACTGTTAGTAGCCTCTTCATCTTATGTTTTCATAGTATATAAGTTCGGGGTTTATATACGTTGAGGTTACCTGCTGGTCCTGTACTTCAACGCCAGCATCAGGAACATGACTGTGTATGATATCGTGCTCGTCCACGCGGCCGCGACTATCCCGTATTTGGGGAGCCACATCATGTTGAGTCCCACGTTGACTGACAGCCCGACGAGTGGCGTGAAGACGACGTACAACGGCATCTGCTTGGAGGCGAAGTAGTTCATCAGCAGGACTTCTATGGAGATGAAGAATATCCCCGGTATCAGCCATATGAAGGGCTCCACAGACCCGGCGTATTCTTGCCCGAACAATGCGAGGAGTATGGGCTGGGCTGTGAAGTAGAGGAACAGGCACATGAACAGCATGAAGACCCCTATCACGAGGAGTACTTTGTTGGCGAACGGCTTCGCCTTGTCCTTGAGTGCCGTCGCCCTCGGGAAGAATATGAGCGCCACAGTCTCGGGGATGAGCTTCACCATGTCCGCCATCTTGGAGGACACGCTGTATATCCCGGCCTGGTAGGAGCCGAGGTAGTAGTTCACCATGATTATGTCGAACTTCAACACAAGGTATGTGAGCTGGGTGGCAAGGTAGACTTTGAATCCGTAGCCCACCATCTTCTTGAGGAATTCCGCGTCTATGGTGAAGCTGAACTTCTCCTTCAAGTATACGACTCCCCCATACGTGGCTGCGAACAGTACTTCGACTGCCACCAGGAAGAGTATCAGCTCCAGCACTCCGCCGCCGAGGAACATGAGTATGACCACGACACCCCCGACGAGGACGACAGCCCTCGCGAAAATCAGCAGGTTGTATTTCACGATGTCTTCGACCGCCAACAGCATGCCCTGGAAGAGCATGGTGAGTAGCGAGAACGGCAGGCTCGCCGCATAGAATGCTATCAGGAGGAGCGTTATGTCAGGAAACAGGGAGGGTGATATGAGGTATACTCCAACCAGCATCGCCGCCATCAGCAGGCCCAGCACGCTCCCTATCGCTAGGCTGTTGCCCGCCGCCTGCCGGTAGAGGCTCCTGTCTGCGCCGACGAACCGGATGTTGCTGGCGTACAGCCCGAGGTTCCCGAACTGTATCGCTATGGTTATCATCGCCACCAGCGTCGCGACTATGCCCTGGCCGCTGGGTCCGAGCGTACGGGCGACGACGATGAACATGAAGCCCATTATGAAGACCGCGAACAGCCTGTTGAAGACTGTTAGGCCGCTGGATAGTGAGAACTTCTTGTTGAACTGGTCTATGAACGCGGGTATCTTTGACGTCATGCTCATGTTCTAACCCCAGCCTCGGATTATGCCGTGGAAGTCTGTTATCTTCGGGTGGTCGAGGCCTGCCTTGTGGTTGAGGCTCCAGAATCCGTGGGTGCTGTGGTCTCCGAAGCGGCCGACCGCCTGCATCCCGTGGTCTGAGATCACAAGCATCTTTTCCGCCTTGCCGGCGGTGGTCTTCGCGAGGTCGTTGAATTCCTCGTAGATTATCCTCATCTTGGATTCTATGCCGAAGCTCAGGTGGCCGATAACGTCTCCGGCTCCGAAGTATCCCATCACGATGTCGTAGTCCCCGTCCAACGCATCCAGGTATTGCTGTTTGATTTTCCTGTAGTGGGCGTAGACTATCTCGTCGAATTCCTCGACCGTGATCTTCTTGCTGAAGTAGTCTTTCATGCCCTGCCTCTCCCTCTTGTGCTGGTCGAGGTCTGAGTTGAATCCGGGCACGTCGAAAGCCACGTACTTCTTGCCATTGAAGAAGGTGTCGTCTTCACCGAGCTTGAAGCCCCACATCCTCTCCTTCCCCAGGTCGAGTATCTCCTTCTCACGGTTCCGGCCGGACAGGAATGAGCTCCATATGACTATGGTCCTCGGCTCCTCGAACTCGCTTATGTCCGTCATCCCGTAGGACTCCTGCATCAGATTCTTCAGACCGAATTTCGTAACGTAATCGTGTTCCAGCCCGTCGATGCCGAGTATCACGTCCATTCTTGAAATATTCGTTTCACCGTTTATAACCGTTAGGAGGTCATGCTGCAGGCCTTGAAGTATTCCGCCAGGTATTCCCCAACATACTTGTTGCCGTCTGGAGTCCAGTGGCCGTCCAGCGGCCGGTATGTCGTCCTCACGCCCTCTGATTCCTTCTCCAGCAGATGCTCTGCGACACCGGGTATGCAGGCCATATCCGCGGCCCTGCATATCTCCTCCTCCCTCCAAGTCATATTGTCTGTGCTGAAGAGGTATATTGGCGTGTCTCCCACCCTCTCGCGGACCATCATCATTATCCTCAGCGTGGTGTTGAATGCGTCGGCCTCTAGCTCGGGGCTTGCGGGGAGTATATCCTCTGCACCGCACCTCCTTGCCTGAACGTAGTTCTCGTACAGCCCGACTATTGATTTGGCGGCCCTTGACTTCATCCTGACCCATGAAAGGGGTGTCGGATAACGGTATACTATGTCATCCCCCTCCAGGTAGGGTCTCGCATGCCTGTTGTTGCATGGATAGTATGCGGAGTCTAGCACGTGGTTGCTGTTCCTGTAGTCGTTCCCGCAGAACTGCCATAGTATCACGTCCGGTTTTATTGCATCATAGTAGTCGTCTATGATAAGGTACTCCTGGAGTGGCCCGTATTCGGATGCGCCGAACACGAAGAATTCCATGTCATCGAATTCCTCCTCAAGATAGGCGTAGTATTCCTCCCCGTTCGGGGTCCACATCATGTGGGTGTAGGAGTCTCCGATGACGAGCATCTTCTTCCTGTCCGAATCCGGGTCGCCCCACCGTTTGAATCCGCGGGTGGAGTATTCCACCGTGAAGTTGCGCACTACGCCTTCAGGATCCATGACGCTCCGTTTTTCACTGGTGTTTTCCTCGATGCCCCACCCGTACCTGGTGACCGTAATCTCAGGCAGCATTATTCTGGCGGCGGCTTCGATCACTGCCAGACATATCAGTGAAGTCAAGGCCAGCAGGAGCATGTTCTTCCAGACGCGCCTTGAAATCATTCTACGATTATCCCGCCTGCAGCCACGTCGTAGCCTTGGACTATCACGAACCTGCCTAGCTCCGGGACTTCATTGAAGTTTTCCACCACTATTGGCCTGACGGTCTTTATGACCATCTCGCCGACCTCGTTCTCGTTGAGCTGTGGCGCATCCTCCTCAAGGACTTCTAGCGTGGATGAGTCCAGCCTCCGGTCTATGGATTCTATGCCGCAGTCTACTTCCTCGGTGGCGAGCTTGATTGTCACCCTGTCCGTCTTCTTCAGCGGCTGCTTGCCCATCCAGAAGACTTTCGCGCTGACGGTGTCGGTGACTTCAGGCAGCCTTCCGTCGCATATGATGCTGCCCCTGTCGAGGAACAGCTTGTCCTTTATGGTGACTCCGATGCTCTCGCCAGCCTCAGCCTCCTTCTTGCCGTCGTCCATGAACACCTTGATTCCCGTTACCTTGGTCTTCCTGGGGTCTGGGAGCACGGTGACCTCCTGGCCTTCCCTTATCCTGCCGGACTCGACCCTGCCTGCGAACACCCGGTCCCCGCCCACCATATAGATGTCTTGGATGGGGTATCTCAACGGCTTCTCCGTGTGGCGTTCCGTGTTCACGAACGTGTCCAGTGACTCTAGTATGCTCATGCCGTCGAACCACGGCATCTTCTCGCTCTTCCTGGCCACATTGTCCCCCTCCTTCGCGGAGATGGGGATGACGTAGGTTGGCTTTATGTTGATGGCCTCGAGGAACTCGAGCAGGCTCGCCTTAACCTCCTCGAACCTCTCCTTCCCGTACCCTACCTTGTCCATCTTGTTGAGGACCGCTATCACCTGCTTTAACCCCAGCATGCCTAGTATGTAGGCGTGCCTCTTGGTCTGCTCCTGGACGCCCTCCTCGGCGTCGACTATGAGTATGGCGGCCTCGGCCTGGCTGGCGCCGGTTATCATGTTCTTCACGAACTCCTTGTGGCCTGGCGCGTCTATTATCACGTACTCCCGCCTGCCGGTCTTGAAGAAGGTCTGGGCGGTGTCGATGGTGATGCTCTGCTCCCTCTCCTCCTGCAGATGGTCCATCACGTAAGCGAATTCTATGTCGCGGCCCAGCGCCTTGCACGTTCTTTCAATCTCCTGCATCTTCCCCTCCGGAAGGCTTCCCGTGTCGTAGAGGAGCCTCCCGATTAGGGTGCTCTTCCCGTGGTCTACGTGTCCTACTATAACCAGTTTCAAGTGTTCCATGCCCATTTCACCTTTTTTAGCCGATTAGGCTGTATATCGCGTAGGCCCCCAGGATGAGGGTGACTACCCCTATCATGAGCCTCAGCTTATCGGTCTTGATTATCTTAACGGTGTAGGCTGATATCGGGACTGATAGTATCGCCCCCACCAGCAGGTAGGGCGCCAGCACCCAGTCTATCTGCACGCCGGTCACAAAGTACATGAAGACGCCGACCACGCACGTCAGCCCTTCAGCCAGCGAGGTTATGCCTATCGCATTCTTCTCGTCGACCCCTGACAGTATCTGGCCTCCCGTGACCACCGGACCGTATCCGCCGCCGCTGAGGCCCTTGTTGAATGACGCGAGTATGCTGAGCGCGGTTATCTTCCTCCAGGAGAACGCGAACATCATGTTCCTGCTGGCGAGTATTACGGCCCCTATGAGTGTTATGAGCACTGCGATGTAGAGCTTCAGGTAGAATTTTGGTATGCTGACTGCTATGAGGACTGCGACCACAGTCCCTATTATGCTGCATGAGGCTATCAGCATGGTTATCTTCAGCGCCTTCGGCGCCTCCTCCCTGAACCCGTTCACGTACCCTATCTCGTGGAGCCTCCTGAGTATGTCCTTCACCTTCTTCTTGCGGGGGAAGAGCTCCACGTTCCCGAGCTCGTGGTGGGTGAAGCCGGCGAGTATTCCGGTGAACAGCTCCGACAACAGCACGGACGGCACTATCTGCATCGGCTGGAAGCCGAGTATCAGCAGTACGGGAGTGAGTATGGTCCCGTACCCCATCCCCAACGTCGAGTCCAGGTATTCGCAAACAAACGCTGTGGCGACTATCCCAAGACCAATCCATAAGGCCAGTTCAAATATCACATCATCACCTCTATGAGAGTGTATGAGCCTAAGATTATCGTCAATACCCCGACCACCACCCTAAGCCTCTTGGTGGTTATCTTCTTCACAGTGTATGCTGACAAAGGCGTTGACATCACAGTGCCTATCAGCAGGTAGGGGAGCAGCGTCCAGTCTATGAAGTCGCGCGATACCAGGTACATCAGCACGCCGGCTACGCACGTTATGGCCTCCGACAGCGTGGTTATGCTTATCGCATTCCTCTCGTTGACTCCCGAAATCAGCTGGCCGCTGGTTATGAGGGGGCCGTATCCGCCGGCGCTGATGCCCTTGTTGAATGACGCGATCATGCTGAGTATCGTTATCTTCCCCCAGGAGAACTTGAACTTCTTGTTGAGTGTCGCGAGGATGAAGAAGCCTATGGCGAGCACCACGAATCCGATGTACATCTTCAGGTGGACGGTGGTTATGTGCGTCGCCACGAATACGGCTGAGACCGCGCCTAGTATCCCGCAGGCGGATATTATGAGCGTCACCTTCAGGTTGTCTGGTATGTTCTGCCTGAAGCTCTCCGCGTACCCGATGTCCTTCAGCTGCTTGACCAGGCTCGTCATGCCATTGAGCTGGGGCTTGAAGTTCGCGTTACCCATCTTGTGGTGGAAGAATCCCGCGAGGAATCCTGCCACCAGCTGGGAGACGAGTAGGGGTGGGACTATCTGCAGTGGATTGAATCCTATCGCCAGCAGGAGGGGCGTGAGGGCTGTGCCGTATCCCATGCCTGTCGTCGAATCCAGGTATTCCGCCACGAAGGCTATGATTATTATGGACACACCCAAAAGCAGCGCGAGTTCGAACATGCGTATCCTCCCTTACATGTAGCCTAGGGCCCTCAGCTTCTGCATCATGTAGTCGGACTCCTTGTCCTGCGACCGTCCGGAGCGTTCCGCCACCGTAGTCGTCCTGAGTTCCTCGACTATCTTTTCGACGGTGTCTGCTTCGCTGTCTACTGGATGGCAGCATGGCTGGCATCCCAGACTCCTATACCTCTTCCCGTCCCTGGCCAGGTACATGGGGTTGATGGGTATCCCCTCCCTCAGTATGTACTCCCATATGTCGAGCTCAGTCCAGTGGAGTATCGGGTGGACTCTTATGTGCTGTTCCTCGTCGCTCCTGCTCTTGTACTGGTCCCAAAGCTCCGGAGGCTGGTCCTTATAATTCCACTTGAAGTCCTGGTTCCTCGGGCTGAAGTATCTTTCCTTCGCTCTTATTCCGTGCTCGTCCCGCCTGATGCCCAATAGTATGGCCTTGTACTTCTTCTCGTTGATGAAGTCCCTGAGCGCCTGGGTCTTCAGTGCGGTGCAGCACTTCAACGCGCCCTGGTCGACGCACATTCCTTCAGCCAGCGCCTTATCGTTCCTCGCTATCTGCAGGTCGAGGTTCCACTCCTTCGCCCAGTGGTCTCTGAACTCGTACATCCGGGGGAACTTGTAGCTCGTGTCTATGTGTATGACAGGGAACGGCAGTCTCCCGTAGAATGCCTTCCTGCACAGCCACAGCAGGGTTGTGCTGTCTTTCCCTATCGACCATAGCATGCCGATGTCCTTGAACTGCTTGTAGGCCTCCCGTATCACGTAAATGCTCCTGCTCTCCAAATCATCCAAGTGGTCCATCATAGATACCCTAGTTTCCGTAGCTTCTCTATAACCTTGTCCTTCGCCTCCTCCGTGTTGTTCCACTCGTCTTTCGTGGAGACGATTTCCCTGAGGACGTAGGTGACGTAGTCTGACATTGACTTGAAGCCTGTCCCAGTTATCTGCCCCTTAATCTTCCGGGCCAGGTCTTCGGGGATGCTCACTGTAGTGTATTTCGTGTCGTGCATGACAAAAACCCCTGCAGTACAATCACAGGCAATTAAAACAGTTTAATTATAGGTAATTACTTATTTATAAATTAGTTTTTCTTTAATCCAGGTATCCGAGGCTCTTCAACCGGTCTTTAACCTTCTCCTCATCGGAGTTGGGCTTGACCATCTCGGCCTCGTGTTTCGCAATCTCTTCCTGAGTCCGCCTTATCCCAAGCTTTATGAGCAGGGTGTTGAATAATCCCATGGGAGATGAATAGGATTCACAATTAAAATACGTTTCGCGAATCAGTAGGCGGTCTTCAAACGCTTCTCAGCCAGGTCATGCAGGAAAAACAAGTCCAAGGCCCTCCTCAGACTCTCGGGAGTCCTCAGCAAAGGATGCTTAGGCCTATGCAGCCTATGAATCCCCTCCATATCCTGCACCTCCCCAGACTTGAAGCGAACAGCCTTCAACTCCATGTTCTCATCAAGGATATACTCGGAGATAGCCTTACGGTTAAACTCCAAGCACCCTCCCCTCTCAACCAAAACCTTAAAATCAGACATCTTCATATAATATATGACAAACTCATATAAAAATAAAAAAATAAGTTATATAATATAAGAAAAGGTTATGTTATATGGAATAACGTATTTTAAGGCGCATTATTAATGCTTAGGGATGGCCTACAAAATATTAGTCATAGAGGGGGACGGCATAGGCCCTGAAGTCACCAAAGCGGCTCTAACAGTCCTTGAGACGCTCCAAGACAAGCATGGCTTCAGCCTTGAATACGTGTACGAAAACTGCGGCGACGAGGTGAAGGAGAAGACTGGAACCGCAGTTCCTGAAGCAGCCATCAAGGCATTCAAGAAAGCTGATGCCGCGTTGAAAGGCCCTGTCGGAGAGACAGTAGCAGACTTCATCATCGCATTCCGCCAGGCATTCGACCTGTACGTTAACATAAGGCCCGCATTCTCTTATCCGGCAATCAGTCCTCCTGCACTACGCCCAGACATTAATTTCGTGATCATCCGCGAGAACTCTGAGGGCTTCTACCGGACCGCGGAGCTTGACGCAAACAAGTTCAAGGACGAACTCTTGGATGGTGGGGAGTCAGCGAAGCTGAAGAAACTCTTGGAGTCGATACTCTCAGAAGATTCCGGTGACGCGGTGCTTTCGACTGGAGTCTTCACCCAGCACGGCGCGAGGAGGATTGTGGACTTCGCGTTCGAGTACGAGAAGATGCGGGTGGAACAGGGCCTGTCATGCGGCTACCCTAGCTGGGACGAGAAAGAGAAGGAGGGTTACGTCAGGCTGGTGCACAAGAAGAACATATACCGTAAAGCCCACGACGTGTATGAGAAGGAATTCTTCGCCAAATCAAATGAGTACCCCAACGTTCACGCGGACGTCAGGTACATTGACGCCATGTGCATAGACTTGTTGCGGTGGCCCCATACTTTTTCCACTATAGTGACCACAAACATGTTCGGCGACATCCTC
>JBDRLL010000005.1:0-10933 GCA_043813075.1 Candidatus Altarchaeota archaeon
TATCGCCAAGTCATACTGCGGATTCAATAATATGGGGATTGTAGACTGCGAAACAGTCATACACACACGAACCTCACAATCAGGTAATACCCGCGCACGCGAGGACGGGGAAGCCTTCTTGCTAAAAAACAGGGATTACAAGCAGAGTTTGAAGGTCTCATACGCGGAGCTTAAGTGATTGTGGGCATGACATTCAGACAGAATGTCCATAGGATATGCGACTTCATAATCAGATTAGGGAGAACGAATTGAGGGGCATAAGAACCATCACGCGTATCTGACTCTTTTCTCTATCTGCCTGACTCTCGCCAGCATGTTCTCGTCGGCGCCATACCCGCTGACAACAGAATCCCATATCAGGTCAAGGCGCGGGGTGTGGGTCGCGAGTATGCTCTTCTTGAAGACAACCAAATCCATAGCCCTGTCCTCCAGACGCCTGCTCCGGAAAGATAGCCCAAAATCTATGAAGAAGACTTTCCCCTCCTTGAGTATCATGTTGGACGTCGTCAGGTCATTGTGTATGACGTCTGCGCCATGCAGTCTCCTGAGGGAAGCGCCGACCGACCCTGCGATAGACTTAACCTCATCCACGGAAGCGGAATCCAGGAAATCCTTTAGCAGGACGCCGTCAACATACTCCATGACAATCCTATAACCCTTCGCATCCACTTCAAACACCTTGGGGGCCATAACGCCGACCTCACGAGCCTTCTGAAGCAGCTGGCCCTCCCTGTTGGTGCGCTGCCTGCGGAGCCTGGAGTCGACCTCCGGAATCCGGTATTTCTTGCAAACCCTCTCCTTCACAAGCCTGCCGCCGTCATGATACAGGTTGGCTTCAGCGCCCTTCCCCATCAATTCCATCTTCAAAGTATTTAACAGTAATAGACTATATCTTACACCGGAAAAAAATGGATGACATTGAGGACATACTCTTCAGAATCGCGAGACAGCTTCTGGCAAGCACTGGCAGCATGACGATAGCTAGGGGAGAGGGCGAGCCATACTCTGAATACGGGGAGACCGAGGATAACGTCGTGCTGACCATAGAGCTCCCAGGCGCGAACCCGGCGGACATAAGAGTGTTCATAAGCAGGAACAGCATCGAAGTCAGGGTCGAGGAGATGGGGTACGAGACCATGCACTCCACCCCACCCATAAAGCCGCGTGAAGCAGAGATAAGATGCAGGAATGGTGTGCTGGAAGTTAAGACTCCGAGAGCATAGTCACCCCCGCCTTAAGCGCTCCAAAGCCTCGAAGAAAAACGCGTTCGTAAGGCAGTTATGCTCAAACCCGAAATCCTTGAACGCCCTCTGGCGGATGAACGCCAGCATCATCGCCCCCGCGACATTCTGCTGCTGCCTGGCAGTATTCTCGCTCACATCCCCCATGTCATGGAATATCTCCCTCGCAGGCTCCTCAGACAAGAAATCCCTTATGCCAGCGCCACCATACTTCCCCAAAAGCATGCGGCCCCGGTCTGTTGACCCTAGGTTAGACGTTATGTTGACGTGGAGTATGTCGTAGGTGTGCTTGTCCAACACGCGCTTCCATTCTTCCAGCGGTATCCCGCCAAGCCAGTCCAACACCCCGCCCCGAGAGAGTCCGCGCACCTCCCGCTCGATATGCTTTACAGCAGTCTCGCGGACAACCTGCTCCTCCCTGCCGTCGAGATACAATGGCTCATCGGAGACACCCTCCTTCACTATGGTCGCAGGCTCGATGCCTGGGACAGAGGAGGGATCCCTGGACTGCCTCCAGAGCAGATGCGGATTGTACACAGAGTAATGGTAACCCCCGCCCTTGGGGGCTATCTTGAAATCGTAGTCGTCGACAACACAATCAGCGTTCTCCAGAAGCCGCCTCTGCAAAACGCCCATCAAGGGGATGCCGGCCATAAACCTGGAGAAACGAGAGGGTGCGGCAACACCATCACGCTCTTCATGAGGCATGAACGTCCGCATAATACCATAAGGGGAGTATTAGGATAATATTACCTCGAAAGCCTAGATTTATAAAAGAATATTGAACATAATTAGACAGTCTTATTCTCCATAATACAGTGGGGATGGATTTTAGGATGCAACTGAAAGAAGTCTTAGAGAAGATCGACGAGGTCATAAACGACCACACCATGCCAAAGAGGGTGAAGTCCGTTCTCGCGAAAATCAAGGAGGACTTGCAGAAGAACGACGGCCAGGACCCGGCGGTGAGGGTCACTTCGGCCATATACACGATAGATGAGATAGTTAACGACGTGAACATACCGATGCATGCTAAAACAACCCTCTGGAACATAGTAAGCGACCTTGAAGCACTGAAGAATGAATAAGAAGGAGCTTGTCACGAGAAACACCGAGGAAGTCGTGACAGAGGAGGAACTAGAGGAAGTCCTGAAAAAACAGAAGCCAGTTGTATACTGCGGGTACGAGACTTCAGGCCCAGTGCACATAGGCACGCTCGTCACAGTCAACAAGCTGCTGGACTTCAAGAAGGCGGGAATGCACGTTAAAGTGCTTTTCGCGGACGTGCACACCAGGCTGAACCACAAGGGCAGCGAAGAATGGATCCTCAAAATGACTGAATACTGGGGGGAGACGTTCAAGGCCCTGGGGCTTGAGGACGCGGAATACGTGCTCGGAAGCAGCTTCCAATACGAGAAGGATTACATGCACGACGTGCTCGAGGTCGGCGTCAAGACCACCATGAACAGGGCGTTACGGAGCATGCAGGAGGTCGCAAGGGACATAGAGAACGCCCACGTTTCACAGGTGATATACCCGCTCATGCAGGCCGTCGACATCAAGGCGCTGGATGCGGACATAGCATACGGCGGCATAGAGCAGAGGAAGATACACATGCTGGCGAGGGAGGCGCTGCCGGAGATAGGCTACCGCAAGCCATTGTGCGTGCACACTCCGCTGTTATGCTCGCTTCAGGGCCCGGAATCCAAGATGAGTTCAAGCCAGCCGGACACGCTCATATCAGTGGAGGAGGATCCGGAGTCAATAAAAAAGAAGATAAACTCCGCGTACTGCCCTCTGGAGGCGGGAGGCAACCCTGTCTTGGACACGTGCAGGCTGATACTGTTCCCAATGCTCGGGAGCCTGGACGTCAGGAGGCCTGAGAAGTACGGGGGGGATGTTAAGTACGAGTCGTACATGAGCCTTGAGGCGGACTACCTGTCAAAGAAGCTTCACCCCCAGGATCTTAAGAACACTGTGGGCTTGGCGCTCTCAAAAGTCCTTGAGCCAGTTAGGGGGAGGCTGGAAGGCAAGGGCCTTAAGGCGCTTGAGAAGGAGTGATCAGCGGACCGTCATCTCAAGGTCAGAGCCCGTAGCATTACCTAATCCTGAAGTCATCTTCTTCAAGCGCTCTACAATAAGGTCTACGTTACTGTAGCACTCGTCCTTGACGGTCCCATTGCTGATGCTGCCGCAAACACTCTTGTCCAGCTTCTTCTCTGCCACGACATAATTGCAGCTGTCCCGTGTGCTGGAGTCGTTTATGGGCTTGCATGTCTCACGCTCAGGGCTGACTGACGCAACACGGTAGTAGCACCAGTCCTTCGCCTTTGAATCCATTATGTTGTCGCAGTAGTTGGGGTTCTTGGATATCATCGCCAAGCACCGGTATTTCGATGAGGACTCTGCTATATCATTGCATACGTCAAGCATTGCGGAGTCCTGCGCCACACGGAACAGGCAGGTGTCACGCTGGGCGGTGATGTTTATCATCATGCACGTGGACTTGTCCATGCTAGCCACCGCAATCCCCTTAAGGCATTCCGCGTTATCGAGCTGTGACCTTATGACAGTGCATAGGGACTGGTTCATCGTCTCTGTCGCTATCAGCCGGTAGCAAGAGTCCATCCAGAACTGTGATGATATCTTGAGGCATTCACTTTGATCGAGGCTCTTGACTCCGACACGCCAGTAGCACTCGTCCCTAGCGTCATCCTGGAGTGCAGAGCAGTCAGTCTCCTCCGGTATTGTAGACGCCACAGGCTTAACCATGGTGGCCTTGGTAGTGCATGGAGGGCATGGGCCGCCGCAGTCAACGCCTGTCTCAAGCTGGTTCTGAACGCCGTCACTGCATGACGGCTGCTCCACACAGCCTAGTGAAATCACGGAAAGGACCGTCAGCAACACCACTATCCTTGATGACATCGCCTATTAATTAGACACGATTGGCTTAAAAACAACTAGTGTTTCTTTCGGTCGAATACTTTGCCGTTGTAGGCGTCGATGTAGTAGTATTCGCCAGACGCATTCTGTATGAATGGTGCGTTGCCGCGTTCCGGCTCCTCATCCAGTACGGCGACCACCCATATGCCGAACTTGTGCTCCTTCTCGGAGATCTTATCGAACATGTATCTGAACAACTTCAGATAGTCGGATTCCATGAGGGTCAGATTCTCGGTTATATTATAATAATCTAGAGTATAGTTCATGTCCTGCCGCATGAACTTCTCCATCATCGCCCTAGCCCAATCGGAATCCCGGATGTCGTCCAGTATCACGTCCCTGTGGTTCCCGTAGAACGGGTCGTCCTGGAGCGAGAATGCTGTTGAAGACGCTATGTAGTAGGATTCGACGCGCACCGGATTCTCTATGCCCGATGATTCCAGGGACATCTGTACCGCGGATTCCCGGGGCAGATAGTTGACGCCCACCGGATAGGCGACGTAGGCTGCGAACATCGAGTACAGCACGAGCACTATGATGGCGTCGGCTATGAGGAAGCGGGCGTTGACTTTCCGTGGGTAGTCGGGATACTTCCATAGGAAGAGTTTGTTGGCGAAGAATGAGGCGACGCCAAACGCGAAGAAGAGTCCGGTCAGAAGTCGGAGGATGTTGTTGCTCTCCCTCATGTGGAATACCGTCTGCGTGAAGCCGTCGACCACTATCGGAAGGAAGCAGATGATGGTGAACTTGATGCTTCTGGTGAACTCTGGGAGCCTGCGTCTGAAGAATACCGTCGCCAAGCCGAGGACTCCGCCAACGTATATGCCGATGTCTCTGGAGCATACTGGCTGTTGTATCCCGTTGAAGATGAATGAACGGTAGGTTATCTGATGGCAGGCGTGAGTGACTCCCGCGCCGATGTGCATTACCGCACCCACACCCCGGAACACAGGGTTGTTGGAGGCGATGAGGAACGGTGTTATGAATATCAGGAACACGAGGAACGCCACCACCAGGTAGGCGACCGTGTATATGTGGTAGATTAGACTCTGCCAATAGTCCTCGAGCTTTACTGACAGTCTTGCGGACGAAACCGTCTTGCCTTCCAGGAAGTTCATGAAGTTCTCGAAGAACTCGCCACCCTTCCCCCCATCATCAGCCATTCTTAAGCTTTTCCCTGAGCAAGTCCATGACTATCCCGGAGTCCGCCCTACCCTTCATTTTTTTCATGACAGCGCCCATCAGGAAGTTTATGGACTTCTCCTCGCCGGCATGGTAGTCGGAGACCGCCTGACTGTTCTCGCCGATCACTTCAACGACAACTGATTCAAGCATCCCGGACTCAGATACTTTACCCAGTTTCTCTGCTTCCACAATCTTTTTCGGGCTTTCCCCGGAGTCGATTATCCTCTCCAAAAGCTTCTTACCCACAGCCTCAGTCACCTTGTTTGAGGATACGAGGCCGAGCAGTTCGGTGAAGATTTCGGGCGTTAGCCTGGTTTCCCTCAATTCCACGTTACGGTAGTTCAACTGCTTCAACACTTCACGGCAGACCCACATGGAAGCCAGCTCGACGTCAGAGACGACAGCAACTTTCTCGAAGAAGTCTGCCACATCCTTGTCCCTCACCATCGTCTGCGCGTAGTCCTCGCGCACGCCGTAGTCTTCCACAAGCCTCTTCCTCCGGAGCTGGGGCGTCTCAGGTAGTGTTATGCCCTCCAGGTATTCGCCTGTGAACGAGAGCGGGGGTATGTCAGGGTCCGGGATGTAGCGGTAGTCTGCGGCAGTCTCCTTCACCCGCTGGGAGACTGTGACCATAGTCTTCTCGTCAAAGCCCCGTGTCTCCTGAGTGACCTTGACGCCACGCCGCATCATGTTCTTCTGGCGTACGATCTCGTACTGTATGGCCTTGAATGCCCCCGCCACACTGTTTATGTTCTTTATCTCCACCTTAGCGCCGCCCTCAATGCTTATGTTCACGTCAGCCCTCATGACGCCGCCAACGTCGACTATGCGTTCAGTGTACTTCAGCAGGTTGACCAGCTCCCTCAGGAAATTCCGGACTTCATCGGGGCCCTTCATGTCAGGGGCGGTCACTATCTCTATCAGCGCGACGCCGCTGCGGTTGTAGTCCACGTAACCGGACTTCAAGTCGTATCTCCCAGGATCCTCCTCCAGATGCACCTCCCATATGCCGACGCCCCCCAGATTCCCGTCCACCCCCAGGGGCTCGGAAGTCCTCTGGTATCCGGAAGGCAGGTCAGGGTAGTTGTAGTGCTTGCGCTTAACGAACACGTTGTCCCGGACCATCTTGCACTCCAGCAGCCTGGCTATCATCACGGAAGTATCGATCGCGTGAGAGTTCAGCGGGTAAGGTTTCGAGCCAGGCATGCCAGTGCAGACAGGGCACACATTGACGTTCGGCTCGCCAGCATCCCAGTAGTTGGTAGGGCAACTGCAGAAAAGCTTCTGGCCGGTCTTCAAGGGCACGTGGATTTCCAAGCCTATCTTAACGCTAACATCTTCCGCCATCTTCAGGGTGATACGAGAAAAAATTACTCGTACGCGCTATTTAAACAAAAACCGTGCGTACAAGGTTTTTATGCGGCCAGATAGATTTATTACGATGAACAAGGGCTTCGTCTTGCTGCTAGTTCTGATACTCCCACAGTACGCGTCAGCTTGGGGTCCCGACACCCACAGGAACATATGCGGGTCAGTAATATCCGAGACCATGGGCGACAGTGGCGTGGAGTGCCTGCATAAGGCAGGCCTAGGGTACTGCGGTCTTGTCAGGGAGGTTACCGGAGTCCAGGCCTACGACAAGTGCGTGGAGTTCGTTGGGGAATACGGGAGCATAAACGTCCTGGATATTACCGACGACTTCTTCGGCGAGTTGGAGAACCACAGGGACTACTCGAAGTGCCCCATATGGAAGTGGAACGACCATAGGAATTGGATATGCCCGAGCGAGTACGCGCCATCCAGCACTGCGGTGGAGTACGCTGGCAGATGGTTCCAGAAGTCCGCGGAATCCAAAGACGACTGCCTGAAGGCGCAGGCCTACTGCATGGGGGCCATGTATTACGCGGACGCCAGGTACCCGCTCTACCAGGTTAGCGAAGAATATCTAGGCGGCTGCAGCGGCATGAGCCTGGCTGATGAGGTTGACATGCTTGTCGGCGGTGATGGCGGGTGGAGTGTGAGCAAGTTCTGCTCTTTCACACACTGGAAGCAGATAACCGGCAGGAAGATCAGGGAGGACGCGAAGATACTCTTCAAAGTGGATGACAAGACGATAGGCGGGATAATATCAGAGTTGTCTGGAGACGCGGGACAATGGATTACAGGTTCAACGAGCACTCTCACAACAACGTCCACGGTCAAGACAACGACAACCACGGTCAAAACCACGACAACGTCCATAGTCAAGACAACGACAACAACCACCATCAAGACCACGACAACCACCAGCCTTAGGACGACGACCACGCTGGAAGAGTTGGTGGATGCTATGATAGACGCGACACATACCACAACGACGATGGGCGGTGCAGCGCAGACGACATTAGAGCCGCCGGCTGATGACGAGTTGGCGTCTTCAACAACAGATGAGGAAGAGGCAGGGTATGTGCCGAGAGGCCTGTTCCACGTTGATGGGGTAGATACTGTGGTGAAGGGTGACGAGCAGGTTGTTGACGACAGCGACCTGAAGGATTTCATAAACACCGTTAGGAGCATTGTGAACAAGACAGGCATAGGCAAGACGCGGGAGGGCAGTGGAAAGACTGCTCTACGCTACTTCACAGGCATGATAGTCCTGGTTTCACTGGGATTCACAGTGTACGTCGCAAACAGGGTGTACAACAAGCCCTCGAAAAAAAGGGGGGATTAAACTAGCTTCAGTGGTTATACTGTTATGAAGGTGCTTTTTTGGCTTTAACGTGCGGGATAGACGAGGCAGGGCGGGGGCCGGTGATAGGCCCCATGATTCTGGCGGCAGTAGTAGTCGACGAGGAGGGTGTGTGTAAGCTCAGGGAGCTTAAAGTCCGCGACTCGAAGAAGATATCCCCCAAGAGGAGGAGTTACCTCGAGCCGCTGGTGAAGGAGATTGCCTTGGAATACAAGACCATCAGGATAAGCGCTTCAGAGATAGACATGATGCGGAAGAAGATGTCGCTGAACCTGGCTGAGGCGCTGAAGACCGCGGAACTCATAATAGGGCTCAATGAGAAGCCGGAGAGGGTTATTGTAGACGCCACAGACAACATCGCCGAAGACTACACCAAACGCATACTCGACTGCATGAACAAGACCGACCCATCCTACAAGCCGCCGCACATACACTCGGAGCACAAGGCAGACGACAAGTACGCTGAAGTGTCGGCCGCGTCCATAATAGCGAAAGTCGCGCGCGACAGGGAGATAGAGTTGCTTCGTGAGAAGCATGGGGACTTCGGTTCCGGATACCCTTCGGACGAGCTGACGCAGAAGTTCCTCAGGAGGATTATCGGCGACGGCGAGCTGCCGTCGTTCGTGAGGAGGAGTTGGAGTACGGTAGACAAATCCAGACAATCGATGCTCGGCGACTTCTAATAAAAGCAGGCTAGTAAATAGTCTATGATGGACATACTCGGGAAGGCGATACTCATATCACTTGCGGGACTGGCACTTGTGCTCACATTCACCGTGTTATTCAGCACTGAGGCCATAACAAGGATGACCAGCCCGTCGGAGACTACTTTAGCTAGGTCCTCTGACAGGGACCTGTATCTTAACGCGACCAGGATGTCTGACATAGGATACTGCGACAGGATAGTGTCTGAAGAGTTGAAGCAGCGTTGCAGGGCGACCGTGACTGGAAGCAAGAACCCGTGCTTCCGCCTGGGCAAGCGGGAGGCCATAAGACAGTGCCTCTCGATATTCTACTATGAGACTGCGACAAAGAATCTTAAGCACCGGACGTGCAGGAAGATAAAGGACTTGAAGCTCCGCGACTCCTGCTACATGAAGATAGGCGTTGAAGCGAAGTCCGGGAGGATATGCGGCAAGATAAGGGATGCGACAAAGAAGGAGTACTGTAACTCAAGGATACTCCAGTGACTCATTTATCCGAGAGCATTAACGCTATCGCGACTGCGGCATCCTCCGCCCGCTGGTAGGAGTCCGCGAAGGAGACGACTATAACATCGCCTTCCGAGAGGCTGACGCCAGCAAGGTCGAACACTTCCGTGAACCTCTCCAGCTCGTCGCCAGCCGACGGGAACACCAGCCTACCGTCGGAGTAGGAGAGGATGACTGCGCCGTCAGCACCAGACTTAACGGCCAGGTCACGCTCAAGAACACCTGAACTCAGCCGGCTGGAGGCGGAATAAACGACGGTCATGGACTTGACACCACCAACTATGGGAAATTCAATGGGGATGGGGGTGGAGAACCTCTCGAGGTAGCCGTCAACACGACGCCTGCCCTTCCCAGTGAGAGAGTGGCCGGTCATGCTGGAGGACAGGAGACCCTCTGACGTCAGGCGCTTTATTATGGTCCTAACACTGCCCTCGCCCACGCCGAGGAGTCTGACAAGCTTCTTACGGCCCAGACTCTCTTTATACATCAGCAGCAGCGTCCTCACAAGGTGTGTTTCAGTGAAACTGGGGTCTGCGCCAACCATGCTAGTTATTAACCTAAAGCCTGTAAAAAGCGTTTTTAAAGGATTAAATCGTATACTATGAGACAATCAATATCATACGATAGGTGACTTTTATGGCTGGAATAAGACCTGCTAAGTGTTACAGATGGGATAGCCCCGCTTACACGAGGGTGTCGAACAACCCCTCGGAGTCCTACATAACGGGGATACCTGCGTCAAAGATAAACAGGTTTGACATGGGCAACCCTATCGGAGATTTCGACACTGAGATATCCATAATCTACGACGTGGACACGATGGTAAGGCACAACGCCCTCGAGGCCACGAGAATCATAATACAGAAGGCTATGGAGAAGAAGGTCGGCGTCGCCAACTACTTCTTCAAGGTCAGGGTATTCCCACATCACGTGATGAGGCAGAACGTGCAGGCAAGCGGCGCCGGAGCCGACCGTGTCTCAGAGGGGATGAGGAGGGCCTTCGGCAAGCCCATCGGAAGGGCTGCCAGAGTACGCAAGGGCCAGGCGATATACTCCATCTACTTCGACCATAGCGACGTGAAGGTTGACATAGTCAAGGCCACGCTGAAGAGCGCGATGAAGAAGCTTCCAGGCGACAAGAGCATTGTAGTCAAGACGGTGGAGAAGAATGCCTGACTGGAACGTGGTCGCGAAACTCAAGGTCATGCCTGAAGGCGTGGACACCGACCTCGAGGCCATACAGAAGAAGATTGTAGACCTGTCCAAGGGCGTTGGGGAAGTCCACAGTTATGAGATAAAGCCCATCGCATTCGGCCTCAACGCGCTGGAGATAAACCTTTTGCTGAACGACAGGCAGGGCGGCATGGACGAGCTGCAGGAGAAGATAGTCGCCATCGACGGCGTCAACGAAGCAGAAGTAGTCGACCTGAACAGGCTCTGAAATCCCATCGGATACGCTGAACAATACTTTTCCACTGCTCTCTAGGGAAATCTATTTTTAAACAACAACACAGACTATAACCGGAAAAGGTGGGTGGGGTGATGTATAATAAAACCCCAAAAGACTCAGGATCCGCTTGGATTATCTGGGGCATACCATGAGGTGAGGAAAAAATGAAAACAGC
>JBDRLL010000006.1:0-110532 GCA_043813075.1 Candidatus Altarchaeota archaeon
CTGGATGGTCAAGCTATCAGGGATATAATCAGCTTAAACGTGACGTCATAAGGGTAAAACCACGGGTTGTGGTAATAGAGTACGGATGGAATGACCATTGGATAGGCTTTGGCATAGAGGATAAGAACGTTGGGAAGATTAAGCGCATGCAGTCATCGATTCCTGAAGAATTGAGGGGATACGGGCTATTCCAGTTGATTACGAAAGCAATGGTGGGATACTATGTAGACAATAATTCCAGGCCGAACAGGGTTTCACCAGATGATTTCAGGGAGAATCTGGTGAACATGGTGAGGACTGCGAGGGAGAATGATATAACTCCCGTGCTGATAACCGCGCCAACGTCGCACGTCCAGGGTAGTGAGCCGTCTTATCTTGCCGCCAGATGGCTGAGAAGCCTGGACGAGCTTGTGCCATTACACAGGGAATACGCGTCCATAGTCCGGGAGGTTTCAGCCAGCGAAGACGTGGTTTTATGCGACATTTTAGAGGATTTCGAAAAACTACCCAGGGAGGATGTGGAGGAGAAATACTTTTCAAACGACGGGATACACCTCAAGCCGGAGGGAAATAAGAAGATCTCCGAGTTACTGGTTAAATGCTTTGAGGAAAACGGGTTATTAGACGAGCTGATAAAAAAGGACTTGACAGGACAGGATGAGACCTAGGTTAAACGAAGGCGTGAGGGGTATTGTTAAAAGCCTGCCGGAACCGAAGCCGGTCGAATGGCTCTACCTGGCATGCGGCATCCTCTTCTTTTACCGTTATTTCTTCATCATAGACGACGCATTCGTCTACTTTAGGTATGTGGACAATCTCGTGCTCCTTAAAATCGGCTTAGTGTATAATTACGGTGAATACGTTGAAGCATACACCAGCCCGCTGTGGCTCCTCATACTAATCCCCTTCAGGGCGTTAATGCTAAGCTATGCGAAAATCATCCAGACCCTCGGACTCTCCTGCCTTTTCCTTTTCTGGCTTGGACTCGTTAAACTGAACAGACAGCTTTCCCCTGATGGCATTACCATAAACGTCCCCGCAGCATACCTAACATTCGTTTTCGCAGTACCATATTATTTTTCTTCAGGTCTTGAATCACCGCTAGTGCAATTGACTGCAGTAGCCTACGCACTCTATTTCCTAAACCATGAATCAAAGCCATTGCAGGCAGTAATAGGCGTATCACCGCTGATTCGGCCAGAATTCACCGCAACAGCATTATTGGTCGCAGTACTGCATGTTCTACGGCATAGGAGGATTCCCGCCGCAATGGTAACGGTTTTTGCGGCGTCAATGCTTTTCTGGCTTACATTCAGGGTATATTATTACGCTGAACTCCTTCCGAACACATTTTATTTAAAGGACATGTGGGATACCAGGCAGGGCATCGTATTTCTAAAAGACACGTTTGACACCTATTATTTCAGATGGTTTGCGTTATTCTTCATTCTAGGGGCGATAATACTGTATAAACACAAGGTTAGATTCAATCTTGCAGATAGGACGGCCATGGTGTTGACTGCACTGGTCGTGGTGTTATACGTGGTGAAGATAGGCGGCGACCACAAGCACTACAGATACCTGGCATTCCCTTTCATCCTAATAACCTGCTCTTTCTCAGGGATACTGGAACATCTTTTCGCAAGGCTTTTTAACAAAAAATTCTTTGGATTCATCCAGCTGGCCGGGCTAGTCTTCTCAGTAATCGTGTTCACAACTTATCCTATGCAGTTGAGCAGGCATCCCATACACGGGGATTTGAACAACTACATGGTAAACTTGATTAACGTGGCATGGAAGCCCACAGACAATTACGCCGTTCATGTAGAGGATGATGGGATTGAAGAACGCCTCAAGTTCCATGCAACAGATAGAGGCTTCCAGTACAATGGAGTGAGGTTAGAAGCGCACTGCTACATACTCTATGATAACTACTACAACTACGCGTTGAACCGTTTTGGCGTGACCGACAGCATACTAGCGAGGATGGATTGCGATCAACTGCGTCCAGGACATAAACTGTCACTCACCCCTTATGCAGTCCATATGGCAGGGATAATAAGAGATTATGGGGAACCACGTAGGGGCATGTATAGGGATGCTATTGAGAATGGCACAGCGCAAGCATGGGTGGTGGGGAACATTGACGCAATAGAGATAGTGGAAAAGAAGATATACAATAAACATGATTTCTACGAGAACCTTAGGCTTGCACTCAATTTTCCAGGGAAGATTAGATGCCTTGGAACACACATGCCAGAACAGAACACGAGCATGAGGGACAAACCCCCGGAAAACACCATAGAATAGCGGGGGACATACTTATACCTTCCCCACTCTTTCAAGCCCTTTCTCCAGACGCTTCAAGTAGACGACGTTCTCCAGAAGGCTAGAGGGGGTTAAACCGAATCCCTTGCTCTCAAAAAACCTACTCGCCCGGACATTATCCCTGTGGGTTATGGCGACAGCAGAGTCATACGCGTCCAGTGAACCCATAAGCCCGTCGTAAAGCCTGGAGCCGACAGCAGACCGGTGGAGCATGGGCCTCACGAATATCGCGCACTCCACGACACTGTCTCCCATAAGCCCGGTTAAGCCGATACGACTCTTGTCACCGTCATCCAATCCCACACCAAAGACCATGCCGAGGACAACACCCTTATCAGACTTCGCGCCGATTATGACGCTGTCCTTAGGGTCGTCGAACACCTGCATCAGCGAGCCAGCACTCTCCCTGGTGAACAGTCCGCCGGATACTTCATAAGCCTCGTCAAGCACCCTCCGGACTTCACCTCGGTCCAGCTGGCCTCCAGGCACCAAATCATAGTTTACGATATGACCTATCTGCGGGAAGTCAGCCTTCAGCTGGGCGACATACTTAGACATCCTAGAATCATAATGATATGCGGCAGACGCAAAGAAAAACAATTTACAGCAAACGCCCCCGCAAGGACTTGAACCTTGGACCACTCGATTACTGCGAACCCCTTTTCTTTCCCGAAAGAAAAGGTGTTTCATCCCCAAAAGAGAGGGGAATCCCGCCTTTTTTTCTTTCTTTTCCGTAAACGCTTTCTTTCCTAAAGAAAGAAAAGGGTTTTAACAGTCGAGCGCTCTACCAACTGAGCTACAGAGGCATGTACCATATTATTTTTAATGTTCTTCCCAGCCTTTTTGGCTGGTGCATGTGCATGAGGGATCGTGCGATCCCTACATCCGCAGCGCGTGTGAACGGAGCGAGCCGTTCCAACTGAGCTACAGAGGCAACCGCAAAATCGGTTGGCGCTTTGGTGCGGCGTTCGCTCACTTTAAAGCTCGCTCAGCCGCATTGAACGTGAATACACATCGCTGGAACACTGGTTGCGTTCCAGGTCACTTAAGATTCTTCGTTGTTGTGAAATAAAAATAATTTGGAGGGGGTTTTTATTTCGCCCTCCTCTTGTTTGACCGGATGCTGGGCCTTGATTTCTCGGAGCCTTTCCCTGTCTTCTGTAGTCCGCGGCCTTTTTTGCCTGCCGGCGTAAGCCCGCGGTAGACTCTCCTGTTGTGTTGGGGCTCTGATATCCAGCTTATCCTCTTGTCGTTCTTGATTGCCGGATGCTGCTTGTCCACTAGGACGACTTCATACCACTTGTATTTCCCGTCCTCCAGGACCCAGTAGGAGCCGAGCACCTCCATGTTTGGGAACCTTTTCTGGGCTCTCTCCTCGCCTATCCTCTGTATGCTCTTGCCGGCCGTTATCTTCTTGACTCCCATGCGTTTGGGGCGTCTTCCCTTTACGGGACGTGACTTGCGCATGCTCCCGGTCCTAACGCGGACACGGGCGACGATGAACCCCTGCTTGGCGCGGTAGCCGTACTGGCGTGCCTTGTCAATCCGTGTCGGATTCTCGACTTTCACGACAGTCCTGCCCTTGCGCCATGACTTCTTCCGTTCGACCAGTATCTGGCCTAAATCGCCTTCCCCCGCCTTGTTTTTGCCGGGTGACTCGTAGAGTTTTTTAACGTACTTCATGTATCCCATAGAAACCGCCTCCAAAAAATTTTATTGATTTGCCTGCGGATTCACGGCCTTCAGGTGCCGCACATCTCCGTTTGTATTGGCTGGTAGAGTTATACGGAAGTAGTGTTTAAAAATCATGTGGGGCATATATAAGCGTTAAATTTGAATTAGATATAACATTTCATAAGGTGGTTTTTAGTGCCCTGGAAAAAGCTGTTAAAATGGTTTAACCGCATGTTTGGTAAGAAAAAAGTCGTGCGCCTCGGCTTGTATGGCCCGCCTAACGCCGGGAAGACGACTCTCGCCAACAAGATTTCTATGGACTGGACTGGAGAGCCGATGGGCGCCGTCTCCGAGATACCCCATGAGACGCGTGAAGTCCAGAAGAAGGAGCATGTCGTCGTTAAGAGCGACGGCCACACCATCGAGATGAATCTGCTTGACATGCCGGGTATAGCCACTAAGATAGACTTCGAGGAGTTCCTTGAGTTCGGGATGGACAGGAGGGAGGCTCAGAAGAGGGCTAAGGAGGCTACGAAGGGTGTTATTGAGGCTATAAAGTGGCTTGAGAACGTGGACACCGCCCTGGTGGTCATGGACTCGACCGAGGACCCGTACACGCAAGTCAACATCACCATAATAGGGAATCTTGAGGCTAGGGAGATTCCGGTCATAATAGTGGCGAATAAGATAGACAAGAAGAACGCTAATCCGGATAGCATTAGGGAAGCCTTCCCCCAGCACCCGGTGGTCGAGTTGTCGGCCATGAAGGGTGATCACGTAAATGAATTGTACAAGGCGATTGCCAAGCATTCGAGGTAAGTGTAATGGATATTGAACTTGAATTCGTGTCGGCGGACATACTGAGGGCTATGACGATATACGAGAAGATAAACTACATACTCGAGCACGTGAAGGAGGATAAGATAATAGTCATCGAGGAGAGCATGTCGCCTAATGAGGAGACCGCGTTGATTGAGGCGACGATGAAGGAGATAAGCAAGAAGTTTCCGGGCATAGAGGTATCGACCCTCAGGGAGAGGGGTGCTGAGGGCATGCGTGAGCGGCTTATCAGGATACTCGGCGGGAGCACCGGGGGTTTGACTGTGATAGGGCCAAGCAAGCTGATAAAGAACGTTAGCAAGAGGCCTGACCAGATTTCCATGCTCGCGGGGGGCGATGATAAGAGGAGGAAGGGTAAGAAGTAGGGGTTTGATGGGGTTTATCTTATGCCGCACAAGTGCGCTAGATGCAGCAGCATCTATGAGGACGGGTCTGACGAGTTGATTAATGGTTGTGGCTGCGGTTCACGTGTTTTCCTTTATCTCAGGTCCGATTATGCTGGGAGCAGGGAGGAGACCCTGAGGGTTCTCGAGGAGAAGAAGCTGAGTGACAGCGAGGTTGACTGGCTTGATGAGGAGTTCAAGGACAGGCTCGCTAGGGAGGAGAGGACGATAAGCCTGGATATCGAGAACGTATTGAGGATTGATGAGGGCAAATACCGTCTTGACCTGCAGTCCCTGATGAGGGGCGAGCCGATCGTGATAAAGGCCAGGGACGGGGTGTATTATATAGACATACCTTATTCCATGCGGAAGAAGAGCAGGTAGCCTATCTTATGTAGTCTTGCGTGGCCTGCCGGTCCAATTCCATTGACTCGCGGGCAACGTCGTCCGAGTATATGTGGAAGTACTTTAGGCAGTAGTATCTAGCAGCCTCCCTGCACCGGTTCACTGTCTCCAGCGATTCCATGAACGTTTTTTTAGAGGGTTTCTCGTCGAGCCATATCTTGTGTATGACGTCAAAGCGTTGGGGTCTCTTTTCCCCGTCGAATTTGAGGTATACGCTCGGCTGCGCGAGGAGGAATATGCTGTAGAACGAGTACTTGAATTCCTCGAGTTTTTTTT
The DNA here is from genome assembly GCA_043813075.1 of Candidatus Altarchaeota archaeon. GTDB lineage: Archaea > Altiarchaeota > Altiarchaeia > IMC4 > SCGC-AAA252-I15 > CAYREE01. The sequence continues at coordinate 5,907 of JBDRLL010000006.1, forward strand.
TGTCCAGTTTCTCGTAGGCTTCCATGAACTTGTCCGAGTTGAGGGTGAGGCTGCTGCCCACCATCAGGACGTCGTTCTTGTCTTTGGGGGAGTAGACTAGCGTCTTGAGCTTGCTTTTCTCGGGATAGTTGATGAATAGTAGGAAATGATCCCTGTCAGACTCTTTCTCGTAGTGGTTGACCCCCTCCTCATCACACCAGTCTGTTATCTGTTGCTTAAGCAGGTTGAAATCACCGGCATCCATGTTATTAATTCTGCACAGTATTATAAGATTAACTGTTATGATAGACGTTGTGCTGCCGGCCTACAATGAGGAGGAACATCTCAGGGATAATGCCGGAAGGCTCTACGATTATCTGACTGGGAACATTGAGGGGGAGTGGAGGCTGATAATCGCCGACAATGGTTCGACAGACGGGACGCTGGGGATAGCGAGGGCGTTAAGCAGGGAGTACGAGAGGGTAACCTGCTCCTCCATGTTGGAGAAGGGTAGGGGCAGGGCGTTACGCAAGGCGCTGTCTGAGAGCGAGGCTGAAGTCCTCGTCTACATGGACGTGGACTTGTCCACCGACTTGAAAGACCTTAACGCACTCATCTCCGAAGTTAGGGGGGGGAGTGCCGTGGCGACAGGCTCCAGGCTGATAAGCGGGTCAGACGTTAAACGCAGGTTCGTCAGGGATTTGCTATCCAAGTCCTACAACAGGCTGGCGAGGATAATAACCAGGTCGGGCGTAAATGACCTCCAGTGCGGTTTCAAGGCATTCAACGTGCGGGAGGTCGGGAAGATTCTTCCAGAAGTGGAGGACAACAACTGGTTCTTTGACACTGAATTGCTGGTAAAAGCGGAGAGGATGGGCCTCAAAGTGTCTGAGATACCCGTCAGGTGGGTTGAGAGCGAAAAAAGCAGTGTTAATGTCAGACGAATCATCACGTATTACATAAGGAACCTGTGGAGAATCAGGGCATAGAATACAAGAATATTTTATATTATAAAAGACTGTTTTGTGGGGGTAATATTTAACCCCAGCTAATATGTAAGTCCAATATGAGCATCCATCCTATTGAGACAAGATACGGGAGAAAGGGGGTCAAGAGTATTTTCGAGGAGGAGGTTAAGCTCCAGAAGATGCTGGACGTCGAGGCCGCACTAGCGAGAGCCCACGCAGCGGTCGGTAACATACCTGAGAAAGACGCTAGGGCGATATCAAGGAAAGCCAGTGTGAAGATAGTCAATATTGACCGGGTCAGTGAGATAGAGAAGACCATAAGGCATGACGTCATGGCCATGGTGAAGGCCTTGAGCGAGAAGTGCGGTAACTCTGGCAGGTTCGTGCACTATGGGGCCACAAGCAATGACATAACTGACACTGCCATGGCACTGCAGCTCAAGGAGTACGTGGTCTTCCTGGCGGACGATTTGAACAGGCTGAGGAACGTTCTGAAAAAGCAGGCTAAGAACAACATAAAGAGAGTTTGTGTGGGCAGGACCCACGGGCAGCATGCCGTGCCAACCACTTACGGCCTCAAGTTCGCGATATGGGCTGCTGAAGTCCAGAGGCACATAGACAGGCTGAACGACTGCAAGCAGAGGATGCTGGTCGGCCAGATGACTGGTGCCGTCGGCACTCAGGCGGCTTTCGGCAAGCATGCCGTGAAGATACAGAAGCTCACTATGGAGTATCTTGGGTTAAAGCCTGTGATGTCTTCGAACCAGGTGATACAACGGGACAGGCACGGGGAATTCCTCCTGCTACTCGCGCTCATCAGCGAGACGCTCAACAAGATATGCACTGAGGTAAGGAACCTCCAGAGGACGGAGATAAGCGAGGTGAGTGAGGGATTCAAGAACAAGCAGGTCGGGTCCTCCACGATGCCACACAAGAGAAATCCGATATACGCTGAGAGGGTTTGCGGCCTCTCTAGGGTGGTGAAGGCGAATGCTTTCGCTGGGCTGGATAACATCCCCATGTGGCATGAGAGGGATCTGACGAACTCGAGTTGCGAGAGGATTATAATACCTGAGTCCTGCATACTCACAGACTACATACTGAACCTCACGATAGACGTCCTCGATAACCTGGTCTTCAACGACGAAGCCATACAGAGGAATCTGAGGATGACTGACGGGAGGATAATGGCTGAGGCGGTCATGATAAGCCTTACAGAGCGGGGTGTTGGCAGGCAGGATGCTCACGAGCTCACCAGGGAATGCGCTATGGAGAGCTTCGAGAAGAACAAGCCGTTCAGGGACGTGCTATTGAAGAACAAGGATGTTAAGAGGCTGATAACGCCCGATGAGCTGGATGCGATACTTGAGCCGTCCAACTACATCGGAACGTCCATCCATCAGGTCGAGAGGATGCTTAAGGAGTTAAACTAGTAGCATCCTGTTTCCAACAAGCACAGCCTTTACTGCGTCACCCTGCGACACACCATCCCTTTGGGGGACGTTGTATATCTCATAGGTTTCTGAGTCCATCACCTGCATTCCATCAGGCTTCAGCGCGTTCACCAGCACACTCCTGAATTCATCCTTTCTCGCGTAGGCGGGAACATGCTCCAGGTCCCTGAGCTTGATCGACCTGTTCTTGCCTGAGACTATGTCGGTGAACTTGACGTCCCTCGCTATCTCCCTGACCTTCAAGTAGCGTCCATCATACTCTATGACATCGCCAATACCGAAGTCGGTGCCCTTGACGGCGTAGTAGACTCTGTAGAGATTACGGCCGTTCTTCGTGCCGATAAGCTTTGACGAGGTTTTGACGAAATACCCTTTCTTGCGTATCTCGTATGCAGCGAGCTTCGCGTATTCCCTGGACATCATGTAGTAGTCCAGGCCTCCCTTCACTTTCACCACCTTAGCCACCTTGGTTTCATCGAGAGCATAGTCCAAGTCTTCCACGCGGACTTGCATGATGGCCTCGTAGTATCCGCCCGCTATCTTGGAGCATTCCTCGCACGCGAAGAAGACTGGCCTCAGCTTGAAGTTCCAGTCCTTCTTGAATCTGCTGCCGTTGTATGTGCCGTACACTTCAACAGCTATCTTGACCAGCTTGTCTCCTTCAATGGACTTTACCTTGACCCGGATCACTTCGACACCGGGTGGCGGCACCAGGTCCTCGGGGAGGTATTCCTTTATTATGTCCTTTAGGGATTCGTAGACTTCCCCCTTGAAGAAGTGCTTGCCGCACTTGCATATCTCTATCTCTCTTTTCCTAAGCCCGAAGGGGTATTTGTCTGCAAAACAGTCCAAGCACACTCCAATCGAAGGCCTCCCGCACTGGGGGCATTTAGAAGCCATTATGGTATTTATATACAATACTCCTATTTTATCTACCATGGCGAGGAACAAGGAGCAGGATAAGAAGGAGACGCTTGTTAAAGCCAACAGAGTGAGGAAGAGGGCTCCAATCTGGGTTTTCCTGAAGACCAAGCGGAAGGTCAGGGACAGCCCGAAGAGCAGGCGAAACTGGAGAAGAGACAAATTATTCTGATAATACTGTTTAGACCATCGTTTTCTCTAGGAAATTGAAGACATATCCTATGAGTATTATGCCGCCTGCCACCAGCCCGAAGAATGCTATTATCAGGCGTATCTTCATGGCCCTCCGGAGTATGACTGCTTCCGGAAGGCTTAATGCCGCAGTCGCCATCATGAACGCGAGCGCCGTGCCTAGGGGCATTCCCTTCTGGAATAGGACCAATGCTATGGGGACTACTGCACTGCAGTTAGCGTAGATGGGTATGCCGATCAATGCGGCGATTGGCACTGAGAACACGCCGGTCGCGCTTATCGCAGACTCTATGGCCTCCGCCGGTATGAACCCGTGTATGACCGCGCCTATGCCCACGCCAACCATCACCCAGAGCCAGAGTTTCCTCACTATCGAGGATGCCTCGCTCATGCCGTAAGCCATGCGGTCTCTGAATCGAGGGTGGAGTTTCTCGGCCTTATCATCGGTCGACTTCATGTCCGACTCTATCTCGGATTCAAGGTGCATTGAGTTCACAAGGATCCCGGACATGACCCCCAACGCCATCCCGAATAGCACGTATGCCGCGGTTATCCTCCATCCGAAGAACCCCAGCATTAAAACCGTCAAGTACTCGTTGATGAGGGGTGAGGTCACGAGGAATGAGAATGAAGGCCCGATGGGGACGCCAGCCTTCAGGAAGCTTATGAAGATGGGTATTGAGGAGCAGGAGCAGAAGGGCGTCAAAGCACCGAAGGCTGATGCCATCACGTAGCCTGCGCCATAACGGCTTCTTGAAAGCCACACCTTAATCTTATTTTGGGGTATGTAGGTCCTCAACACGCCTATGAACGCTATCATGAGGTATAGTAGTAGCAGTATCTTTACGGTGTCGTAGAGGAAGAAGTGGCACGCCTTCCCGAATGCCGTGTCTTCTGACAGCCCTAGGAAGCCGTACACCACGAGGTCGCATAACCATTCTATCATCAGTCACAGCAGCCGCAGCCGCCCCCGGACTTACAGCAGGAACCCTTCTTCTTGGACTTGTCCTTCATCTTACCGTCAATCTTGTCTAAAATCCTCCCGAAAAAGCCTTTTTTATCCGCCATGCATATCACCAAAAATCATATAATGAAATTCGAATATGATTATATGTATTTATTGAATAAAAACTGATTAGTAACCGATGGCTGTGAGTGAGAATGAGAAATGCAGGTGCCTGAAGGAGGTCCCAAAACTCAGCAGGATTCTTTTTTCCGCCAGAGAACTCGAATCTAAGACCAGGCTTATGAGGCTCTTGTCGCATCCGACTAGGATGCAGGTCCTCAGGATACTATCCGAGAAAGACGTCTGCGTGTGCGTACTATGCAGGCTATTGAAGAAAAGCCAGCCGAACATAAGCCAGCACCTGTCAAAGCTGAAGGACAACGGGATAGTGGGATGCTATCAGAGGGGGAAACTAGTATACTACAGGATCAGCGACCCTGATGTAAAGGCGACAGTAAAGCGGATCTAGTCGCCCCAATACGGGTTCTTTATGTACATGTAGGCTTTAAGCCCTGCAGTGCATCCTTCCCCGACTGCTGTGGCTATCTGCGGTATGCCGCCGGTCACGTCGCCTGCGGCGAATACGCCGGGAATGTTCGTCCTCATGTCCCTGCCCACCTGGATGAACCCCTTATCATCCAACTGGACTCCAGCCTTCTTAGCCAGCTGCGTGGAAGGAACGTTACCTATGGATATGAATATTCCATTAACCTTCAGCGATGACGCTTCCCCAGACTGGTTGCTCTTTATCCTGAGTTCGCTGACAAAAGCATCGCCAGATATCTCCTCTATGGCAGAATCCAGTATGACTTCAACCCCGCTCTTCTTAAGGTCTTCCTGCAGGGTCTCCTCAGCCCGGAGCTCACCGCGCCTGTGCACCAGGTAAGTCTTATCCGCGACGCCATTCAGGTATAAAGCATCCTCCACAGCAGCATTCCCTCCGCCGATGACTGCAACAGACTTGCCCTTGAAAAGCGGGCCATCGCATGTGGCACAGTAGCTGACGCCCTTGCCCACGAACTTCTGCTCGCCCTTCGCCTGCAGCTTACGGTGCTGGCCGCCAGTGGCGATTACGACAGTCTTGCACTTAATCCCTTTAGAGCGGGTCTTGACAGTCTTCACGTCACCGTCCAGCGCAAGGTCTATCACCTCGTCATTCAGGAATTCCACTCCAAGGCTCCTGCAGTGGTCCTCCATTTGGGCGGACAATTCCGGGCCTGGAACGCTTTTAACGCCAGGCCAGTTGCACACCTCAGTAGTGACCTGCATCTGCCCGCCGCACAAGCCCCTTTCAATGATTATCGTCTTGAGGCTCCGCCTTATCGCGTATATTCCAGCAGTCATGCCAGCAGGACCGCCACCAATGATAACGACGTCATAATCCATGATTTTGAGATATATCCTGTGAATCATGGTTTAAATTTGCATTATGCGAATGCGGCCGCTATTCGGGAGAGGAGTATATCGACTCGGATATCACCTTCTTAATGTCGTTGAATCGCTTGGTGAATTTGACGTCAGGACTCCTCGGCCTGCTGAGTTCAATTGCGTGTTCCCCCATTATCCTCCCGTCCTTGAGGACTAGGGCCCTGTCCGCCAGGAATACGGCCTCGTCTATCGAGTGTAGGATTAGCCACTCTGTTTCATGCTGATTAATGAAGACATTGCGGACTCCCACAGAAAATACTTCAACTATCTGTGGGAGATGGCTAAAAAATAATTTTATATTATAAAAGAATAGTTTTTATTATATAAATTATGTTTATATTTTACGTATTTCTATTGTTACAGGCAGCCCGCAAGCAAGCTTCTCGACCAGCCCACGGCCCAAGTCTAGGGCAGCCTTGTCCGCGTTCACTGCGAGAGTGCGCGAACAGACGTACTCGCTCTTGCGCAATACAGCGTCGGTGGGGTGGGTGAAGGAGAGTCCAGGATGCCCGTATGCTGTGACCGTGTCTGAGATGCCGCCACACGTTATCTTGATTTTGATTTTCGTGCCAGGGTTTCGAAGCACTTCAAGTAGTTCAGGCTTAAGGTCGCCAAGTGACTTGTCAGCGCCCACAGCGATGATACAATCACCGCGCGGCGTTAGGTGAGTCTCCTTTGTGAATTCCAGCGTGGTCTTGTGGGTTGAAAGCACGTTAGGGTGTCCGCGCGCGGCGACAACATCCCTAATCACCTGACCTCACCTTCCGTAGGACTTCATTATACTCTGCCTTAACGCCTTGCTTGGTGAAGTAGTTGACTATGTTGGCGACGTCGCGCTCCACGAACTCTTCGGCGAGCGGGTGCTCTAGCAGTACTCCCGTACTGAAGTCTATGACCACAGGCCTGCCCCAGTCGAGAAGGTTGTATTCGCTCAGGTCGCCGTGGACTAGGCCTCGTGAATACATCTTCCGCATGTAGTCCAGAGTCCTGTTGAAGTATCCTGTAGGGTCTTTGAGGGCGGAGTCCTTGAGTCTTGGGGCTGGTATGCCGTCGTCGCCTATGAACTGCATCACCAGGACGTTGTTCATCACCGCTATCGGCTTGGGGCATTCCACTTCACCGGATATCCTGGAGAGGTTGCTGTACTCCTTCTGCGCCCACGTGTTGACCAGCTGCCTCTTGTTCTTCCAGGACGTGAATCGTGGGTCGCCGCGGATGTACTTCCCCATGTTCTTGAAGTCGCTGGTCTCATATGCGTATATCTTCAACGCAACCGATTCCCCATCCCTTAAGCCATGGTAGACGTTAGCCTCCTTGCCCTGCGACACGAGGCTCTTGATTTCCGTGAACGCTCCCTTCCGCGATAGTTTGCTGAGCGTCAGGAGGGTTGCGTTGTCGAAGACCCTCTCGCTTATCTTCCTCCTGCTGTGTCTGCCGGATATCCGCCCGTCAACCTCGGTCTTGGATAGCTTGTCGTAGACTTCGTCTTCCTTCATGATGTAGATATATACGGTGAAACAGGATATTTTAACATGCTATCGACTCCAGCCAGAAGCATTATCGTGGCCACACTCCTACTGGCGGCGGCAGGATGCCTTTCAGAGGAGCGTGGGGAGGCCACTACGACAAGCCTTATGAAGGGGGTTAATGCTGCTGCCGGCAGCACCATGACCAACAAGCCTTTCGTCCCTTATGAGCCCTACGCCCTGTCAAGAAATGGGACAACCACGACCACAATGGGGGGATACTCTTACTATGGCAGCGGGGACTTGGGGGATATTGTATACCCTACTCTGGATGTGGATGCTCCCGAAAATACGGTAAGAGGGGACTCTGACACTGGTGCTGGGGGTTACGGTGGTTTTACTGGCAGTGAGACAGAAGGTGATGGTTATACCGGCGGGGGCGGCACGAAAACTCCGTCTGCGGGAGGGGGTGTCGGCGGGAAGCCGGACATCGGATGGTGCGAGACACTGGGGGGCAAGTCGGTCTGCGGCGTCTGGGAGTACTGTCCCGGCAGTACGATCAAGATAAGTGATGATGGCGGGACATGCTGTGACACTGCATGCAAGAGGGGGGAGATAAGGTACGAGTACAACTGCGAGAAGAAGTGCATGCAAGTCTACGGGACAACGGGATTCTGCAACGTGTACTGGAACAAGAGGCCGTGCCCTGGACAGGAGCCGGCAGGCGGCGTATTGTTCCCTGAAACGTGCGTGTACGCTAGGCCCAACAAGGTTGACGTTCCGATACCATGCTGCTGCGAGAACAAGCTCCCAGTATTCTAGAAGTCTTCAATGCCCTTCAGGTGGCCGTGGTCTTCAAGCCACTTGGCTTGCTGTGGAGTGTACCGCCATAGGACGTCGCCACGCTCGTTGCCCTGGACTTCCCATGGTTCTACGAGGACTATGTTACCCTCCTTGATCCATATCCTCCTCCTGACTTTCCCTGGAATCCTGCAGAGTCGGGTGTTGCCGTCAGTGCACTTCACGCTCATCCTCCGGTCTCCGAGAAGCTGCTCCACCTCACCCAGTATCTGACCCCTGCGTGGAAGTCTGACACGGACTATCGCATCCTCTCCGTTGGGTGACCTGCTTACAGTAACCGCTTCACCCTCATTTTCTTCTGTGTCTTCCACGTCATCGACCATACTTAATAATACGCTACAGCATATTAATAAGATGCTTTGGGATGAACTCAAGAAGAGGAGCATAGACGGCATTGAGGACCTGATTGTGGTGATAGTGCAGGATAACGAGTCCAATGAAGTCCTGATGCAGGCCTACGCCGACAGGGAGGCGTTTGAGAAGACGGTTGAGACGGGTAAGGCGCATTATTACTCCACCAGCAGGAAGAAGCTATGGCTTAAAGGCGAGTCCTCCGGCAACATACAGGCTGTCAGGGAGGTTCTAGTTGACTGCGACGGCGACACAGTCATATACCGTGTCGTCCAGAAGGGCGGGGCATGCCATAAGGGATACAGGTCTTGCTTCTACCGTAAAGCCGTTCAAGGCGGGCTTAAGGTCGTCGGGGAGAAGGTTTTCAACCCTGACGAGGTCTATAAGAAGGGTTAAGAATTATTTTAAACAGTCTTACCCTATTGATTAGAGTAGAATGAAGGCCATAGTAATGAAGTTCGGCGGGACCTCGGTCGCAGACGGAGACAGGATAAGGCATGTCGCAGAACTCGTGAAGAAGGATGAGAGGCCGACTGTCGTGGTCGTGTCCGCGATGAGCGGGGTCACAGACAAGCTGATAAACATCGCGTGGAAGGTCGTTGACCTGCCCAACAACGTGGTCGAGAGGGAGGTTGACGCGTTCTGCAGGGAGCTTCTCGCGCAGCACAGGTCTGCTGTCATGAAGGCTGTGACAGACAAGAAGAGGAGGAGCGACGCGTTGAGCGAGGTCATAGAGCTCATCGACAAGCTAAAGGTTACGCTTCTTGGCGTCGGGTATCTGGAGGACCTTTCCCCAAAGAGCTTGGATTACATACAGAGCTTCGGCGAGAGGCTTAACATAATAACGGTTTCAGGAGCCCTATACTCTCTTGGAGTTAAGAGCACATACCTTACCGGATACGAGGCAGGGATTGTGACCGACGGCTTCTTCGGGAGGGCTCGGCCCATGCACGCGAAGCTAAAGAAGAACATACCGGAGTCGCTAAACCCGCTGCTCAAGAAGGGTGTGACCCCCGTGGTCGCGGGCTTCATAAGCGCGGACGAGAGCGCGAGGATAACCACGCTGGGTAGGGGCGGGTCAGACTACACTGCATCGCTGATTGGGAAATACTTGAATGCCGAGGAAGTTCAGATATGGACTGACGTGGATGGGATACTCTCCACAGACCCTAGGATCGTTAAGAAAGCCAAGCTGATTTCAACACTATCGTATGTGGAGGCCATGGATTTGGCGTACTTCGGTGCGAAGGTCATACACAGCAAGATGATAGAGCCCGCCATGCAGGCGAAGATACCTGTGAGGGTGAAGAACACGTTCAACCCGGATTGTGAAGGCACGCTGATAGTTAAGAAGCAGCAGAAGATTGAGGGTGTGATAAAGGCTGTTGCGATAGCCAAGGACGTTGCGATAGTCAACCTCCAGGGTGTCGGGATGGCTGAGACCCCCAACATAGCCGGTAAGACGTTTGGAGCGATGGGCGACGGGAACATAAACGTGTTGATGATCTCAGGCTCCTCCGAGTCAAACCTGTCTTTCGTGATATCAGACAAGGATGTTGACAGGAGCATGGAACTCCTGGAGGATGCGTTAGGGGGGGACATAGTGAGGAGCGTCGACCTGATAAAGGACGTGGCCATAGTGACTGTGGTTGGGACTGGGATGGCTGGGACGAAGGGCATCGCAGCCCAGGTGTTCATGACCGTTGCTGAATCCAAGGCAAACATAATAATGATCGCGCAGGGCTCCAGCGAGGTGAACATAGCCTTCATGATAAAGACTTCCGACGTGAAGAAGGTTGTTGACGCATTGCACCAGAGATTCATAGAGTGAAATGAAGTCAGATCTAACCGAGAGGGTGTTGAGTCTGCTCGACGAAGCCGGCTTTCAGGTTGTGGACTGCACCGGATCCAGGAGCAGTTTCGACATAATCGCCAAGAGGGGGGAAGTCCTGTTCCTGGTCAAGATACTCAAAAACATTGAGGGATTAAACAGGTTCTCAGCCAACGAGCTTAAGAACGTCGCGTCACTCCTTTCTGGAATACCCTTTGTCATAGGGGAGGGTATGAAGAACTCCATGCTGTCTGACGACGTTGTGTACGACAGGTATGGGATATGCGTCTCAAGCCCCACGACTTTTGAGAGGATAATAAACAACATGCTCCCAAGCATCTATTCGACCCGCGGTAATTACTGTGTTAAGATAGACTCGAAGCACTTGAGCGAGTTGAGGCACAAGTCAGGCCTCACGCAGGACGCCTTGGCTAAGAGGCTTAACGTTTCGAAGCAGAGCGTATACAGGTATGAGAGGGAGGGTAGGGTGTCGCTCGACGTTTTTGAACGGCTCATAGACTTGTTTGAGGACGAGGGTCTTGCGCTCCCCGGATTTGAGATGGAATTCCAGTTCAACGGGCCGGAGTCTAGGAGGCATGTGTCACGGCACGTCAGCGACCTGAAGAAGGTTGTGCTCGAGGAGTTCAGGAACATGGGCTTCAAGACGTCCATGACGAACGCTCCCTTCGACATTTACGCTTCCAAGGACGAGATGATTCTGACTGTGGTCAGCAACGACTGGAGGAGGTTGAAGCACAGGATAGAGATGATGCGGGACATAACAAGCATGGTTGGCGGCTACAGCGTCTGCATAAGCGAGAGGCATGTGGACATTGACGGTTCTGTTATACGGCCTGAGGAACTGCATGAGATTCATTCTCCGAAGGATTTCTTCAAGCTGCTGTCCGAGGACTTCTAGTCCAGCAGTATGTTGTACCCGTGCCGCTTGTGGTACATGAATTCATCGTCTGTCGAATCCTTAGCCCACTTCACGTAGTCTGTTATCTCTGATAGCTTTGAGCTCATGTCGTCCGCATAGTATACCGCAAATGCTTCAGGCGTCATGGGAGGCTTCGGGGAGCCGTATTCAAGGCGTCCGTGGTGGCTGAGTATTATGTGGAGGAGTTTCTCCCGCGTCTCAACTCCGGTGCCCAGCTCCTTCATGTATTCAGACACCATAGCATAGCCGATTGATATGTGCCCCTCCAACTGTCCCTTCCTCGTGCCCTTAACACGTGAGGTGACTTCAAGCTCCTCCAGCTTTCCGATGTCGTGGAGGAGGGAGCCTGCTACCAGAAGGTCCTTGTTCATGTCCGGGAACAGCCTGTGGCTGAGCAGAGCGTACTCCACCACCTCGAGGGTGTGCTGGAGGAGCCCGCCAGTCCAGTTGTGGTGTATCTCTATCGCAGCGGGATGGGTCTTGAACTTCTCGCTTGTAGGGGGGTCGTTGAATATCCTCTCCAGGAGCTTTTTCAATTCAGGGTCCCCGACCCCGCTGATTCTTTCCATCAGGAGGCCGTACATTTCCCCAACATCCATTTTCGCGGGTATGATGAAGTCTTCCGGACTGTACTCGCCCTTCTGTAGTGCGCGGATTATGTCCGGCTCGTTGGTGGAAATCTGCAGTTTGTCGTTGTATTTCGAGGCCTTACCCTGCACGTATACGACCGAGTCCGGTTTTATGGACTCGTAGACGCTCTTAACAACATCCTCGTTCACATTCCCCCAGTACTTGTAGTCTATCGTGCGGCCGCTGGAGTCGGTGAGGAGGAGCTGAAAGGAGAATCCCTTCGAGTAGGGTTGTATCCCCTTCTTTATCTTGACCACGAATATGTCGTCTATCCTGTCGCCCTCGCTTATGGAGTCGATGGGCTGCCTCTTGCTGTAAACCATCGCGTATGAAGAATTACGTGTCGGCCAATAAGAATGATGGTTGACTATGCGTACATGACGTATTCACTGCAGGAGTCTCTCAATTTAGGGTCGGTTATGCGTTCGCATAATGCCGGATTTTTCAGGTTTTTATTGACTTCATGCAGGCATTCGTCCTTGGCGGTCTGGTTTCGTATCTGATTCTCGCATAGCATTGAGTTGTTGGAGTATACAGCAACCCAGTGGAAGCAGATGTCATGCCATACTGGGTCAGTCACTTGACTGCATATGGACGCGTTTAACGTTACTGTCGCCATGCACCAGTTATGCCATTTGTCCTCTTGGATATTAGCGCATCCGCCGGGATCGTTCATTATTATGGCGATGCTTCCATAGCACCATGTCTGGCCGGGCGCATTTGATATCCCACCGCAGATTGACGAGTCGTTTAATGTTGCCGCGATTACAAGGAGACATTCATCTTTCTTGCCCTGATGCCTTATTTCCATGCAATATGACGCGTCAAGGAGGTCATACGCCATTTTATCGTAACATATGTCCCTGTAATCCGGGTCTGCCAGTGAATCACAGTCAGTTAAAGCCTCTTTAGGCGTATCATCCAGGCAACCGCATAGTAGGAGGGTGAGTATGACGCAGCAAATGGCGTTTCTCATGTATGAGTATTCAGACAGATGCATTTTTATATACGTTTAAACCTATAACTAATTTCAGAAATTTGTATACAGTTAAACCCATAAGTAATCCCATTTTTGGGGTGTTTTGGGGATAGTGAAAAATAAAAGAAGGTGATGAGATATGGCACAAGGACAACCGATATTTATACTGCCAGAAGGCGCGCTCAGAACGCAAGGAAGAGACGCCCAGAGGTCAAACATCATGGCCGCGAAGGCAGTTGCGGAGGCTGTTAGAAGCACTCTAGGCCCCCGCGGTATGGACAAGATGCTCGTCGACGACATGGGGGACATCGTCATAACGAACGATGGAGCCACAATAGTCGAGGAGATGAACGTGGAGCACCCCGCAGCCAAGATGGTTGTGGAGGTCGCTAAGACACAGGACGACGAAGTAGGAGACGGGACAACGACAGCGGTCGTGCTGACCGGAGAATTGATGTCCAACGCAGAGAAGCTATTGGATCAAGGCATCCACTCCACAGTCATCGCACGCGGATACAGGATGGCTGCAGACAAGGCCATAGAAACGCTGAACGCAATAGGCAAGAAGATAAGCCTAAACGACACCAAACTCCTCGAGGAAATCGCTGTCACAGCGATGACTGGAAAGGGTGCTGAAGCAGCCAAAACCGCTCTTTCAAAGCTGTCGGTGAAGGCCGTCAGGCAGGTCGCTGAAGAGGAAGGCGGTAAGATCACGGTAGACCTTGACAACATAAAGGTCGAGAAGAAGAAGGGCGGCAGCACGCACGACACCGAGTTGATTGAAGGGATCATAGTCGACAAGGAGCGAGTGCACGCTGGAATGCCGAAGAAGGTTGAGAACGCCAAGATTGCGCTGCTAGACGTCGCAATCGAGATAAAGGACACTGAGACGGACGCTGAGATAAGCATAACTTCACCAGACCAGCTGCAGGCATTCGTACAGCAGGAGGAGAACATGCTTAAGGAAATGGTCAGCAACATATCTAAAAGCGACGCTAACGTCGTGTTCTGCCAGAAGGGCATCGACGACCTGGCCCAGCACTTCCTGAGCAAGGCCGGAATCTTCGCTGTGAGAAGAGTGAAGAAGAGCGATATGGAAAAGCTCGCGAAGGCGACTGGAGCAAAGGTGGTGACAAACTTGAAAGACCTGAACAAGTCAGACCTTGGTTCCGCAAAAATAGTTGAAGAACTGAAGATAAGCGGCGACGAGATGACTTTCGTCCGCGGATGCAAGAACCCGAAGGCGGTCAGCATAATAGTCCGCGGAGGGACAGAGCATGTGGTAGACGAAGTAGAGCGCGCCATAAATGACGCACTCGGCGGAGTCGCGGCAGCAGTCGAAGTCGGGGCAATCGTCGCGGGCGGCGGAGCGCCCGAAGTGGAAGTAGCCCACAAGCTTAGGAAGTTCGCTGACTCCGTCGGCGGAAGGGAACAGCTTGCTGTAAACGCGTTCGCTGACGCTCTGGAAGTGATACCAAGAACACTTGCAGAAAGCGCTGGCATGGACGCCATAGACACGCTAGTCAACCTAAGGGCGAAACACGACAAGAAGGAAGGCGTAAACTACGGCGTCTTCGTCGAAAAAGCCAAGATAGACGACATGTGGAGCAAAGGCGTAGTCGAACCGCTGAAGATAAAGACCCAGGCAGTCAAAAGCGCTTCAGAGGCTGCGGAGATGATACTCCGTATAGACGACGTTATCGCAGCAACAAAGCCCAGAGGCGGCGGCGGAATGCCACCAGGCATGCCACCCGGCGGAATGGGCGACATGGACATGTAAGGGGGGGTACACGACCCCCATTTTTCTTCTTTCCTTTATTCTTTTCTTTCTAATAGATTCTCAACATGCTAGTCACAGCCGTCATATGGGTCACGCTGCTTTTCCTGATACTGGACAGCATAATAGACTTGAAGACCGGCGAGATACCGGAGAAGCTGACGCACGGCCTAACAGGGATCATCATCCTGCTGGCGGTCGGCCACGGAATCATTGAGAACAGTATTTCGATGGTGAAGTCGACTATCCTTGTGGGCGCATCATATTTCATCGCAGGGTATGTCCTTTATCGACTAGGGCAGTGGGGGGGTGGCGACGTCAAGATGATGGCTGGCATAGGATGCGCGCTAGGATACCTCGATTCCATGGGATACGCGTGGCCCAATTCCATCATAACAGGGTACTACCTGACGTATTTCATAAACATGTCGATTTTTGCCATACCCTACGCGGTAACCTACTCTCTGATACTTGGTTTCATGAACCCCAGCGTATTCAGGGAATTCCTTAGTGGTGTTAGGGAGTTTAAGGTCGTCATACTCCTAGCAGTCTCGTTCGCGCCCGCATTATTGTCCACGTATTTTGGTGAAAGCCTGCTCGCGCTCGTTTACCTTATGCTGCCGTTTTTCATGCTCGCGACGATTTACCTCAAGGTCGTCGAGAAGAAACTGCTGTGCAAGACGGTCAGGGTCGAGGAGCTTAGAGTCGGGGACATACCAGCGGAAGACATCCAGTGTGAGGGAGAGAGGATAGCCTCCAAGATGATTGAGGGCATAACAGGGGAAGAGCTGGAGAGAATAACGAGGTTGGCGTGGGAGGGGAGGATACCTGACGAGGTTAAGATACGTTGGGGCATCAAGTTCGCGCCAATACTCCTGGCATCATATGTTATGACACTATGGCAGGGCAGCCTGCTGGAGATCTTCTTCAACAACATACTGTGAATCACTGCAGGTCCATGAGACCCAACCCTGTCTGAGCATCGTATTCCCTGAGGATAATGTCTTTGAACGCGCGCAGGTGGAATTCACCGGCGAAAACCCGCATGGAGAAGACGTGGCCGCCTATCGTCGAATGGTCTTTCCTGCAGAGGCAGGCGTGGGCGTGGGCGAATTTAACCCCGTCCTTGAGGGTGATGTTCCCGTTGCATGATATTATCTCCATTGGCTCGTTGAACTCTGTCTCACAGTACTCCTTCTTTTCCTGGTCATAGAACCCGAGTTTCGCGTACTTCACCGCACCTATCACGGTGAAGACTCCGGAGGATATGTTTTTCCTTGAGGCGAATGACGTTAATTCCTCGAGGAGGTCAGAGTCGTGGGCCAGTTTACCGAAGTACTCTCCCAATGGTTGGGCGTCTATTGATTCCACTTTCAGGTGAAGTTGACTATAACAACATTGTCTGTCGATACTATCTGATCCTTCTTAACCTTCCGCTTACCCACCTTGATGCCGCTCAACTCCATGCCCTCGACAAAGACGTTTGTGACCTTCCCAATGTGCTTGCCGTCGCTAGTGTACACTTCCCTGCCGCTCAAATCCTTGACCAGGTTCTTTATGGCCTGTATCTCAGATATGAACAAGTATTCTGTCAGCTTGGTCCATATCCCGAATATGCACAGGGCCAGCGTGCCGTGGAGCACGAAGTCGCCGACACCATAGTCTTCGTTGACTATGAAGTTCGCTCCAGAGGCTATCATGTCCCTTATCAGGACTACGAAGGCGAGGAGCACTAGGTATCTCCGTATGGCAACATAACGCTGCGACGCATACTTGTCTATTATCAGACCGAGTATGACGACGAGTATGGAAATCGTAAGGAGGGTTATGGAGGCTGAGTTGAGGACGAACAGGGATATGCTGTTAAGGGTGACATCCATGTTGTCGATGCTGATGTTGATAGGGTATCGCCTCCAGTCGCTGACCATGTAGCCGGCGCTTATCACCAAGGCTATGAATGATATGAGGTAGATGACAGTCTCGATCCGCTCTATGGACAATGCCTTGAAGAAGTCGGACGACCTCTCAAAGAAGCCCTCCTCCCATCCCATGCCCTTCAACAGCAGGTAGAATCCGACGACCGCGAGGATCAGGCTCAAGGCCTGTATGCCGCCAGTCGCCAGGAGGACCAGTGTGAGGCCGGGTATGCCGAACATTAGCCGCGCCAGGTTCGGGTCTTCAGATATCTCCTTGAAGAAGTTCGTGAACTTGAAGTAGGCTTTCTCCAGCTCCTTGCTCTGGCGCACCACGACAGTGTGGACTGCGTCCACCTTAACCCTGGACTGTATTATGGGGAGGACCTGCTCGTCGTCCATCCCGTCGGTCACGACTATGACGGAATCTGGCTTGTACTTTTCCATCACATCATCCAGCTGCTGGGATATCTTGCGGTCTGACGTGACACCGACATCATAGTCTCCGGTGAGCGTGACCACATCCAGCTCCAGGTTCCGGGACAGCTTCAACGCCCCGAACATGGCGTTTACGTCAGTGTCCTCAGGATCCTCCAACGCAAGCTTCTCAGCCACCTGGAGGTTGCTGTCCCAGCCTAATACAGGACCCTTCACGTCGGTTTTCCGGCCTATGTCGTCGTCCCTGTCGATGCAGACGACGAGACTCTTCAGGTTAGACTTACCCACATTAAAAATACTGTTTCACGACTTAAAACCGTTAAATATGAGGGTGGAATAATAAAGACGTGTTATTATATTATTCAATAAGTGATGGATTCTAGGGAATTATGCAATTTGACGGATTCTCTGCTCATTGCCGGGATCATCCTGATCATCTTCTCCCACCCGCTCGCAGCCTTTGCGGGAGGAGACGGGAGCCTGGGGGATCCATTCCAGATTACGGATTGCGTTGAATTGAATGACACTAGAGCGGATTTGGGCGCTAATTATGTTTTGAACAATGAGGTAGACTGCAGTGACACCGTGAACTGGGAGGGTGGTGACGGGTTCACGCCGATAAGCACTTTCACAGGCAACTTCTCAGGGCAGAACAACGACATAACAGACTTGTACATAGACAGTACCAGCACCGACGTCGGATTATTCGGCATACTTGATGGTGGTGGTAGGATAGTGGACCTTGGTTTGGTGGACGCTGACATAACAGGGGGTGGTAATACCGGAGGGCTTGTGGGAGATTTAGAAAACGGATTGATTAACAATGCGTACGTGACGGGGAGCGTGGCAAGCAGCGTCGACTATGTGGGCGGGCTCGTCGGATACTGCAAGAGTAATGGCTTGATAGCACTATCCTATTCTGAGGCTGACGTGACAGGACACACTTACGTCGGCGGGCTGGTCGGGTATAGTAATGGGGATGTGATTAGCTGTTACACAACAGGAACAATTGATGCAACGGGAGTGGCGCCAAATTATCATGGAGGATTGATAGGCAGCAGCAGTGGCGTTGACGTGAATACTTCCTACGCCACTGGAAACGTTAGTGGAGGCTCATTTAATGGAGGCCTAATCGGAGGGGCCTTTGGCTCAACAAGGATATTCAATTCATACGCGCTAGGTCATGTTTCAGGAAACGAGCGCATCGGGGGACTTATAGGTGATTTGAGGGGGCCAGCCACCAACTGTTACTCAAGAGGAAGCGCCACAGGTTCTGGAAAGGTAGGTGGCTTGATAGGTAATCTGGATCCATCAGGGACGGCAGTGAACTCATTCTCGACAGGGGGGGTTTCAGCAGGCTCAAATGATGGGGGACTCGTAGGGTATCATAATGGGGGTACTCTGACGAACTGCTGGTGGTACAATGATTCAAGTGATAATCCAGATTACTGCTACACTGATTCGGTTTCAGTTCCGGGAAATACCGGCTGCACGCCTGATGAGGACTTATCCTACTTCTTCACTGTCGGTAACGAGCCTACAGACGTCTGGGACTTTGGTAACATCTGGGACAACGTGAATGACGGCGGCAACACCGCCCCACTGTTATGGCAGAGCTCGTTGAAATGGACTGGAGTAAGCTGTGGTGACGGGAGCGAATGCGATTCAGGCAACTGCGTTGACGGCGTATGCTGTGATACTGCATGCGCTGGAGCATGCAAGGACTGCGATGTCGCGGGGAGTGAGGGCACGTGCACGAACATCCCCGATGGTCAGGACCCGGAAGGAGAATGCGGGAACATAGACTGCTCGCCGTACATATTCGGGTGGGGTGTGGCAAACTCCGCCCTATCCTGCCGGACCGAATCATCGACCACAGAAGGCTACTGCGGGGGAGACGGGGCTTGCAGAAGCCAGAGCGAGGAATGCGCGGCCCAGGATGTGGAGGACGGGCAGTCAGGTGCAGCAGCCTGCGGGAGCGCGGCATGCAAGTGGCAGTGCCCCAACGAAGGCACTGCAACAGACTATGATACTGTCGAGGAAGTCTGCTACACAGACGATGCACAACACAGCTGCAGTGCGGGAGAAGTCTGCGACGCCACCGGAACATGCACTGCAACAACGACAACCACAAGCACGACCACCACGACAACCACAAGCACGACCACCACGACAACAGACCCGCCGAAGGGTAGGGGCCCCACCACCACTCGACCGGAGCCTACGACAACAGTAAAGACGACTTCGACAAGCACGACAATCATGCTGGTTGCGCAGACGAGCGTTACAAGCACGCTAAGGAAGGTTACGACAACGAGTATTGAGGCTGCCAGACCCCAGCCGCCAAGTGGAACATCAACGCCAGGCCCGGGCGGTAATAATCCTCCGACAGGCAGGGAAGGCCTGGGAAAAGAAGGGGAGGGTGATGAGGAGGAGACTAACTACGACACGCGGGAATACGACTCTGACGTGAACGTGAAACTCGATTTTAAGGACTTAAGCCACGCTAGGGCTGGTGAAGTAATCGGGATAAATGTCACAGTCCAAGCGGACTCCAGCATCAATGGCCTGCGGACGTTCATAATAACTTCGCCAGGAATAAGGATGATTGAGTACGATGAGGTAATCAACCTGGATGACGTGCTTGTCAAGGAGCTGACCTGGAAGGCTGTGGTGGAGGATGATGCTGGCGCCGGAAGATACTTCATAAACGCCAGCCTAATAGACGTTCAGGGAAGCGTCAAAAGCATCAAGAACGCTGAGGTAATCCTGCAGGAGGGGATTGATATGCAGGAGACAGTAATGCCTGAACCAGAGGGTCTGATTGAAAGGGTATTCAACATCATGAGGAGGGTATTCAATGTGATATACAGGAACAGGTTCCTGTTCATGGCACTGTTCCTGGTGCTCATGCTGATGGCCTACGCCTACTACTCGTACAGGAAGAGGAGGATAGGGCTATGAATCCCCCTTCAGGGATTTTATCTTCGCCTCGACTTCGATAAGCCTTTTCTGGTAGTCGCGTATTATCTCGCGGTAGCTTTCCTCGTCTATGCCACGCTTATGGTACTTGATTTTAGTCAGGTTTATCATGTACTCGAGCTCATGCATCTCGTGCTGCAGCGCGGACAGCTCATCGCCCTCGGGCTTGGCTTGGTCAAGCTTGTTCTGCAGGTGGGACTGCCGTTCCTCAAGATCCCGGATTATCCGCTTACGCCTGAAAAAGAGCTGGTCCACGAATATGAGGAAGAGTATGAGAAGGGCTACGAGGACGACCATCCAGAAGCCGTACTTCTCGACGACATCGTCGCTGTATGTGGATTCCGCGGAGATGTCGAAGTTCACTGTGTAAACGCCGTTAGCCTCGACTACGCTGCTTGTCCGCTGGTTGGGGTTGGTCTCCCCCATCCGCACGTATATGTCATAGTATGAGCCCGGCGACACGGTAGTGTTGAAGTAGCCGTTGCTGTTTGAGTATGTTGAGGCGACCGGTTTATTAAAGTCTCCTGTCTTGAATATGTCGACCCTGAGGTTGCTGTATGGCGCCCCATTGTTGCCGTCTCTGATATGCCCTTCTATGACCGCCGTCTCCTGGGCGATGCATGCGGGAGAAAGCAGAATAAGGGCTATGGCGAGCAGAGTGGCATGTTTAAGCATATTAAGGATTAGTTGCTGAGTAAAAAAAGCAGTATGACACGTTATTTAATCCTTTACCACGACAACCTTGCTGACCGCGTTAACAGCGTCGAAGGGTATCACGTAGTTACCGTCCTTGTCCTTAGGGTAAGTGACCCTTGAGACTACGTCGCCTAGTGGCTCGACGATTATGGATATGAAGTCGCCGGTATTCTCGTCGATAATAATGTCGTCCAACCGTCCGAGCTCTTCACCACCAACTGTGATAACAGGCTTACCCCCCAATTGTCTGGCAATAATGTAAGTTACCATGTAAGTCACCTAATGGGCTTATTTTAATACAACTTATTAAGAATGTTAGTTTAAAAAGACGAGAAGATGATTGATGGCGGGGTGAGGGAACTCCTCGAGAAACAGGGTTACCGGGTTGCGGGAGATCATGGCGCAGTCAAACTATGCACGTGGCTGAGGAAGAGTATACGTGGGGAAGGCCACTGCTACAAGCAACAGTTCTATGGTATAGAAAGCCACCGATGCCTCCAGATGACTCCATCCGCAGCATGGTGCACTCACAACTGCATATTCTGCTGGAGGAATACGGAGGCCACTCTGGGGACAGAGATGACGTCGTGGGATGAGCCGGAGAAGCTGATTGACGAGGCTGTGGAACGCCAGAGGGAGCTCGTATCAGGGTTCGGACACCTGAAGAGCGAGGAGAGCAGGAAAAAGTATCTGGAAGCAAGGAATCCGAGGCACGCGGCCATAAGCCTGGCTGGGGAGCCGACATTGTACCCGATGCTGGGGGGTTTGATAGGCGAGTTCCATCGTAGGGGTTTAACCACATACCTTGTGACCAATGGGACCAGGCCTGATGTTATCGCTGGCTTGGATGAGCTTCCGACGCAATTGTACATGTCCCTCATAGCACCCAACAGGGAGGTCTATAGGAGGACTTGCCTTCCCATAATAGATGACGGGTGGGAGAGCATCAACAGGACTCTTGAGTTGTTCCCGAGCCTGGACACCAGGAAGGTGCTGAGGATTACCCTAGTTAAGGGCTACAATATGACAGGCGCTAATGAGTACGCGAAGCTGATTGAGAAAGCGCAGCCGGATTATGTTGAAGCTAAGGCGTACATGTTTGTGGGGGCCAGCAGGAACCGTCTTACGCTAGACAACATGCCCTCCAACCCGGAGGTCATGGACTTCGCCGCCCAGATTGCGGGAGAAACAGGATACATCATAAAGGATAGGAAGGAGGACAGTAGGGTGGTGCTGCTCGCCAGGTAGATTATTGCCTATCGTATTTCCCCGAAGTCTCGGATTCCGGGTAGTTTTTCTCTAGGAAGCGCTTCAACCCACCGGGTCACCGTTTCGGCATCAGTTTTACGCAGAACCTTACTAACGTTATGGGCTGCACGCTCCCTCGACTCGTCTGGGCTAAGACGTGCTTCACGCTGTATCGCAAGACGGTATTGACTGAAGAAGCCGCGTATCTCAACAGGATCCTCCAGCTCTCTCGCAGCAGTGAAGACTGGGTGGGCGTTATCACGCCTAGACTTTGCCATCACGTTAGCCCATACTTCAGGCGGCTTACGTGCCATACCATAATATCTAGGGGATGGGGGATATTAAAATTACTGTCTCTCAGTCAGGCTCAACATTCATTTTAGCACATCAATGACTGTATCTCCTCGTGCATGCGGCGTATACGGTCTACCGACGGGTGGTCTGGGCCAAGCCGTTGCCTGAATTTCTCCAGTGATTCGTCTATGGTTATCTCTTTTTCGCCGTCAACGAGCTTGTCGGCGTAGCAGATTATCTTCTCCTCCAGGGTCTCTGGGATGTAGTCCCCGGAGGGCAGTCCCAGCTCAGCAGCCTCATTCCTGTCTATGCCGCCGCCCAGATGGTTCCTGCACACCCTAGCATATTCCGGATGGTCCCTGAGTATATCAGAGCCTTCTATGCCGTGGCGTATGCCGTGGGTGACTCCCCTGCCGATGTCATGGAGCAGTGCGGCCGTCTCCACGAAATCCACGTCCACTTTATGGCCTGAAGACCTTATTTTCTCTGCGATTCTCTTGGCCAGGCGGGATACTGTCTTGCAGTGGGCTATGACGTTTTCCGGGCAGCTGGCTTTTAACAGTATTATGGCTTCTTCCGGGTGGATGTTGTCGTTCATGCTATCTGCTGGAGTAGGCTGTTCACGCGGGCTATTTCAGCGACAAGACTGTCTATGTGCTCGCTGTTGTCGACTTCAGAGTACTGTTCACTACACTTCCGGCATATGAAGCTGGCTTCCATTGCGATCTCGTATGGGACGCGCTCGCACTCGCACTGGAATGTGATGCTCCCGGTCTCGTCCTTCAGCGCCGAGTTAAGCTCATCTATGCGCTTGCTCAGATAGCTGGATATGAAGGAGTCTATCTTATCCTCCCGCCTGTTCCACAGGTAGGTGTACCATCCAGTCCGCTTATTCTTGGTCCTCTGGTACTCCACGAGACTGTTCTGATGCAGCTCGTTCAGTATCGTCCGGACGATCGTGGCCTTCAAATCCAGTTCAGCGGCCACATCTTCATCGTATTTTGGTTTGTCGAGTCGTTTCAGAACATTGAAGTGATCTTCGCTCAGACTTTCGACGAGAATGTCCTGTACAATATTAGACTTCCACTTAGAAGACATGGACTATTCTACGATATATTAGCTTAAATAATGAATTGAACATTGTACTTTTTGGTGTTTATGTTGAGGATGATGAGGATGAGGATGTGGATATGACGTATGAACTTGACGTGCTTGATGTGGTGGCTGTGGTGCTGGTAGTAATGCTCGTCGTAGTGGTGATTATGCAGTTAGGACCGTACAATCCAAGCGAGACCTTGTAGCCTCCCGGACAGTATTCCCTCCCCCAGAAGCTCTCGTTATAGCAGTCGACCATGATGTGGTAGGTGCCTGCCATCAGATTACTGACTGCGCAGGACTCGGGCTCGCCCAGGAAACCCAAGTCTATAGGATGCCTAGGGCAGTCCCATTCAGGCCACTCGTATGGCCATATGCCGTAGTATATGCGGGGGCAGAATTCTGGCGTCCAGTTCACGTACAAGTCATAGTCGCTGTCCGCGTCAGGCTGCATTATCACCTCGACGTCACAGACACTACCTTCAGGTATTGTGAAGAAGTGGTAGTTGTAATCGTCGCCGTGGGTATTGTACTCCCGTTCACTGTCCTCAAGCCTGCATCCACCGTACACTGGCGGGCAATCCCAGCAATTCGGGACGGTAGTTGAAGTCGAAGTTGTAGTGGTGCTGGTAGTGGTTGTTGAAGTGGACGTGGTAGTCGTGGTGGTCGGCGCTGGCCCGAACTCATTCCACGAGACGTCAAACTCCACGGTGGAAAGCTTCTGTCCTGCCGGAACCCGTATGAAAAACAAGTCTTCAACAATGTCGGGAGGGTCATAAACAAGGTCTAGGTCCCTGTGCAGGATAGGACACCCGCGGATCCTGCACACGTAATCAATGCTCCAGGTGAAGTTCTCGAGAAGCCATGCCCTAGCAACCCATCCCTCGCGCGGGGTGTCGGCCATGTAGCCGGAAAGCAGGCGGGAGGCGCTAGCCTCATCCCCAGAATCCTTCTCGCTAGTCCTGGTGCCCCCTGAGTCGTAGATGACTTGGCTGACGCTGACACCAGCAATCTCAAGACGGTACCCCATGTTCGGGGGGACCATGTTGTCCAAATACTCTCGAGTCAGATTCCCTGCGCCTGAGACATTGCCGGAAGAGTAGAGGAAACCAATCTCCTCGAGAACACCCTTCTTGTTGAGGGTCTCGATAGAATCCTGCGCCACGCCATGAGCCTTCTGGAAGGCGGCCTTCTCCACCTTACTGGCCCTGAAGTAATGTAGGCCTATGAATCCAGCCATTATGAAAAGCACCATGGAGAGCGATATCAACGCATCCCACGTGAGGATATACCCTTTCTTCATTATCTAAGAAACTATTATCCCTAGCCGTTTATTAGACTACCTCGGGTTTTGGGTACACTAGTATGACGCGCAGGTATCCTACATCTATGTAGTCTGCGGCAATGCGGCTCCACCTGCCCAACCCGGGGCTGGTTGAATTCTCCCTGCCTACCGCGTAATAACAGTACCGGCCTTCAGCATACTCCTTCGTGGTCCAGATGTGCTTGCAGTTCTTATCGCCGGGACATATCATCACGTCAGTCCTCCAGGGGATGTCAGGTGCGTCGGTGAACGGGTTCGTTATCTCCCCCAATTCGAAGTCGTTGGCGGACTTGCCGGAAGGATGAGCGGCATAATCCAGACAATCGAACTTAGGCTTACCTATGACACTCGAGAATGGGAAGAATACTCCGTCACTCACGACAAGCTTCTCCATGCCGTCAGTGGCAGTGCCGCTCACGTTAAGGAAGATTGTCTCATCAACCTTGGCCAGCTTGCCCCAAGAGTCGTTGTATGCCATTATGGTGACAGCCAGGTCACCGTAGATGCACCTGTTGTTGTAGCAGACTTCACAACCCTCCCAGCAGGTGGAAGAGTCGACGCAATACTCCCCGCAATCACCCTTCTCACATATGTAGGTGGCGGGGTCTCCGTCCACCTCAACGGGGTAGACGTCGCAGTAGCGGCAGCCAAGCTCGCATTCCTCGATAGTAGGGTCTTCAGCACTGCAGTTCTTGCCGCAGTCACCCTGCTCGCAGCGGAAACCCGCTTGGATTGATGTATTGCAGTAGAGGCATCTTTCCTCGCACTCCTCGTAATAGTCGAACTCGTCGCAAGACGCGCCGCAAGATCCATTCGGCTCGCACGTGTATACATCACGGCCCAGCCGGTAGTCATACTGCTGCCAGCAGTACTCGCACTCGAACTCCTCCTCGTTAAGCCAGATATCCATCTCACACTCTTCAGGGAATCCTCTAGGATGCCAGCAAGGCAGTCCGCACGTATCATCCTCCTTCTTCTCCTCGCACTTGCCGCCCGGCCCTGAGACGGAGAGGTTACACCACTTGCAGGGATTCGGACCCTCATCCTCGAGATAGTCGCAGTCCTCGTCAGCCTCACAGTATTCATCGCACTTGCCGGATGGAACGCACCTCTGGTCCTGGTTGCAGTACGGGCACGCGCTATCCTGCATCTCCTCCTCGCATATGATGGAGAAGCTTCCGGGATCAGGGCAGAACATGTAGCATACGGACACCGGCAGGCTCGTTGTAGTGAGGAACGGCGGGACGCTCCATGGCTCCTCTATGTGGCCGTAGAGCTTGCCCACACTCTCAAGCTCGCTGCCGGAGACTGTGTTTACGTAGTTGACGACAACGTCCGCGTCATAGTAGTCCCCTATACGGTAATTGTTTTCAATGGACTGGCCTATGGCACAGCTGGATTCTATGACAACTGAGTCCTGTGGGTTTATCACCACTTCTTCAGCCGGGACTGGAGTGCACTCGACGATGCCGAAAGACACGTTAACCCCGTAGATGGGTATCCTAACGGGAACGTCGCCCTCATTCTTTACTTTAACGTATATCGAGTTGTTCTGGGCTATAACCCAGTCGACTGGGATGACCTGTGAGAACCCAGCCCAACCCCTCCGCTGGATGAGAGGCTTTAAAACGCCAGTCTGCCAGAGGAGGACCAGCGTTATGGAGAGGAAAAGGATTACTAGGGAAAACACTAGCAGATTTTCTACAGATATCTGGCCTTTAAACCCCTTAACCCTATTAGATGAACGCACAAGCATCCTTTTTAACACAGATTAATTAATTATTAAAGTCATTCGCAATATTAAAGACATTCAAAAAAGAAGGTGGTTAAATGAGAAAGATAATACTATCTGCCCTAGCATTGTTCATAATATCAAGCACGTGTTCGGCGACGTTCATACGCATGGATGTGCTATTGAACACGCCGCCGTTAATAGAGGAGGACAACTTCCTGATTAACGTCACGGTAACCAACAGCGGCGACGAGCCTGCCCACGACGTTCAGTTAGGCCTTAACCTGCCTGAAGGATTCACGTCAGATGAGATATACGTTGGCACGCTGAACCCTAACCGGCCTTTCAACGGTTATTTCAAGGTTTCAACCGACAATGTGCTGCCAGGCAGATATCCCATAATAATGAAGACGCATTACGCTGACGCCAACGCCTACCCGTTCTCTACGATAGCCCCTAAATTCATAGACTTCAAGATGCACTCCAAGTCCGACACAATGGCGAAGATGGAGAACATCGAGTTGGGGGCTGACGAGGATGAAGGCAGAGACATAAAGCTTACTGTCATAAACAGGGACACCGCACCACACACATACTCTGTGAGAATGCACACGCCCAACGAGATTGTGGTGGAGACGATGAGCCAGAGCGTCGACGTGCCCGCCACCGGCGAGAAGGAGGTTTTATTCAGGGTGAAGCCTTTCGGGGCGATATCGAACAGCGCGTATGTTGTGGCAGCAACCCTGGAATACGAAGACTCTGCGAGTGGGAGCACCATGCACCGTTCATTCATAGCCACAGGACTTGTGAAGATAGTTGATGCCGGCCGGATGGATTACATCCCGAACTGGCTGCCCGTAGCAGCACTGATATTACTGATAGCCGTCTTCGTGTCACTGCAGCTAAAGAAGAGGGCGAGTGGCGGGGATAAGAAGAGGGAGTATAAGGTGGATTAGGCTAGGGGATCATCACTAAGCCAAAATATTCTAAGATAATAAAAAAGAATTTGAGATGAGTGGTAAATCAGAGACAAAAGAGAAAAAGACTGCTAAGCACAAGCAGGATAAGAAATTCAAGGTGGACATAAAATACGGTGGATATGACCTGAAGTTCAACATAAAGCCAACACCACAACTGATATCCAACATACTCGTATTCCTTATAATATACTGGTACCTGCTCTCCATATTCACCCCCAAACTGATGCTGTTGGAGACCATAACAACAGGCGGGGACACGGCCTCACACTACTACCCGACTAAATTCCTCAAGGAAGAGCTCATACCAAAGGGGCATATAATCGGCTGGCTGCCGGGATGGTACGGTGGTATGCCATTGTTCCAGTTCTATTTCCCAGTCCTATTCGTCCTGATAGCATTCATGAGCTACGTGATACCGCTACAGATAGCCTTCAAGATTGTGAGCGCGTTAGGGGTGTTCCTGCTGCCGTTAACCGCGTTCCTTGCCATGAGAGTCATGAAATTCAGGTATCCGATGCCCATCATAGCCGCCATATTCACGATGCCGTTCCTATTCATGGAGTCGCACACGATGTGGGGCGGCAACATACCGAGCACGCTAGCTGGAGAATTCACTTACGGCTGCAGCATGTCGCTGATGGTGCTGCTGCTTGCAATGATATACAGGGGGCTTGAGGAGGACAAATGGATAATCAGGAACGCTGTTTTCATGGCCATAGTCTGCTTGACGCACGTTTACACGATAATATTCACTGTCGCCTCGATACCATACCTTTATTTCACTAGGAACGTCAAGGAGTTAAAAAGGAGGATAGTGTACTCCCTGAAAGTCTACCCCCTGGCAATCATGCTGACAGGATTCTGGCTTATCCCGCTTCTCGCAAGACACAAGTGGACTGCAGTATACGACTTCGTGTGGGACATCACGGAAGAGGTGTTCCCGGTGCTCCTGTATCCGTTCTTCCTTTTCATGATTATTGGGATACACATGATGATCATAAACCAGGATAAGAGGGTGGGGTTCATGTTCTTCTCGATAATAGCGTCATTACTGTTGTTCAAGTTCGGGAGCCTGCTTGGCGCCGGAATGGTTGACATAAGGTTCCTCCCGTTCACATACCTCTACACCCTCCTCATCGCAGCATACGGGATGTACACTTTGGTGAAGAATGTTGAGGGGGCCTGGATTCTGCCGCTCATAATCGTCTTCCTAACCCTATTTTGGATAAACGAGTACAACGTAAGCGTCCCCAATGAAGGAGTCACCATGGACTTCATAGTGCAGGAACTCAAAAACTTCAGGTATCATGGCTTCACACCCTCATGGGTGAAGTGGAACTACGACGGCTTCGAGAGGAAGATGCGGTGGGCAGAGTTCAAGGAGGTGAACGACTACCTGACTGGGACATACAATGACCCTAGAGTAAAGTTCGAGCACAACGACCACCACAACGAGGCGGGAACGGTCAGGGCCTACGAGTCCGTCCCACTCTTCGCTGGAAGGTCGATACTTGAGGGGTTGTACATGCAGTCGATACACACTTCAGTGTTCTCGTTCCTCATTCAGGCAGAAGTCTCAAAACAACAGTCATGCCCCTACTGGCACCGGTTCCCGTGCACGCATTTTGACATAGAAAACGGGACCAAACACATGCTAATGTTCAACGTGCGGCACATAATAGTCAGGAGCGACATGCTGAAGGAGGCGCTGCGGGAGAGAGAAGACTACAAGATGGTCTTGGAGACAGACAACCATGAGATATGGGAGCTGACTGATAACACAGGCCATTATGTGACAGTGCCCCAGTATGAGCCGGTGCTCTTCAAGACAGACACCTGGCTGAATGACTCATACAACTGGTTCAGGAACATGAGCCTGATAGACACGCCGCTCGTGTTTGTGGAGGAGATAGAGCCGGAGGACGCAGTATACTTCAGAAACGTCAAGGAAGATGGGGATTGGAGGGACATCCCGAAGGTGCCATTAGACAATAACTGCAACATAGAGGAGAAGCTGACTGCGGACGAGATATGGTTCAAGACGGACTGCGTGGGCAAACCACACATAATAAGCGTGTCCTACTACCCTAGCTGGAGGCCGGTCGGGGCAGATAAAGTGTATCTGATATCGCCTTCATTCATGATGGTAATACCAGAGCAGGAGGAGGTTAGGCTTGTGTACAGTAAGCTTCCGGAGGACTGGATAGGGCTTTTACTGAGTTTCACTGGATTTTTGACGGTATCCTGTGTCATAGCATACTACGGTAATGGTAGGGTGAGGAAGATGATTGACGGTAGCATGCTGGGTGACGCATACAGGAAGTACGCTTCCTAGCGGACTTTAAGCCAGAGGGAAACCAGGTTTTTGAAGCGGTAGAATATCTCGTTCACTAGGTTGAATTTGCTTCCCCTAGTGTCATTGCAGAAGACGGGTATCTCAACAACGCTGCCGCCATCCTTCTTTACGTGATAAACCAGTTCGATCACGTAGGATGAGCCGTGGTCTATGTCCTTCACGTAGGGGAGTATGTCAGACCTAACCCAACCCTTGGTGCCTATGCTATAGTCGCGGTAGTCCAGCCCCAGCAGCGCTCGGACCAGCTGTATGAATACGCCGCTTATGAATGTCCTGTAAGCCTTCCTCTCCTGCTTCCCCAGGTACTTTGAGCCTATGACCACGCTATTATCATCTAGCTTGGAGACGCAGTCTTTTATGAAGCTGAGGTCTGAAGATAGATCCATGTCGAGGGATACAAGCTTCTCTGAGGATGCTGCGTCAACCATCTTGGTGAAGGCGTAGCCTACGCCACGACGGGGTATGAATAGGAACCTGAATCTGCCGGGATACCTTTCCTCGAGAACACGCCCCAATTCCACCGTACGGTCCGTGGAACCGTTGCTGCATACTATAACCTCGTATTCGCCAATCTTCGCCTTATCAAGGTATTTTATCAGCTTGCCGGTGTTTTCAACGAGCAGCTCCTCCTCATTGTAGACAGGTATCATAACGGAAAAGTCCATCATTAGATTAAATTAAAAGCACAGGCATAATTAAATCTTAAAGTGACCGGGAAAAAGGCTAAGAACGCTGGGAAGGGGTTTAGTGCGCGTGGAAAAGGCATTGCCCATAGGAGACTAGCGTATGCCATTATTGTTATCATAGCGTACTCTCTGCCAGCATACCTGTTGTATGAGAACTACTCGAAGAACGACAAGAGCAGTATGGACGGCGGGTGGGGGTACGGCACCGGAGTGTTCGAGGCCCTTGACGAGGATGCGCTGATACTTAGCAGATGGTCGGCTTACACCCTCCTCAACCACTTCAAGTACGTGGTGTATGATAGGGGGGATGTGACCATACTTTCGAGGCGTAAGATCGACTGGCTTAAGGAGGTTGACAGGAACTATGGTGAGAAGCCAGTATACTTGACTGAGATGGATGATAAGGTCTCTGAGAAATACGTTCTAGAGAGGGTCGGTGGGATATATCATGTCAAGAAAAGGAAATAGGTGGGGGGGTGTCACTCCAGGGCTTATCGTATTCACAACCACGCTAGTCGTGTATCTTAGCACAGTGTCTACAAACGTTGGTAGGGGGGATACGGGAGAATTCCAGACGCTCCCATATGTGTTCGGCATAGCGCATCCAACGGGATACCCCACATACATCCTACTGGGTAGCGTATTCAGATGGATTCCGCTAGGTTCTTATGCATACAGGATTAACCTCATGTCCGCATTCTTCGGGTCGGTTACCGCATACCTCCTTTACAGGATTGTAATGAAGTACGCGGAAAACGTGTATGCCGCTTCAGCCGCCGCCCTAACCCTCGCCTTCAGCAAGCTATACTGGAGCCAGTCGGTCATAGCGGAAGCATATATCCTGAACGCATTCTTCCTCGTCTCATGCCTACTACTACTGCTTGAATGGAGGGATGGGGGAGACAACAGACTACTCTACGCGTTTAGCATACTATATGGCATTGGCTTAGGCAACCACATGTCCCTCGCACTCTACGCCCCGGCCTACGCATTCATAATACTTAGGAGGGATTGGAGGGTGCTGCTTGACGGCAGATTATTGAAGATGTTCGCCTTATTCGCCATAGGAGCCTCAGTCTACGCCTACATCCTAATACGCGACAACCCCGGGACCCCGATGAACTACATACACGAGTTCTCGGTGGAACACGGGACGTTCAACTACTCCGAAAACGCCGTTAAAGACAGGTTCGAGAGGCTTGGCTGGATGGTCAAGGGACGGCAGTTCAACGCAGACGAACTGACATACAAGAGGCTTACTAGCACCATGGAAGAGCAGAGACTACGGGAGTCATGGGGAAGGATTATGGAGCAGATAACAGTCTTCGGGGCTATACTCTGCATCATTGGAGTCTCACGCCTCTTCATGAAGGACAAGCCGATGCTGGCTGCAACAATCATCTTCTTCACGCTAAACACCATGAGGTTTGGTGGTGGAATGTACGAGCACAGCATACCTTCAGTGATAATATGCTGCATATGGATAGGATTCGGTGTTGAACAAACGTCAGAATACGTGCGTCAGAGAGTGCTGGTGTAGTTCACGTGCCTGAACAGCTGGGCGTACCTTCGCTCGTCTATAATCTCGTAATCACCGCTCTCATTGACTGTATACACGGACTCCAGCTCATTGCGTACGAGACGCGTGTCAAGCAGGACGAAATCCACGTCCGTGTCCGGATGCACTCCACTATCCTTGATGCCGTATAGGTTCACCCTAAACGGGTTGGGGAACATGTAGACACGCTCCCTGTGGGTCAGATGGGACACAAAGTTGTAGGATGCCGAGACCCTAGCATCTTCTGGAATCAACTCCATCAACTCCAACACCTCAGCATACTCCCCATGAGGCCTGCCAAGCTTGGTTATGGTATCCCAAGTCATCTCATAGTTGGATATCTTCGCTTCTCCAGGACCTATCTCCTCGTTCCCTATGAGGGTGAACACAACGAGTACAAGCAGGAGTCCGTATACACTCCATTTCCGTGACTTGTATCTGGCGACCCCGTTAATGATGGATATGAAGACGAATGGTATTATGGGGGTGACGTAGTGGAACCTGATTTCATGGGCGTATGACCAGTCGGTGATCAAGTTGAGGTACAGGGAGGCTGCCGCTGCCATGGACGGCAGGTCCAGGAAGAAGAGGAATCCGGTTGGAAATAGGACGTCCATGAAGTACTTGTAGTTCTTTGCTGTAACGACTTTGTTGAACATGAAGAATGGGTTGGTCAGGCTCTTGACCTTGTCCATCGTGGTCTTCCCGAAAGACCCGAGAGTCCTGCCGGTGTAGAACGCACCCTCAGTATTGAAGTAGGGGAAGAAGACGTGCATCACTAGCAGCACCCATATTAGTGACGTTGCCGTCGTGACCGCGCCGACACGCTTGTCTATCTTGAAGAATATGTATATGCCGAAGAGTATGTAGCTGAATGATATCTCCTCCTTGCATATGAGCGAGAAGAAATACATCGCATAGTATGCGCGGAACCTCCTGTGCATTAGAAACCAGTAGCCGAAAAGCGTCAGGGGGACCATGAAGCTCTCATAATGGTAGCCTTGGTCGAGGTTAGAGTAGTGGACTGCGGGATAGAAGATGTATGCGAACGAGAATACCAGCGGAATCCAATAGCTGTCGAACTTATCCCTCGCAATAAGGTACACTGGTATGGCCCCGGCAGCCAGCACGAGAGTGTGCAGGAGTATCAGGGCGCGCACGTCATTCCAGAGCCAGTATAACGGGGCCACGAAGATGTGTATGAAAGAAGTGTGGTCTCCGAAGAAGTGAAGCCCCCTGGTCGTAAGGTAGGGTGTTTTAAAGCGGGATAAAAGCCAGATGCCCTGGTCAGGTATCCCCAAATCGAAGTTCCCATACCAGAACATGTTGTACTGGTTCAATACCGTGAAACAGAATACCAGCAGGTATAGACCGATCATGAGCGCCAGGATCATATAAGGAACTATCCTCGAACCCTTAATCCACCCACACGCAAGTGAGGCCTTATTCAAAATAGGCTTAAAACCCAATTTTTTCGCGATCCCAATCCTAGAGCTCTTCTTTGCCTTACGTCCCTTAGAAGCCACTTTAGAAACAATATTTACATTAACAACATTAATATTAAGCATGACCCGGGTTTTAGTGATGCTGCCCACATACAATGAGGCTGAGAACATAGGGAGCATTATAGGAGACATCCTGGAGCAAGGAGAGGATGTGGACGTGCTGGTTGTGGACGACTCTTCGCCGGACGGAACATGGAGGATAGTGGAGGGGATTTCATCAGAGAACTCCAGGGTCAATCTACTGAAGCGCGAGGGAAAGAGGGGTAGGGGCCTGGCGGGGGTGGAGGGATACAAGTACGGTATTGAGAACAAGTACGATGCCATACTTGAGATGGACGCGGACTACAGCCATGACCCGGAGCACATACCTGAACTCCTTAAAGCCCTTGAAGACGCAGACGTCGTTCTTGGGTCTAGGCTGGTGGAAGGCGGGATGGAGACGGGTAGACCGTGGATGCGGAGGATTATCACAAAACTCGCAAACACATATATAAGGCTGATGCTGGGGTTGGACGTGAGGGACTGCAATTCCGGATTCAGATGCTTCAAACGCGAGGTGCTTGAGGCCATAAAGCCGGAGACCATAACGTCTGAGGGACCTGGCATAGTGCAGGAGGCACTTTTCAAGGCCCACTTAAAAGGATTCAGGATAAGGGAGGTCCCCATACGATTCAAAGACAGGGTTGCCGGGGAATCCAAGCTGGGTGTAGGCGCTTTAATTAGCGGATACACTTTAATATTAAAGTTGAAGTTTCATAGTATGTTAGGTGGTGATTGAAATAAGGGTTCTGGTCACAGGCGCAAGCGGCTTCATAGGCTCCCACCTATGCCGGCTACTTCTTGAGGAAGGATGTGAAGTCTACGCCTCGTACCTTTATGACGAGGAATTGTACAGGATAAACGACATCAAGGAGGAGGTCACTATGATGAAGTGCGATGTCGCTGACAGAAACAGGGTGGAAGCCGCGATAGAGGAGGCGGAGCCGGAAGTGGTCTACCACCTGGCAGCCCAGAGCTTCCCGACGGTATCCTGGGAGAAGCCGGCTGAAACACTTAGGACTAACGCTGAAGGCACTGTCAACATATTCGAGTCGGTGATGAGGCAAGACCTGGACTCGAGGATAATAGTAGCGTGCTCGAGCGCGGAATACGGGCTGGTGAGGGAAGATGAAGTCCCAGTCAACGAGGAACACACCCTCCTGCCACTGCACCCGTATGGGGTAAGCAAGGTGGCGCAGGACCTTCTGGCATACCAGTACCATAAGAACCACGGCGTGAAGACGGTCAGGCTTAGGGTATTCAACACCACGGGCCCCAGCAAGACCAATGACGTGTGCAGCGACTTCACCCGGAGGGCTGTTGAGGCTGAGAAGAAAGGCGGTGGAGTGATGAGGGTGGGGAACCTGGAGCCCAGGAGGGATTTCACTGACGTGAGGGACATGGTGAGGGCGTTCCGCCTGTCCACCAAGCTGGCGGACAAGGGGGACGTATACAACGTGTGCTCCATGAAGGCTGTGAAAGTAAGGGAAGTGCTGGACACAATACTATCTCTGACAGAGAACGTCACCTCCGAGATTGATGAAGCACTCTTAAGGCCCAGCGACGAGCCGGTGATACTGGGAGACAACACGAAAATAAGGAAGGCGTGTGGGTGGAAGCCGGAAGTGGCGTTGGATAAGACTCTTTCAGACATGATGGACTACTGGAGAGGCATGTGAACTAGACGCATAACACGCATATCTCGTCGCCTGCTATGAAGGCGTCGCAGTTGGCGTCCACATACTGGCCTATCTTCTTATGCCTGAGTTGGCATGCTGCTTGCGCTGACTGCAGGTCGCGCTGGCAGCTGCTGCCTGGAAGCACGTTACTGCAGCTAACTGGTGGTGACTGGGACTTGCAGGTGACGCACAATTCATCTCCAGGATTGAATGCATCGCAGTTGGCATTAACAGTCTGGTCCACCACCTTGCCCTGAAGCTGGCATGAAGACTGTGCCGCCTGGAGGGTGCGCTGGCAGCTGCTGCCCTGCAGGACGCTGCTGCACTTGACTGCAGGTGACGGAGACTTGCATTTAACGCACAATTCGTCCCCTGGATTCATGCGGTCGCAGTTAGCCTGCTGGGTCTGGTCGATGACCATGTTCATAAGCTGGCATGAAGACTGTGCCGCCTGCATGTCGCGCTGGCAGCTGCTGCCTGGAAGCACCTGGTTGCAGGGCGTGAAAGGTGAAGGCGCCTTGCAAGTGACGCAGACTTCTGGTCCGATCCTGAATGCATCACAGTCAACGGTGATTACCTGGTCGACGACCATGTTCTTAAGCCCGCACGCCGCCTGGGCTGCCTGAAGGTCGCGCTGACAGCTACTGCCTGGAAGCACCTTGCGACAGGAGGACTTTGGGGGAAGGGTTGTGGTCGTGGTTGTGGACTTACACTGCCTTAAGCCCCTGCAGTCAGGGTCCTTGCAGTCGACCAGGCCGTCACAGTCGTCGTCCGCCTTGTTAGAGCATTTTTTCCCCTTCTCGCTCCCGGATTTCTTGCAGTTGGGGTCTGCGCAGTCTATGAGTCCGTCACAGTCGTCGTCAACCCCGTTAGAGCATTTATTACGCATCTCCTTCCCCCGCATCGAGTTCTTGCATCCAGGATCCTTGCAGTCGACCAGGCCGTCGCGGTCGTCATCCACACCGTTAGAGCACTTCTTCCTGCCCTTCTCAGGACGTGACTTGCCCTTCTTGGAGGATACTGTTGAGGCAAGAGCCCAAGTCACTAGGATAAGCACCATGATGACTACAAGAGTCTTCTGGCTTGTTTTTCGGAGCCTTACATTCATAGAGGAGGACATTACGTAAAGATAATAGGCGTATTTAATTAAAAAAAAGTCAGGTGAAGCAGGGCATCCAGTCGAGTGGCGTGTCGTCTGCAACATCCGCTTCACCGAGCTTGCTGCAGTATCCAAGGTCGCTTTCACCGGTGACTATGAAGTTGTACGTGTTCCCAGTCAAGTCCGCCAACCGCGGGTTGTTGAAGTTCACCTCACACGTCATGTTGTAGTACGTCGGATCCGCGTCAACATACTCTGTCTTGCATGCGTCAAGGAATAGGTAGTCTGTGCCATTGTCAAGGTAGAACGCCCAGTAAGTCTCCTCGTCAAAGCCGTGAGTACCAAGCCAGTATACGCTGACATCCTTGACGTCGCCGCATGTGACAGGCTCCCCGTCAACGTTAATCCAGTATATCCTGTCGATAGTACCTCCTGGAATGCATTTCTCCTTAAGGCCTCCGGGATTGAATCCGGACAGCTCGGTGTAGGATATGCAGCCCTTTAGGAGCACGTTCCTGCTGTAGACTGCGTCGGCGATGAAGTTCATTTCTGGCGTGCAGTAGCCGGCGTAATCCTCTGCAGTGACTATAAGGTTATGGAATCCGTCGGCAGCATCCAGGTTGACGGGCACGTTCACGTTGCATATCATGTCGTAGTTGTATGCGCGCTCAGGATCCTCGGGGGTTGTGTTCGTGCTATTGCAGGAGTCCAGATAGTGGGCTCCATCATCCAGGAAGAAAGCCCAGTGATTGAAGTCGCTGTTATGGTTGCCATGCCATCTGACGGTGATGTCAAGGGACTTGCCGCACTGTAGGGGACGCAGCACTGTGACGTCGTCTATGACGACCACTGGATTAGCGCCGTCAAAACAATCGAATTGAGCCTCCCCGACGCATGACACGACGTGGGTGTTGGGGGACAGCGTTGTCGTCGTGGTTGTCGACACTATAGGTTCATATCGTCCGCTACTCCATATAACAACCCTCTGCTTGAATGTGTTTTTCAGTATCCTCTGTTTCCCGCTCAACAGGGTCAGGTCATCCATAGGCTCGCTGAATGACGCTGTCTTGACACTGCTGACGAAATCTGGAACCTCATCGCTCATAACGTGGTTTCCGACGATGCACTCCTTGATGCTGTTCGGGTTTCCATAGGACCAGGTATTGCTGTTTCGGGGGTCGTAGAGTGCATCAGTGGTCAGTAGGACAACGTCTATCAGGCTGTTGGGGTCTGTGTTGTCAAAGTATAGTTGTATCGAGTGTCCAGCGAATACACCGCCGACCTTGCTCCATTCAACGGAGCCTCTTAGAGTATTGAAGATGTAGAACGGCTCGCCGTCGACGACTATCTGGAGCACAGTGCTGCTGCTGAGGCCCCTAACCCATATGTGGTAGTAGCCTGGAGTCGTCTCAACAGTCTTCACGTTGTTGCCGTCATACTGCAGTTCGCTCATGAAACCGGCGGAACAACCGCGACTACATCGACTGGTCGTGTTAAACCCCCAGAATCGCTCGTCCTCAGCCTCAATCCATATGTGGGTGTCTGTGGTGTGGTTTGTTATGGTGAAGTTGAATCCGTTGAGGCATGATACTGGACGGTTATTTTCGTCGAGATGAATGCCCTGCATGCAACCAACATCTGACGTGTTGATGCACGAGTATACTATGTAGAAGTCGTATCTGCTGGAGCCGAGAAGACTCCTCCTTATATCAGTGTAATTCTCCTCCAGGTTCTTGATGAAATTCAACAGCTTATCAGGGTCGACGATACGATCCTGGAAGAAGACTCGCTCGCCGACAGGGGTTATGTCCGAAAGACCGTAGACTTTAACCGTATCCTGCTTCCAGTCTTCAGGGTATCCGGGAGTCTTAACCAGCTGCTCGCCGACGGAGTCTGACAGCCACTGCATCTCGAATATCCTAAGGTCGCCGCTGATGTCCATTGTGACCGAATCCCAGAGGTAGATTACTATGGAGAATATGACTAGGAACAATACCGCCGAGAATGTGAGATCCCATGTGAATACCTGCCCCCTGCCCCCCCTCAACTTAGGGATACGTGATGCATACGTCATCGTTAGTGTTTAAAGTGATTTTACTGCCGTCAGCGTTAATCCATACCCAGTCAGTACCCAACGGCGCTTCGAGGGGGTTAATACACATCCTGAAGCCCGTGGAGTTGAAGACAAACATTACCCCATCCAATTCTCCTGGTGTTGGGTTCCATACGCCCTCAGGCTCGACGTTCAGGCTGAACTCGCCCACATCGTCGGAGTATATGCTATCCAGATCCCCCATTATGTCGTGGAAATCCATCTTCACCACATCGTCGACCTTGTGGCGTATCACGAAGTCCAGTTGATCGGAATCCGTGTCCTCATACACATACATCAGGCTGCCGCCGTTGACGAGATGGGTTTCAGCCATGGACGTGGAAGCGAGGTAAGCGTCGTCAGAACCGATGAAAGGAGAGACCATCACATTCAAGCCGCGGGACATGAGATTGTATCTCTCGGTGATGTAAACCCTGCCCTGACGCCTCAACACCCTCGCGTCAATGGACTCGTTGACGTGGATGCACCTCTCGCTCACACTCACATTGCAGAGTCCATTGCAATGCCGGAGAAAACACTCCACCCTCATCGTTGATATTGGAGCGCTGAAGTAGAGGGTCTTACCCCTCGCGAAAGCAGACCCCTTGACGAAGACTGTAGGCTGGTCTGGGAAGAAACTCACGTTATAATCGCTGAAAGCATAAAGACGGGCTGGAATGTTGAAATACATCCAGTAGCCGTCACCCACCATGTTGACGGTGTTGATATTGTCGGCAATAGAGGTCACAGCAAGGAGGCCATCTATGTAAACCTTGAAGTCGCTTGTTCTGACATACTTCAGGTATATAACGTAACTGGACATCATGAAGATCATGAGGAGGATTCCCATGACTGCGATAAACTCGACTGTTACTTGACTTGAATTCGACTTGCAGTGGATCATTGCAGGCAAACCATAATCATATCTGGGTTACATTAATCTCCGTGTCCGAAAGGGACTCGACCCTGAATACGTAATAACCCTCCCTAACCAGACCAGATAGATCGCCGTAGACCCTGCCTTTTGAGACGCTGTATATGTCGGTGTAGGAGGGACCGATGCCGACGCGGACGTTGAACGTGTTATTGTTCAGGATAGAAGCTTCCTCAACATTAGGGGGTATGTATATGTTGACTTGGGTTCTGGAGGGGTGGCCGTGGACGTATATGAAGTCGGATGCGTCTCTAAGCTTCTCGACCGCACGGTAAGCGGAATCCACCCCAACCTGGGCGCTTGACGTGGATATGAGGGTGCTCGTTACGTAGAGTATGGCCGAGAATACGGCAAGCGATAGTGCAAGCATTATCATGTATTCAAGCGATGCCTGGCCCCTTCTAAACCCGTTCATGATGTACGCCTCTTGAATAATATTTATATATAGACTACATATAAAGTAGCCTATAAAATATGGACAAGACTTAGGGGTTTGATAGACATGGAATACGAGACGATTGTGAGTGAATACGTGGACTACGGCAGGAACAAGTTCATAGAGGTTTCTAGGAAGAAGGTTCTGCCAGACCAGACAGAGTTTTTGAACATCTCCAAGGGGTATTACACTCCTGACGGAGAAAAGAGATACCAGAGAGGTATCGGATTCCCGGTTGAGGAATCGATTGTCAGCAGCCTTATCAACAAGCTGCAGATAGTCATATCCTCTGCTGAGGGGAGTTCTGGGTCGTCCTCAGAGATGATGGATGAATCCCAGGATGAGGTTCAAGAATCTCCGATGGAGTAGGTATAATAGTAGTGGACCTATCTGGAAGGCATTCTATTGGGCTCTGACATGAAGTCAACCCAAATTCTTTAATTTATTTTTTACATACTTTATGACTTCATCAATCTCGCCAGACATGTCAGGGTGCTTTGACTTGAAGTCCTCCAGCTCGTTTATTATGTCCTTGCCTGCCTGCCCTAAACCCTTCTTGTCTTCATGCAGCTTGCCTAGTACCGTGGCCAAAACCTTCTCCTTTTCGGAAACACCACCAACAGATGGTTTGACCTCTGATTTACCTGCAGTCTGTAACTCCTTCTCCTTCTGCCTCAAACGTTCCTCCCACTCAGACAGCTCTCGCTCGCGTTCTGAAGCATCATTGGGCATGTCAGCGTGGGAGCGTATTTTCTTCTCCATCTCATGCAGGTCATGCTCCTTCTCCTTCAGACGCTGCTCCCAGTCGAAGAGCTTATGCTCCCTGCCTGAAAGACCGCCCTTGAACTCTGAATCCGTCCCATGATCGGATAACTCGGCCTCCCTCTTGTCCAGTTCGCTGGAACGCCTGTTCAACTCCTGCTCCCATTTTGAAAGCCTGCCCTCAAGTTCCGGGTCATGGGATGGGACAGAACCGGAAAACAACTCCTCCCGTTCGGAGATGGCTTTTTCACGTGCGTCAAGCTCGCTCGCACGCTTAGCTAATGCATCCTCCAGGTCCGCGGACTCGCCGCCATCGGGAGCATGTTCATGTAGAGAACGCTCCTTCTCAGAGACTTCTTCCTCCCGCTTGATAACCGCTTCCAGACGCTCGTTAACCGTCTTTTCCTTTGAAGAAAGGGATTCTCGAACATCATTTAGCCTAGCAGACTCCTTCCCCAACTCAACCTCCCTTTCGGACAGCAGCCTCTCCCGCTCATCGATTTCCCCAATCCTCTCCTTAAGCACATCATCGGACTCCCCGGAGAAGTGCTTATCACCCAAGACCGCCTCCTTCTCCGCGATGGTCGCCTCCCTGTGGACTATGTTAGACTCCCTCTTCTGCAACTCAGCCTCCATCTTCGACAGCTTAGCCTCCTTCTCATCTAGCTCCGGTAGCTTTAAAGTCACATCCTGCTCGGAATCGTTGATCTTCCTCTCCCTAGCCTCAAGCTCGCCAGCCCTCTGGTTTAGATTGGTCTCCCTCTTATTCAACAACTTCTCGCGCTCAGCTAGGGTGGCGTTAGACTCCTCTATCTTAGCCTCACGCTTCTCCAAGTTGGCTTCGCGTTCGCCGATAAGACGCTCCCTCTTTGTGAATGAATCAGCCTTCTTCTCTATATCAGCCGCATAGCCGCTGAAATCGCTCTCACGCTTGACCAAAACAGTCTCCCTATTCTTCATCTCCTGGAACTTCTGGTTCAACTCCCCGTCACGCGCTTCAGCCGCCTTCTCACGCTTCTCGACGAGTACCAGACGGGATTTTATCTCGCCCTCCACCTTACCGACATTGGATTCCCGCTCCTTCAGTATCTTTTCAGCCTCAGTCAACGCATTCTTTGTTGCGTTAACCTGCTGCTCACGAGCCTCAAGCCTTGACTGCGCTTCACCAAGCTTGTTTTCCCTGTCGTCAAGAGCCTTCCCGCGCTTATTCAACTCCGCATTCCTTGTGTTAAGCTCGGATTCCCTGGATTTTATCCCAGATTCCCTGTCCGTCAGCTCCTTCTCCTTGGGTTTGATCGCAGCCTCCCTCTGATTCAGGTTCGACTCCTTTTCACCGAGCATGCGTTCCTTGTCTGACTGCCGCTCCTCCCTGGACTTGACTGCCTCCTCACGCTTTCCGAGTTCTGTCTCCCTGCCATTTAGCACAGACTCCCGATCCTTTAAGGCAGCCTCGTTTGAGTCCAGCTCAGACTGCCTGCGTGAAAGGCCCTCATCCCTCTGATTAAGCCCGTCTTCCCTCGACTTCGCGGTTTTCTCAGACTCTGAAAGAATCTTCTCCCTTGCCTTCAAGTCAGATTCCCGGGAGTTAAGAGAGTCCTCCCTGGTGTCAAGCTCCGAATCCTTCTTTATGAGCGCCCGTTCCCTCTCCTTAAGCGCCTTATCGTCCTCCGCGAGATTAGCCTCCCTTGCTGAGAGGGATGAATCCGTCCTAGCGAGATCCTCAGATTTGGCGAGAAGACTAC
The DNA here is from genome assembly GCA_043813075.1 of Candidatus Altarchaeota archaeon. GTDB lineage: Archaea > Altiarchaeota > Altiarchaeia > IMC4 > SCGC-AAA252-I15 > CAYREE01. Next base: position 48,280 of record JBDRLL010000006.1, read on the forward strand.
TCTCCCGGGCATCCAGCTTAGACTCCCTCTCACTCAAAACCCTTTCACGCGCATTCAAACCCTCTTCAATCACGTCGAGGGCTGACGCCCTATCATCTATGTTCTCCACTCTAGCGCTCAACTCACCCTCACGAGCGTTAACATCGCGCTCCCTGTCATTCAGCTTACTCTCACGGGATTTGACGGAAGACTCCCTGCCCTTGAGCTCTGACTCAAGGGAACGCAACTCCTTCTCAGCCACGTCAAGCCCATTAGACTTCTTGTTCAACTCGGATTCCTTCTTACCCAGCTCTAACTCCTTCCCACCCAATTTCTCTTCTTTACTATCGAGTTTCTCCTTCTGCTCATGCAACTCCTTCCTCAGCTCCTCAACAGACTTCTTCTCTGACTTCAGCTTGCTCTCACGGTCCAGAATGCTCTTCTCCTTCCCGTCCAGCTCCGCCTTCTTTACCTTTATCAGCTCCTCCTGCGCGATTATCGCTTTTTCACGAGCCTCGAACTCGTGGACGTCCCGTATGAAGTCGTCCTGCATGGACGCTAGCCTATGCTCCCATCCGGTGAAATGCTCCTCCTTAGCCTGAAGATAATCCCTGTCATGGCGTTCGACACGTGGACTTGGCGCAGGCCTCTGGACCACCGTCTCCCTCATGACTTCGGGAGGCTTCTTCCGCTTCTTAGCCTGCTCCTTGTGCTTTTCAATCTCCTCCTCAACCTTTTCTTTAACAGCGTCATCCTGGGGCAAGTCAACCTTGCGGTCTTCAGTGTCCGGTTGGCTGCCATCACCGGAGTCGGACGGGGGTATGGGCGAGGATATGGACTCTCCCTCGCCTTTTGTGGCGGCGATACGCCGTTCAAGAACTCGTTTATGCATCAGACCTATGATTTCATCGGCAGACTCGCTTGACTCAGCCTCCTCCTTATCCAAGCCCGTTATTTCCTCTTCATCAAGGTCTGCGTCGATACGAGAACCAGGCTTGAATACGGTTTCACCCACTATCGTGTAATGGATTTTTATGATCTCATGGTCTTTCAGTATCTTGGCGATGTTTATGACCGTTTCCTCATCTTCGCCGAGACGTGAGACAGCATCCTCTAGCTTTATCTCCTTAGCCTCCTTAACCAGTTCTGTGAAACGCTGTAGAACACTCTTGTCTAAAGGCATCTTAGCGGTTAATGATATGTTTAAACCGTAAAAAAACGATTGCTACTCCGTTACAATGATCTTGATGCAGGCGACCGGGCAGTTCTCCTCCGCGTCACGGTTACGCCCCAACTCATCAAGCTCGGTCTTAACGGGCTTCGCCTTACCATCCTCCATCATCTTCCAGTTTTCAGGGCATACAGCCTCGCAGGCACCGCAGCCGATGCACGCGTCCCTCGTCTGTTTTATGATGTATTTTTTCGCCATAGAAGAAACACTCCAACAATAGTATGAATACGCAGGCTCGCTTATAAACCAATAAAACACAGGAATTAAAGGCTTACGCGAAAGTATTAAACGGTTTAAGATGGGTTTTCTGGATCTGGCAAAATCGAGGAGGTCTGTAAGGCGCTTCACAGGAAGGGAAGTGCCTGTAAAGGATGTGGAACACATTCTTGAGGCAGGCAGATGGGCTCCGTCAGCGTTAAACAAGCAGCCATGGAGGTTCATAGTCATAACAGACGGTGAGATAAAGTCATGGATAAGGAGGGTATATGACAGAGTCAGGGATGAGCTTGGCCTGTACAAGCAGGATGCCTCTTTCCTGGAGAAGTCGACTTTGATAGTAGTGCTGTCAGACACTGGGATGCCAGGAAACGAAGTGTCCACCGCATTATCCGCCGGGAACATTCTGCTGGCGGCTGAAGACATGGGGTATGGAAGCCTTATTATGAGCTCCCCATTTATGGGTGATGAGGGGGTGAGAGACTTCAAGGATATTCTAGGGATACCAGACAACTACAAGCCAATGTTCGTGATTGCCGTAGGCTGCAAAGACGGTGAGACCCCTGTGAAGGACAGGATTCCATTGGAGGATCTAGTCTCATACAACAAGTATGGTGTAGGATGAGTCTGCTGGATAGGTTGAGGGAGGCTGTCAAGAGAGTAGAGGATTCCAGGGAGATATGGTCCATAGCATACCTTGCAGTCCTCATATACGCGTTCAGCGTCATAGTAATCACTGGTGTATTCTTCTCAGCACCATACTTGGTCACGTCTGAGAACAGCCTGCTCTTCGGCCTCGGGATGCTGTCATACAACCACGGGTATCTGCTGAACAACTGCCATCAGCTGCCGCAGAGAAGCCTGTCCCTCAACAACATACAGTTGCCAGTCTGCTCCAGGGACATGGGTATATACGTGGGATGCCTGATAGGAGTCCTATCAGCATTCAAGTTCAGGGCCAAGAGCAAGCTATTGAACTCGATATGGTTTGCGGGAGCCCTTATGACGCCGCTAATGGTGGACGGAGTCAGCCAGACGCTGCTGACAATGAGGGAGTCCACCAACACCATACGCTTCGCAACGGGAATCCTGTTCGGCCTCGGCATGATGTATTACGTGACCGTGAAGACAATCCACTACGCGAAGAGGAGTGAGATAGACTACATGAGGGTGAGGGGGACGTCAAAGATGGTGTTCATAGTATTCACTGCAGTGATAGTACTGCTTTCAATCACCTCATCATCATGGTACTTGACGAGGGAGGAGGCGTATCAAATGGTTTTGAAATCATATCCTGGAGAGAAATTAGAGCCACACACTTACATCCCGCCCAACGCGCTGAATACCGTGTCAAGAGACCCTTACTTGGACTCACATAGGACAGACATTCTAGACGACCTGACGCACATAAAGGCGGTGACTGAAGGCGGCCAATGGGCGTTCACAGGGGTATACGGGAGGTACTACGTTAGCGTTAATGACGGTAAAGTCACTGTCATGACAGGCTACTGATACCTGTAGGTGACGCCATAAACGTATTGGGTCTGGGAATTCTTCTTCTTGTAGTAGTATCCGTAGGCCAGGCCGAAAAGTAGGCCGCCGAGGTGGGCGTTATGCGCTATGGAACCCATTGTGCCCATCATCTCGAAGAGGGAGTAGAACACGTAGAAGGAAGCCCATATGTAGAGTGGCATGGGGAATATCAGGTTGAAGTATATGATCTGATGCGGGCGGAGCACAACCAGCATGCCCATGACCGCGAATATGGCTCCTGAAGCGCCGACGGCAGGTATGTTTGGGGGAGGTATGTTGAACACGAGTGAAGTGAATAGGTAGGATAGACTCGCGAAGACTCCGCCTATGAAATAGACTTTCCTGAACTCCTTAACGCCGACTATGGACTCTAGGAACGAGCCGAACATGATTATCCCAAAAAACACGTTGAAGAAGATGTGCCAGATGTCGCTGTGCATGAACATGCTCGTGACTATGGTCCACGGGGTTTGGAGTATGCGGTCTGGTATCAACGCAAGATAGTAGAACGATAGGACTGGGAACGCTAGGGAGACGAAGAACATGAATGCGTTAGCTGCGACCAGCAATCTCACAAAATTACTCATCCTCATACCGAAAAACATAATACACCACCTAATTGTATCCAGCGTTAATCATCACGTACTCGGGAGTCATATCACACCCCCAGGAAGTCGCAGAATAACGCCCTTTGCTAAGGTTAACAGTAACTGTTATCTCACTTGACTTTAGGATCTTCCTAGCCTGCTTCAAATCACCCATAACACCATTCTTCAGTAGGACGGCAGCACCCTTATCAGACTCGAATACTATGCTAACCTTACGATAGTCGATGCTGACGACACTGCCGATTGACGCCAGTATCCTGCCCCAATTAGGGTTCTCGCCGTAAAACGCAGTCTTCACTAGGGGGGACGAGGCGACAGCCTTCGCCGCCTTCCTGGCTTCGACGACACTCCCACCGCCATTCACGTTGAATTCAATGAACTTTGACGCCCCCTCACCGTCAACAGCCATCTGCCTGCACAATCCGACACATACGTTGGATAGCATGGACTTGAATAATCCCGGACTGCACTTCCTCCTCCTGTTGGACAACAACAGCACAACATCATTCGTACTCATGTCCCCGTCCACAACAGTCATGTTGAAGGAGCCGCCGACCGCGTCAGACAGAGACTTCTGCATAACACCCCTCGAGACGTCGGCATTGGTGGTTATGAAACATAGCATGGTCGCCATATCCGGCGCAATCATCCCAGCACCCTTGAGGATGCCGCCAACCTGAATCCCCTCATGCTCTATGGAATACTGCTTGGGGAACGTGTCGGTAGTCATGATTGCCTTCGCAGCCTCGATGCTCGCCTTGCCGGAACATGACAACCTGGCGGAAGAGAACTTCATGAGGCCGACAACCTTGTTGACATCCATTGGGCGGCCGATTATACCAGTAGATGCGACTGCTATGTTTCGGGTGTGGACGCCCATCTCGAGTGAAGCAGCTTTCATAACATCCATTGCATCTTCCATCCCATGTGAGACGCACGCGTTGGCGTTCCCGGAGTTGGCGACGACAGCCTGAAGCCCGTTCTTGACCGCCCTCTTGGAGAGTGTTACCGGCGCTGCCTTAACGCTGTTCCTCGTGAAAACCCCGACACTATCACACACCTGATCTGCTTTCACAACAGCAACACCATATTTCCCGTCCCTGACGCCGTAGGCCTTGAATCCTTCAGTGCATACGCCGCGCTTTGTTGGTTTATAATCCACTGTCTATAATTATTAAGCCTATACTTGAAAAATATAAGTTCTTGAAGATGCGCGAGAAATGTGCTGTAATCGGGGTCAAAGGCAGGTCAGACGTCTTTGAAACGCTGTATAGGGGTCTTTTCGCCATGCAGCACCGTGGGCAGGAGTCCGCAGGCATTGCAGTACAGAACGACAGGATACGCGTGCACAAGGATATGGGACTCATCTCTGAAGTCTTCAGGAACGCATACCTGTCCGGCAACATTGGCATAGGGCACGTCAGATATTCCACCACAGGCGAGTCAAAGTCGGAGAACGCCCAGCCACTGCTGATAAACTATTCCAAAGGCAGTTTCGCCATCGCCCACAACGGCAACATAGTGAACCAGGGCGAGCTGAAGCAGGAGCTCGAGTCTAAGGGCAGCATATTCATGACCACCACCGACACCGAGCTCATAGCACAACTCATAGCCCAGGAACACGTCAGCAGGGAGAGTTTCATCGAGTCCATACAGGCGGTCATGAAGAGACTTGTCGGATCATACTCGCTGACGATACTCCACGAGGGGAGGGTGATAGCGGTCAGAGACCCTTCGGGAGTAAGGCCACTGTGCTTCGGTCAGTCGGACGATTATTTCGTGGTAGCGTCTGAAAGCTGTGCGCTGGACACGCTAAACGTGAAGCTGGTGAGGGACATAAAGCCTTCTGAGATACTCGTCATAGGCGACACCATCGAATCGTACAGCGGGGTTAAGGACAGGATATGCCACTGCATGTTCGAATACGTGTACTTTGCGAGGGCAGACTCTGTGATAGACGGGATACCAGTCTACGAGGCCAGGACAAACCTCGGGAAGATTCTCGCGGAAGAGTCTGGCGTCAAAGCAGACCTGGTTTGCGCGGTCCCAGACTCCGGGATAACACATGCGATAGGATACGCGAGGGGCTCTAAGATACCCTACGGCGAATGCCTAATGAAGAACCGTTACGTTGGCAGGACTTTCATACTTCCAGAGCAGTCCCAGAGGGACGTGAGCACCAAGATGAAGCTGAATCCCATAAGAAGCCAGGTTGATGGCAAGAGGATAATACTCATAGACGACTCCATAGTAAGGGGCACGACAACGAGGAGGATAGTCAAGATGCTTAAGGAGGCTGGAGCCAAGGAAGTGCACGTGAGGGTGGCTTCACCCCCATTAAAACACCCCTGCAGATATGGCATAGACATGCAGGTGAGCGAGGAGTTCATTGCGGCAGAAAAGACGGTGGACGAGATACGGGACGTGATAGGCGCGAAAAGCCTGGCGTACATAAGCATAGAGGGGCTTGTGAAGGCCATATGCATCAGTAAGGATGAGCTGTGCCTCGCCTGCCTGAACGGGGATTATCCGCTGCGGGAAAAGCAGACTAAACTTACTGATGAATAAGTACCTTATAGTGGGGGTAGACCCTGGGACGACGACTGGAGTTGCGCTCATCGACTTGAAGGGGAATCTGGTTTCTGTAACAAGCTCCAGGGACATGGGACTGTCAGGAGTCATAGAACACATAGTGTCTCATGGAGTGCCTTCCATGATGGCTTGTGACGTCAACCCCGCCCCAGGGATGGTGTCGAAACTGGCTTCAAGCATGGGCGTCGCCACATACGTCCCTGATAAACCTCTTTCAGTGAGCGAGAAGATAGGGTTAACGCGGGGGTTAGACACTAGCGACGCCCACCAGAGAGACTCGCTGGCTGCGGCACTCAACGCCTTCATAAAGAATAAGAACCTTTTCAAGAAGATAGAGTCTAAGGGCCTGGGTGACGATGTAAAACACATAGTGCTCCAAGGCTATTCGATAGAGTATGCCGCGCGGATATTATCCGAGCCGGAACCTGCCGTTGATGAGGGGGAAGACAGGAAGAAGTCTGTGAGGGAGCTAAGTCCCGGTGAAAAGAGGATAAGGTCCCTTGAAAAGAGAGTGAGGAACCTTTCCATAGAATTGGGTGTGAAAGACGCTGACATAGTCAGGCTCCATGAGGAGATAGCAGGATTAAAGGCTAGGAACCACGTTAAACAGGGCTTAAGAGACACGTCATCAGAGAACACCATAAGAAACCTTGAGATAAGGGTTGGCAGCCTGAAAAACCAGATAAGGCTTGAGAAATCAGTCAGAAGGATGCTGTTAGATGCTGTGAAGGGCGGTAAACAACTTGTGGGAGTATATCCTGAAGTGATAGGCGGTTACACCATCATAAGGAAAAAAATAAGGGCAAGTGACATAGAACAGGATAAAGTGAGGAGGGTATTCACTGACGTCAATGCAAACCATGAGACGCTAAGGGAAAGAGGAATACCAGTGCATGGCACAGACAAGCTAAAGCAGGTTGACGGGATATGGTTCATGGATAAGACGAGTCTGGATGAGATGAGGAATGAAATTTCAGTCGAAGGATTGATACACGAATACAGGAACAGGAAAAAACGCTAGGAGGGTGCGTGAACACCCTCATATTATCCCAGCAGCAAGAGCCATCAAAGCCTTCCTAGGGTCCGCGGCCTTCGTCACGCCGGAAGCTAGCAGCACGCCTATTGTGCCAAGCTTCAGCGCATCCCTCACGTCGTCGCCGGTCTTCACTCCAGCACCAGTGAGAACGCCAACACCAGGATCAATCCCGTTGACTGCATCAACAACGCCGGTGACAAGCTCGGGCCTCGTTGTGACAGACACGTCACCCCCGATAAGGTCCGGGGGCTCGGCTGCCACGAAATCAGGCTTCAATGCGGCGATAGCCTTCGTCTCCTCAATCGTCTCGTCATTAGTCTTCTTGCCGGAGCAGACTATGCTGGTCAGACCCGCCTCACGGGCGGCCTCGACCCGTGCCCTGATGCCGTCCAAGTCGAGCTTGCGTTCTGAATGGCTTATCAGCGTGCCGACAGCGCCCGCCTGCTTGACTGCCTCAGGCATTATCCAGCCAGTACTGCTCCCATACTTGACAGGGTCTATGTGCTGGGCGAATACGGGTATGCTCACCGCGTCTGCGATGGTCTTTATGTCCGTCGGCTGGACCGCCACTATGATGTTTGCGCCGGTCTCTGCCGCGACTTCGTCGCATATCTTAGCCAGGGCTAGGGCTTTACCGCCTGTCGCCTCAGCGTACGTCTTGAAGTTAACCACAATGCTCTTGCTCAAGTCAACTGCCATTTTATCACCTTCAATAGATTAGATTAACAAGTTAAATCTTATCTGAAGCAAGCTTCTTATAGACTTCAAGCGTCCTGCCCGCGATAGCATCCCAGTTGAATTCACTCCTCGCCCTGCTGACGTAGGAGGGAAGCCTTTCACTGGCAATGCCGCCTTCAACGATACCCCTCACTCCAGCGAGTATGGAGTCCATGCTGGTGTCTGGAAGCTCCTCCACCACCCCGCACTTGTCGAGTATGTCCCGCATGCCACTCTTTCTCTGCGCTAGGACAGGAATCCCTGATGACAACGCCTCCACCAGGCTAAGACAGAAACCCTCCACCTCGGCGGTGTGCACCAGAAGGTCTGCCGCATTATAATAGTAGGGTAGCATGTCCTCGGACACGAAGCCTTTGAAGAAAACGTTCTTAACGCCCATCCTACCGGCAAGTGACTTCATGCTATTCTCGAGAGGCCCTCCGCCACATATCAAGAGCTTATAGCCGCCCAATAACGCCATTGATTTTATCAGCGCAGCCAGGTTCTTACGCTCCTCAAGCCTGCCGACAAAGAGGAGTATCTTGTCGTCGTGTGAGAGTCCCAGCCGGTCGCGTGAGTCGTGCCTGTCTCGCGGCTTGAACCGCTCTGTATCAACGCCGCTGTTGGTGACCGTTATGCTGGATTCTGCAATGCCATAGTCTTCAACAAGGCTTCTGCGAGTGTATTCGCTCATGGCTATGAAGTGCCGGGATGACTTGAAGCTCATCCTCTCAAGGCGGTCCCTGAGTTTATAGTAGAATAGATTGTTCATCATCCCGGTCGAGGAGTTGCCCCCGTTGAGTGAGACGAAATCCATTTCCGCCTTCATCGTATGGTGCACTGTCTCCAGCTTCCGTCCTGAAAGCATGAATCCCATACCAGAGCTGCTGTGTACAATATCGTATTCATCAGCCAGCTTACCGTACTTACGGTAGATGCTGTATCCTGACGACGGGAAACGGAGTCCAGGCAGGTCTATGAAGCCGACCCTATCAACGCTGACGCGCTCGTCGATCGGAACTTCAGAACGGATGTGCTCCTTCTTCTTGTCAGGAACGACAACATCATACTCGACCTTGCCACAGAGCCTGGAGGTTATGTTGTATGCGTAAACGCCAGCCCCACCCCGTATGAACGGCGGGTACTCGTCTGTAGCGAAAAGAACGCGCATGGTAGACTATTGGAGTTGTTTTTTTAATAGAATCAATACCTTAGAGGCCGCGATATCCCACGTGAAATACTGTTCGACCCTGCTCCTGCCAGCTGAACCCATCTCCCTTGAAAGCCGGTCGTCTGAAAGCAACTCCTTGATCCTACCGGCAAGGGCGTCAACATCCCTGGGTTCCACCAGAAAACCATTCACCCCCTCCTCAACAACCTCCACGACCCCGCCGGACTTGTAGGCCACTACTGGCTTCCCGCATGCCCCAGCCTCCGCCAGCACGATGCCGAACCCCTCCCGCGTGGAAGGCAGGACCAGCAGGGTGGAATTCTTGATTTCACGTATAACATCATCATTATCCAAGACTCCCATGAAAGACACGTTATCCTCGAGTCCCATGTGAGAGGTCATTGCCTCGAGTTTCCTGCGCTCAGCCCCGCTGCCCACCACCTTCAACGTGACGCCAGGGAATTCCGGGATAATCATTCCGAATGCGCGTATAAGGTCGTCAACATGCTTGTGGGATATGAGCCGTCCCACGAATATTATCGACTTCTTCACAGGGGCCTTTACATTGAGCGAGTCGACGTAAGACAGGTCAACGCCGTTGGGGACGATATTGATCTTATCCTCGCTGACGCCGTACTCGTGGACGAGGATGTTGCGCGTGCTTAAGCTGACCGTCAGTATCCGGTCATAGGGGATTTTAAGGAGAATCCACTCCACAATACCAGCCAGCCAACCAGGATACTGACCGCTCCACTCATTACGATAGACGTCATGGACTGTTGCGAAGAGGGGCACGTCCCTGAACCGGGTTGCGATGAATGCAGGTATCAGGGGGACGTACGTGTTGGCTTCTATTGCGTCGAAACTGTTCTTAAGCAGATAGTATAACGCAGACAGCATGTAGTGGGCGAACTGTATTACGTTGCGTTTAGGAGGGTTTCTCACGCGCGGGCCAATGTGGACGACGCGGACACCGTCGACTTCCTCCGCGTCTTCAACGCCGCGCAACCTCATTGACAGTATTGTGACATCCACACCATCCTTGACGAGCCTTCGGGCTATCTCGTGTATCCTGACCTCACCGCCTCCCTTGACGTGCGGGAAGTTAAAATCAGTGAGCACGCACAATTTCATTTTCCAACTACACCCTCGTATACTTTAAGCACCCTTTCACCCACCTTAGTCCAGTCGTATTCGCCGAGGAACGGGGCTCCCGGAGTCACATCGCCAGCAAGAGCCTGCTTTATCTTTGAAGCCAGGTCAGACACATCCCCTGGAGTGAATAGGAGTCCGCCGACCCCGCCACGCGTAGCCTCCCTAAACGGCGGTATGTCTGACGCTACGTAAGGTACCTGGAGGGCCATCGCCTCGACGAGCGTTATGCCGAATCCTTCCACACTGCTGGGATGGCAGTAGACGCTGGAGGATTTCATGGCTTCAAGCACGTCAGCATGACGCGGTATGAATCCCTTGAAGTCTATGGAGTCTGACACACCCAGTTTTTTCGCTAGGGACTTTAGGTTCTCCAGTTCAGGGCCTGTTCCCACGAGGACTAGCCTTGCCTCAGGGTATTCCATCCTGACTATCGGAAGCGCCTTGATAAGGTCGTCGACGTGCTTGTACCCAACCAGGCGGGATACGCAGGATATTACCGGAGCGTCCTGCCTGAGTGCCTTCGCATTCTGGCACTGCTTCAAGTCAACGCCATTATGCACCACGGTTATGTCTCCACCTGCAACGCCGTTTCGGACAAGTTTTTCCCGCGTATACTCGCTAACAGAGATGTATTTATCCCACTTTCTCGATAGGACATACCGCTCAAGCATCTCACCCAATATGCCGGAAAATCCTACGTTGCCAACCCACTCGCCCAACCACACGTCATGGTAGGTGGCGACACGCCTCCCGCAGCCCGACCGCCATGCAACGGGGTAGGTCATGAAGCTTGAGCCGTCCACTATATCATAACTTTTCGCACTTATCTCCCTGATCGCATTCCTCATGAACATGAACCGCTTGGACAACGAGGAGGCCTGGGAGTACTCCACCTCAGGTCCCACGCGGACGACGCTTATGCCGTTGAACTCTGCCTCGCGCTCCAGACCATTTTCCAGTAGGGTGTAGACTGTGACGTCGTTTTTCTCGGCGAGGTTCTTCGCGACATGGAATGCCCTGGCCTCCACGCCTCCGCGGACTTCGCAGTCGCTTGTGTGGGGGAAGAACTCGCTTGTTATCGCAATGTCCATGTGTTTCAGATTACACATAAATCTAGGAACTTATATAACAACCTTGCTAGAGGCAGTTGACGTAGAATACTTCAACCCCGTTGTTGGATGGTTCAACAGACTCCTCCTTCAACACCTCCAGCCCATCGTTCCTGCCGCTCGCGATGTTGTAGTTGTGGTAGGGGTACTTCCTCTCAAAAGTGAATTCAACGGGCTTCACCTCACCCTTCTCGAAGAACACGCTCCTCTTGTCTAATGACTCCACAATCATCTTCTGCATCATCTGAGACGCAGTCAAGTCGACCAGAAGCAGGTCTATCCCATACTCTCCAGCATCGCCCGTGTTACGGAACGCCACTGTGCCCTTGAAACCCCAGCCGCCGTCACCGAGAGGGTAAGCCCGCATGCTGCAGTTGGATATGTTACCGATATCGGCTGGAATCACATATGCGGCGTCCTTCAGCTCGTTGGCTTCGAATGAATCATTAAGAGCATACGTTTGCATGCCATGTTCGCCGACAATATCGAGCTTCAAGCCGGCCTGCCTTCCGTCACCGTAGTTCTGCATTACCGCCCCAACCACAACACCCCTGCCCTTACCAGCACCCAAGTCCGGTGAGACTTCATACAGCATCAACTCCACGCCAGTATACGGGTCGACCTCGCTCTTAACCAGCCTGAAGTATGCTGGGTCAGCCATCCTGTGCCTCAGCTTGTATACCGCGAGATGGTCGGCCAACTCCACAGGGGGAACCTGGTCAGGCATCATAACAAGGCCGCCCGATATCGCGTATGCCATCCTCCCCTCCTGGTTGACGACATTGAAGTTTAGGCTGTTTATCATGACGTGAGTCACCTTGCTACGGGATAGGGCAATTGCGGCGGCTTTTTCAGGCATCCACAACGAATCGTGGATGTTCTTCCGTATTACACCGGGGTTAGAGACGGATTTCATTCCTGACAGGGATTCGAGCATGTACCCCCTATCCCACCTTGTCAGCACCCTGCCATCCACGCCCTGCACGCCAAGCCAGCGGTAGAACTGGTATTCCGTGTCATATCCTATCCTACGAGGGTCCGAGTCCATGACGTACATGGCGTTGACAGTAAAGCTTGACAGCACAAGCAATGATAGTATAGCAAGCTCCCGCCAATGGCCTGCGAGCTTCCATGAAGCTGCGACAACACCGAGTGAGGCCAGTATGAACACGTTCTGGAAGCTCTCCCGCGTGTCAAGGGAATCGTATGCGTAGACAAGGCAGGGCACTGCAATCACCAGAAGGACGATCCATAGTCCGCCAACATTGTTTCTCTTGAGTGCTTTTGCCATTGGCTTGCCCGCCCATGACAGCAATGCCTTCTCAGACTCCAGCCAGGAGGTTATGACGTGGCCAGCCAGCATGCAAACGCCAAGGTCGGATATCCTCGTCCCCCTGTCGAATATGAAGGCGAGCATGAATCCGGTGAGCGTCAGCGTTATGCCGATAGTATCACGCCTGCGGACTGCGATGGGGATTGCAAGGGGGATTAGGAAGAGGAGTATGTTGTTCCTAAGCCAGAAGTTGCTCGGCTCGATGGGCTTCACGTCCGCACTACCATAGCGTCCCTGCGGGAGGGACTCCAGCATATTTGAGATGTAATGGGGCACGACCGTCAACCCGGCGATGACTATGACGACCGACACCATTGCTATGTAGGCGGGATATATTCTCGCAAGATCCTTCTTCTTTACGCGCCCACTGAACAGATGCTCGACCACGAAGTAGCCGACGTATAAGCCGGCGACACCAAGGCCGACATAGATACTCTCGTTGATGAACATTGCAGGATAAATTATCGCAATGAATAACACGCCCCAGAACAGCCTACCCCCTCCTTTGGCTTTCACCGCCTTGACCACGCAAAAAAGAGCGGCTGCTATCAGAAGCAGCTGGAGGTGATCGTGGGTGAAGCCGACGAGAGACAATGCGAGCGGCTCTATCATTGACGTGTATATCATAGCGGACGCGAACGCGGCCTCGCGTCCATGCTGCTCCCTGACTAGGTAATATATCATGAGCCCTGTGAGCGACGCTAGCAGCGTGCTTAGGAATACGATAGCGTAGAAAAGCTGGTTCTCTGGGATGATGAAACCCAGAGCCTGGAGCAGCCATACGGTAGGGTCCATCAGCTCGTATGCGGGCAGCAGGGTGCCCTTAGCCACCCCATAGTAGAACCATGTTTCCGTGTGGTTGACGGAATGCCAGCCGTATTTCGTGAAGAAAAGCAGGTTAAGCACCGTCCGTAGTATCACCCCAGATAATAGTATGATGAACGCCTGCCTCCTGCCGTCAGACCTGAAAAAATCCATCTTATAGTGTATAGATTATCTCCAGTTTAACATAAGACTGTCTTATACGTTATAGTTCAAGCACCAGTTCCAGACCGTCAAGAGACTTCACGAGCCTGCCTTCATGCGTCTTACCCAGCTCCTCCATCACCTGGCTGTCGGCCAGACCCTGCTTCCGTAGGGAGGATACGAGCTTCATTAGGGAGTCTATCTCACCGTAGTGCTGGTATATCAAGTCGCCCTTGGACTTGTCGACGACAGACGACTCCTCGAACCGCTTCATGGAATCCTCCTGCTGCTTCAGCACCATCTCCACCTTAACCTTCCTGGACTCTGCTGCGGAAGTCATGCCCTCCCCAACGGAAAATGCCTCACGGCTGCTGAAGAACTCGTCGACAGCATCATTAAGGGAGTCATAATCTTCAACAAGCATGCCATCATACTGCCGGGACTTGAATGGCTGGACGTCAACATAACCACCCTCGTCAGAGACCAATATGGGGCTTATGCTACGGGATAATACGTCGTCGACGAGAGACTTGAATGAATCCCACAGACTCTTCCTAGAAGCATCATCGAGGGCTGGATAAGCGACTTCCTTGTCAACCCCCGCATTAAGGCAAACCCCCTCCGCGAAGAAGCCGCCGACCCCAAAGCGCGATGCTATCGTAGAGACCACAGGCTTTTCCTCGCTTGACATTATATCATTGAACTCACCCAAGCCAACATCCAAGATGTTGACTCCTGACGGAGGATACTCATAGGCCTTACCTACGCCAAGCGTCCTATGCCTCCACTTCTGCCATTCGAGGAGCCCTATTATCTTAAAGCCCTCGTCACAGAGTATGACATTCCCCTTGCTGAACAACTCGGCGATAAGGATGAGACGCTCCCTGCCATCGAACACCATCTCTATTATCCTGTCAAAACCATGCTGCCTTACCTCAGAGACCCTTAGGCCGCCGAGGCGCTTTCGCAACTGCATTGCGAAAGAGCTTGGGTTCTGGGGTATGGCCCGCGTGTATCCTGTGATGCAAAAGTAGTTTGGGGCTAGGACAAGGTCTCTGGTTCCTGAACCGGGCACGTAGAAGCGGAGCAAAAGCTCTTTAGACCCGACTTGGTATGCCTTTTCGAATCTGGCGCCAGTCAAAACCCCTGCGACCTCGCCGGCTAGAATACGGACGTCGATGCTGGATAAACCCTCTTTCATTCCAAACCAAACTGCTTCAACAAAATCGCTTTCTGCGCGTGAACCCTGTTCTCAGCCTGACGCCATACCACGCTCTGACGGGAGTCTATCACGTCGTCGGTGACTTCAACCCCACGGTGGGCTGGCAGGCAGTGCATGAATATTGCATTCTCCTTGGCGTGAGACATCAATTTCCGGTTAACCTGAAATCCTTCAAAAGCAGTCAGACGATCCCCCTCCTGGGACTCGTCACCCATACTCACCCAGACGTCGGTGTAGACGACGTCAGCACCCTTGACTGCGGACTCGGGATTATCCAATACTATGACCTTTGAGTCGACCGCGGTCTTTAAAGCGTCGTTTACGAATCCTTTAGCCGGCTTGTATTCCGGCGGCGTGGCGACGGTTATGTTAACGTCGGTGAGCGAACACCCCAGTATGAGGGAATTGCAGACGTTGTTGCCGTCGCCAACGAAAGCCAGGTTAAGACCCTTGAGGTCGCCCTTCAACTCACGTATAGTAAGCAAATCTCCTATGACCTGGCAGGGGTGCTCCTTTTCAGATAGGCCGTTGATGACAGGTATCTTAGAGTACTTTCTCAGCTCCTCGAGGGTGGAGTGCTTGAATACCCTTGCCATAACACAGTCCACGTAGCCTGTCATGACGCGGGCTGTGTCCGCGATAGTCTCGCCCCGACCCAACTGCATGTCGCCCGCGTTAAGGACGATGGGTGTGCCGCCCAACTCGATCATCGCAACCTCGAATGATACTCTCGTCCTGGTTGAAGGCTTCTCGAATATCATGGCAAGCTTCCTGCCTGAAAGCCGGTCAGAGTATTCACCAGGATTCTTCTTTACTTCGGCAGCGAGGTCGAGGATGCCTGAGACATCATCCCTGCTCAAGTCGCGGATAGATATGAGACTCATATAAAGCTATTTGAATGAATAATTAAACATGGGTTCCGTCGACGAGACTGCCAGGAAAATAAGTTCAATGGAGGTCAGAGGAGCCCTGGACATAGCCATAGCCGCCCTGAAAGCCCTTGAAACCGTCGTTGACGGGGGAGGCAGGCTGAAGGAGCTTGAGGCTGCTGGGGAGAAACTCAAGAAGGCCAGGCCCACCGCAGTATCACTGCCGAATGCAGTCAACTATGTGATATACCTCGCGAAAAAACACGAGCCAGATGACGGGAAGGCGTTTAAGTCCGCCATGACCCGTGAGATACACGACTTCATAATAAGGCAGGAGAATTCCCTGGAAAAGATTGCTGAGATAGGGTCTAAGCTCATAGAGGAGGGGGATGTCCTGATGACGCACTGCAACAGCGATACCGTAGCCCACATATTCAAGAGGGCTTGGAGGGACGGCAAGAAGTTCAGGGTGATAGCCACAGAGACGAGGCCGAGGTATCAGGGCTACATCACGTCAAGGGACCTTGCTTCTGCAGGGATACCTGTGACGCTCATAGTGGACTCCGCAGTATACCATACCATTAAGAAGCTTGACGTCGACAAGGTGTTTGTGGGCGCGGACACTGTATACGCTAACGGCGATGTCGTGAACAAGATAGGGACGATGCAGGTTGCATTGTGCGCTAAAAGCGAGGGCAAGGACTTTATAGTCGCCACGGAGTCTATTAAATTCTCTCCTGAAAGCATTATGGGCGGGGTGTCGGTGATAGAGGAGAGGGACCCTAAGGAGGTGGCGGAGATAGAGGGCGTTAGGGTGTTCAACCCGGCATTCGACGTGACGCCGAAGGAGTACGTGAACATGATAATAACGGAATACGGGATTATACCGCCTGAAGCGGCTTACAGCCTGCTTAAGGAGAGGTTTGGATGGAGTCTTACAGGGGAATAGAAGATGGATGAGAGATACAGTAGGGTGCTGGACGCAGTCGCGAAGGAGGATTCGATAAAACTCAGGGAGCTCGCGTCAGAATACAGTGACGATGCTGCCATAAATCAGGATAAGGAGAGCCTGCAGTTGGCTGTCATAACATACAGCTTCCATAAGATATTCAGCAAGATACACTTCAGGGAAAAAACGGAGAGCCTGGTTGAGAGTTCAATAAAGAAGCTCTCGGAAGGCATGCTGGAGGGGGTGATAGGGGAGATAGAGTCCTTTGACAGGGAGCACGGACTGTTCCACGGGGGCCTGGTGGGCAAGGCGAGGATAAAGATAGGCTCCAGGATATACTCGAGGGGTATTTCCATAACCCACGCTTCCACGTTGTCCGGGGCGCCGGTGTCTGAGATACTAGAGTATTCTGGGGACACGAAACACCATGAGGAAAAAGAGCGTGTGTCCCTAAGCGACCGTTTAAACAAGGCTAGGGACGTGTTTATGAACGGTAAATGACTTTTAAACCCAAAATCCATTATCTAAGACACAAAAAGAGAGGGAATGTTGGCATATAATGTATCCTACTGGTCCTGCGGCATACGACCGCGCTATAACGGTTTTCAGTCCTGACGGAAGGCTATTCCAGGTAGAATATGCTAGGGAAGCCGTCAAGAGGGGGACGACAGCAGTCGGCATAACCTATGACAAGGGTGTTATCCTCGCGGTGGACAAGAATGTTGTAAGCAAGATGATAGTCCCCTCTTCGATAGAGAAGATATTCCAGATAGACGACCACATAGGTGTCGCAACATCAGGACTCGTTGCAGACGCTAGAAGACTCATCGAGGATGCGAGGGTGAGGGCTCAAAGACACATGCTGGTCTACAAGGAGGCTATAAGCGTCGCATCACTGACGAAGGAGATATGCGACATAAAGCAGGCGTACACCATGTACGGCGGCGCAAGACCCTTCGGGACGGCATTATTGATTGCTGGGGTGAACAAGAAGCCACACCTGTTTGAGACCGACCCGAGCGGAGCATTCACTGAATACAAGGCAGGGGCAATAGGCATGGGGAAGAGGGATGTTGAAAAGCTTTTCGAGGATAAGTACAAGGAAAATATCGGGAGGCAGGATGCGATAAACCTTGCGTTAATCGGTTTGAACAGCGTGTCTGAAGGCAAGATAAAGAAGGAGAACATAGACATGATCGCGATAGAAGTGGGTAAGAAATACGTTAAGATAGGCGTCGACGAGATAGGATCATCAATAAAGGAATTGGGTAAGGAGCTCGACTCCGGGAAACCCAAGGAATAGCATTCATTTAGTTAATCTGTCTATTACTGTGGACGGGGTGTAGCTGATGGCAAACTTGGATGAAGCCATTATAATCAGACTCAAAACAAGGGGACATACGTTTGAAGTGCTGGCAGACCCAGATAAGGCACTAGAATTCCGGTCAGGGGAGGAGGTGAGTATTGATAACGTACTCGCAGTGGAACACGTCTTCAAGGACGCGAAAGCCGGCGACAAAGCATCCTCTGACTTAATGGAAGAAGCCTTCAACACAAGCGAAGAGAGCAAGGTAGCTGAGGAAGTCCTTAAGAAAGGCGAGCTACACTTGACTACAGAACAGAAACGCAGGATGCTGGAGGAAAGAAGGAAACAAGTCGCATCCCTGATAGCAAGGGACGCAATAAACCCCCAGACAAAGTCCCCGCACCCACAGTCAAGGATACTCCAAGCTATGGAGGAGGCGAAGGTTGAGGTAACGCTCTCTAAAAGCCCTAGAGAACACGTTGAAAAGGTCTTGAAGGCCCTAATACCCCTCATGCCCATAAAACTCCAGAAAGTGCAGGTAGCGCTTAAGGTGCCTGCAGCACACACTGGAAGGCTGTACGAGGTATTGAAGGAGTACGGGGAAGTCAAGAAGGATGAGTGGGTCGGGCAGGAACAATACTGTCTGATCGAGATTCCCGGAGGCCTGCAGGACGAGCTGTTCAACAAGCTGAACAGCATGACACACGGGGAGATCAGCATAAAAGTATTATAGGTATTCAAATGAGCGAAAATAGGGAGATTGTTATACCCGGCCAACTTGTTGGCGAAGGGGTTAAATGCGACAACAGCTGCTACCTGGAGGGGGGGAAAGTGTATTCCCTCGTTAGGGGCCTTGTGAGGATGAGCGGCGACCGCGTGAGCATAATACCAGTGAGCGGCCCATACATGCCGAAAGTCGGGGACATGGTTATAGGAACCATAGTCGAGGATTTCGGGAAAGTCTACCTCGTGGACACTAAGACCGCGTACTATTCCGTCGTGAGGGAGGAGCGTGACGACGACAGGAGGTCTAGGAACAGGAGCGAACGGAGGCCTCAAGTCAAATACAACATAGGCGACTTGGTGAGCGGGAAGATAAGCTCGGTCGACGAGTTGCATGAGTCCCAGCTGACGGGCGTTTGGAAGCTGGAGGACGGGCTGACCATGGAGGTCGACCCCAAGAAGGTGCCCAGGGTGATAGGGAAGCACCGTTCAATGATAAACCAGATAAAGGATAAGACAGGCTGCAACATAGCGGTAGGCCAGAACGGGATAATATGGCTGAAGGGCGGTAAGACCAACATAGCAATAGAGGCCATAAGGAAGGTGGAGGCGGAGGCACACACAAGCGGCCTCACAGACAGGATAACACAGATGCTGGATGAAGCATTATCAAGATCAAATAAGGAGTGATTCATATGAGTGGTGGAAAAGAAGTTGAGTTGATTAAAAACGGTAAGAGGCTTGATGGAAGAGCCTTTGACGAGTTACGAGAGATAAAGATGAAGGTTGGCGTCCTGAAGAGGGCGCAGGGTTCAGCATACGTTGAATGGGGTAAGAACAAGGTATTGGCCGCAGTATACGGGCCGAGGGAGATGCACCCCAAATTCATGCAGAATCCGACGAAAGCAGCCGTAAGGTGCACATACAATCTCGCACCATTCTCTGTTGACGACAGGAAGAGGCCTGGGCCGGACAGGAGGAGCGTTGAGATTTCAAAGGTGTGCAGTGAAGCATTGACGTCCGTCGTCGAGGTTGGGAGATACCCTACCGCCGCGATAGACGTGTTTGTCGAGATACTGCAGGCTGATGCGGGCACAAGATGCGTGGGATTGACTGCAGCATCACTTGCACTAGCTGACGCTGGAATACCGATGAGGGATATAGTCGCCGCCTGCGCTGCAGGGAAGGCTGGCGGGGAAGTTGTCGTGGACTTGGATAAGGAGGAGGACAACTACGGTGAAAGCGACCTGCCCATAGCGATACTGCCGAAGACTGGGGAGATAGTGCTCCTACAGATGGATGGTAAACTAAGCAGGGAGGAGTTCACGAAAGCGCTTAACATGGCAAAGGAAGGCGCCATGAAGGTCTACGAGATACAGAAGCAGACCCTCATTGAAGGCTATGAAAACAGGCAGGAGGTGCAGGAATGAACATAGAGGCTTACTTGAAGAGGGACTACATTAGGAACATCATGAGCGATGGAAAGAGGATTGACGGCAGAGGATTCGACGAGCGCAGGAACCTTGAGATAGAGAAGGGATATGTGCTTGAGAAGGCTGACGGTTCCGCTCTAGTGAAGCTTGGAGGCACCCAGGTGCTTGTCGGCATAAGCATGGACGTTGGGGAGCCATACTCAGACCGTCCGACGTCAGGAGTAATGACTACTAGCGCAGAGTTGAGGCCATTAGCGTCCCCATACTTTGAGTCAGGACCGCCAAGGGAGGAATCGATAGAACTGGCGAGGGTCGTTGACAGGGGTATACGCGAGTCAGGGATGATAGACGTCGACAAACTCTTCATCGAGGAGGGTAAAGTATGGATGGTGTTCATAGACCTGCACATGCTGGACGACTGCGGTAACCTTTTGGACGCTTCCGGGATAGCTGCAGCAGCGGCCCTGCATGACTGCAGGCTGCCGAAATACGAGGACGGGCAGGTGATAAGGGGCGATTGGAAGGGCAAGCTGCCCATAACGTGCACGCCGATACCAAACACTTTCGCGAAAATCAGGGATACCATAGTCTTGGATCCCTTGAGCGACGAGGAATACGCCATGGACGCGAGGCTTACAGTTACCACAACAGACACGGTAAACGCCATGCAGAAGGGTGGTGAAGGAAAGTTCACGATAGATGAGATAGAGGGTATTGTGGACAAGGCCTTCGAAAATTCCGGGAAAATAAGGGATTTAGTGGAGAAGTAAAGGTTTTTATAACCTTCTTCCCTTATTATATGCTACGAAAATGTACAGTCACACAAGGAAAGTAGGGGGAATGGGCAGATACGGCCCCAGGGTAGGTCGTAAACTGCGTCACGAGGCCAAGAAGGTCGAGGACGACGCTAGGAAGAGCAGGATATGCCCCTCCTGCAGCAGAACGCGTGTGAAAAGGGTTTCGAAGGGTATTTGGGCGTGCGCGTCATGCGGACACACATACACTGGAGGAACCCACTTGACGTCAACACCGAGAAGGTAATTAGGCGGGTAGAATATGGCTTATGTTTGCATTGAATGCGGGGCGGAATTCGACTACGAGGAGATACTAAAGTCTAAGCTGAAGTGCACTTCATGCTCTGAGAAGAGGAGCAACATCTGGATAAAGAAAAGGCCTGAAAGCATGACAAAGGAAGTCCTTGCGAGATGAATTCTCTTAGAGTACTGTTTGAGATTCCGAGGGAGGATGCTGACGTCATATGCGAGTCCGTGGGGATCGAAGCATCATCCGTCAAGCACGAGCGTTCTAACGTGAGATTGCACTATGAGGATGGGCTTGTCCTGGATGTTGAGGCGAAAGACCTCCACGCCATGAGGGCTGCTGTCAACACCTATTTAAGGTGGATAAGCATGGCCCAGAAGCTCATCGAATAGTTTTAAGATAGTATGGCGTATAGTATTTAATGCCAAAGAACGCTAGCGCGGGAGGACAATCCAGCGGCAGACAGCAGGACCCTGATTCTAAGAAACAAGACCAGGTGAGGAGTATTGACGTCTCCTTCACCCCCGAAGAAAGGAGGCTGGTGGACTACGGGGACGGGAAAGCGGACTTCGCTTCAGTGAGAACCCAGTTGAACGGCATAGCCGCGAGGATTGCCAAGCTGAACGAGACTCGGAAGCGGATTACGGCACTGGCGGGAGTGGTTTTGAAGGCCATGGACAAGGAGGAGTTGACTCCTAATGAGGCTGCAGCATTGGGTAAGCTGAGGGAGAGGTATGCTGGTAGCTTCAGGGGCAAGGATGGCGCGGAACTGCCTGACATGATGGTCTTGATGGGCATAGGGGGTGAGCTGACTGAGCAGGCGGGGAGGAACCCGTTGAGTTTTCCTGAAGACCATGCCATAAGGCACTACATTGGGGAGAGGATGTTGGCCAGTGTGGAGGGGGGAAGGCCATTAAACCAGGTTGAATCCAGGGTCAACGACTTCATCACCTCGGTGGGGGTAGTCCCGGACCCTAGGGCTGCTGGGGGCGGGCCAGGGAAGAAGTAGGGTATGTGAAACTCATTTTTATAATATTCTTTCAATACTTTTAGGCAACATGGACATTCCAAAGCAACTACAGGACAAGATAGCGCAGTTCCAGAACCTGCAGAACCAGCTGCAGATGGTCTCGATACAGAAGCAGCAGCTGATGCTCCAGAAGACTGAGATAGAGAACGCTAGGAAAGAGTTGGATGACGTCAAAGAGGGGAAGGTTTACATGATGGCGGGCCCCATACTCTTGGAGAAGGACAGGGAGTCCTGCGGCAAGAAGCTGGAGGATGATTCCGGACTGGCTTCGACAAAGATAACGGTGCTTGAGAAGCAGGAGAAGAAGCTGGCGGAAAAGTTCAATGAAATGAGGTCTGAGATACAGGGCATGATACCGGGTTCAGGCGGCGGTAAAGGCGGTTGAAATACCTTTAATTAGCGTGAATAGTAATTAATTTCTGAGATGCCAGAGCTACTAGACTCCTATGGTAACGTAAAGATTATGTCAGGCTCGGAAGAGCAGCTTCCATACTACATCGTCCTCGAGCCAGAACTAAACGAGGATGAGAAGAACATACTCGCACACGACAGCTCGCTGATAGGGAACTACAAGGAGGTTATGGACGACCTTGGGAGGATACACAGCACTTCAGAGAAGGAGGAATTCCTCAAGGAATACTTGAAGACCAGGATAAAGGATAGGAACGTCAGGGAAGAGAACCTCAGCCACATTGTGTCTGCCATAATGGACGACCTTTTCCTAGGATACAATAGGCTTGGGCCGCTCATGCGGGACGAGGCCCTTGAGGAGATCATGGTCAACGGTGTTGAGACACCGGTTTTCGTGGTGCACAGGAGACATGGTATGTGCACCACCAACATAACGTTCGAGACCGTGCAGGAGATAAATGATATCATAAACTGGCTTTCGAACTATGTCGGGAGGAAGATAAACGAGGAAAACCCGCTTTTGGACGCCCACATGCCGGACGGCTCGAGGGCTAACGTGGCGATACCGCCAGCCGCACCCTACGGCCCTGCGATAACAATCAGGAAGTTCAAGAAGACCCCGTATAATATGGTCGACTTGATAAAGATAGGTAGCGTGAGCAGTGAACTAGCCGCATTTCTCTGGGTCTGCGTGGAAGGCCTTGGGATAGCCCCAAAGGACATCCTGATTGCGGGAGGCGCTGGATCGGGCAAGACGACGCTGATGAACGCGCTCGCAATGTTCATACCCAAGACAGAGAGGATAGTTACGGTTGAGGACACTCTGGAGTTGAACTTCGAGTTCATCGAGAACTGGGTGCCATTGGAGGCTTCACCCACGACCATGAAGCAGTCAGACACCCTGACCATGCACAACCTGCTGAAAAACAGCCTGCGTATGAGGCCGGACAGGGTCATAGTGGGTGAAGTCAGGGGTAAGGAGGCTGAGACGTTGTTTGTGGCCATGGATATCGGCTTGGAGGGTTCGATGGGCACACTTCACGCGAACAATGCGAGGGAGACTACGATACGCCTCATGGACGAGCCCATGAACGTGCCGCTAAGGATGATGCCTCTGCTAAACCTTATAGTCGTCATGAACAGGATTTTCGACCGTAAGAGGGGTATGATGAGGCGTGTGACACAGGTGTCTGAGATTTCAGGTATTGAGGCTGACGTAGTCCAGTTGGGTGACATATACAGGTATGATCTTAACGCGGATAAGATAGTTAGGACGGAATACCCCATACTGTTGACCGAGAAGATAGCTGCCAAGTGCGCTGTATCAAAGAAGAGGATAAACAATGAGATACTTATCAGACAGAAGGTTCTGGAACACATGGTGGCGAAGGACATCACGGATAACGATAAGGCTGTGGAGATGTTCCAGAAGTACCATGTGAACCCGAGGTCGGTTATAAGCCATATCAGGGATGGCTATCAGAACCTGCCGGAAAATGACAACTCACTTGACGATGCCGTTAAGAATGATTAGGCTATCTTTTCCTTGCAGTTGTCGCGCATAGGCTTCTTGACTATCTTATCGCAGACGCTGGCGTCCTTTGTGTTGAGTGCTATCCCAAAGTAACATGATTCCCTGGCCTGGCTCTCGAGTTTCCCGCACGCCCCCGTATCCCCGCTGGCGACAGCCTTAACGCTCTTAATCATCTCTGGGCATAGTTCCCTAAGCTTTTGGTCGCCTATCTTCTTGCACGTCGTTTCATCTGTCTTGTTGACGGCTATCCGGTAGTAGCAGATGTCTCGGACAGTCTTTGTCTGTATTCCGTCACACGCCCGGACGTTGTTAAGTCTGACTGCAACATCCCTTATGCAAACGTCCTTAAGCTTTTCGCTCTCAATTGTGTCGCAAGCCTTCAGATCCTTACCGCCCCTCACATCCCTGAAGTCCGCCAGGTCCTCTGAGATTTGAGGCGATCTTGAAGGCCTCTTCTGGACGTTTGATTTTTTGACGGTGGTCTTGCTCGTGTCAGTAGTGTTTTCCGCGACGCACCCGAGGAATAAACAGAATACCGTGAGTAGTGCGATTGATGTAAGATATCTCATGATAATAAAAATTATAATCAGGGTTTATAAACAGAGTTAAGGGGGGTTTGCAGTGGCGTTTAGCCCGTCTTGTGTAAGCCTTTTCACCCGCAATGCGGGTATTGGCTTTTGGCTCATTCTTCTAATCCCATTCAAGATGGTTTCACCAGGCATGGTGTGCCGCTCGTCTCAAACGTCCAGCATGCAACTCCGTAATCACTTCACTGTTAGCGCACACTGGATTCTCGTCTCTTCAACGCCACACGGGGACTCTCGCCCCCATCATGCCGTAGCTGGTGGACGGAACTTCCTCATTCCCTTTTTGGAGGTATGGTAGAGCCTACGCCACTACGGTTTAATATCCAGTATGCTGTAAATAAAAATGCTTTTAACGAGCAGGAGTATTGTTATTAGGGGATTTTATCATGTGTCTTGCGGTTCCGGTGAAGGTTTCTAGCGTGGATGGTTGCTGGGGCATTGTCTCGGCGGGAGGAGTTGGCAAGAGGGTTAGGGTAGATTTGGTTGACGTGAAGCTAGGAGACTATGTCCTCGTTCACGCAGGGTTTGCGATATCCGTCTTGAAGGAGAAGGATGCGTTGGAGACTCTCAGGATACTGGGGGAGCTGTGATGGACGAGAAAACCGCTGTCAATAGGATACTGGGGAGAATACTTGACGAGGCATCCGGACTGGATAGGAGGGTTAGGATAATGGAGGTGTGTGGGACGCACACCATGGTCATAACAAGTAGCGGGCTGAGAAGCCTGCTTCCAGAGGGTGTTGAACTAATATCAGGCCCAGGGTGTCCTGCATGCGTTACACCACAGAGGACAGTCAACCAAGCTGTCGCCCTCGCTATGGAAGGGCTTTCGCTGGCAACTTTCGGTGACATGCTGGATGTGCCATGCCCCAATGGTTCTCTGGCTGGCGCGAAGGCTGGTGGCGCTGACGTTAATGTCGTTGAAAGCCCGATTGACGCCTTAGGGTATGACGTTTTTTTCGCTATCGGATTCGACACTACAGCCCCTAACACTGCAGTGGCTGTTGGGGAGGGGCTTACCGTATTGAACGCCCACAAGAGGTTCTTGCCGGCCATGAAGGCGTTACTCGAATCTGGGGAGGTGGGTGTAGACGGTTTCATCAATCCAGGTCATGTGTCCACGATAGTCGGCTCTGACGCATACGGAATCCTGGATGTGCCACAGGTTGTGGCTGGATTCACTCCACTAGACGTGTTGGAGGCGGTTTTGATGCTTTTGAGGCAGATTAACAGGGGTGAGAGGAGGGTTGAGAACGAGTATTCGCGGGCGGTTGAGCCTGAAGGCAACCTGCGCGCCCAGAAGGTCCTGGACAGCGTGTTCTATACGGGTGATTCAGAGTGGAGAGGTCTTGGGGTTATACCAGACTCAGGATTCCTGCTGAGGAAGAGGTATGCGCAGCAGGATGCGGAAGTGGCATACGGGAGGACGCTGGAGAAAACACCCAATGTAGTGCCTAACAGGGGTTGTGTCTGCGGTGAAGTCCTGAGGGGCGTCATAGGCCCCCGCAAATGCAGGCTGTTCGGGAGGGATTGCACTCCTTCAGAACCGCAGGGGCCTTGCATGGTTTCTTCGGAGGGTTCCTGCAGGATTGAATACGAGTACGGTGATCTGTTTTGATAATGCTTAAGCATGGTGCGGGCGGGGAGAGCATGAACAAGCTCATCGATGGCATGCGGGATAGAATGCCTGACGGCGGATGGATGGGAGTTAGGAAAGACTCCGCGTATGTGAAACACGGTAAATGCTACCTGGCTTACACTACTGACTCGTTCACGGTGAAGCCGTTGTTCTTCCCTGGAGGGGATATAGGCAAGCTGGCTGTCGCGGGGACGGTTAACGACCTGGCTGTGATGGGCGCAGACCCCATCGCATTGTCTCTGGCAGTCATAGTTGAGGAGGGTTTCCCTTGTGAAGAGTTGGGTAGGATAATAACCTCTGTTGGGAAGGAAGCGAGGAAGACTGGGGTTCCTGTGGTGACCGGCGACACCAAGGTAATGGGTCGCGGGGAGCTGGATGGGATATTACTGAATACTTCAGGCATAGGTAAGGCGAACACCATATTGGACGGGAAGATTGCGAGGGGTGACGTCATAATCGTCTCAGCCCCAGTGGGAGAACATGAAGCAAGCCTGCTTGCATCAAGGTTCAACTACAAGACGGGTTTGAAGAGCGACTGCAAGTCTCTCCTGGACGAGATGAGGGCTGTGAGGGGAATAGTGAAGACCGCTAAAGACCCGACGAGGGGGGGCCTAGTTTCCGCGCTAAACGACATCGCAGTTCAAAACAATGCAGTGTTAAGACTCAATGAGGAGAGAATCCCTGTAAGGAAGCCTACCAAAGCGATAGCGGAATTCCTTGGAGTAAGCCCGATTCACATGGCCTGTGAGGGCGTGTTCACGTGTGTAGCAAGAAAAAAGGATGCTGACAGGGTTGTTGAAATACTCAGGGAGTACAATCCAAGAGCGTCTGTCATAGGCACTGTAGAGGATGTGGGTTCCAGTCATGGACTTGTCATGGAGACGAGCATAGGGGGTTTAAGGAGGATAAAACCTTCCGACGGCACGCTTAACCCAAGGATATGCTAGGTTCTTATTGTACGCGTCAAATAATATGCTAACATGAACCTTATTATCACAGGCGGTAATTCAGGCCTATTCAACGAACTGAAGCTGTTTGTGACTAGCCTCCGGGAGAACGGCAGGTATGAGGACAGGATAGTGGTGTGCGACAACTCCATTGAAGGAGAGTATGGGGGCCAGTGCAGTTTCGTGGAGGAGGCCACTTTCTCAAAGGAGCAGCTCGATTTCTTCAGGGAGCATGAGGTTGAGGTGGTAGTATTCCACGAGCTACTGAAGAAACACGGGGTGACGCGCGACATGATCGACCCCATCCAGAACATGCACAGGGCCTATCCGTTTAAACTCGTTTATTCCTGCCTCATTTCGAAGGAGTATTTAGGCAGGGCTGAGAATACGTGTTTTTTTGACGCGGACGTTTATTTCCAGAAGCAGGTTAAGGAAGTGCTGGATGACATAAAGGATGATGTTATTTACGTGGCGCGTGAAAGAAAGAAGATAGGCGAGGTTGACTTGCTCGTTAAGTGGATGAGGGTGACTGACCTGTCTTTCGGAATTCCGAGAGAGCACTACGAGGACGTGATATTCAATAGGAAAACCAGCCTCAACACCGGATTCATCGGCGGTAGGACGGAGGTGTTCAACTCGCTGATGATTACTGCGTGGATAATGGCTTCGAGCAGGATAGTGAGGTTCCACAGTGACCAGCCAATAGTCAACTACATGGACTACCTGAACTACCCAATCAAGCCGATACCAGCAAGCCACTTCCTTAACCTCTGCGACATACCAGAGAAGAACATCAAGTTTGACGAATCAACGAGGATGTTCAGACACAAGTCTGATACCCCGAACATAGTTCACTTCAACGGTGAAAACAAGTACATGATCAACCTGCTTGTGCCAGACAACGTCAAGATTGAGGGGCCTTTATTCAACATTCTTAAGGGATTCCTGGGTGTGAGGAGCACCATGAGGGTATACAAGTTCTTGTATAAACTAGGGTACATGAGGCTAGCATCCAGCATGCATAAATAAAGGACTAGTCGCAGAAGATGCTATCGTATGCGGCCTGGCCGAATGACAATCCCCCGTCGCCGCATGGGACTTTCGTGTTGACTAAAACACCGTTACGCAACATCCTGCCGGTGATGATAGAGTTGTACGCTACGCCACCAGAGTAGACTATCTGCCTGCCGCCACCCACTTCGCACGCGAGACCGTGCAGTCCTTCAGCCAGGTAGCTGTGTGCTGTGGCTGCAAGCCGCCCCTTATCCCTCTCCAAGTGCGAGTGAATGTATTCAACGAGTGGCGTTGTCTTTAAGACAGTCAACCCATGGTCTGAACCGTATTCCGGACGTATTTTATAGGGTTTGGAGCTTCTTGCTATGGATTCTAGAAGCATGGGGTGCTGTCCTCTGTAGGCGCTTTCGTGCGCGAAGCCGAGGAGGACTGCTATTGCGTCTAGGAGTCTCCCAGTGCTCGTGGTCTCAACTAGATTGTATTCCTCCTCCACCTGCTTGGACCATACGCGCACTTCGTCTTCTGAGAACAGACCGGACTTCAAGAGGCAGTCCTCGTCCATGAATTTGTTCATTATCGAGAACAGCATTCTAACAGGCTTTCTGGCCGCATAGTCTCCGCCAAGCAGGATTTGAGGTTCTAGAGACCCCTCCCTCCGGTTGTTAACAAAGATTTCCCCGCCCCATGCCTTACCATCCTCACCGTAGCCGTAGCCGTCGCACGCTATGCCCACAAAATCAGACAGATTGTTCTCAGCGGCAACCGAACACACGTGAGCGAGGTGGTGCTGCACCCTAACCAGCTCGGCCGAGTACTCGGAAGCCAGTTGTTCCCCGTATTCTGTCGTCATGAAGTCAGGGTGCATGTCGCACAGTATCCTCCTGGGAGCCACCCCAGTATACTTTATATAGTCTAACACAGTCTTCCGCATGTAATCGAATGTCCGCATGTTACCCACACTACCCACATACTGTGAAACATACGCCTTGCCGCCAGTAGTGACGGTTATAGTGTTCTCCCATTCTCCGCCAAGCGCAAGAACGCCATCCGACTCAAGTGGGATGGTCTTTGGGACATAACCCCTCGACCTCCTTAAGAAAAGCATTTCACCGGCCACCATCTTGACCACAGAGTCATCACACCTGTTGGCTATCCTGCGGCCATGCGTCAGGACGTAATCACAATAACCACCCACATCCTCCTCAGCTGTCGAGACCGGCTCGTCGGGAATGTTTGCTGAAGTCATCACAACAGGCTTCCCGACCATATCCAACAGTAATGCGTGGAGTGCCGTGTAGGGTAGCATGATTCCGAGAGAATCCAGCTCTGAAACATGCCTCAACCGGCCTGGCCTTTTCTTAACTGCAAGGACTATGGGCGCGTGAAAGGACTTTAGTGCCCGCCCCTCCGCCGTACTTAGCTTGCAGTACTCTCTCGCAGCCCTAACGTCAGGCATCATTACAGCATAAGGTTTCCGTGTCCTGCCGGTGAACTCCCTGAGCCTGCCCACCGCCTTTCTTGTAGTGATGCATGACAGGTGGAATCCACCATTACCCTTGACTGCCACGACCATACCCTCCTGAATAAGCCGGGAAGACTCCCTGACGGCATCCAATCCCTCAGCAATGACTTTGCCGCGGCTCTTCAACGCCAGGGGGGGACCGCATACCGGACAAGCTATCGTCTGCGCGTGGTATCTCCGGTCAACCGGGTCAGCATACTCCACCCTGCATGACTCGCACATTTCATAATCCCGCATGGTGGTCGTAGGACGGTCGTATGGCCTGGAGAAGTCCTCTATCATAGAGTATCTTGGGCCGCAGTTGGTGCATGTCGTGTAATAGTAGTTGAACCTCCGGTCCTTCTTGTCCCTTAACTCATTCAGGCAGTCCTCGCAGACCGAAACATCCGGTGGCACTAGGACTTTCATAGAACCTCCACCACTCTCTGCAATCTTGAATCCGGAGTAGCTGCCGCCAACACGCTCAACATTAACTTCACGTATTTCAGAGAGCGGTGGAGCGTAATCAAATACCTTGACGAAGTCCTTGTCGTCGACTATCACCTCAACACCATCCCCGATGTTTCGTACGATGCCGTTAAGACCCCTATCGACAGCCTCCCTATAGATGAACGGCCTGAAGCCGACACCCTGCACCACCCCCCTGACGATTATACGGTAGAACACGATAAAGAGTTAGTAGTGGATTCAAAAATAGACCATCAACTGCCGTGCTGTATCAAATCCCGTTTCCTCGTGAAACGGGATTCTATGTCGCGCGCCAGCCTTGTTCTCCTCCCCTCATCAGCCACCGCGATCTGCAGGAGCTGCTCGCTCATCCTGTCGAGGGAAGAGGGAAAATCAGCCAGCGGAAGCCTGTCGAACACCGACTCAAGTATAACAGAATTATCAGGCCTTTCAGCGGATGCGATGGCAGGCCCTGTAGCGTGCTCCCTCACCCTCTGCGCTAGCTTGAGTATGTGGTCCTCACGCTGCGTGAATGCTGTAGTATAGTCTACAGAGTATTCGTGGGGGTACCTGGCAATCTCATGCCTGCGGTCCGCCCCAACACAAGGATAGAACCTGCCGTCTACACTGTATCCGTGATCATCACTCTGCCGCATGTGGGAGATTATCCCAGCGGCAAGGAATATGTCTATGGAAGAAAGCCCCAAAGCCCTGACTTCAGGCCTCTTTGACAGCCCTATGGAATGGAGTATAGCCGTCTTTGTCCCGCCCCCGCCGTAACCACTAGAGAAAAGACCTAGATCGTTGGCTGTCTGACTGTTGGACAATCCAGCCATAGAACCGATCAAGCGAATCAGCAGCAAGTCAGAACCGTCTAACTCGCTTACAACATCACCCATCCGAGAGTCATTCAGTATAAACCCCAGAGCCGTCTTGAACTTGAAGTCCCATGGCGCAACACCCTGCTCCCTGGCAGTGCATATGCCGCCAGCCAGCTCAAATACGTCAGCCAGTTTTCCGACCTCAACAAGGCTACTGCACTTACCCAATACTGTTATGCCCTTTGAAGCATGCTGGTGCAATACCGGCCTCCCCAGAGCATCGGATATCCTCTTCGACAATGCCTTCGATGACGCAGCATCCCCGCTGGAAGACCCTGCAATACGAAGCACAGACTCTTCTATCTGCCTTGCAGTCAGACCACCAAGATCCCTAGGCTGACCAACCGAGGCAGTCTCCCGGACAATATCCCTGAATGCAGTCGCAGAGGCCATTACATAGATTAGGGTAGGACATGGAAAAAAGCTTATATTAAAACAGGATATCTTATAGTAAGGAAGGCTTCAAGATGGAGTGGAGGAGATATTCTTTATTTATCGCAGGAATCCTGCTGATTTCAGGATGCGTGCGGGAAGAAGTCAAGATTGAAAAACCTGGCTGCACCAACTGCAACGTCATACTCGTGACCTTCGACGCCCTGAGGGCAGACCACCTGGGAGCCTACGGATACGACAAGCCGACAAGCCCAACGATAGATGCACTCGCCAAAAAATCGTTCATCTTCACCAACTCGTTCAGCCAGTGCGGGTCAACATCCTGCTCGATACCGTCAATACACACGTCCAAATTCCCGCAGACAGACAACATACTCTCCGACGGCCTGACACCCAAGGAAGAGGAGACGACGCTGGCAGAAATCCTCAAGAAGAACGGGTACAATACTTACGCCGTCGTTGCCGTGAACCTCGCTAAGTCAGAGTACGGCTCATCCCAGGGCTTCGACGTGTTCGACGACAGATACGATGACCCTGAAATAGGGAACGAAACCAGGGAAAGAGTCATCAATATGCTCGGAGAGATAAGGGAAAACCTGGAAAAAGACGGGAAACCAGTGTTCCTATGGATACACTTCCGAGAGCCCCACAGCCCCTACAACCCAGACATGAAGACATTCAAGGAATTCTACCACAACCCCGGCAACGAGCCCCTCGTATACGGGATAGACGGGCCTAAAGCAGTCAAAGAAGAGGGTCTGGACGAGAGGTTCACGCCGATACTAGACTACTATGTGAGAGAGAAGAAGGAATCCCCCAGCGACTACCTGATATTCGGGAAGAGACTGCCGCTGACGCCCACAATGTACAGGCAATACCAGGCAATGTACGACGGAAACATCAAGAAGATAGACAACGAGTTCAGGATAGTCTTAGATCAAATTAAAGAATCAGGCCTCGATGAGGACACCATGATTATAGTGGGCAACGACCATGGTGAAAGCCTGGGCGAACACAACATATTCGACCACAACAAACTATACTATGGAGTAGTCCACTCGCCCCTGATAGTACACCTACCGTCAGACAGGCACGAGACCATAGACTACCCTGTGATGAGCGTCGACATACTCCCCACAATACTCGAACTGGTGGGAATACAGGAGAAACCAGATATCAGGGGGCAGAACCTATTCAACCCTCGAGAAGAAGACTACATTCAGTTCGCGGAATACAAGGACATCAAGACCATAAAGAGGGGAGACTACAAACTGCTGATAGACACGTCAGTCATGATGGGAACACTATACAACATACGGGAAGACCCGGGTGAAACCAAGCCAGTGACAAAAGAGAACCTTGACACAGCAAAAAAACTGATAAAAGACCTGGAGGACATAAAGAAATCAGGCATACAATCCACTGAAGACCAAGTAGACACACTAGAAAGACTGAGAGAGATAGGATACGCGTACTAGAATAAAATAAAAATAGAAGTATTGTACACGACATACGACTTGTCGCCAAAAAGCGTGCCAAGATAAATACGGCGATTAGTATGGGACGGACTGAACACGTCGGCCGAAGCCTTCGTGCTTACATCCCCCACCTATCAAACCAGTGTTATACTGGAGCCTACGCTGACTCTTTTTAGGGACTGTTTCAGGCTTAGATGCGTTCAGCCTTTACCAGCTAGGGCGTAGCTGCCCGGCGGTGCCCTGTCGGACAACCGGTACACCAGAGGCCCCGGGCCTTTGTTCCTCTCGTACTAAAAGACCCTTTCCCTCAGTCAACAAACAATTCCAGTAGATGCCGCCAAACTGTCTCGCGACGTTCTAAACCCAGCTCACGTACCGCTTTAATGGGCGAACAACCCCACCCTTGGTTGCTTCTGCACAACCAGGATGCAGTGAGCCGACAGCGAAGTAGCAAGCAGCGGGGTCGATGTGTACTCTTGCCCGCTACCACTCAGTTATCCCCGGGGTAGCTTTTCTATCAGCCCGATCCCCCATCAGTGAGGATTCGGGGTTCGCTAGACTCGACTTTCGTCCTGCCGTTCCGTATTGTTTGGAACAACATCAGGCCGGCTTTTGGTCTTATCCTCTACAGCGGATTTCTGTCCCGCTTGAGCCGACCATTAGATACAGTCGATACCTTTTCAACTGTGTGGCGCCCCACCCGAGCAGCCCACCTACAGGTGTCTCCCACGTGAAAACACATGGGATTAGTGTTGTAGTCATAAAAGGGTGGTGTCTCATCGTTGACTAAATATTCCCCGAAAGAAATATCTCGAACGTCTCCCACCTACGCTGCGCAATCATAACCACAACGCAACCATAAGCTGCTGCAGAGCTCCACGGGGTCTTCGCGTCCCGCTGGAATTCCCTGGCCTGTTCACCAGGATAGTAGGTTCACCGAGCCTCTCCTCGGGACAGCTGGAATCTCGTTAAACCTTCGTGCAAGCCGCCAATTAAGCGGCAAGGTATTACGCTACCTTAAGAGGGTCATAGTTACCCCCGCCGTTTACTGGTCCTTTGCTCCGTTGAACCGGAGTTTGAGATACCAGCGCTGGGCAGGTATCAGCCTCCATACACACCCTTACGAGTTTGCGGAGACCTACGTTTTTAGTAAACAGTCGGATCCCACTTGTTATTGCAACCTGTCCCTTTCGGGGCAGGCACCCCTTATCCCAAAGTTACGGGGCTAGTTTGCCGACTTCCCTGAGGAGAGTTATCCTCGCCACACCTGAGCCTTCTCAGCTAGGGGCACCAGTGTCAGTTCTCGGTACGATCATATGGGATTCGATGCTCCTCTTTTTCACGGACTCCTGGGATTACCTGAACCCACTATGTAGCAGGCTCATCACAATTTACACTGCTTCTCACCATTACGGTACTCCACAGTGATATCTTGCTTGAATGCCGCGACGGCGACACTCAGACTACCCGGAAGCGTCAGAGAGAGCAACTTGCGTTGCCGTGTACCCACATGGCGCAGGAATATTAACCTGCTTCCCTTTCGACGTTTCCCAACTAGGGTTGTCTTAGGATCGGCTAACCCTCAACTGACGAACATTGTTGAGGAACCCTGGCCCTTCAGGTGGAATGGATTCTCACCATTCTTAGCTGTTACTCTTGACAGGATTCTTATTCCCACCGGATCCACCCGGCCTCACGGCCGAGCTTCTGCTCCAGCAGGACACCTCCCTACTTGAACACCCACTTAGGTGGGCGCATTACGGTATCGGCAACGGACTTAGTCCCGTCCATTTTGGGGGCCCCAGACCTCGGCGAGTGAGCTGTTACGCACTCCTTAGAGGATAGCTGCTTCTAAGCTAACCTTCTCGATGTTTATGGCCTGAAACGCCCTTATTCACACTCAGCCCGTATTTAGGGGCCTTAACCGTAAACAGGGTTGTTTCCCTTTCGGATATAGAGCTTACCCCTATACCCCGTCTCCAGCCTTCTACGGCGACTGTAGGTTCGGAGTTTGACAGAGTAGTGAGAGATTTCTCCCCCGGGCCACTCAATCAGTGCTCTACCCCACAATCTGCCTCCAGCCAGGCCGGCCTTAGGTCCGTTTCGAGAGGAACCTGCTATTGCCGTACTCGATTGGCTTTTCACCCCTATCCCCAGGTCACCCGAACAAGTTGAGCTTAGAAACGGTAACGGGCCTCCACCCCACAGTTGTGGGGCTTCACCCTGCCCAGGGTTAGATCGTACGGCTTCAGGTCGAACGCACGCGATTTGTGGCAGAACATACCACACCCCTCGCGGTGCTGCGGGTTTTTGCTTTCGCTTAGGCTTTCACCTCACCGCATGCGTTCACTCCCTGTCTCATGTTTCAAGACGAACGTTGCAACTTTCGCTGCAACTAGCTATCACCATACAGTTTCAGGTTCTTTTCACAGCCCGTTAGGGCTCCTTTTCAGCTTTCCCTCGCGGTACTAGTACGCTATCGGTCTTGAGTAGTATTTAGGGTTCGCTGTTGATGCCAGCGACATTCACGCGCGATATCCAACGCACGCTACTCTCGGACTCTGCTAGGTCTCCCGAACCATTAGTTACGGGGCTATCACCCTGTATCGCGCCGCGTTCCAGCGGACTTCACCTAGACACGGAAGACTTAAGGCAGGCCGAAACACCACATCCCCCATACATTACTGTATGGGATTCGGTTTGCCCTGTCCGGTTTTCGATCGCCTTTACTAACCGGATCGCAATTGCTTTCTTTTCTCGCGGGTACTAAGATGTTTCAATTCCCCGCATTCCCACTCCCAGATGGGAGTACATTAGGACATCCCCGGTTCTAAGGCCGCATGCGCCTCCCCGGGGCTTTTCACAGCTTGCCATGTCCTTCTTCAGCTCTCAAGCCAAGCCATCCTCTGTATGGTTTACACCTGACACGCTCTTTGTGGCGAGTCGTATATCGTGTACAACACTTCAGATAATTGATTCTGAAGCTTCCGTAAACCAGCGTGCGCCGGAATACTTCAATGTCGGAGTTCGATACTCCATTTCACTTTGAAAAAGTGAATATGATGTGTGACCCACGCCACAGAGCCATCGAGGCTTTAGCCGAAGATGGCTCACGCATGTAAACTGGGCGTGACAGTTTGGACCCGTCGGGATTCGAACCCGAGGCCTCCCGCGAACTTGAAGCCTTGTTCACTTTTTTCTTTCTTTTTTCGTGAACGTTTTTTCTTTCTTTCCTAAAGAAAGAAAAAGGTTCTTGCAAGGCGGGCGATCTACCGGTCTGATCTACAGGCCCGGAATTGGAACCCACGTTGAGTTCGATTTTTATTTTTTTACGACATCCAGTTTAAGCCCTTTATTGTGAAACCGTTGTTGTACTTGGAGGTGATCCAGCCGCAGATTCCCCTACGGCTACCTTGTTACGACTTCACCCCCCTCGCGAACCAAAGATTCAACACTCCCGGATGAGAATGCTTCACCTTCAGTCCACTCAGTTGGTGTGACGGGCGGTGTGTGCAAGGAGCAGGGACATATTCACCGCTGTATGGTAAACAGCGATTACTAGGGATTTCAGCTTCACGAGGGTGAGTTGCAACCCTCGATCTGAACTAAGACATAGTTTGGGGATTAGCTCTACCTTTCGGTGTCGCAACCCATTGTCTATGCCATTGTATGCCGCGTGTAGCCCAGGAGATTCGGAGCATACAGACCTACCGTCGCCCGCGCCTTCCTCTGACTCATCGCCAGCGGTCCCCTTATAGTGCACCCCAAGTCTCCTTGGGATTAGCAAATAAGGGCACGGGTCTCGCTCGTTAACGGACTTAACCGTACGCCTCACGGTACGAGCTGACGACGGCCATGCACTACCTCTCGGCTCGTCCGGTAAGACCTTCAGCCTGACCTTCATACTGCCGTCGCACCTGGTGAGTTTCCCGGCGTTGTATCCAATTGAACCGCAGCATCCACCCCTTGTGGTGCTCCCCCGCCAATTCCTTTAAGTTTCAGCCTTGCGACCGTACTCCCCAGGCGGCTGGCTTAACAGTTTCCCTACAGCACTTCCTGAACACGAGGTTCAGGAAACACTCAGCCAGCATTGTTTACGGCTAGGACTACCCGGGTATCTAATCCGGTTTGCTCCCCTAGCTTTCGTCCCTCATCGTCAGGCCCGTTCCAGATGGGCGCCTTCGCTACTGGTGGTCCTCCAGGGATTATAGCATTTCACCGCTACCCCCAGAATACCCCCATCCTCTCCCGGCCTCTAGCCATGTAGTATCTCCTGCAATCCCTATAGTTGAGCCATAGGATTTCACAGGAGACTTGCATAACCGACTACGAACGCTTTAAGCCCAGTAAGCGCGGTTACCACTTGATCTGCTGGTGTTACCGCGGAGGCTGGCACCAGTCTTACCCAGACCTTATTCCCGAAGCTGTTTACACTTCGTAAAAGTACTAGTTGTACTAGCACACTTGGGGTTCCCTCGTCACGCTTTCGCGCATTGCGAAGGTTTCGCGACTGCTGCGCTCCTTAGAGCCTGGACCTTTGTCTCAGTGTCCATCTCCCGGCTCCCCCTCTCAGGGCCGGTACGGATCAAAGGCATGGTGGGCAGTTACCCCGCCATCAACCTAATCCGCCGCAGACTCATCTTAGGGCGCGCCGACGGAATAGTCTTTGCGTTTAGACAGCGGTCATTGCAGAGCACGCTGCCTATGGAGTATTGTCCTCAGTTTCCCGAGGTTATCCTCCTCCCTAAGTTAGATTGTCCACGTGTTACTGAGCTGTTCGCCAGGACCTTACCGTGTCCTAGACATGCATGTCTTAATCGAACCCCAATAGCAGTAACCTCGAGCAGGATCAACTCGAGTTGGGTGGTCACAAAGTGGAATTGGTGTGGTTTCACAATAAAGTTTAGCCACTGAATGTCGTCTTAGTCAGGCGGCATCCGTGCGGTTGTCGCCCCCATTTGATGGCCTACACTACTCTTGATTTGACTAGCGGTAGCGTGTTATCGGGCTAACGCGTCTTTGCCAAAGCATTCGTTGTGAGGCGTTTCCAGATCCGATACTTTCCCCTTGAAATGGGGGTTATCTCACATCCTGGAAAAATAATCGTGCGCAATAGAATTCGCGCGGACAATATATAGGTAAAGATTATTTAAAAGCACGCTGATTCCCGGAGGGAACCGGTATATTGTAGGGGTATTACAGGATAAAAAACAAAAAAAAACAATAACTTATATTATATAAGTATATCTTATATTATATTGGAATTCTATTTTTTGTAAAAGCGGGTAAAATCAGGGAAATCCGGCGGGTGAGGCCCTATGAACAGCATTTCCACCCTAAAATCATCAAGACTAAAGTTGGTGCTAGGCTCCTTGACCATGTGTAAGGGCACTTTCCCGTAGAAGGAGGCCCACGCCGAATACGTGCTTGGGGGGCCGATGATGTAGTCACACTTGGCGAGGGAGTAAAGGTCTTCAATAGCGTGTCCACGCGCGAGAGTGACGTTGAATTCCGAAAGCTGCCCCAAATCCAAATCCTCGTCAGAACATATTAGGAACCCTACTTCACTGCCCTTAAACAGTTCCCGTGTTTTTTTCATCAGCAACTTATAGGTATCCAGTCCATAGAAGAATTTTCCGTTAAGGAATGACTGGTAGTCTTTCTGCCTGATGTGCACTCCAACCAGTATTTCGCAGGATTTCCGTGCCCTGCTAATTAGGTCAGATACGTTGGACTGGTGTTCTTCTATTGGCGTGAAATACGCCCGCACAGCGTCACCGTGTTTTTCGATTAGCTTATCCGAGTTGACCACAAAAGCGTATCCGCGGAAAAAAACAATCTTGGCTTCTCTTGTGGAGTCCAGAAATTCCGGGCTATCGAGAAGCACATAATCCCCGTATTGTATCTCATATGCCTTGAAGTATTTTAGTTTAAATCTTCCACGACCAAAACGATTTAGGATAATTCCTAGGAGGAACGACAGGATATTTGTTATAATGCGGTTGGAGTATAAGATGGATTTTTTAGGCGGGTAGGTGGACACTATACCGCCACGAGTGCCCTGGAAGTGTTGCGCATAATCCCTGAAATCAAGATGCATTACACGCCTGTTGCCTTCTAGCGCAGACACTATAACGTGCGAGAAATTAACTAGATGGTTGCAAAGCCCACCATACACGCCAGATATGACAAACATGTTAAGAGATTGGTGTAATCATTAATAATCCCCCATTAGGGGGATGGGAAGATGATGGGCCGCGGGCGGAACACTCAGCCCTTTCGGGCTGGTGCGTCATCCCCTAGCGGGGATGCCGTTTGAATCCGCGCTTTGTTATAACGCTCAGTGTCGTCGAGGCGGAGCCGAAGACGGCACCCGCATGTCCACTGGGCGTGACAGTGGGCCGCGGGCGGAATTTGAATCCGCGTCGCCGGATTGCTGCAACCTTTGATTTTCCGGAAGATTAATGTGTTCTTTCTTTTCCGTCAACGCTTTTCTTTCTTATAAGAAAGAAAAGGGTTGCCACAGTCCAGTAGGATAACCAGGCTACCCCACCGCGGCCGTTTTGTGGGTATGTATAGGGTTTTTTGTGAATATAAAGTTTTTGTATTGTCTTAAGGTTTTTGTTTTATCCGAGTATCCTGATGATTTCGTCTTCGTCTATTCCTATTAGGTGGGTCTTGAGTATGCTTAGTTCCTTGCCGTCCATTGAGTCCGGATCGAGGCTTATGAGTAGCCGTGAGTTTTTTACTGAGACGAGGTCTTGTATGTTTTGGAGTAGTTCTATGAATGTTTTCGGGTCTTGCATGGTCCGTATGTAGGGCGCGTCTAGGAATAGGATTATGTTTTTTTCGTTGTCTCTCGTGAAGGTGGTTATCTGGTGGAGGAATTCTGTTGGGTTTTTAATGCTTACTGCGCCGTCCACTGTCATCTCTGAAAGCCATATGGTCCCGTATTCCACATTACCTAAATCGTATCGTTCCTTTAGGTTTTGGGGGTTTAGTTTTGATATGCAGAGCCCTTTGAATCCGTGAGCCACCATGCTTTTGAATATCTTTACTGCTGCCACAACGTTTTTTGATTCTATCAAGTAGCTGTTTCCTTTTTGCAGTATGGACTCGTAACGGCTGGTTCCTCCTGCCTCGAGCATTCTTATTTTTTCCTCGAGTTCTCGGGCATAAAGCTTTACTTCATCTTCTGCTTTTCTTCTTTTCACGATGTTTTTTATTACTTGCGCGAGCCTTGCGCTTTTCAATTGGTCTTTGGTGAGGAAATCGTGGGCTCCATATTTTAGGGCCTCGCAGGCTATTTCCTCGCTTCCCTGCCCGGTGAGGAATACTATGGGCGTGTCATCTCCGCGTTCTCTGAGATTTTTAA
The DNA here is from genome assembly GCA_043813075.1 of Candidatus Altarchaeota archaeon. Classification (GTDB taxonomy): domain Archaea; phylum Altiarchaeota; class Altiarchaeia; order IMC4; family SCGC-AAA252-I15; genus CAYREE01. Next base: position 88,727 of record JBDRLL010000006.1, read on the forward strand.
GGATTTCTATACCATCATCAGAGCCTAGCTTATAGTCGAGTAGTATTATGTCGCATTTTTCGGATTCTAGTCTTTCGTATAGTTGTTGTGCTGTGTTGGAGGTGTGGAACAGGAATTCCTCGTCGAGCGTTCGGGTGAGAGTGTGCTCTATCATTTTCTGGTCTGCTGGGTTATCGTCGACGCACATAATCCTCATGCTGCATACCTTTGCCTGGTTTTTTCTATTGCTTTAATGACTTGGATATGGTGAATTTAAATTCAGCCCCCATATCATCCTTGCCTTTACCAACGGATATTTTCCCAGAATGGTGTTCGACTATTGATTTCACTATCGCTAAGCCTGCGCCTGTTCCATCGTATTTTGATTGGTTGGGTATTCTCTCAAACAGCTGGAATATTTTATCGTAGTATTTGGGGTCTATGCCGATACCGTTGTCTGTGACCCTGAACTCGTATTCATCTTCTTTCTCAGCGTATTTGATTATGACTGTTGGCGTAGTGCTCTTATTGTATTTTAGGGCATTGCTGATGAGGTTCTTGAATATCTCGCTGAGCCACGTGCGCTGGCACATGATTTTTGGGAGTCCGGAATACTCGATGCGAGCGTTACTCGACTCTATGAGCACCTCCAATTCTACCTGGACTTCTTCCAGCACCTCATTCACGTCCACTAGCGTGAATTCGGTGTTTTTACGGCCGATACGCGATAGTTTCAGTAGGTCGTCTATCATGAGGGTCATGCGTTGGGTGGATGTTAGTATCATGTTTAAATGGTCTTTCCCAGTGTCGTCTAGTTTGTCGCCGTAGTCTTCCTGAAGGAACGTGGAGAATCCCTCGATGTTTCTTAATGGCTCCTTGAGGTCGTGGCTGACGGTGTATGTGTAGTTTTCAAGCTGCTTGTTTACGTCCTCTAGCTGTTGTGCATAGTCCCTTAGCTTGCCTTTGCTCTCTTCGAGGGCGACCTCTTTTTCCTCTAGTTTCTTGATGAAGCACAGTATTATTGATGGCACTATTATTGCGCAGACTAGTGCAGCTATAGAACCAGTGAGGACATAGTCGTAGGTTATGGTCCTGTTGAATAGGAGGGCCATTACGGATATTATGAATAGGGTTAGGAGTTGCGCGGCAGCTATCATTAGGAGGAATATGTACCATAGGCTAGTGGCCCTCAGTTTGGCCATAAGCCCGTCTAGTAGAGCGCAAGCACTAGACATTAGTACACCCACGTATTGTTAGAGATTAGAGTATAGGATAAATAATTATCGTAGTAGTTTTAGTGCTTGTCGGCAGGTCATGCCTTTTTTTATCCCTAGTTGGCTTGCTTTGCTGGTGCAGGCCTTTATTTTGGCGTTTAGAGCGTCTTCTGGCGTGTTGACGCCGGTTACTGTGCATGCGGTGTGGCCGAGTTTTTCGGCTGTCTCCATGTTTAGGAGTCCGCACATTACGTATCCTTTTCTGGCTTTTAGGAGGACTAGGTTGTGTGGGCCGAGGTTGATTGTGTGTTCTTCGTGGTCTGTCATTCGTCTTTCACTTTTCTCTTGGTTATCATTGTCCCGGTTCCGGTTGCGGTTAGTATTTCCTCGAGTACTGCGTGTCTTGATGCTTTGACTATGTGTGTGCGGTCTACCCCGTTTTCTAGCGCGTGGATGCATGCCTCTAGCTTGGGTATCATACCGCCTTTGATGAAGTCTTGTTTGATGAGTTTTTTTGTCTCCAGCAGGGTTAGTCTTTTGACCAGGTTGTTTTTCTTGTCTAGGACTCCCTCCACGTTGGTGAGTAGTATTAGTTTGCTGGCGTTGAGTGCTACGGCGAGTTTTGCTGCTGCGGTGTCCGCGTTTATGTTGTATGTCATACCGCCGGGGCCGAGCCCTATTGGGGAGATTACGGGTATGTAGTCGTTGTCTAGCTGCGTTTTCACTATCTTGGGGTTTACCTTCTTGACTTCGCCCACGTATCCTAGGTCGATTTCTGAGTCGACTTTGGATGCCTGGAATAGGCTTCCGGACTGGCCGGATATTCCGACGGCGTTTCCTTCCTGGGTGTTTATGAGGGATACGAGTTCTGTGTTTACCTTGCCTGTCAGCACCATTTCGACTATGTCCATCGTCTCCCGGTCTGTGACTCTGAGTCCTTTCACGAACGTGGGTTTCTTCCCGAATTTCTCCATTGCCTCTGTGATTTCGACTCCGCCACCGTGGACTAGGACGACTTTTATGCCAACCAGGTTGAGGAACATCAGGTCTTTTGCTACTGATAGCAGAACATCCTTGTCCAGCATGGTTTCGCCGCCTAGTTTTACGACGAAAACCTGGCCTCTGAAGCGTCGTACATACTCTAATGCTTCGGTCAGCAGCTCTGAAGCCTTCATTTTTAATTTAAGGTGTAAACAAGTCTATAAATCAAAATATTGGGGGTCTGGGGATGTTTTTATACTACATCTTCCATACAATAACTCATTCAAGATGTATGTCATAATTATCGGGTGTGGGGGCATTGGGAAGGCTCTGGCGACGCATTTGACTAGTGAGGGTAATGAGGTTGTTGTTATTGAGGAGGATGAGGAGCGTGCGAAGTCCATTGCAGAGGGCATGGATGTCATAGTGATTCACGGTGACGCTAGTGACACGAATATCCTGAAGGATGCGGGGGTTGAGAGGGCTGATGCTGCTGCCGTGTTGACTGCTGACGACAACATTAATCTTGCCATATGCCAGATGCTGAAGAAGTATAATGTCCCTAAGATCATAGCCAGGGTCAATGACCCGGGTAAGAAGGACTTGTATATCAGCCTTGAGATTACGGCGGCGATAAGCATTGTTTCCGCTGCTGTCAGCCAGTTCAAGAATGCTTTGACTAAGGAGAGGGGTAGGAGTATGGTTTCTATTGCCGGCGGTAACGCGGAGGTTATAGAGGTTAAGATCAGTAATGAGAAGCTTGATGGCCGTAAAATCAAGGATATCGGGCTTCCAAATGGTTCTACCATAGGCATGATCTATCGTAATGGCGAGGTTATTATCTGTTCTAAGGATACGATCATCAAGAAGGATGATGTTGCCATCGTCATCACTAAGACTGATGTCATCCAGGATGTTTCAGCCATACTGAAGTAGGGTTTATATCATCCCGAAGAAGTGTAGGAATATTAGAGTGCCTACTCCGGGGAAACCGAATAGTGTTGTTATTATTAGCGTCGCATAGTTTATGGGTATGTCCACGTCCATGAGGTAGTGTAGTGCGAGTAGGAGGCTTAATGCTCCGACACTGTTTAGTACTAGTACTAGTAGTCTTTGGATTAGTTTTTGGATTATGGACCATGTTATTATGACCAGCATTATGGTTAGTAGCAGGGATATTATGGCGGCAATCAGGTACTCTATCATCTTGCGTAAGTATTGGTTTTTTATTCGTATTAACCGTATAAGTAAAACCAGTATGCCGGGGACCGTGGGGTAGCTTGGTATCCTTCTAGCTTTGGGAGCTAGTGACTCGAGTTCGAATCTCGACGGTCCCATTTATTGCTCATGCGGTGTGCACAAACTAGCGTCATCGCGAAGCTTCCGACCCGTAAGGGTCGGTAGGAGGTGTCGGAACCTTATGTTCTGACTTCAAGTCTCGACGGTCCCATTTATTGTTTTTATTTGGGTTTTATTCGTCGATTTGGGTGGAGCCGGTGTTTTCCTTGTTCATCACTACTTCGACTTGCTCTAGCTCGACGTCTGTCTCGGACTCGAATATGGGCACTTTCAGGTCCCATTTTTCGGGGAATAGTTCAGCGAAGGTTAGTTTTACGTGGAGTTCTTGTAGTATTATCACGCGGCGTATGGACTTTACGAATACTAGGAGTAGGAGTAGGAGTATTAGTATGCCGCCGATGGCTTGGAGTAGCGTGTCTGCGGTCACCCCGATTAGTGCTTGCGTGGTGAATCCTACAGCGAATGCTATCATGGTGGAGAATAGGATTATGTCCAGGTTTATCTTGGCCCGGACACTTGATTTTATGATCGTCAGCGTCCGCTGGTATCTTTCCCGGTTAGCCTGGAATGTGATTATCTCGTACTCCACGTTAAATTATGGGTTGAGTAGTGTATTAAAAGTCTAGGATTCTATCTTGAGTATCTTGTCCCTTGTTTCCATTATCTTATCCCTGTTTTTATGGAGCACTTCAAGGGGGTCGCATCCTTCTTTGTTTGATATGAAGACTGCGAGGGCGGTGTCAGAGTATGTTAGCGTCTGGAATCCAACGCCGTATCCGAGAAGTTCAACGTATGTTTTGTCTATGGCGTAGTCAGTGTATTTCGCGATTACCTCTAGCTCGTCGTTTATGCACTCGCTCAATGGCTCCCATATTTCTGAAACCTGTTCCTTGAAGTCTTCCGGGAAAATAACGATGCCTTCAAGCCCTCTTTTCGTGACCATGCATGCTTGTATCTCTCCCACGTCTTCGTAGAGTCTCTGTAGTGCTGTCTGTATCTGCTCTAGATTGCTCTGCATTACACTTCCACCATTATTCCGTTTGTAGTGAATTTAAGTGGGAACAGGGAGACATCTATTTTTGTGCTCCTCATCTTCCGGACTGAAAGGAGCCGCTCGTGTTCCCCGCCCAGCGTGCTTATCTGTAGTAGTATCACCCCGTCTGCCGCGAACTCGCTTATAGTGTCTCTCGACAGGTAGCTGCTCTGGTCCGCGACCTCAGACACCAGTAGTGATGTGACGTTAAGCTGGTTTATTTCGCCGATTATGTAGTACACGTCCCTTCTTGACACTGAGTGCTCTTTTGGCGGGAATTTTATCTTGCTCTGCTGGCGGCGCATGTTGCTCATGTCCTTGGATATGTTGGAGTGGTATATCACGCCGTGCTCCATCATGGTTGTGAGCGAGTCCAGGACCAGCCGCTTCGCATTTATGCGTGAGACTGCTTCTTTTATCGATTCCAGCGTGTCGCCTATATCGTCTGTTTCCGCCACGAATATGTTGAATAGCTTCTTTTTTTCCAGGGATTCCAGGTCCCAGTTGAACTGTTCTGCCTGCTGCAGTATCTTCTCCCTTGATTCCTCGAAGGTTATGTATAGGCCTGGCTCGCCTTCCAGCGCGCCTTTGTAGAGGAATTGCAGGGTTAGTATAGTCTTGCCTGTGCCGCATGAACCGGTTATGAGGGTTGTTGAACCTTCAGGTAGTCCGCCGAACGTGATCTGGTCTAGCCCGTCTATGCCTGTCTTGACTCTTTTCATAGTTAAACACCTTAAGGATTATTTGATTCGGGGTTAATTAGTTTACCAGTGTTTGGGGACGTCGACTTCCATGAAGTCTTCCGCGATGTATGACTCCGTGAATTTTTCACGCGCCTCTGCTTCGAGTTTTTCGGTTTCACTGTATCGTTGGCTTATGTGGGTCAGGTATAGTTTTTTTGCGTTGGCTTTCGCCGCGATTTCGGCTGCTTCTGGGATTGTTGTGTGGGCGGCGTCTTTTGTCTGTTCGGCGTCTTCACCGCTGAATGATGCTTCGTGCACGAGTATGTCAGCGTCTTTCGCTAGTCTGATGACGTTACCGCATGGGCGGGTGTCTCCGGAGACTATTATTTTTCTGCCTGGTATGGGGTCGTCTAGGACTTCCTCAGGTTTTATTGTGCTGCCGTCCAGCTCCACTTCCTGGCCTCTCTGTAGTCTGCCGAACAGCCTGCCTTCTGGGATCCCCATTTCTAATGCTTTTTTCTTGAGGAATCTTCGGTATGGTTTTTCTTCGAAGCAGTATGCCAGGCTGTTTGCGGTGTGTATTGTTTTCGCGCAGGTGACGGTGTAGTTTTTGCCTTCGCATACTGGGCCTGGTTCCACTTCATGGAGGTTTAGCTTGAAGTTTTTGAGTTGGAATGTTCCTGCCGAGAGTAGGGTGTTTATCGCGTTTTTTGTGCCTGCAGGGCCGTGTATTGTCAGTTCCCTGTCTCGTTCAAGGAAGTCCATGCTCTGTATCATGCCGCCTATCCCTAGGAAGTGGTCTGCGTGCAGGTGGGTGAGGAATATGTGGTCGAGTTTCATGAAGTTGAGTCCTGCCTTTCGCATCTGCCTTTGGGTTCCTTCCCCGACGTCGAATAGGAATGGTTCGCCGAGGAATTCAAGGTATAGGGAGGGCAGGTTCCGCGTCTCTGTCGGCACGCATCCGCCGGTACCGAGGAATATGAGCCTCATTGAGGATGTCATAGCCATATAAATTAAGTTGCATGTACTAAAAGCTGTTTTGCGTATTATTACTTATGGTGACTCGCGGTAGGACGCGTGGCTCGAGGCAGGATTCTGTTGGTCGTGGACCTGGGGACTTGGAGCTCTATGACCATGCGGGCAGGGTTGTCTCTAGGAAGCGTGCGGGCTCTGACGTGTGGGTTAGCGATGATATGTTGAGCAGCCCATTCTTGGACAGTAGGAGGGTTGCTGTCGTGGGGGATGCCGTTGATTTAAGGGCTAAGGCTGAGGAAGTCCAGCGTAGGCTTGTTAGGAAGGATGCGTTGAATTATCTTGAATTCGTTTCGACGATCGATAATTCAAGTAAGATTTTCAAGTATATTGTCGAGAGGCAGGATAGTGTTGGGGGCATTCCGAAAGAGGAGTCTGACTTCTGCTCTAGACTCGGGTTTGACAGACACATGTATTACTATGCTAGGGATGATTTGGGGGAGTCCAGTTTGGAGGAGTATGCTAGGGATAGGAGGGGGTTGCTTGAGCGGCATGGCTTGAGGGACTTCAAGTCTTACGGAAGGTTTTTGTCGATGGCTTTTCCGGGGGTGAGAGACGTTAGGGTTATTAGGGATACTGAAAGGGCTTTTTTCGCCTATCTTGCTGAGCCTCTGCTTGAGGCGGTGTCGAAAGCCGGGAGTCCGGACGAGTCTTTGTCCAACTTCAAGATGATAACAGACCAGTTCCCCCCGAAATACAGGCCAGGCCTGTTCATATCCTTGGGTAGGCATCCTTCAGCGGTTGAGCGGTTAGCTGGGATCGGGTGGACTGACCAGGATGGTTTGAAGGATTTTTTCACGCGTTTCCTTAGGAACCCTGAAGCATTCGATGGGATAGTCACTTGAGACGCTCTTGAACGCTCTTACGGTGTTCTAGCAGGCCCTCTTCCTGCGCCAGCGTTATTATGGTGTTAGAGAGCCTTTTAAGCCCTTCCTTAGTCATCTCTTGGACGCATGTGGTCTTCAGGAAGTCTCTTACGGAGAGGGGTGAGCTGAACCTGGCGGCCCCGCTCGTCGGGAGCACGTGGTTGCCTCCAGACGCGTAGTCCCCTGCCGCTACGGGACTGTAGGGGCCTAGGAACACAGCTCCTGCGTTGCGTATTTCAGCTGCTATTTTAGTGGGGTTTTTAACCAGTATTTCAAGGTGTTCAGGCGCGTATTTGTTGGCGTATTCCACGGCAAAACGCTTGTTTTTGACTATTACTGCGGCCATGTTTTCCCTGCTTTTTTTGAGTATTTCAGACCGTCCTGAGGCCCTTATCATGGCCTCCAGTTCTGAGTTCACTGCTTTGACTAGTTTTGGCGAGTCTGTCGCCAGTATGCATTGGGCGTTTGGGTCGTGTTCTGCTTGGGCCAGCAGGTCTGACGCTATGATGGAGGGTTTTGCTGAGGAGTCTGCTATTATCAGGATTTCGCTTGGTCCTGCAGGCATGTCTATGTCTACTGTCCCGTACACCAGCATTTTGGCTGCAGTAACGTACTTGTTGCCTGGCCCGACTATCTTGTCAACCGGCTGGACGTGTCTTGTGCCGTAGGCTAGTGCTGCTATGGCTTGGGCGCCTCCCATACGGTATACCTCATCTGCCCCAGCTATTTTTGCGGCTGCTAGGACGGCGTCTGGGATTGGGGGTGGGGAGGCTACGGCAATCCTTTCGACTCCAGCGATCTTGGCTGGAACGCAGTTCATGAGGACTGTTGACGGATAGCTGGCCAGTCCTCCGGGGGCATAGCATCCTACGCTTTTGAGTGGAGTGGTTTTTTCACCGACCTTGACGCCTTCCTCAACATAGTAGTCCCATTCTGCATCAATCTCCTTGTACTGGATTGAGTGGAAGGCTTTTATGTTTTTATGAGCCTTCTTAAGGGCCTTGACTATGGTGGGTATGCGTTGGGATGCTGCTTTGATCTCTTTTTCTGTGACACGCATGTTTCCAGGGCTTAGACTGTATTTGTCGAACTTCCGGGTGTACTTGGTCAATGCCTTGTCCCCGTTCTTCCTGACGTCTTCCACTATAGGCCTTACTGACTCTAGTACCTGGTTGTAGTCCAGGTTTGTGCGTGATATTAGTTCTTCAGCTTTTCTGCCAGGATAGTTTACAGTCTTCATTTCAGTTAATTATTCTCCTTTTTGTTAAAATCCTTGCTCTTTATCGGGAATCATTTTTTCCTGTGCTTTATTTCATTTCGTACTGACCTTAAATTATCCATTACTTTGACGATAACGCCATGAGATTCGTCATATTTTCGGACATAGCTTCTATCATCAAATAAGAACTTTTCAGCGTATTTAAGCTTCATCCAGTCTGTCAGCCCTAGACGATGTGCAAGTATACTTAGTACTGCTTGGTCGTGTCGGTGGCCTTTTACCCTGGGATCTTTTGAGACGGTGACGGGAAATCCCATTATGCCGCTCCATCTAGCACCATGGAAGCTGACTCCATCAACTGCTTTCTCACACCATTCAGACATTAGTTCAAATGGTTTTTCTTTGCTTAGGTTTAATCCTACTACGCCAGACCAGCAGCTTCTTATTGAGAATGATTCTTTGCGTGAGATATTGAAGGTTTTTAATGCATCGTCACTGCAATACTCTCCGAGACTATGGTATTCGTTGATAAGTAGATAACCTCTTTCCCTGATTATATCGAAGAATGGTTCTGGAGATTTCTTGAGATATATGGAGGAATCAACCCATAAGACCAGTTCATATCCCCGGTTATATGCCTCTTTAAAACAGAATGGTTTTGAGCCGTAGGGAACCTGTTCGAATGACGGTGATTCTGGGGGGTAATCCTTGTCCCATCCGATAAAATCACCATTAAAACCAAGTTCATCCAGTCTTTCCCGAATGCGTTTTATGCCCTTGGGAAAATCCTGCCGGACTTTTGGTGGAAACCCCGGTAGGTCCGGAGTGTTTATACCCAGGCTAATAACGCATTTTTTCATGGCTTAATGTATACTGGACACTCCGGTGGTCATGGAGTGTCACATATATGTAGGGGTTCGTGACGTTAAGGTATGTGTTCAATAGTGCCTGTATTAATCGCACTGTTATGAAGAAGCATATCGCAGGCATGTTTGTTTCCCCGCTTAGCTCGGCTTTCGCCACCAGCCAGAGGGTGGTGATTACTAGCGCTAGGAATAGCATGTTTACCTTGAACAGCATATTCTTGTTTTCCAAGCCTAGTTTAAAGCTTTTCCGCATGCTTTCATAGGCTGTTTTCTTCTCTAATACTGCTATGGGCACAGTGAAGAAGAAGAGTATTGCGAATGCCAGTATAATGATGATTGCTGATAGCAGACCCAGTGCTGTGAGTAAGGGCGTGTCTAGTATTATGCCTAGGGCGTTGAGGATGCCGAACACTAGTGAGATTACTATCATGAATGAGAACAGGATTATCGCCAGAAGCAGGAGCGTCTTCCAGACCCGCATTGCGTTCTTTAGTGAATCGATTAAGCTTATGCTCCTTCCGGAACGGTAGTCTTTGACTATCTTAGGGTACATTGCGTATGAGATGACGTCCATGAAGTATAGCAGGAACGTGAATACTGTGAATAGCACTAGCTTGATTGCTAGTGTGTTTAATTCCCCTGTAGTGTTCGTTGAGTATAATTCAGCTGCAAGACGGATGCTGAGCACTGCATAGACTGTGTAGAGGAATGTCGTTAGAAGCTTGGGTACAAACACCTTTGGCTGTTTGTAGAGGAGTCTCAGGGATTCAGCGAGTATCTTGAGGGTGTTCATATAATAATACATATTGAATAGTTATGTAATAGTGGTTTAGATGGATGAGGGAGGCGCTAACAAGCTGATTAAGACCGGGTTCAACATCGGCTTCCTTTTCCTTATTGTCGGCGTAATCGTCTACTTTAACGAGATGATGGCCGACGTCTTCGGTGAGATGCTTGATCTGCTGGAGATTTGGACTGTCATAGAGATGATGCCTCTTTACTTGAAGATCATAATAGCGGGCTTTGCGGTGATGATTCTGTCGATTTCAATAGGGTTTATGAAGGATAGGGTGGTTGAGATGATGGACTACCTGTTCGGCTGTGATGAAGTGTTCTAGGCTTCTTCAAGGAGATCGAGGTAAGTGCGCGTCGTGCATTCTTTTCTAGGGACCCCCAGCCTCTCGAGGACATTGAATATGCGTTCCTTATCCAGCAGACTCTTGGACTCTACTTCGATAAATGATCCTAGGCCTTCGACGTCGTCAAGGCATATCTCAAGCCCCTCAAGCTTGTATAACCGCCTTGTCTTCCGCACGCTACGATACTCCATGAACCCGAGCTTTGATAGTATCTCGCCTACCCCTTCTGAAACCTCGTATTCCAGCTCTTCCCTAGTCTTTGTGTCTGAATCCTGGAGCGGGCCTTTATATGTCAGGTAGCATGAGTCTTTTATGCGGCGTATTCGCAGGGCTTCGTCGGTTTTCCTGAAGTCTCTGTTTGGGTGCGTGTAGTAAGTGTCTTCCTGGACTTCGGTCTTAACGTATGACGCCCCGATTTTATCGAGTTTCTCTGTTAGGTCCTGGCATCTGGCTTTTACTTCTACTTCAAGCAATAGCATCACCTAGTTTTTAGGGAGACGAGGGTGTGGTCTTTCTCGAATGGCTGTAGGTCTATCTTCTCGATTATCTCGAATCTGCTGGAAAGCTTGGACAGTTCCTCGTTTATAACCTGCTTGGGTTTACGGATGGAGTTTATGCTCCTGGCTTTTATTGAGAACATTGCGTTCTTGAAGCCGAAGCAGCTCTGGTTGGCGAGGAGTATTCCAGCCTGGTCTGGTTGCGCGACATCCTGTATCAGAACGTCTACCGGCCCTATCCGGTGGCAGTATTCCCCCGGCTTTCTGGCGTCTGCTAGTATTGGTATCATATTCTTCTTCCTAGCGCAAACGTTAAGGAGGTCCCTCATCATTCTTCTGCTGAATTCGATGCAGTAGACTTTACCGGACGTTATGTCCGCGATATGGCTTGACGTCGTGCCTGTTGAGGCCCCAAGGTATAGGATGTTTGAATTGTTTTTGACAGGGAATTTGGTGAGTCCCTTTGCTATTGCCGCAGCGACCTTGCTCCTGTTCGGATCCCATATCCTGTATTCCTTACCGCCTTCCCTGAAGGTTTTTTCCCCGTAGACCCTGTATCCTTTCGCAGAGTTTAGGGTGGCTATCTTGCCTTTGATCGAGTATACGCCAGGGAATATCTCTTTCATGGGTAGAGTATATATTGGGGTTGATAATAAATAGATTCTAATGAAGGGCGTGACCATAGCCTTGGCTAGCTGCATGTTCCTGGGGATGCAGCCGGTATTCAGCAAGGTCTTGCTGGGTTACATGCCACCCATCGTACTAGCCGCCCTCACCTCTTTCTCGGCAGCACTCATTTTGGTGTCGATACTGGGTATAGAGCATAAGATAGATGAGATTAAGGCGCTCACCAAAAAACAGGTAATCATATTGGGCGTCATAGGCATAATGAGTGGTATTATGGCGCAATTGTTCTACGTTACCGGATTGAACCAGTCGACTGCGACAAATGCGGTTCTGATAACACGGTTGAACTCTCTCCTGATAGCCTTGATGGGCGTCGTATTCCTGAAGGAGAAGCTAACATTCAATCACATCATAGGATCCGTATTCATGTTCACTGGCGTCGTCATAATAGCCACTAAAAACTTCACTGTGGACGTGCAGGCCACTAGAGGCGACTTCCTCCTCATACTGACGGCTGTGTGCTGGGCTTCTTCGAACATAATCATGAAAAAGTACTTGTGCGACATACCGCCAGAGGTGATAGTCATAGGGAGACACGCGCTTGCGGGAATAGTCTTAAGTGCCATAACCATAAATCAGATACCCGCCATCATAACGCTTGAGATGCTAGCATTTCTGGCAGGTCTTGTGGTCTTGGTCATACTAGTAGGCCAGTACCTCTGGTATTACGCTTTGGAGCACACTAGCGCTGAGAACGTCGGGCTTACCTCCCTCACAATACCATTCTTCGGAGTGATCTACTCTGTGATACTGCTTGGAGAGCAGTTAATGCAATACCAGGTGACTGGCGGATTGCTCATCATAATCGGCCTTACCGCGGTTGAGATTCAATTATCCAAGCTCCATGACATTGAATGCAGGATTAGGAGCTGGCACCATCCACACCATTAGATGCAAACATGTCAGCCAGGAAAAGCCAGAAAAGGATGAGGAATGAGCCACCCGCACGCAAACATGATACGCCATTAGAGTACATTCCGGAAGCTGTTAGAAGCGAGGAAGTTTACCCTGGCATAAAAAGAGGTTTCCTCCTGACTGGTGGGGGGACATTAGTCTACGGCCTGAGGATAAGGGCTACTCGAGAAGAGTATGAGGGCGTTAGGGAGGGTCTGGGGGATGTCGGCGTGGAATTCCATGATTCACGCCATGGAGGCTACATCCAAGTCTCCTGCTCTGGTTTTATCAGGGTGGATAGACCCGAATCGAAGATAATCGAGACCGCTAATATGGCAGCATTAAAGATTCTAGGGAAACTCGAGTCTGACAGCAGGTGACTAGTTCAACAGGCCTTCAACACGGGATAGTGTGTCAGCCTCCTCAACACCCTTATCTTCCCGGATTCTGACGAGTCTCGGGAACCGTAGGGCATAGCCTGAAGTGTATGTGGGACTTTTCTGAATCTCCTCATAAGCCACCTCCACAACTATCGAGGGATTCAATACGACCTCCTTCCCAGACTGCCGCACTATAGTCGGCTTGAGAACCCCCGTCATCTCCTCCAGCTGTTGGTCGGATAGTCCTGTCGCCATCCGGCCGATCTCCATGAACTGCCCGGACTCGTTATCGTATACTGAAAGCAGGTATGACCCAAGCCAGCTGGCTCTGCGGCCTTCACCCCATGTTGCCCCAGTTATAACAAGGTCGAGTGACTCCATCACCGGCTTTATCTTGTACATGTAGCCAACCCTGGATCCGGGCTTGTAGGGCGCGTCAAGGTTCTTAACCATGACCCCCTCATGCCCCATGTCCAAGGATTTTTTGTAGAATTCCTCGGCACGCTTTATGTCGTCAGTAACAAGGCTCTCAGACAGGATGTATGCGTTGGTCTCGGATATTATCTCGGCCAGCATCCGCCTTCGCTCACTGAACTTCTCAGCCAACTTGTCTTCACCGTCCAGGTAGAGTAGGTCGAAAAGGTTGAGTTCCACGGGAATCTCTTTGACTATCTCAGGGATATTGTATTTCCTTTTTATCCTCCTGCTCAGGTACTGGAAGGGGAGTGGCTTACGGCCTTCATCAACTTTTATCGCAACCACCTCACCCTCTATGATGCATGAACCAGCGTTTATGTTCTTCCGGGAGGCCTCAACCATCTCCGGGAACTGTCTTGTGACATTCTCCAGCCGGCGGGTGTATAGTTCAACAGTATCGTCGTACTTGTGTATCTGCAGTCTTGCGCCGTCGTATTTGACTTCAAACGCGCATACACCCATGTCTTTTATTGCGGATTCTATGGAATCTGTCTTCTGCGCGAGCATCACTCTCACAGGCTGTCCTGGCGTTAGGCTCACATTCTCCAGCCCATTATTTCCATCGTCTCTCGCTATCTTGGCTACTTCACCCAGGTCAGAGCGCAGGTTATATGCTCGTTCAACGAGCTCTGGTTTCACGTCGAATGCCTTTGCTATCGCATCACGGACTATGCCATCACCCACACCCAAACGAAGTTGGCCTAGAATCAGGCGCACAACATACCTGCTCTCACGTGGAGTAGCGTTCGTAAGAAGCTCTGTTATATAGGCAAGTTTCTTGTCCTGCGAGCCCTTGCCTGTAAGCGAGGCCAGTTTCCTCAGGTTCTCGGAGATTTTTTCAACAGTCAGCGTCTCATTGAATAGCGTTGTCTGCTGTTTTGATACGAGTATCTCCTCTGCAACCAACCCCACATCCCCCTTTTCACGTAGTATGTCTCCAATCTTGTCTTCATTAACTCCCGATACTGTGGACAATGCCTTGAACATTAGTTTGTCTGCTATGCCAAGTTCGATAGTGCTCCATGCGGGAAAGACCTGGCCCCTTATGAATAACAGTATTGTGGTCAACTCCTCTTCACGTACCTGTGAAATGAAGTCAGAAATCAAGTCAGTCATCTCCAGTCTGCTGGAGATTACCTCAAGCTTGTCGTATAATTCAGTCAACCGGGAGTATTCCATGATTATTTATTCATTCGACAGGTATAATACTTTCCATGAGGGTGGTCATAGAAACCCCAAGGGGTAGTTTCACTAAATACCGTCTTGCAGGCGAAGTATTCGCTAGGGATATGCGCACCCCATTCCCAACCCTATTCAACTACGGGTCTGTTGAAGGCGAGTATGCGGGAGATGGGATGCGTAGAGACGCCATAGTCCTCGGGCCGAGACTAGATCAGGGTTCGATAGTGGAATGTTCAAATGTGGGGAGAGTTTTGTTTTCGGATGCTGGTGTTGAGGACGACAAGATCGTGGGTAGCACTCGTGGGGAGATAAGATTAGGAGATAAGATTAGGATTCATGTATTCTTCACTACATACATGGTTTTCAAGACATTGAGGTACTTCATTGTGGAACGGAGAGTATCATTTAGTTTTTATCGTGGCTTGGAGACGGGGTTGGTTCAAGAGCATTCAGTAACACATACTCCGCCGTCCACATAGTCGTCTGGAGAGCTACAACAGGCTGACGTGACTCCATCACAGCTACGTCCGCCGCTGATAAAGTACTCTCCAGCATCATCACCACAACATTCCATTAGGGTTCCGTCAGAGCCTACCTCATCTTCGTATTCGCCGGGATAATCCTCGCCAGCCAGTGACTCTCCCTCATAAGCCCACTCGTAGTTGCAGTAATCCCTGCCGCAGTATTCCTCACTGATGTCACAGTCATACCATAATCCGTCGCTTAAAGCGAATTCCCCAACTATACCATCACCGTCCACGTCAGCATAACCCATCAACGGGTCGTTTGAACTGCGACGCCTAGCGCCAGTATAATCAGTGCCAACATAGCATCTGCCATTGAAGACAGCATCCCTAACACCTGAAGCTGGGGGGAGGCAGCAAGCATCATCCGAACTGTCAATGACACATTCAAACCCTGGCTTGTCGCATGGGTCAGCCTCCTTAGCAGGATATGATGTCGGGGTAGCCGGGTTGAAGTACCAGTAATCCTCGTTTAAGTCATCTCCACAGCACTCTTCAGCTGCAAGAGCATACTCCCCAGGAAGGCTTGCTGAAGAACGCTCACCCTCCTTAGCCCAGTAATACCCGCAGAATTCGGAACCACAGTACCACCAGTTGCTGTCACAGTCGACCCAAGAGCCGATGCCATCAACAACACCACAGAATTCACCCCACACACCATCACCATTAACGTCAGCCCATCCTCCCATAGGAGAGTTAACGTCTCCTGAACGGGGGTTAACATTCAAGTCAGCGTTAACGTATATCTCACCGTCGAACACGCATTTTGTGACATCGCCGACACACGCCGTAGTATCGTCATCACACGAACCAGAGTCACAGGGGTTATAATTCACTGGCGATGTTGCATGCCTGAAGCCTATCATTATCTCAGAGCCATCCTCATCACCACAGCAGTCAGGTTGTTGGCCGGCAGAACCCTCCCACACGATTTCGCTGGTGTCACATACGTCATTGTAATCCAGGTGTGCTGAAACACATGTATCACAGTCAGAGTCAACGTCAAAAGACGGGTCAACACAGTAGCAGTGAGTTTTGCCTGAAGTGATGATAGAACCGCATGAGACTGGAGATGCCCCTAGGTTATCCTCACTAGTACTGCATTCATACTCGAGGTAACACCCGCCAAGCAAGGCCAACACATCCTCACCTTCTGCTTCAGGGACTGCGCAGGAGAAGCCATCGAGTACCTCAAATGCGTTCACACACTCCAAGCCTATGTCTGAGCATATCTGGGAGCAGGACTTGGAGTCAGAGTCTCCGCCGATGGAACACAATGATGGTGAAGTGTCCAGACAGTATGAATACCCCTGGCCCTTAGCAGTCCAACATACTGGATTCTCGACGGTAGTGCAGACGCCAGAGATACAAACTTCGGACGGACCGCACATTCCGGTCTCGCCTTCAACACAATCCTCCCACATGTTCCCGAACCCGCACATATCAAGGTCCCCATCACCGTTAGTGTCATGCATAGAGTCTATGGGATAGCAGACGTCGTCCGCACAATCGCTGGGCATCGCACAACAGGCATTGCCGTCAGGGACACCCTGCATGAAGGGGGTGAACTTCTCTTCGATATAGTACTCACTGTCGCCGTTACCGCAGCAGTCAGTCTTCTGAAGAGTCAAATCGTCAAAAGGGAATATGTCCATACCACAACCAAACTGAAATCCACTAAAATGGAATCCGGACTGCTCGCATAGTATACAATTATAATCCAAGTCATCTGAGAGAAGCTGTTCCGGACACCAGACCTTGAAAGTCCAATTCTCATATGCGACAGCAGACAATCCAGATTGCGTGGTACACTCCACGTTCCACATCAATGTGGCAGGACACGTAACATTATACAAGACTATCTTGTTCAAATGGTCAGGCACGACAGACTCCTTCACACAATAATCCACAAATTCTACAGGCCTAGGCACCTCATCACAATTGTACAGGTTGACGGGATTCCAAACGCTCAATCCATCAAGATACCACATCTGAGGCTCACAATCATCAATAGTGGAATAAGTCGTGAAATTATATATGAGATCGTAAGAATCCAGCGTACCGAAGATACAGTTTATAGACACGTTATCACTGCTCTCCTCAGGGAAACCACCACCACAATACTCTGAAGTCGGGCTATTAACAGCCATACACGTTATATTGAAGTCATGAGGCCCGGTAACACCCAACGGGCACCTCGTTTTAAACAAGCCCTTAACCTCATCACAGTCTGAAGTGTCATCTATAACACAATAATCGCTCTGCGGGGAGGCCACCGACATTCCCGCGGGATCGCCGTCAATCCATAGAAGCCGGACGTCAAACGGGTATTCAGTTTCAGCCCCACTGCCACGATAAGTGTAGTTGATCTCGAAATCCCTCCAAGCACTAACTGTAACAGGATACTCGATGATATCAACCCGCCCGCAATACTCACACCCAAGGGTGGTTAGGGTAGAAGAGCTTGTTGAAGTCGAACTTGATGGAACACAACACAACTCACCCTCCTCACATTCATCCCAGCCCATATTCTCGCTGCCACCGCATTTTTCAGGGCACTCCGGCGCAATAGGAGTGCACTCACAATAGTAGTCGTCGATGTCAGTGTAGTAGATACAATGCTCCACATACTCGTTCTTATCACCACACTCCGATTCGCAAACACCAAGACAATTCCAACAGTCAGCGTCTATACGGCCTTCACAACACTCCTGCACCCAGCATTCCCCGTTATCCCTCTCAACCTCACCGCACACTATTTCAGCGTCAGTGCATTCACCACCCCACCAGACACAGTCTGAAGAGAGACCGCAACAACATACTTGCTCTGAACCACACCCTTCCGGAGACGGGTATCCAGACCACAAATAGCCGTTAGCGGTGCACACACGCTCCGAACAGAAACAGTCATCCTGAGCGCATGTTCCACGACGAGCACTATAAGTATGAATGTCACACGTATACTCGTTCACACCACGATCCCTGCAACCGTCAGAAGTACATATCTCATCATCCGGAGGGCATGATAACGGATTAGTGTGAGTACAACTGTTGCTACGGTTATTACTAGAATGATGGCATATCTCCTCACCATTACACGCCCTCCCATCATCACTACACTCATCATCCACCATACACCGCGTAACACAACAAGCGCCCTTACACCTAGAACTATCCGGGCAGAAACCACCACTACACAAGCCATTAGAACAATAATCACCAAAACAATTAGACGTAACATAACTACTAGATGAAAACCCAGCCTGCAGACAACAGGATACGCTATTATCACACTGAGCCTCAGTATGGAATTCATTAGGAGGACACCTATTCCTATCCCACTCAGGCGGATCCTTAGGAACCCTAGGAACAGTAACATAAGTAGGGTCAGAGGGATTCTCAGACTCCCACCATTGCCTAGCATTAACACACTGAGACGGGACAACCTCCCCAAACTTCAACCTACACAACTCCGCGCAAGGAAGAGTAGTAGACGTCGTCGTAGTCCCCGTAGGCCCAGGAGGCTTGTAACAACAACAAACATAGTCACTACCATGCGTCTGATGGCAACTATGATCACCCCACGCGATATTCACGTCACGACTCCACCCACCAGGACAACTATTCAAAAAGCAATCAGCCTGATCGAAACCCTTACAAGCATTATCAGTGTCGCATATACACAAACCAGGTTCAGCAGAATCCACAGAGGATAAACTATTAATAAGTAGAGTACTAGATAAAGCCAAAGCTATCAATAATCCCAGGCCACCAAACCCCTTACTAGACCTGAACATAATCATAAACCCTCCTCAACAAGAGTTGACGAACTCGAAGTTGAAGTAGCTGTACTTGAGGTTGTAGTACTATAAGGCCATTCATTTAAATTAACCAGACAGTTACCACAACAACAGTTAGTGATAATCTCCTCATTCGTACACGTCATCGTCTCCGGATCCCACCCAGCAGTAAAGCCTGGCAACTCAACCTCCCATGGATTACACTCCCTACAATACGCGTTAATCTCCACATGCACCACCATCGGACCAGTCGGTCCTTGAAGTATTATCGTCACGTCTGGATACAACTGCCTACAGTATTCTGGCGTGCAGGATATTGTTGTCGTACTGTACGAGGTAGTTGAAACGCTACTGGACGAGGTCGTGGAGTGCGAGGTTGTGCTGTGGGACGTCGTGCTCACAGTGCTTGTGCTTGTCACAGACGAACTGGTTGTGGTGGGTATTATCGCCATACAACACAAGTTACCTTCGTCACCAGGCTCATTACACAAGTCCCAACCGAGGTTCTCAGCTCCCGGATCACACTTCTCGTCACACACTGACTCATAGTTAGTGTCACTACACACACATACTGGCACTACAGGACCTTCCTCGCAAGTTTCCACATACATGTCCCTTGGCGTTGCCTGGGCTTGACCTAAGTCGTGGCAGTAGTCTCTACAGTAGTCTAGACAGTTGTCGCAGTCGGGGTCTATCTCGCCTTCACAGCAGTCTCTGACCCAGCATTCGCCGTTGTTGTATTCCACTAGACCGCATGCTACGTCTGCATAGGTACAGTCGCCGCCCTGCATCTCACAGTTGAATAGAGTAGAGGATGAGCTGGATGATGAGGATGTTGAGGAGGATGTTGTTGAATGACTTGTCGAGCTCACTAAGCTGCTGGAAGTCGTGCTGTGAGACGTGGTCGAGTGGCTTGTTGAAGTCACCATGCTGCTGGACGTCGTGCTGTGAGACGTGGTCGGGACTATGCTACTGGATGTTGTTGAGTGGCTTGTCGAGCTCACTAAGCTACTGGAAGTCGTGCTGTGAGATGTGGTCGACAATAACGTTGATGAAGTGGATGTTGAAGTTGGCATTAGACCACAGCAACATATCTCCGTTTCTGCAGTACAATCATCTTCACCTATATTGAAACCATCTCCGAGAGTGAAGTATGAGTCGCACACTACTGAATCGCAGTAACTTTCTTCGAGTGTCCTTGTTTCATCACATTCGCAGCGGTTGGCATCACACCAATCTACAGGGTGACCTCTTATCTCACAAAGATCCACACACCCCATCCCGCCCAGCACTGGCATGTAGTCGAGACACTCGCACTCTATTTCAGTTATACCCTCACAACAGTTCCGGTAGGATACATCACAGTATCTTGAATCAGCTAGATCATTGGAGTAGCAACTACTGTGTTTACCATCATCCACCACAGTACATTCTCCTTCATTAAATACGTGACCCCTGTACCCGCTATAGGTTGAACACCAGTCCTGACATGACAGGGTAGATGATGTTGAAGAGGTTGTGGTTGTATGACTTGTCGAAGACACCAAACTACTCGAAGTACTATGGCTTGTAGTGGATACAATACTACTCGACGTAGTCGAATGCGACGTCGAACTAACTAAGCTAGACGAAGTCGTACTATGAGACGTACTACTCACCAAACTACTCGAAGTAGTCGAATGAGACGTCGAAGACACCAAACTACTCGAAGTCGTCGAATGAGACGTAGACGAAACACTACTTGTAGATGTTGAGGATGCGGGACACCAACAAGTCTCTAAATCGCGTAGAGTAAAGTTGACAGGATTGCTTCCAGTTGGGTCATTACCCATATACATGAATTCATTTATGATACCTATCCCAAGTGGATCTGTAGTCCAATCTACTAGTTGTTGATCAACATATAACTCTTGTGTACCATCACAACCCCATGATACAATTACTTCATGCCATCCATCCTTCTTCCAACTAGAAGGCACATTACTAGAGGCAAGAGAATCTATACCAGAATCTGCTTTATAGTATTCAATCTCATTATTAGAAGCGTTGAACTTAACCTCAAGAAGATTATTACTATCTTCATGTTCATAGAACATATAACCAGATTCCTCTGGGTGAGCCATATCAGAAACATCCTTCATTGGCTTAACCCAGAAACATACAGCACCGCCAGAACTTGATAATTTCTGATCTGCATCGCTCCACCGTATTCTACCATCATTATTGGGGTAGTATCCATCAAAGGAGATAGTACCATCACCAAGTAAAACTCCACCACCAGGGGTAGATGTAGCACCAGTTGTAGAACTTAAAGAATCCTCGAATAACGTCAAGATACCCAACCACTCACAACAACTGATACTTGAAGAAGATGTAGAGGTGCTCGTAGACGTCGAAGTAGATGTGGTTGAAGACGTAGTAGACGTCGAAGTAGTCGAAGACGTAGACGAAGTAGACGTAGTCGTAGACGTAGTAGACGTCGAAGAAGTACTCGTAGAGGTCGAAGTCGAAGTAGACGTCGAAGTAGATGTAGACGAAGTAGTCGAAGACGTAGTAGACGTCGAAGTAGTCGAAGAAGTACTCGTAGACGAAGTAGTCGAAGACGTAGTAGACGTCGAAGTAGTCGAAGAAGTACTCGTAGACGAAGTAGTCGAAGACGTAGTAGACGTCGAAGAAGTACTCGTAGACGTAGACGTACTCGTAGACGTAGACGTCGAAGTAGTCGAAGACGTAGACGAAGTAGACGTAGTCGTAGACGTAGTAGACGTCGAAGTAGTCGAAGACGTAGTAGAAGTTGTTGAAGAGGAACTAGAAGAAGTTGTAGTTGTCGATGTAGAAGTAGTTGATGTTGTTGTGGATGATGAGGAGGATGTCGTTGAAGAAGAACTGGTTGTAGATGATGAGGAGGATGAAGAGGATGTACTTGTAGTAGTGATAACAGTAGTAGTTGATGTAGTACTCGTAGACGTAGTCGAAGTACTCGTAGACGTAGTCGAAGTACTCGTAGACGTAGTCGAAGTACTCGTAGACGTAGTCGAAGTACTCGTAGACGTA
>JBDRLL010000007.1:0-3819 GCA_043813075.1 Candidatus Altarchaeota archaeon
TCCAAGCACCCTCCCCTCTCAACCAAAACCTTAAAATCAGACATCTTCATATAATATATGACAAACTCATATAAAAATAAAAAAATAAGTTATATAATATAAGAAAAGGTTATGTTATATGGCTATTTGACTGTTGTCTCCCACTATTATCGTGTTTCCTTCATCCCGCTTTTTCTTGGACGTCAGTATGCTCGTATTATTCCCTATTATGCTGTCCACAAGCTTGACACCGCATTCCACATGGGATTCGCCCATCACTATCGAAGACTCGATGTCACTGTCCCTCACGACAGTGAAACCTCCGACGCTCGTGTTGGGGCCTATCCTTGAGTTCTCTATGATGCAGTTGTCTCCGATTATCACGGGGCCTTCTATGCTGGAGCCTTTGGTTATCCTGCTGCCCGCGCCTATCGAGACGTTGCCATTGATCTTCGCGCCTTTTTCCACAACACCCTTCACGTTCTTCTTCAAGTCTTCCAGCAAGAGCGAGTTCGCGTGTATCAGGTCGTCGGGGAGTCCGGTGTCCTTCCACCATCCTTCGACTATGTGGGACTCCACCTTCATGCCGTTCTTTATTAGCCAGTCTATCGCATCCGTTATCTCCAGCTCACCCCTCCATGAGGGGATGATGTTTTTTATTGCCTTGAAGATAGACTTCCTGAAGAGGTAGACTCCGACCAGGGCAAGACTTGACTTGGGTTCTCTTGGCTTCTCAACCAGGTTGACTACCCTACCCTCTTTGTCCAGTTCTGCGACACCGAACATCTGTGGGTTGGGCACGCTACACAATGCTATCGCGCACTCAGGCCTCTTGCTCTTGAATTCCTTCACTATCTTGCGTATCCCGTCCTTCAGCAGGTTGTCGCCCAGGTACATGACGAAGGGGCTGTCTTTTATGAAGTCGTGGGCGACTTTCACAGCGTGGGCGAGCCCCAGCGGCTCTCCCTGGAATATGTATGTTATCCTGACACCCCACTGGCTTCCGTCGCCGACAGCCTCCATTATCTTCTCAGGCATGTTGTGCCCGAGTATGATTCCAATATCTTTTATCCCAGCCTCCTTCAAGTCCTCTATCGCGTAGAACAGGACAGGCTTGTTTGCGATGGGGATGAGCTGTTTCGGACCCGTATTAGTCAGCGGCCTGAGTCTTGTGCCGTGCCCTCCCGCGAGAATCAATCCCTTCATTTCCTGTGCTCCCCCATATACTCTAAGCCTTCAGACACATTAAATAATCTGAGCCCCATTTTCTTGACCTTGCTCACGTTGAGTGACGAGTCCGGGGGTCTTAGCGCCTTCTGCCTGAATTCACCGCTCTTCTGCCTTCTGATGAGCTTGGGGTCTAAGCCGAATGCTTCCGCCGTCTTGACCGCGAAATCATACATGCTTATCCTCTCGCTCCCTGAAGTGTGGTATATCCCCGACGCTTTTTTCTCGCATAGTCCTTTCACTACCTCGGCCAGATTGTCGGTTAGTGTGGGCGACTTGTATCGGTCGTCCACAACATTGATTTCTTCTCCCTGCCCGAGCTTGTCGAGGACCCATGTCGCATAGTTGAGTCTCGGCTCATGCCAGCCGTAGAGTACGCTGGTCCTCGCGATCATGAAATCGAGTCCCGACTCTTGGACTATCTTCTCGCCCTCCAGCTTCGTCAGCCCATAATGGTTGACTGGGTTAACCTCGTCTTCCTCATCGTACATTGTGCCTTCACCATCGAAGACATAGTCTGTTGATATGAAAACAATCTTGCATCCGGTCTCCTTGCACGCGTCCACCACATTCCTCGTGCCTTCAACGTTGATGTTCCACGCTTCTTCCTTGTGTTCCTCACAGTAGTCGACGTTCGTCACCGCAGCAGAGTGTATGAGTGTGTCGGGATTGAAGTCCCCTATCGCCTTTATGAGAGAGTCCTTGCCTGTCAGGTCGACTGCCAGGGATGAGTCGTTGAACGGCCTCCTGCATAAGCCCTTGAGGTCGTATCCACTGAAGGATTCCATCAGCCTGACTCCCAGGAGTCCTGTGGAGCCGGTCACCAGCACGCGTTTCATGGCCTTATTTATTACTACACTAATTTATTATCCTTTGAGGTGATTGAAATCATTGAAGGTGTTTTAGTCAAGAAGCTGAAGCCCATCCACGACGACAGGGGGTGGCTTATGGAGATCATGCGAAGGGACGATGATATTTATGACGAGTTCGGGCAAGTCTACATGACGACCGCTTACCCGGGCGTGATCAAGGCCTGGCATTCCCATAGGAATCAGGACGATCATTTCTGCGTGCTGAAGGGTATGGCGTGGGTCGCATTGTATGATGACCGCGAGGATTCCCCCACTCACGGCGAGGTCATGGAATTCAACATGGGGGAGGATAATCCCCTGCTAGTGAAGATTCCGCGGGGCGTTCACCACGGCTTCACACCCTCAAGGGATGAGATCGCCTATGTCTTGAACGTCCCCACCAACACCTACAACTATAAGGAGCCGGATGAGATTAGGGTGCCTCATGACGCAGAGCACATCCCGTATGAGTGGAAGCCGGTGAAGAAATGAGGGTATTAGTTACGGGCGGGGCGGGATTCATTGGAAGCAACTTCATACGCCACATGCTTGGAAAGTACGACTACGAGATAGTTAATCTTGACAAGCTGACTTACGCGGGTAATCCTGAGAACCTCCGGGATGTTGAGGATAACACGGAGTATTCCTTCGTCAAGGGGGACGTCTGCGACAGGAAGGTTGTTGAGGAGAACGCTAAAGACTGTGATGCTATCATAAACTTCGCGGCCGAGACCCATGTGGACCGGAGTATTATCGACGCCGGCAGCTTCGTGGAGACCGACGTGTACGGAACCTACAGGCTGCTCGAAGCGGCCAGGAAGTATGAAGTCGGGAAGTACGTTCAGATCAGTACTGACGAGGTCTACGGGAGCATACAGGAAGGCTCGTTCACCGAGGAGAGCAACCTGGAGCCAAACAGCCCTTATTCGGCCAGCAAGGCGGGCGGCGACCTCCTCGTCAGAGCGTATCACAAGACCTACGGCCTTCCCGTGATGATAACCCGTTCCAGCAACAACTACGGTCCATACCAGTACCCGGAGAAGATAATCCCCTTATTCATCACCAACCTCATTGAAGGAAAGAAGGTGCCGTTATACGGCGACGGTCAGAACGTCCGCGACTGGCTGCACGTAGAAGACAACTGCAAGGCCATAGATGTAATACTGCATAAAGGCAAGGCCGGTGAAACCTACAACATCGGCGGAGACTGCGAAATAAAGAACATAGACCTCACCAAGAAGATACTGGAGCTAATGGAACATGATGAATCCAGGATAGAATATGTAGAAGACCGGCTCGGCCACGACCAAAGATACAGCCTCAACACCAACAAAACAAAAAAACTAGGATGGAAACCAGAAAAAGACTTCAACCAAGGACTAAAAGAAACGGTGGAATGGTACAGGAAAAACAAGGAATGGTGGAAACCACTGAAAGGGTTAGAGTAGGTTAGCCCATTTGGCCCATTTCTCTGTCTGTTCCATTCCTTTTTCAAAATCGTATTTTGGTGAATAACCTATTTTTCTTGCATTATTGATGTTGTATTTCGTCTTTGATTTGAAAAAGGATATCTGTTGTTTCATGAAAGGGTATATCTCATCTTCCTTTGTTTTCTTTAGTTCGTTTTCATCGATATTCAGCCAAAAGTAGTTTTCAATAAATTCGCGTACTTTCTGGGGTGATAAGTCTAACATAGTTAAAACGAGGGGTAGCCTGAGTATGCCCCTCAATATCTTGGGGTTTTCCCGTAGTTTTTGGACTC
>JBDRLL010000008.1:0-34969 GCA_043813075.1 Candidatus Altarchaeota archaeon
TCGAGGGGGGGCTTTTCCCAATGTGCACTCGTTGCAGGCATATCTATAAGTTCAGTGATTACTAATCTTTGTGTGTTACAAATGTCGTGTGAATCATCTGGTAATGGATGTGGGAAGGGTTTGGCTTACGTCACGACGACTACTAGCGGGTGTCATACGCTGATATCCAAGAGTTCCTACTACAGGATACTCCTCGAGAAAAATGGTTTTAAGCTCACAGACGATCCGGGCAAAGCTTCACTAATTATTGTTAACACGTGTGGTTCCGGGGATTTTGAGGAGGAAAACAGCTATAAGGTTATTGATGAACTCATGCGCTCGAAACATGAGGGTGCTGAGCTTATCATTGTCGGATGTATGGTGGCCCTCTATAGGGAAAGGATCAGGGGGAAGTATGGTGTCGAGGTTTTCGGGTTGGCTGAGGAGGAGGAACTCAGCAGATATCTGGAGCTTAAGAATGGTTTAGCTGATGGTGACCTGAGGTATGGTGGGGACATCAAATCTCTGAACGAGGATTTAGGCAGATTTTCCCGGTATTGGGCTGTTCTGGATGGTATAAACCGTTTCTTCATCAGGGTTTTACCTCCATTGGGGCGTACCCTCTCTCTTTATCATAACACGACATACTCCTACTCCCCAGGCACGTATCTGATACAAGTCTGTACTGGATGCGTCTACAATTGTTCGTTTTGCATGGAGAAAAAAGTCAAAAGCTCTGTAAAGAGTAGGGACCTCGAGTCAATAATCCATGAATTTAGGCTGGCTGTAAACAAGGGATTCAAGCATTTTGTTGTGGTCTCTGATGACCTTTCCTCATATGGCGTTGATTTAAGTGGCGGTCCAGTAAACTACATCACATTGCTCCACGAGATATTCAGGATTAAAGGCGATTTCACGTTAGAACTGTTGAATCTTAACCCCCAGGGACTTCACGGAAGGCTGGATGATTTCCTGGACTCAATCGTGCCTGGGAGAATAAAATGCATCATACTCTCGCTGCAGTCGGGGAGCGACAGGATACTTGGTCTCATGAACCGTGGCTATAATCGGGCGCAATTCATGGATTATGCAAACGCAATCCTTGAGAAAGACAGTTCAATATCCCTCAAGACCTACGTCATAGTTGGTTTTCCTAGTGAGACCGAGGAAGACTTCCAACAGACACTAGACATAATAGACAAAATACCCTTCGGCAAGGTGATTGCTTTAGGCTATGATGAGAAGAAAGGCATAGACTCGAACATGATCGCGTCTAAAGTGCCTTCAAGCGTTATAAGCCAGAGGAAAAGAAGGATTTTGCTCAAGCATTATAAAGTCATGGCCGGATATCTTATGTCTCAAATATTATGATGACCCTAAACAATGCCTGAAAAAATAGTGCCAGATAACATCACTGGCGTGGGGCGGACGTTATTCACTCCACTGAAATACAGGGCTTTGTACAGCAAGTCCAGTGATAACGGATATGAGGACGCTATAGCAGAGAAATTCTATGAATCCATAGACTATCCATGGGGTCCGATCAACCATAAGCCCTCACTATGGGGTGTGGTCGTGCGGACCGAGATACTGGACGCCTTCTGCAGTAGCTACCTTTCGCAGAATCCGGGCGCAACGGTGGTTAACCTTGGTGCTGGTTTATGCACCCGATTCCACCGTCTAGGTCAGCCGGACGCCAACTGGATTGAAGTCGACTTGCCTGAAGTCATAGAATTCAGGAAGTTACTTGGGGAACCGTCTAATCCCAGGCACATGTTCTTCAAGGCCACGTTGCCTGACGAAAGATTATACTCCTATCTTACCAGCCTGTCCTCCAGCAAATACTTGTTCATCGCAGAGGCTCTTCTAATGATTTTCTCTGAGATGGATGTTCGTCAGATGTTCAATAAATTCCTAAACCTACCTGCTGACTCTGACATCGTTTTCGATGCAGCATCACCCCTCCTGACGTCATATAAGAACATTTTTTCTGGAAGTCGATACTCCTGGGGTTTATGGGATTCACGGTCATTAGAATCATGGGGTGATAACATAACCCTAGTTGATGAATGGTGTTATGGTGGCAGGCATCCTGAACTACTGGACATCCTCAGAAGAACCCTGTTCCAGGCACCCCTCTTAAACTCTATGCTAAAAATAGTTCACGTGAAAAACAGGTAAAACAATGGATAAACCAGATCGACGCCGGGTTATACTCCTCTTTGTGATAATCCCGGCAATGATAATGTCCCTCATTTTACTCTGGAAGCCAATCTTCATGTCAAAATCCGCGTCATGCATTGCTGGGCATAAAACATACCCCTCCAATGTCGAGAAGAATAGCGTAATACTGAATGGCCGCCAAGTGACTTACGCCGACAGCGGGTCTGGTGAAGTCATACTGCTGATACATGGGATGGGTTCGTCATCAAGCGTGTACAGTCAGATGACGCCATTGCTTGCGGATAAGTATCGGTGCATAGCAGTGGATCTCCCTGGTTATGGTGGCAGTGAGTATCAGAGAATGGATTCGCTAGACAGCTATACCGACTTCATATCGGAATTCAAGCGTGAGCTTGGGCTTAACGATACTTTTTGCATTGGCCATTCATTCGGTGGCACTATAATGTCTCACATGTCTTACTCCCGACCGAATGTTTGCAAGAAAATCGTTAATATAGACGGGGTTCTGTTCATGTATGTGCCCACCTTCCTTCAGGAGAGGTTCCTATCTAATCTTAAGGCGGATAGGCTGTCGGTGTTCGACCCGGTCCACAAAAACATAAATGAAAGGTTGTTGATGGATGTGGAGAAGTCGAGTCTAATGTCAGCCGACTACTCTGCGATGGTGGACAGCTCTAATGCCGTCATGTGGTATGACTTCTCGGCGGGCGACAGGGTATCCTCACCGCCCATGCTGTTCATCGGTGCTGGAGGTGAGATGTTCTTTTCGACATCAAGACTACAACTCCTCCCCTATAAACTCTATAAATTATCAGGTCCCGTATACGCTAATCAACTACAGTTGCGTTTATTCCGGCGTGCATATGGTCTATATCCTGAAGACAAGTTTGTCTTAAGGAACGTACACTCTCCCAGTCATTATCCCATGTTAGACTGCCCTGATGAACTGTCCGAATTGATTGATGGTTTTTTTGAGGATAATGTCAATTGATTAACGTGATACCCCAAGATGACTCGCCACGAAAAGATTGACCCTTCATGTATCGAAGGTGTCTCTAGAACCATGTTCATCTCCCTCAAGCACAGGGCTTATGGTAGCATCAGCAAGGCAGGCTCTTATCACGATCCTGTTGCAGAAGACTTCTTGAATTCAATCGAATATCCATGGGATTCCATCAGGCACTCTCCCTCCTATTGGGGTGTTGTCGTGCGCACCGAACTGCTTGACGATATTGCAAGGGGGTTCGTGAAATCCAATCCTGATGGTGTTGTGATAAACATTGGTGCCGGCTTGTGCACTCGTTTTCACAGGCTTCAACCGGACATACGCAAGTGGGTTGAAGTTGATTTCCCTAGTGTCATAAGCTTTCGGAGGTTGTTGGGGGAGCCTGAATGCGAAAAACACGTTTTTATCCCTGGTTCAGTGACTGAGAAGGGCACTATCTCCCGGTTATCTGAATTCTCGGATAGTCCTTGTCTATTCATCGCTGAGGGATTGCTAGTCTACCTGAGCGAGTCTGATAACAAGGGACTGCTCAATAACATATCATCCTCATTCGGCAGTTTTGACTTTTTTTTTGAGTCTATCACACCACCCTTAATGTTATATAAAAACTTTTTCCATCGCAGTGGCTTCGGATGGGGCTGCTGGTCTGGACGCAGTATAGAATCCTGGAGCCGGGACATGTCTTTTGCCGGTGAAATCCCCTATGGTGGCAGGCATCCTGAACTACTCGACCCTGCCAGGAGACTCCTCTTTCAACTGCCTTTCTTCCGCAGTTTACTTAGGATAATACACGTCAAATCCAAGTATCATGGCCAGATCAGGTGATAACGCGTTCAATCAAGGGTTGGAGTATCCTGTGCTGATACTCAGCAGTGAGGCGGGTTTCGGTAATAGGTCTGTTGGCGACGCTCTGAAAGATGTGTTAGACCAGGAGAAAGGGGTTTATCACGTGCATGTGGAAAGCCTGCTGCCAGTTGATATCGTGTCAAAGGACTTTGAAAGGTATAGGCTAATATGCGAGAAGGCGCCGTGGATATTGTATTTCATGTATGGGATGCCTATCGCATACTGGCTTAAGTATCGGATTGAGGATTTGATTGGGAAAGACAGTCTCACTGCACTATCCGATTTCATAAAAGAGAGGGGCATAAAGACAATATTCGCTACTAATCATAGGGCGTTGTTCTGGTCTGGATTCGTAAGGAGAAGGAATAACCTGGATTGTGAAATACGCGGATTACTGACAGACTATTGCGTGAACCCTGGTTGGAGGTATCTCCCATGGAATGAAGTCTCAGTATTCTACGGCCCGATTGAAAAAGACCTCATATACCCTGAATTACGCGACAAGTATGTGGTATCTGACATCCCCATCGAGCATGGTTTCAATACCCTCTCTGGTGTTGGTGATGTTAATAACGTCCTTGTCACCGGCGGTGGCTGGGGTCTAGGTGATATAGAGGATATAGTCAGTGATCTGCTTGAAGTCCGTCCGACGCCTAAAATACATGTTGTGTGCGGTGCAAACGATAGACTTTTCCAAAGGCTATTATCACGTCGTGGTGAAAACCTTATGGTCTATGGTACGGTGGATTCTTTACTCCCATTGATGGGTGTATGCGCTTCAATCATAACAAAACCTGGTGGCGTAACCCTTACTGAGGCGTTTCACTCGAAAAGGCAGATATTCCTAATCCCAGGACTGCCTGTTTGTGAAAAGAAGAATGAGTATTATGCCATAAATAATTTCGGTGCAAAGAATTACTCTACAAAATCGTTTAGAAAATGGTACTCTGAGAACATCAGTGTCTGATCACGACCTCCTCATCGCTTATAACGCATTATCATTATCTCCGGATACTTCGGCAAAGGATGCCTCTCAAACCTTTCGCTTCCCCTTATTATCGCCGTTATGGGCTGGTAAAACCCTCGGTTTAGTCCTTTATCAGGGTCAAGATATATCTCCCTGGATGTTACATAATATGATGGCCTCTGCCTCACCATCTGCGCGTAGGTCTCTTCTATGTGGCTTTCGGGATCATTCCTGTCAAAGTTTTGGTCTAATCCCTCCACGAATACGTAGTTGCACAGTATGTTCGTTCCCGCATTTTTCTTTCTTTCATGATACTGCAGGGTGAATGGGTTGAATTCGCGTTCACTGGTGCCGACTATTATCGTCCTATGGTTGGTGTGCTCATTGCATGTTATGCTGAGTATGTCCTCAACCCTCTCCGCATTATAGCCTTCTCTGTCTATGGGTATGACCCAATAGGGGTCAATATAGTCTTTGGGCGTGATTATGCCAAACAATATGCTGTTGATGATCAGGAATTGTATTGTGAAAGCTGAGAACACGATCATGCTCACTCGCCTATCCCCTATCTGCTTCAGGCTCCAGCAAATCATTATCACTATGTATGGCGAAATCGGGAGCAGGTATCTCATGTCTATGTTCGGGAAAATAGAGTAAACAAATACGAAGAACAATATTTGTGTGATGCTCATCACCGCGTAAACATTCTGAATATTGTCTTCCTCACCACGCTTTGATATCGTGTAGTGGACTAATGCAATAAAATATGTCGCCAAAGCCAGGTAAGGTGCGATAGGTATTATGTGTTCCGCATTTGTTCCTGTTATTGACGCGATAATGACTGCTATTATCCCAATCTGCAGTAGATTCAATCCGGCATAAGTCTTTATACGCTCTATATTCCTGTATTGCGCCGCCGATACTGCTGTAATGAAGAGTATGGCGGTGATGTACAAGTTTATCGGCATGAAGAAACTTAACTCTATATTGTCCAGCCAAAATCCTATCAGCCAAAACATTACGTTGTCTGTCACGTCGTTCGGTGTTTTTGTGTTGTTCTTGAGTTGAGTGGATATTGTCTGAAGGTTGAAGTTGTACCAGCTCACGAGCATAAAGACAATCATCAATGATATCATTGCGTGGATGATGTGTTTTTTCGTGTACTCCCTCTTGGCCGATATTCTCCTTAACATGTATGCCATGGCTATGAGCCCAGGTCCAATACAGTATACTGGGGACGACACCTTAACCAGTAGTGCGAAGGAACTTGCTGTTATGAGGTTTAGTGCTGTAGTCAGGCTATCCCATTCTCTGGAACGGATGCTTATGTACATGAACCATGTTACTGTGAGTGTCTGGAGTGGTTCCGTGAAAAACCTCGTTCCAACTCCAGCGAACAGGGGGGCTGACATTATGAATAGGCACCCTATGAAAGAGATGATAGTGTCTTTGAATAGGTGTTTGAGTATGCTATACAGCATGAATAGCATTATCAGGTTAGTTATGAATACTGAAAGTAGAAGGCCCGTGTCCACAGACCCTATCATCCTGCCTATGCCCACAAAGAACTGCCCTATCCATGCAATCATCGGCGCCCTCCATGTGCTCATAGTAATCATTATGTTGAACCACCTGTCCTGCTGGTTTATCAGCAGGTCGTATAGATAGACCGAGTAAGAGCCGTACATTGCAGGATCCCACTCGAATAGCGACTTGTTGTGTATGATGTACGCCAGGTATGTGGTCATGAAAATGAATATGAGGACGTATACTGACAACTGGGACTTGATTGATTCGCGGAGGAGAAGATACTTCTGGTATGCTCTATATAATCTGCAGTCTCTACAGTCTTTACCCGATTTTTCAAGCGCCATTTTATTAGTCCTTTACTACTGGTATTCTCTCTCAATATTTATCCTTGATATGACCGGTATGTACTTATTAGCCCTTTTCTTCGGGAGTTCATCCCCGTCCAAATGGTCTACTGTCACGTGCATTCCATCACCAACCAAATCTTTTAGGGTTCTTAGAAACCTCTCTTCGCTTGAGGGCTGGTAGTCCCCCCCCTCAATCAAATCCACCCTTATTTCATCAATACTCTCCTGGATTATCTGAACCCACCTTATCCCTACTAGCTCATTGAAGAGTATGAAAATATTGGTCAGAAACCTCCCGTCCGGTGTGACGAGGATATTCTGTTTTCTGCCAAGTATTTCATCGCAGACTGGTAGTCCCCTCCCGCATCCGCATCCAGTATCCTTTCGTTTTATCCCCACCAAGTCCCCTATCTCATATCGTATCAATGGCATGGCAAAGTTGTGTAGTGACGTCCCAAGGACGTTCCCCACCCTCTTATGTCTCGAGGATAGCTTTGGGTTTTCCATAACCTCCATTATCCCATACTCAGAGTTTATGTGGTAGCTCTTCTCAGGGCATTGTGAAACGGCTACTGTTCGCTCCATGTGGCCATAAGAGTCTATCAGCGTGCATTTGAACGTTTTTTCGATTGTCTCCCTATGTGAAGGTATCACGAGCTCGCCTGTCGTGAAAACCGCTTTAAACGATAATTCATGCCCTCTTCTCCTTGTTAGGAGGGCAAACATGTATATTGTGGATGGCGAGCCTTTTAGAAAAACCGGCTTATATTTCCTTATTATGTCAACGAAATCATCTATCCTATCGTAAGACATTTGAGCTGGGTTGAGGGTTAATCTCCTGGTCATGTGCGAGTAATCCATCAGTCCATCCTTCTTCCCAAGGAAGTGGTGAAGGGAGAATTCTGCAAATGGCGTGTATATGCTATAACCTGCCCATGACCAGTATCTCCAGTAATAGCAGAATTCAAGTATGTTGGATGTCTTATCCAAGAAGAAATTCACCGGCTCCCCGGTCGTCCCAGTCGTCCTATTCAATTGCGGCCCATAATTTTCTATGTCAACTGCCTGAAGTGATTCAAAATTATCCTTGACCATGTCCTTGGTCAGGTGAGGTATTCTCTCGATGTCTTCCAGCTGCTTCACATCCTTCACTCTGATCCCCTCTTTGTCAAACATTCTCCTATAATAAGGGACTTTTCTGTATGCGTGGTCTAGGATAATCATCAGCCTCTTAAACTGGTACTCCCTCAGCATTTCCTCAGTGAACCACTGGCTTTTCTCGAGAAACAACCTTAACTTTATGATTGAGGCAGGGTATAGAAAATCCCTAATCTTAAAATCCACAGACATTCTCACTCCCTAGCGTAAAACTTCAAGAATCTGTATGACTTCTTCCACCAATAATCCTTCCCCTCATCCAGGTGGTTTAGGATGAAGTCAGTAAGCTCTAAGGCCTGTATCACACAGTGGTCTATGTTGCAATGCAGAAACAATCCGCATCTTCCGAGTGTGAACAGATTCTTTATCCTGCTAACTGAATCGTAAATCCTTTGGAATTTATCCCGCCATCCGATTACAAATATTGGGTACGCGTCCTCCATCCTAACTGAAAAAGACTTAACTATATTCGGGTGCTTATCAAGTATCTTAACCTTAACGAGTTCTTCTACGCAAACTTTGAGTGCGTCTTCCTCACTCATCTCCCATATGTCATCGCCCCTGTTCGATGGTATCTCCACCGTTAGGAGCGTCTCATTCATTTCTGGATTTACGTATGGTGAATACTTTCTTAACTCTGAAACTCTCCCGAATACGACAGAAGACTGTGGGAAATAGAATGTCTCGCTCTCATGCTTAATCTCATCTTTCATCAGGATGTAGACTATCCTAACCCCCCTCCATTCGAGCTTTTCTTCCTCATCCACGTCAGACATCATGTTATATAATTCGTCTATGGGCATCGTTGAGATCACTATCGATGACTCGATAGTACGCTCTACCCCCTCATCATCCACAACCTTAACGTATTCAACACGTTTGTCGTTGACCTTGACCTCACTGACTCTTCTGTTGAGGAGTATCTCTCCCCCACCCTCGACTATTCTATCCCTCAGCCTTTCGCAGATACTGCCTATCCCCTCCCTCGGATAGTAGTAAAAATCGTTTTTCCTGAACAGGACCTTAGTGAACAGCTCTAGTCCACCAAGAAACCTGCTTCTCCTACCCACGTCCAGAGACATTTCGTCCGGCTCCTTACCCCACAGCTTCCTAGCGTAATCCCTATAAAAAGAGTTATACGCTTCGTCCCCAACTCTCCTACGCATTATCTTCTCGAAATTATCATCACCATTCTTTGAAATGGACAAATGTCCTCTCAGATAGCTTAAACCGTATTTCACGATTCCGCTATAATGGAAGTCTCTGATTATGGTGTATATGTTTGGGGGATAGTCGATGTATCTGCCGTTAAAGTAAAACCTACCCCCCCTAGGTCGTTTCAAGAGTTTTTCACCCAGAACCGATTCGATGTATTCAAATACCC
Source organism: Candidatus Altarchaeota archaeon (assembly GCA_043813075.1). GTDB lineage: Archaea > Altiarchaeota > Altiarchaeia > IMC4 > SCGC-AAA252-I15 > CAYREE01. Next base: position 9,402 of record JBDRLL010000008.1, read on the forward strand.
TTGGCTGGATGTTCTTATGGAGCCTGTGCGAACCAAGATCGTACTTGACCCCTCCCCCCCTTAATGTGGCTGAAAGTCCGCCGACGTAACTGTTTTTCTCAACGACAATTACCTTTTCATCAGTTCTTTTAGAAAGCTCATATGCGACAGTCAAACCAGTTATCCCCGCACCTATGACGACTATACTCCCCCCCCTCTCATCCATCATAAACGTCTCTTAAACCTTTTTCTCCCGCCATCCGCAGGATAAAATCAGCATTCCGCAAATCCTTTTATTCTATGGATTTTGTTATTAATTAACTATCACATCATCGTGGCTGCAACCAATATCCTGGTTGTTTACGGCAGACTAAAAAATATGTGCGTGTTTTTTCCCCTGAGATTTGCTTCCGTTAGCTTAGACTACCTTCATCGATTCAAGTGCCACGCTTAGCACCGCCACTATGACTCCCGCGGAAAGCATTTTAAACGCGTTTTTGACTGTGTTTTCCTTGGCTATCGACCCGACGAACGCTCCTATGCCCATAAGTATGCCTGCCACAAGTATCATTGAGGCGTGGTAGGCGTCTATTATGCTTATGACGCCGGATCTGGACAGGAAGAAGGGGACTAGTATTATGATGGATGCTAGTGCCGGTGATATGCCGTCTACCATCGCTATCACAACCGTCTTAACCTTCATGCTTTTCTCTACTTTGGTGCCATCCAGATCCTTCATCATGTGCTTTTCAAGCTCCTTGAATTTGTTAAGCCTCTCAGCATATTCCGCCGAGTAAGCACCCCAAAACCCTGAGACTCCCATGGCGACGGCAGCGCCCATGCAAGAGATTATTATGATCTTCGCTTCTGTCACATGCGAGAGGTAGAGTGCGGCTATTATGCCGAGTATGGTCAGAGCCCCGTCGAAGGAGTTCATCACAAAGTATCTCCTAGCGATATCCTCCTTCCCCAGTATTTCAAGAATTTCTCTTATTTTGACAGTCATTTACATCCTGTTGACGCGTCTATCCTTGTTTCAAGCCTTCTCAGGTCCCGGCGGCTTGTTGCCAACCATCACCTTGTCTATGCTGTGGACTGCGCCCCCGTTTTCCTCAATCAGGTCTTTTATCCTGTCAAAGTCTATGTTCTCCCCTTCGATAGTCATCTTGAGGGATTCGGTCTTTTCGTCCACAGCGTACACTGAAATGATTGCGTTATCCACCTTGTGTTCTCTGCAGAGTTTCTTCCCGAAGTCGACGATATTAGGCTTGTGCGGCTTCAGCACGTCCAAAACCAGAAGCCTAACCGGAGAATTGCATTCAGATTCCTCGTCCATGACAGTAATTAATGTGACAAAAACTTAATAAATGGTTCCACCCCTATTTTCACGGCCTCGCAGGCCAGTGATTTTTAAGCCAGTTTTCAATCTTATTCTGGATGGGCAAGGACCTTACTGAGGGTAGTGTTTTAAAGACCATAGTATCTGTTTCACTGCCAATGGTGGTGGCGTTTACGCTTCAGAGCACGTTCAACATAGTTGACGCGTATTTCGTCGGCAAGCTAAGCGCGTCTGCCCTCGCAGCAGTCAGCATAAGCTTCCCGATAGTGTTCCTGATAATATCCCTCAGCACCGGGTTGGGCGTCGGCAGCACGTCGCTGATAGCAAGGATTGTGGGTGAGAAGAACCTTGAGAAGGCAGGTCAGGTGGCGGAGCACGCGTTCCTCCTAGCAGTAGCGCTCTCCATAATATTCACTTTCGTAGGAGTCATCTCAGCAGGCCCATTGTTCGACTTGATGGGTGTTGAGAGCGATGTCCGGCAGTTGGGGATGGAGTACATAACGATAATCCTCTTCGGCAGCATAGTGATATTCACCGTCATGGTCGGGAACAGCATCATACAGGGTGAGGGTGAGATGCACGTCCCCATGATAGTGATGTCATTGTCCGCCATACTTAACATAATACTGGACCCCATCTTCATCTTCACCTTGGGCATGGGCGTCCGTGGCGCAGCCTATGCGACTGTCCTCTCACGGTCGGTAGGTCTTCTGATAATACTGCTATACTTCCTCTCAGGGAAATCCTGGATAAGGCTAGCTTTCCCCCGCTTCTCATTTAACATGGAGTATGTGAAGGGCATATTCTATGTCGGAGTCCCGTCTTCCCTTTCAAACGTGTTCATGAGCATCGGAATGTTCCTCCTCACTCTGATAGTCTCCGGCTTCGGCACTGAAGCGCTTGCAGCATTCGGCGTTGTCTTCAGGCTTGACAGCCTCGCCATACTCCCAGGCCTCGGCATCTCAGTCGGGATAGTGACTCTCGTAGGCCAGAACGTGGGTGCTGGCCGATATGACCGGGCGAGGGAGATGACTATGAAGGCAGGGCTTATCTCCTCAGTATTCATGAGCCTGTTGGGTGTGGTATTCTTCGTATTCTCCCGGGATATAATGGCCCTGTTCAACTCCGACCCCCTAGTGATAGCTTATGGATCATCATTCCTGAGGATAGTGACATTCTCCTACCTGGTTGTGGGCTTTAGCATGTCTATTTCAGGAGCCTTCCTCGGCTCCGGCCACCCCATACCCTCTTTACTGCTGACACTGCTTCGCGTCATAATACTCAGCGTGCCGTTAGCATACATCCTGTCATCGTATATGGGCCTTTCAGGCGTATGGTACGGCATACTCGTGTCTTCCATTGCCTCCTCAGTGGTCGCGATCATTGTGTTCCAGAATCACTGCTGCAGGATGACGCGTATAGTGAGCGCTCAGCAGCATACTCCATGATCACTTTATCCAGGAACTCTTCCAAGCTTCCGGCATCCCCGTTATTCCAGCCGCGTGCCATCTCATCATGGGTTCTGAACTCGTTTGCGTACGTAACGAAGTCGTTGGTTATCGAGGCAAGGCCTGCCCTACCAATCCCCTTAACATTCCATTCTCTCCCGCATATGGTATTCCTCCTCACTGAAATGTCGCGGCCATTCATGGTGAACGGGTAGAGTCTGCATATGGACGGCTTGAACCCGTGGATCACGCACTTACCCTCTTCATGGAACACGCAGTAGCCTTCATCGTTCTTCCTTAGGAACAAGTAGTAGTACTCTCTCCCAGACCTTATCTCTGTGAAAAGGGATTCCGCCTCATTGACCGAGACCTTCCTCACGAACTCTCTCGGATGCAATCCAGTCCCGCCCGCTATCCTAGCAGTATCTGTTATGCTCAAAGGCACGTCGTACATGCAGCATTCATTCACGCACTTCATGCACGGGTTATACTCCCCCACCATATAGTATATTTAGGAGTATATCTAAGATATCTGTTGGAATTGAAAGCAACACACGCTCTAATGATTCTGGCCGTCTTGCTGCTGGCTTCAATAGCTTTTCTGCTGTTCTATCAGAACTTCATGGCCGGCGGGCGGGTGGAATATGCAGCATCCACCTCAACGACATTGGCTGAGGTGCGGGAAGCTGCTGCTGCTGCAACAACACTCCCCTTGGTGATACGTGACATGGGCCTTGTTGCGGCTGAGGGTGACGTGGTGACCGTCCACTACGTCATATGGGACGAGGATGGTGTTATGTACGACACATCCTATCAGGAGTTGGCGAACAAGACCGTAGCGTACATGCTTGGGGACGACACCGGCTATGGTCCTGTCACATTCGAAGTCGGCTCCGGAACCGCGATCGAGGGCCTTGAGACTGGCGTCATCGGCATGTCTGTCGGTGACAGCAGGACACTCACAATAGAGCCTCTGAAGGCTTACGGCCTGCATGTGGATGAATACGTTTTCCTGCTGTCCAGGACCGAGAGGATTCCCAGATATCAGAGCATAGCCCGCGATATATTCGAGAGGGATATCGGCTCAAAACCCGCATTGGGGGGTGTATACACGCTTTCGAAAAACATGTCCTCAGTGGACTGGCCCATAACAGTCGTTAACTTGTCAGGTGATAGCGTTTACATAGAATACGGGCTGCCTTCGGTCACATCATTTGAAACCAACTTCGGTCCTGCAGTCATCGAGGAGACTGGTGACGAGTTCCACGTGATAGTCAGCCCCTCCACCGGCAGGGTAGTGACCAAGTACGGCATCGCCCGCATAACCGACGTTAATGAGGAGAACTTCACGCTGGATTACAACAACGAGCTTGCCAACAAGACGATAGTGGTCAAAGTCGATCTACTGGACATCATGAGGGCGTCCGGCACTGGACTATCTACTCCTCAATGAACAGTTCAGTGTCCCCGACCAGTATGCTGCCCTTCTCCATCAGTTCGTCCACCTGACTCCGCTTCAGCCTCATCTCCCTGGTCAGGGTCAGTTTCCTCCCGATCACGTCCTCAGCCTCACCCGCATCAAAGAATAAACCACACCTGCATTCTTCGACTATCACGGAGTGTATGTCCGCCTTATTCATCTGCCTCCCGCATTTAGGGCAGCGACGGCCGCTCTTGCCCCTGTATTTGAGTTCGTGCTCTGTGACCGTGTTTCCAGATATTTTACCCAACTCACCCCAGTCCATCCAGATGCCGTTGCATCCGCTGCAGAAGTCAAGCCTAGTCTTACCAACATGCTTCTCAACCATGATGCTACCGTCTTTAGGGCAATCCATCTCTACCAGTTATCATATTATTCCCCATCCTTTTAATTTATATCGCTTAATAATACTCGAACATGCGGTCAGAAGCCCTCATCGTAATCCTGGTGTTGTTCTGCCTAGGGTGCATAGAGGCCCGTCAGAGCCTTAGCCTGAAGCTACTCCAGTATCCTGAAGAGCGAAGGTTCGAGTTGAGGAACACCGGTCAGGTGGAATATACCGGCTGCAGGATTATAGTGAATGAAAACTGGACCTATGACGCGGTGGCGATTCCCGAGGGTGAGCGGATAAGCATGGATCCAGACAGATTCAAGTCCGAATCCGGGGATGACCTGAACTTAAGCACGGTTTTAGACTCGATTGAGATATACTGTGCTGAAGGTTATTACGGGGGTAAAATCCAGTCCACCCCCCAATAATTAGTTTTATTAAGCATGCTATTCTAAAATATAGTCACATTTTTAACAGGTGATTTACATGCTAGTTGTTATGACAGGAGTACCGGGTGTAGGAAAGTCGACTGTAGTCAGAAAGTCATTTGAGCAGGCAGAAAAAGAAGGCGTTAAAGTCTCATACGAAATGATCAATTTCGGCGACCAGATGCTTGAAATGGCCCAGAAAAACGGCCTTGTAGAGCACAGGGACGAGATGAGGGCCCTTCCAACCGAGAAGCAGATTGAAATCCAGAAGAAGGCCGCTCAGAACATAAGGAAGATGGCTGACCATGGCGACATAATACTCGACACGCACAGCACTATCGAGACTCCGAAGGGATTCATCCCCGGCATGCCTGAATGGGTTCTGAAGGAATTAAGGCCTGACGTGATAGTCGTCTTGGAGAGCAGGCCGCAGGACGTCAACAAGTTTAGGAAGAAGGATTTGGACGGCGACTTCAGGAGGAGGGAGGTCGACAATCTTGAGGGTATAGAGCGGCATCAGAGCGTAAACCGGAGTGCGGCGGTAGCGTACTCTGTCCTTACTGGAACGCCGGTTAAGGTCATATGGAAGCCTGACGGTTTCCTGGAAAGGGCGGCGGGAGAGCTTTTGGGGATATTAAAATAAAATGATTGAGTTAACACACGACGGCGTGATCATAGGCATAATCTCCATAGCGATGTCTCTTATGAGCACGCTTGTGCGTTCCGCTACGATAGACAAGGAAAAGTTCCGCGAGCAGAAGGAGCAGATTAAGGAGCATCAGATGAAGATCAAGGAGGCGCAGAAAAACAAGGACTTGAAGACAATGAAGAAGAGCCAGCAGCACCTGAGCGAGCTCATGATGGATCAGATGAAGCACAGCTTCAAGCCAATGTTGTATACCATGGTCCCGTTCCTTATAGTCTTCGGGTGGCTGAGGAACAATTACGCTCAGGTCGGTATGGTAGTCACTTTCCCCTATATGCTGCCCATCATCGGTGATGGTCTCGGCTGGCTGGGGTGGTACATATTCTGCAGCATGATAGTGTCCATGATATTGAATAAAGCACTTAAACTAACATAGAGGTTGTGAAATGGTTAAACCAAGCAGAAGAACGAAGTCTACAAAGAAGATAAAGAAGAAGTCTCCCGGCGGGAGGACTGTAACCCATTACAAGCGGAAGGATTCTGGAGCAGCTAAATGCGGTAGGTGCGGTAGGATACTTGCTGGCGTTAAGGCAGGCACATCAGCCAAGGTCCGTAACACAAGCAAGTCCGGTAAGGCACCCGGAAAACCGTACTCCGGGGAATTGTGCAACAAATGCCTGGATGACATGGCAAAGTATGTGACCCGGACTGGGGTAAAATACTCTGGCAAGGACTACTCTGACATTGAAGTCGGCAGGGACCTTACGTTGGAGAAATTCCTTCCTCGCGGATGGTTCAATAGTGTCGCGTCAGGGAAGAAGACTTCAAGGAAGCATAAGGACAAGTCCTACAGGAAGCCTAAGGCAGCGTCAAAGAAGAAGGAAGACGCGCCTAAGGCAGTCAAGAAGAAGGCTGTGAAGAAGTCTTCCCGCAAGAAGAAGGAGTGAAATGATAGTAACTGTCGGAGGCTCCGCGGCATCCGGTAAGTCAACCCTAGCGAAGAGGCTGTCTGAAATGATGGGCTTCAAGCATGTTTCTGCTGGGGGGATAATGCGTTCAATGGCTGTTGAGCGGGGGATGACCATCATCGAGTTCTCCAAGTATGCTGAGGAAAATCCTGAAGTCGACCGTGAGATAGACGAGCGCCAGAAGAGCGGGGCTGTTGGAGACTGCGTGGTTGACGGCAGGCTTTCACGGCACTTCCTAAACCCTGACTTAAGCATATGGCTCACCGCGCCGATCGAGGAGAGGGCGAGGCGGGTCATGCAGAGGGGTGAGGAGTACGGGGACGTTGAGGAGGCGGCCCGTGACATACGGTTGAGGGAGGAGAGCGAGCTTAAGAGGTACATGGAATTCTACGGGATAGACCTGTCGGATCTGGCGCAATACGACCTGATCATAAACACCGGGAAGTTCAACATAGCGGAGATGACTGAACTCTCATTAATGGCTGTGAAAATAGCGGGGAAAGCCCCTTAAAAAGGGCCAAACCCAATAATTATTATGGACGGCCTGATGGGCGAATACCGTGATATCGCAGGCATGATAGACTCCGACCGCGTGGATGATGCGGTAGTCCGTCTTGAATCACTGATAGAGCAAAATCCTGGCGACAGCACCCTGTGGATAATGCATGGCATGGCCTTAAAGGCTAAGGGCGAAGTCAGGGAGGCGTTGAATTCTCTTAATACTGCGGCTGTCTCGGATTACATGAATCCGTGGCCGCATTTGCGTAAGGCCGAGATATATGAGGAGATTGGCTGGCTGGACAAGGCTTTGGGTGAGGTCGAGGATGCCATTGAAATCAACCCTGACAAGTCCGAGTTCTGGCATGAGAAGGGCTCTATTCTGGAGGAGATGCTGATCCCCAAGGAGGCTTTCGAGTGCTATTTCATGGCTGTGGTCATAAATGATTCGGCGGCATGGTCCTGGTTTGGCATGGCGAGGTCGCTGGTTTATCTTAATTCACTGGGTAAGGCTATGGAGGCTGTTGACAAGGCAATATCCATCCAGCCTACTGAGAAGGCTTTCCTGGACTTCAAGGAGTACTTGAATTCCAAGTCCGCTAATTGACTTTATTATATCCTCTGGTTTAATGTTTATTGATGTCTAATAGTCTCTCACGGAGGGGTCAGTCTTCCATAGAGTTTCTCATGACGTATGGCTGGGCCATACTGGTCATAGTCATCGCGGTTATAGTCGCATGGCAGTGGGGTTTCTTCAGCATCGGTGAGACTGTGAAGCCGGGTAGTTTCGGCTTCTGGGGTGTCGTTCCCAACGATTTTGTGATGACTCAGGACGGGACCCTGTATGTCTCCCTCCTGAACACTGTCGGCTCTAACGTGACCGTATTGTATTATAACGCGTCTATGGGCGGTTTTACCGATGACTGCGGGAGCTGTGCGCCCCTGCTTATTCCTGCTGGAGAGTCCCGCCTTCAGACTATGAGGGACTTGTCTCCTGGTAATCCTGGAACAAGGTTCGAATTGTATATGGTCATTGATTATTACGATAACCGGTCTGACCACACACACAGGAGTTCAGGCAAGATATGGGGCAACTACGAGATATGATTGATTAATCCTTCGGCAAGTGTATGGCGGAGTTGATGGCGTCCAAGACCGCTTCAAGTATTATCTCAGGGTATGTCGGGTGCGCGCGCACGGTTTCTGCGAATTCCTCTGCAGTCATCCTCCTATCCACCGCCAGGGCGGCTTCAGCTATCATGTCTGACGCGTTCTCGCCGACAAGATGAACCCCTATGATGCGGTGGTTACTGTCAATCAATACTTTCGCGAATCCCTGGCGTGCATCCTCGCACCTGGCTTTACCGGAAGCGGCGTAGGGGAACATGCCTTCACCATGCTCTCCCGCCTCATGTGACGTGACACCCACTCTCGCCATCTCCGGTATGCTGAACACACACCATGGTATTGCATCATAAGTCATCTCACTGTCGATGCCCATCATGTTCTCGGCAGCCACCAACCCCTCATTGGATGCGACGTGGGCGAGCTGCAGTCCTCCCGCAACATCTCCTATGGCGTATATGCCAGTTATGTTGGTCCTCATACGGGAGTCAACCTTGATTCCCCTGTTATCGTATTCTATACCCAACGCGTCAAGCTCTTGCCTATTTATTGACGGTATTCTTCCTACTGCCACGAGCACCTTATCTGCATTGACTTCTATGCTCCCGTCAGGAGTCTCTACATACGCCTTCCCTGAGGTCGAGTCTGTCCTGGAGACCTTGGAGTTAACGTGTATCTTCGCGTTCTTGCTTAGGTTCTTCATGACTTCCCCTGAAATTTCAGGGTCTTCCATGGGGAGGAGCCGTTCTTCCATCTCGACTATCGTTACTTCAGAGCCTAGGCGGCTGAATATGGTTGCATATTCAACACCTACAACTCCCCCGCCTATTATCAAAAGCCTGGCTGGCAGCTCCTCAAGGCCTAGTATCCCCTCGCTGGATAATATGAATTCCCCGTCATACTCAATGCCTGGTATTCCTGCGGGCACGGATCCGGTGGCTATTATGATGTTGTCACATTCAAGCCGCCTGCCGTCAGCCTCCACGGTTTTCACGTCCAATATCCTTGCATTGCCATATACCACCTCTATGCTGTTGCTTTCAAGCAGCTTCTCTATGCCCTTAACAGTAGTGCTCACGACACGGTTCTTCCATTTCAGGAGCGCGTTGAAGTCTATCCCGCTCTTCTCCACGAGAACGCCCCTCTTCGCCAGCGAATCCATCCTCCCCATGTCCCTGGCCACAGACCAGAGCGTCTTAGTCGGGATACACCCTCTGTTTGTGCAGACGCCCCCTAGGGCATCTCTTTCCACAAGAATGGCCTTACCGCCAAGCTGGGCTGTCCTTATCGCCGCAGTGTAGCCTCCAGGTCCCCCGCCTATTATCACGGCATCGTACTTCATCTTTTGTTGTTCCATTCCTCACTTGAGTACTTAGTCTTCGCTAGTTCACCGGCTAGTTTCATCTCGCTTTCGCTTAGCTTGCCGGGCTCCAGCTCAAGGTTCATCGCCTGGGCGAACCCGTTTACAACTGCGTTTGAAGCCTTATGAAACGACACTTCCCTGCCAAGGCAGTCTTTCACGCTTGTGACGCGTTCCTTCACGTTTTCCACGATCTTGTCCCTCATCTTCTCTGACGGCACCTTCAGCAGTCTGAACATCCTGTTGACGTCCAGCTTCAATAATATCGTCCCATGCTGCAGCATGCAGTGTTTACGCCTTGTCTGCGCGTTCCCTGAGATCTTCTTTCCTCCTGTGACTATGTCGTTGAGTGGTGCGAACTCGGATTCGATGCCCAGTGAGTCAAGGCCTCTAGTGATTCCCCCGCACACTAGCCTGTATGATTCTAGTATGTCTTCTGGAACTTCTTTTTCCGGTATTATGATGCTGTAAGTCAGCTCCTGGTCGTGGAATACCGCGCCTCCCCCTGTTATCCTGCGCACGACGTCCACTCCCATGTCGCAGCACGCCGCCAAGTCCACTTCCTCCTGGATGCTCTGGAAGTAGCCGATGCTGACTGCGGGGGGGCTCCAGCCGTATATCCTGAGGGTTGGCTTGCTTGTGCCTTCTGACACGTGTTCCAGCACTGACTCATCCACACCCATGTTCCAGGATGCCTTCTGGAATCCTGTCTCAAGCAGCCTGCATTCCATCCCACGCCTCGCTTATTGCCTTAGTGATTGATTCCGCGTCTATCCCATAGAGTATCGCCCCTGTCTCGCTTATCGTTTCCCGTATCCTATCCCCCACGTCTTTCTTGCCGCACCCTTTGATTGCATCCTCAATCCTCTCTATCGCCTCCTCAGGGTGCGCGAAGAAGTCTCCGTTGATTTCAACGTCCTTTATCTTTTCCCCATCAACGTTTATTCTTATCTTAAGGAGTTTACCGCCAGCCACCTTCAGCGTATGCCTGCCTTCCATCGTGAATGTATTTGTCGCAGAAATAAAAAAACACGGATTCTATAAAAAATAAGATAATATTATACAATACAAATATGTCTTATATAATATAACCTCATTTTTTTATCAGTTTTTTTGCAATGCCTATGAATTCCCCCAGCGATTCAACCCTCCAGTCGCCGTCAACACCAATGCCAACAGTCTTGCACCCTGCATTCCTGCCGGCTCCAGTGTCAGCGGTAGTATCCCCAACCATCAGCGCATCGCCCACACCGACTCCGAGAATCTCACACGCCTTCAGTATGATATCCGGCCCAGGCTTGCCCACAGACACGTCATTACCCCCCAGAACCACATCAAAACGATCATGCAACCCCACCTGTTCGAGCGTCAGAAACATCAAGTCCCTAGGCGTATTAGTTACGATACCCACCTTCAGGCCCCTGGATTTCAGGTATTCGATGACCTCAATGCTCTCCGGGAACAGCTTAACTTCCGATATGTTCTCAGGGAAAAAGCGGTCGTAGAACCCAAGCAGCTGTTCTGGAGTGTACATGGGGAAAAACCTCTTGATGTCGTACTCGGTGGACTGCCCGAGCACATCCTCGCAGAAATACTCGTAGCTTATCTCCTCCCTACCCGCATGCTTCAGCACCATGTTGAACGTCTTATGCCATGCAGGCACTGAATCCACTATGGTGCCGTCCATGTCGAACAAAACAGCCTTGAACATCGTTGAAGAAGATAAAGCGAATACACCTTAAAATAGGCTTGCCGCGTGATAACTGGTCCTCGCCAGCGGCTCTGAAATTACGTTATCAAACCCCCTTAAAGCAGCCTCCTCACCGTATTGCGTGAACACTTCCGGCCTGACGTACTCAACCACCGGAGCCTGCTTGCTTCCAGGTTGCAGGTACTGTCCGAGGATCAGGAAATCGCATCCAGCACCCCTCAAGTCGTCCATAGTCCTTAACACATCCTCTTCGCTCTCTCCCAGCCCCAGCATTATGGACGACTTCGTCTTAACCCCGTCGTTGATGTCCTTAACCTCCCGTAGCGTCTGGAGGCTCCTCTCGTAGGAGGCCCTAACGTCCCTCAAATCCTGCAGCCTCTTCACGACCTCGATGTTGTGGGCTACGACTTCGGGCCCGGAACCGACGACAGTCGCCAGCTCATCGCCAACATAGTCTGGTATGAGCACCTCAACCCTCGCGCCCACATCCTTTACAGCCTTCACGCATTCCGCGTAGTGTCTCGACCCGCTGTCAGGCAGGTCGTCCCTGTCCACTGAAGTCAGGACTACGTAGGCCAAACCCAGCTTCCTGACCGCGTCAGCGAGCCTGGCAGGCTCCTCATCGTCCAAAGGCATCCCGTTCTTACCGCTCTTGACAGCGCAGAACCCGCAGTTCCTAGTGCACACGTCTCCCAGTATGAGGAACGTAGCGGTCCCGGAACCCCAGCACTCCGCCTTATTAGGGCACAAGGCCTCATCACAGACCGTGTGCAGGCTGTTCTCACTAAGCACCTGCCTGACCTTTCCGAAGGCACTTCCTCCCGGCACCTTAACTCTCAGCCAGTCAGGCTTCCGAGACACCATAACATAATACTCAGAAGGACACGATAATAAAACCAATGTATTAAATGGTCAGGCATGCGACAAATTCTTGACAGGGTTTAGTCCTTCCCCTTCAGGTACTTGAATATCTCAGATTCTGAGGATGTTATAATCACATTGTCCTCCTTGGGTATTATCTTTCCGTAAGCCTCCATCGTCCTCATGAAACGGTAGAACTCAGGGTCCACGTCATATATCTGCCCGTATATCTTCCCTGCCTCAGCGTCTGCCCCGCCTTTTATTACCGAGGCGTTATGGTATGCCTCAGACAGTATCACCCGCCTAAGCCTGTCTGTCTCAGCGTTTATCTTGAGCGCCTCCTCCTCTCCCTCGGAACGGTATTTGTTGGCCATCATCTCCCTCTCAGACATCATCCTCTCAAACACGTGTGCCAGGTTCTGGTATGGGAAATTTATGCGGCGGATTTTCACATCCTTTATCTCCATCCCGTAGTCATCCAGCTTGCTTCTTGAGGACTCCACAACCTTCTTGTTTATATCGTCCCTCTTGATGCTTATGATGTCCTTGAAATCGTATAACCCCAGTTCTCTCCTGATCTCTGAGTATACTATGTCGCTTATCCTGTAGTTAGCCCCCTTCTCGTTGCCGACAGTCTGTATGTACTTCAAAGGGTCCTTTATCCTCCATATGACGTAGTAGTCTATCACAAGGTTTTTCTTGTCGCTTGACAGCACTTCCGACTCGGATGACTCGCTTGTGATCAGCCTCGCATCTAACCTCTGGATGTTCTGTATGGGCTCTGGCAGCTTAACATACAATCCCGGATCAGTTATGATCCTTACGGGCTTCCCGAATTGCGTCACCACAACGTTCTCAGTCTCGTCGACTATGAAGAACACCATGCTTAGCATGAACGCTAGGACTATGGCTGAGAGTACTATCGCCGACTTGCCCGTCCATTTCCTCTTGTTTTTCGCGTTCATATTTATCATAATAGTAGTGGGCCCTTCTCGATCCTGCTCATGAGTTCGTCCTCGGTCAATTCCGTGTCTGCGGTGCTCCAGTACTCTTCCTCCTCACTCATATCATATCCATTGGGGTCGTACATGGGGTTCACGGCATCTGGTTCAGCGTCTGTCTTCTGTTCCTTGTATGCCAGCTGGTTCAGGAGTATCAGCTTCGAGTAGTCTAGGCTGCCTCCTCCGTTGTCTGGCGCGTCTATTATGAACAGCTTTGTCTGTGGGAGTGTATTCTCAAGGGTCTCTATGTATATCCTTGTTCTGGTTGTGTCCATGTGTTTCTTGTACTCCTCATACACCTTCATGAACCTCTCGACATCCCCCATGGCAGTGTTAATCCTCTGCGTCCTGTAGGCTTGGGCGTCCTGCACGATTTTCTCGGCATTGCCTCTGGCTTTAGGCAGCACGTCGTTCTGGTATGCCCTGGCGTCGTTTATTATCCTGTTCTTGTCTTCCCTGGCGCTTGCCACATCCTTGAATGATGCGGCTACTTCGGACGGCGGGTGGACGTCCTGTAGCTGGACCGCTAGTATGTCCAGTCCTGCCCCATAGGCGTCGAGGGTCTCCTGCGCTATGGACTCGACGTCGGATTGTATCATCATCTTCCCTCCAGTCAACGCCTCGTCTATACTCTTCCTGCCTATGACCTCCCTGGTCGCAGTCTCCACAGCATCCCGTATAACCCTGTGGGGTTCCCTGGTGTTGAAGAGGTATTCCGCGGAATCCCTTATCCTGTATTGCACTATCATGTTCACGTCAACAATGTTCTCGTCGCCAGTCACCATCATGGACTCGTCACTCACCTTCGTGTAGCTGTCTGTGGTGTGTACGCTCTCCCAGAACTCCGGTTCAAAAGAGTCGGAGTACGGTGTCTTCTCCAGCCTGAAGCCTAACTCAAGCCTGTTCACCTGCGTGACCTTGGTCTTGATTATGGCCTCCACAGGCCAGGGAAGATGGTAGTGCAGTCCTGGCTCCATTATCTCTCCAGTATGCACGCCGAACCTCTTCACCACACCCTCTTCATCGGACTCCACAACGAATATGCCTGAAGCCAGGTATACGACTATCAAGGCCACTATCGTGTATTTCCAGAGGTTCTTAAGCCTCTTGTAGTACTTCCTTATGTCAACAGCCATCCTGGCATGGCCTACCTGCTCGATGTTGTTCATTTCCGCGGACTCCATGTCCTGGTATAGCCCCTTTAGGAATCTTCTAGCTGACTTTGACAATATGTCAACGCCCACTTTTGCTATCATTATGGCTATCAGCACTCCAGCTATCTTGTTCAGTCCTATGCCCACAAGGGAGCCGAGGAGCGAGATAAGAACCGCCCCTGACGAGTACACGTCCATATATGAGTCGTATCCGTCTGCAACAAGGGCGGGTGAATTGGTCTTATTGCCTATGTGTATCTTGTATTTGCTCATGAAGTATGATGCGCCGAGGCTTATCAGAGTCCCGACTATCGCGAGTGGGAAGTTTGGCACGATGTTGTCGAACAGTAGCTTTGGTTCAAGGGCTCTCTTGAATACTTCATAGGCCCCGAAGAGTATGAAGAAGGATATTAGTATCGCCGCCAGGTTCTCCACCTGGTGCACTAGCTTGAATTGTTCCTTGGATTCTATGCGCCCTATCCGTATGCTCACGTATGCGAGAACTGATGTGAGCGAGTCGACCAGGGAGTGCGCGGCATCCAGGAACAGGAGGCTGGTGTTGGACATGTAGCCGAACATCGCCTTGTTTATCGCGAGGAAAACGCACACAGCGAACGAAATCAGCGCAGTCTGCTCCTTAACGGTCTGGTTATTGCCTTCAGCTTCCATGTTACCCTATCTCTATTTAATGTCCCCCTATATAAATATAGTGCGCATATGGGTCTTATTCCAATTATGCACATCCAGATAACACTTAAATGCCCTTATGGGCATTTATATACTGTTGCCGTCTATTATTTATCATGGTTGACCGTGGACGGCCTAAGTGCATGCGTAATGTCGAGGGAAAACCTGATGTTGACTACTTCAAGCCTAGGGGCATACCGCTAACGGAACTGGATTCAGTTGAACTGAAGGTCGAGGAGCTTGAGGCTATGCGCCTCGTAGACTTCGAGGGTATGGAGCAGGAAGATGCTGCCAGACAAATGAAGATTTCACGACGCACCATGTCCAGGGAGCTCAAGTCTGGCCGCAGGAAAATAACGGAAGCACTTCTGACCGGCAAGGCGATAGAGATAAAGGGCGGCAGTTTCCTGGCTAAGGGTGAGGCCTTGTTCAAGTGTGCTGCTGACGGCCACCGTTGGAAAGAAAAGTCCACGAATAAGCCAAAATGCCCTGAATGTGGTGGAAATAAGGTGAAGAGGATTAAGAATGCTGGATGATGAGAAAGAGGATGAGCGATCGCCGCCCTACAGGGATGGTTCAGGCGGCGGTAAGAGGGCTAACCGAGGTAAATACTGCGGTGGTGAGGGAGAGGAAACCGGAAGATACAGAGACTAAACTGAGGTGACTATGATGCCTGGAAGGGATGGTGGAGGCCCTGCAATGGGTCCTGGACAAGGTGGGAGAGGAAGAATGCATGGTGGGGGCCCAGGGGGTCCGACAAAGTGTGTATGCCCTAAATGTGGTTCACTTCAACCGCATGTCAGAGGCACCCCATGCATCCAGACAAAGTGCGCTAAATGCGGTTCTATGATGGTCAGGGGTGATTGATACCTAAAATGCATTCCTATGCTGAGATAGATGCGGCTCGCAGAACCCTTTGTCTGGGAGAGTATGCGACACTTAAGGAAGTTAAGGATGCATTCAGGCGTCTAGTCAAAAAACACCATCCCGACAAGGGTGCCGTCGATGATGCTGGGCGGATAAACGATGTGATAAATGCTTATGGCGTTTTGATTGCGTATATCGGGAAATACACGTATTCATTCAAGTCAAATGATGTCCTGCGTCAGAACCCTGATGAGTTGATGAAGACGATATATGGGGGTGACTGGATGTGGGGCATATCCGGTAAATAATCGTGGAGGATGATCTAAGTTGAATATCGCAGTTGCAACGACAAAAGGAGGGCTAGATGATAGTGTGTCCCCCATCTTCGGTAGATGCATCAAGATAACGCTAGTAGAATGCGAGGGTGGTGAGATATCAAATGTTGTGATAACCGATAATCCCGGTTTCATGGAGGCTGGTGGCGCAGGAATCAAGGCAGCGCAATATGTCTCTGGCTTGAATGCGGAAGCAGTAATCGCGGGTAATTTCGGGCCAAACGCATCAACCGTGCTTTCACAGTCCGGAGTCAATATGCTGCTGTCACAGGGTACAGTTAAAGACTCTGTTGAGAAATACATTAACGGCGAACTAACCAATGTATCAGGCCCCACGGTTGAAAGCCATCATGGTATGGGGGCGCGTGGGTTCGGAGGTCATGGAAGACGCCATGGCAATACTAACATAAGAGGTGATTGACTTGCTGATAGCATTTCCAACTGACGGCGACAAGGGATGGGACGAGGAATTAAGCCAGCATTTTGGCCGTTCTACAAGGTACACGCTAGTTAATGATGAAGACGATTCCATAACAGTCATAGAGAATACGAGCCAACACATGGGTGGTATGGGAATGCCGCCTGAAATACTCTCAGAAGCGGGTGTTAATGTCATCATATGCCGTGGCCTTGGCCGCAGGGCCATAGAAATGTTCAGTGAGTTTAACATACAGGTATACTGTGACGCATCTGGTACTGTTGGGCAGGTATTCAAACAATGGAAGGCTGGAGGACTTTTGCCAGCATCTGAGGATAACTCATGCACTAGACACGATTTCCGGTCTGAACATCATGGTTCAGGTAATTGCGGAAGGCATTAGCATGATTATTTCTATTGCTAGCGGAAAGGGCGGCACAGGCAAGACGACCCTCGCTGTTAATCTAGCGCTTTCCATGGGGGATGTGCATCTGGTTGACTGTGACGTTGAGGAGCCTAACTGTCACATATTCCTCAAGCCCGAGACATTCGAGGCAAGGGATGTCTGCGTTAAAGTGCCTGACATAAACCATGACTTATGCGATTACTGCGGTAAATGCTCTGAATTCTGCCAGTATAATGCTCTCGCAGTGGCAAATAGGACAATGCTTGAATTCCCAGAGCTATGCCATAGTTGCGGTGGATGCAGTATCGTATGCCCTAAAAACGCGATTAGTGAAAGGGAAATGCGGATAGGTGAAGTAAGGTCATGTAAAATAGGGGGATTAGACTTCTCGTATGGTATACTTGACATAGGTAAGGCCATGGCATCGCCAATAATACGTTCTCTAAAGTCGGCTATTGACCACAATAGGGACGTTATACTAGACTCACCGCCAGGTACTTCTTGCGCGGTCATAGAGTCTGTTAAGGGCAGTGACTACTGTGTGCTTGTCACCGAATCCACACCATTCGGTCTTAATGACATGAAGCTTGCCATTGAGATGCTCGAAAGCATTGGTGTACCCTATGGCGTTGCAATAAATCGTTATGGTCTAGGGGATTCAAGTGTCGATGATTACTGCAGTGAACGCGACATACCTGTGTTGGTTAGACTCCCTTATGACCGTAGGATAGCTGAATTGTATTCAAAAGGCGTGCCTTTTATAAGCGAATTATCAAAATATAGTGTCATATTTAACGGTATGATAGATTCCATTAGAGAGGTCGTTGGATGAAGAATTCACTACTAATAAGCTTAATAACCCTACTCGTCATTTTACCCTCCGTTAGTGGGCAGAATGACTCCAACACAACCCATGAGGTCACTGCCTACGTGTTCTGGGCTTACGGGTGCCCTCATTGTGCCGCGGAGAAGCCTTTCATGGAGGCATTGGATAATGAGTATCCTTGGCTTACCGTGAAGTACTATGAGATATCCTCTGACTACAAGAACGCTGAGCTATACTCCAACATGGTGAAGGCGTGCGGCCAGAATCCTCTGGGCGTGCCTGCGACAGTCATCGATGACGAAGTCTTCTTCGGGTATGACGACAACATTCGCATGGGCGCGAGGATACATGACCGCCTACTCAAGTGCCATCAAGAGGGGTGTATTGACGCTATCCTCCTTGTTAACGGTTCCGACGCGTGTGTGGACGGCACTCAGAACGACACTTCAGTTGACATACCCCTAATCGGGAAGGTGGACGCAACCCAGATGTCGCTGCCCCTATTCACTATAGTGATCGGCGGGCTGGACGGCTTCAACCCATGCGCGTTCTTCGTGCTATTCTTCCTCCTAAGCCTCCTAATCCACGCCAGATCCAGGATACGCATGTTCATGATCGGCGGCATATTCGTGTTCTTCTCAGGATTCATCTACTTCCTCTTCATGGCCGCCTGGCTGAACTTCTTCCTATTCATCGGCCAGATCAAGGCCATCACGCTAATAGCAGGTATTATCGCCCTCATCGTCGCTTTGTTGAACATAAAAGACTTCTTCTGGTTCAAGAAGGGGGTCTCCCTGTCCATACCCGAGTCAGCTAAGCCAAAGCTTTTCAGTAGGATGAGGGACCTCGTTAAGGCAAGCGAGTTGCCATCAATGGTTTTGGGGACTGCCATACTGGCAATAGCCGCAAACACGTATGAGCTGTTGTGCACTGCCGGCTTCCCAATGGTCTACACAAGGGTTCTGACCCTCAACAACCTTTCGACCACCGGATACTACACGTATCTCGCGCTATACAACATCGTCTACGTGATGCCCCTTTTCACCATCGTGATGATGTTCACCATAACCCTCGGTTCAAGAAAGCTAAAGGAAGAGGAGGGCAGGATACTTAAGCTGCTGTCGGGCTTCATGATGCTTAGCCTGGGTGTGATTCTCGTTGTTAAGCCAGGCCTGCTAAACAATGTTGTTGTTGCTGTTGGGGTGCTGGCTTTTTCAGTGTGTGCTACTGCAGTAGTTAAGTCTCTTATGCTATCCAGGGGAAAAGATGAAACAGCTGACGGTAATCAGTGGTAAGGGCGGCACAGGCAAGACTAGTCTTGTTGCCGCTTTTGCCGGGTTGTCCGGGAACAAGGTTATCGCAGACTGTGATGTTGACGCAGCAGACCTTCATCTACTCCTAAATCCTACGGTGGTTGAAGAGCAGGATTTCATGGCATTGAAGACTGCTGTGATAGATCAGTCAAAGTGCATTAAATGCGGGGAATGCATGGAAAAGTGCAGGTTCGATGCGATTGTAGACTACTCTGTGGATGATGTGTCATGTGAGGGGTGTGGGGTATGCCGGCTTATATGCCCTCAGAATGCTGTTGAATTGGTGGACAAGGTGTCTGGAAAGGCTTTCATATCAAAAACCCGTCTAGGGCCTCTATGCCATGCAAGACTGTTCCCTGGAGAGGAGGCTTCAGGCAAGCTCGTAACCCATGTGAGGAATAATGCGAGAAAGGTTGCTGTGGAAAACAACATGGACTTGATTCTAATCGACGGTTCCCCTGGGACAGGCTGTCCAGTGATAGCATCCATTGGCGGTGTGGACATGGCCCTAATAGTGACTGAGCCCACGCTCTCAGGATTGCACGACATGGAACGCATACTCGCCGTAGCCAGGCACTTCAACGTACGGCCTGCCGTCTGCGTGAACAAGTACGATTTGAACGAGGAGATTACAAATGATATCGAGGAATACTGTGGCGGTAAAAACATATCGTTCGTTGGTAAAATACCATACGATGATGCATTCACTGACGCAATGGTAGAATGCATGACGATCATAGAATACTCTGATAATGGTGTCGCAGATGATGTCAGGGGCATATGGAGTGAGGTCGAGAAAATATTGTGACGAAAACCAGTTTCAATCATATAGGCGTCATACACACTCCATTCAAGACACTGGATGGAATACCGATACAGGCATCCAGGTCTGACGCATCAGGGGAGGTTGAAGTATTCCAGGAATACTCTGAGGGTTTATCAGACATAGAAGGATTCAGCCACATCATTCTCCTATACCACCTGCACAAGTCTGCAGAACGCCTGTTAAAAGTAAAGCCTTTCCTGGATGACGTCCAACGTGGGGTGTTCTCCACCAGGGCTCCATGGAGGCCAAACCCCATTGGCATATCCACTGTGGAGTTGCTTGGCAGGAAGGATAATCTCCTGAAGGTTAATGGTGTTGACGTGTTGGATGGGACACCACTACTCGATATAAAGCCTTATGTCCCTGAATTCGACTGGCGTGAAAACATCAGGATAGGATGGCTGGACGGGAAAACAGATTGATTAATCTCTCCTAATCCACCGTAAATCCGGGTTTCTCGCGGCCTGCGTGTTGTCGAGTCTTTTGACTGGCGTCGTATGCGGTGCAGTGTTCACCGTCTCCGGGTTGTTCTTGCATTCCTCGCCTATATTCTCCATGACCGTGACGAACTCGTCCAAAGTGGCCTTGCTCTCCGTCTCCGTCGGCTCTATCATCATTGACTCTTCGACTATGAGCGGGAAGTAGATTGTGGGCGCGTGGACTCCATAGTCCAGCATGCGTTTCGCGATGTCCAGCGTATGCACCTTGTTTTCATATAGTTGTCTCCTGCCTGACAGCACGAATTCGTGCATGCACGTCCTGTCGAAAGGCAGGTCATACGTTCCCCTAAGCTTCTTCATAAGGTAATTAGCGTTCAATACCGCATCCTCAGACGACCTCCTTAAGCCGGCACCCCCCAAAGCCTTTATGTACGTGTAGGCCCTCACCAGCACCCCGAAGTTGCCGTAGTAAGCCCTCACTCTCCCAATGCTCTTCGGGATGTCGTAGTTAAAGTAGTAGCCTTTCCTGTTCTTTTCCACAGTCGGCTTCGGCAGATAATCATTAAGCGCATTCTTCACGCCGACTGGCCCGCTTCCTGGGCCGCCGCCGCCGTGGGGTGTTGAGAAAGTCTTGTGCAGGTTCACGTGCACGACATCGAAGTTCATGTCGCCTGGTCTCGCCTTCCCGAGTATGGCGTTAAGGTTCGCCCCGTCATAGTAAACCAGCCCCCCGTTCTCGTGCACTATCCTTGTTATCTCGCATATGTTCCTGTCAAACAATCCCAGCGTGTTGGGGTTGGTGAGCATTAGGCCTGCAGTATCATCGTCCATCAGCTCTTTCAGGGATTCCACGTCCACCTCTCCTTCACTGTTGGAGGCGACTTGCACTATCGCATACCCGCACATGGCCGCACTCGCAGGGTTGGTGCCGTGGGCTGAGTCGGGGATGAGCATCTTACCCCTTTCCTCTCCCTTATCCTTTAGGTATGCTTTGATGATCATTATGCCAGTCATCTCGCCGTGGGCTCCCGCAGCAGGCTGTAAAGTGAACCTGTCCATTCCCGTTATCTCGCAGAGGTCTTTCGACAGCTCGTACATGATTTGAAGCGCTCCCTGAGCATCCTCCACTCTTGTGTAAGGGTGTATTCCACTGAATCCCGGTAGGCTTGCCGTGAAATCATTTATCTTCGGGTTATACTTCATCGTGCAGGAGCCTAGCGGGTAGAATCCAGTGTCCACGCCGTAATTCCTCTTCGCGAGCGCGGTGTAGTGCCTCACCACGTCCGACTCCGATAGTTCAGGCAGACCAACCTTACCCCTCCTCATGGACTCAGGTATTACAACTGATTCCGACACCTGTTCAGGTGGCATCCACCCCACCCTACCCTCCACGCTCTTCTCGAAAAGCAGCTTCACACAGACACCTCCCCCACGAACGCGTCAATCTCCTCCCTAGAGTCCACTTCAGTGCAGCAGAACAGCCTGCAACCATCCAAGTCAGGATAGAACACGCTCACGTCAAAACCAGCTTCAACACTTTCCGGACACTTCAATAGGAACTCATTGTAGAACGGCTGGTCGTACACCCTCTCGAATCCGTCCAACTCACACAGCTTCATGGAAAGGTATGATGCGTTCTTGTGCGAGTTCAAGGCCACGTGCCTGAAGCCTTCAGGACCAAGCAGGGCGAGATATGATGAAGCCGCTATGGCATTCAATGATTCTGAAGTGCAGATGTTTGATGTCGCCTTCTCCCGCCTGATGTGCTGTTCCCTAGCCTGCAGCGTCAGCACGAACCCCCGCTCGCCGTCTCGGTCTGTCGTTGCTCCCACAAGCCTGCCAGGCATCTTCCGGACATACTCCATCCTGGTTGCCATGAAACCGAAGTGCGGCCCACCGAAC
This sequence comes from Candidatus Altarchaeota archaeon, assembly GCA_043813075.1. Lineage (GTDB taxonomy): Archaea > Altiarchaeota > Altiarchaeia > IMC4 > SCGC-AAA252-I15 > CAYREE01. Next base: position 31,751 of record JBDRLL010000008.1, read on the forward strand.
GACATTGGGTTGCCCAGGCATTGGCCTTCACCGACGACTATGTCTGATCTGGCTGGCGGCTTTACTATGCCCAGTGACGTGGCTTCTATGACGCATGATATTAGCAGTGATTTCTTGTCGTGTACTATGTCTGTGATGGCGTCAACATCCTCCAGGCATCCGAAGAAGTTCGGGTTCTGGATTATGACGCACGCGGTATCATCTGTGACATGCTCCTCCAGGTTATCCGCGACCACTCCTCCCTGAGTCTCGACGGTTTCCAGGCGGATGCCGGCCGTATTCAAGTATGTCTCAAGCACCTGCATGTATTCCGGATGGATGTTCTCAGGCGCTATGACAGTGTTCTTATTGTTTATCCTGTGTGCCATCAGGCAGGCTTCAGCCAGTGCGGTGGAGCCGTCGTACATGCTGGCGTTCGACACTTCCATGCCAGTGAGCTCGCACATCATCGTCTGGAACTCATAGAGTGCCTGCAGCACTCCCTGGCTTACCTCCGCCTGGTATGGAGTGTACGCCGTATATATCTCTGGGAGTCCTGTCACATGCCTCACTGCTGAGGGCACGAAATGGTTGTATACCCCAGCGCCAGTGAACATGGATTGCGTATTGTTCTTAGAGGCGAGTTTCACAATCCTTTCATGGACTTCCACCTCACTGTAACCTCCCTCAACATCAAGGTCCTTCTTCAGCAGGATCTTATCGTTTACATCAGCGTATAACTCGTCCATGCTATCCACCCCAATGTATTCCAGCATAGACTTGCGTTCGCTGGGGCTGCTTCCAGTGTAATCCATGTTAGCGTCTCTACCTGCTTTCAGCAACGTGTTTAGAGTACCCTTCAGAGTCCATCAGGTCGTCGAGTTCTCCAGAATCCCTCATCCTTATCTTGAACATCCACCCTTCCTCGTAGGGTGACGAGGTTATGAGCTCAGGCTTGTCTTCAAGCTGGCTGTTGACTTCCACCACCTCGCCGCTTACCGGCGCATAGATGTCTGAAACGGATTTAACAGACTCTACGACCGCAACGCTCTTCGACTTCTCGACGTTATCCCCCTTGCCTGGGAGCTCAACGTAGACTATGTCTCCGAGCGCGTTCTGCGCGTAGTCTGTTATCCCAACAACGCACACGTCACCCTCCTTCTTAACCCATTCATGCTCTTTAGTATACTTTAATCCTGTAGGCAGATTCATCTCTTCACCTCACAAAATATTTGTAATAATCTCTAAAAAGCAGTGGTTTACTTCCTGTAGAACGGCAGTTCAACAACCCTTGCCTTATGGGCTTTATCCCTTATGATTACGTCGAATATGATGCCTAACCTACTGTACTCAGGCTTCACATAGCCCAGGCCTATGCCCTTGTCAAGCGTCGGGGAGTGGGTGCCTGAGGTCACGTATCCTATCCCCCGCCCATCGAACTCTATCTTGTACTTGCTCCTCGGTATCCCCTTCTCTATCATCTCGAAGCCAACCATCTTCCTCTTGACTCCCTGCTTCTTTTGCTTGGCCAGCGCCCTCCTGCCCACAAAATCCTTTTTATCAAGTTTCACTGTCCACCCGATAGTCGCCTCGAGCGGCGTTGTGGTATCGTCTATGTCGTTGCCGTAGAGCATCAACCCGGCCTCCAGTCTTAGCGTGTCCCTCGCGCCAAGACCTGCAGGCTCCACGTCCACGTGCCCCGCCTCTATTATCCTATCCCAGACGTCTATGGCCTCGCTGGAGTTCACGTATATCTCAAAACCGTCCTCCCCAGTATATCCAGTACGGGATACTAAGGCCTTGATGTCGCCTATCATCACATCCTCATCGAAGCTGAATCTGCCAATCTTGCTTAAGTCGTATTCAGTCACCCTCTGGAGTATCTCAACTGCCTTAGGGCCCTGTAGCGCTATCATTGCGGTGCTGTCGCTAACATCCCTCAATTCAACCCCCTTATCGTCGCCTTCGCCAGGGAACTCCGATATGGCTGACTTGATCCAATCATAATCCTTCTCTATGTTGGACGCGTTCACAACCAGCATGTAATGGTCCTTATTGTGCTTGTACACAAGTAGGTCATCGATTATCGTCCCGTTCTCACGGCACATGGGCGTGTACATGCACTTCCCGTCACCCAGCTTTGACACGTCGTTTGTCACCACATGGTTTACCAGTCTCGCGGCTTTTTTCCCGAAGACTAGGAATTCACCCATATGTGATACGTCAAACAGCCCCGCATTCTTCCTGACGCTCTTATGCTCCTCCACCAGCCCATGGTATTGGACTGGCATCAGCCATCCGTGGAATTCTACCATCCGCGCGCCAATCTTCTCATGGACTTCGTATAAAGGAGTCTTTTTCCCAGGCATGCCTCACCCCACCACTGTAATTATTGATTCCAACGCATTATAAATCCACGCATCTAAGTCATTACGACAACATGAAGCTGCGCATGAATCTTGAGTCAGAGAGGCGGATATTCGAGAACTATCTCGAAAAGATAGGGAAACTCCAGTCCAAGGTGATAGTAATATCACTGATAACCGTAATACTGCTCGGCCTAATACATCTTGGAGTGAACGTCAATGTACTTTCCCTAACGCCCGCCCAGATATCCTCGCTCTCTCGCATTATGCTGAGCATAGTGGTCATCATCGTCGCCACCATCTTCCTGAAGCTCAGCACGCCATTAGTCAACAAGTTCTTCTTCTTCCTGGACTCGCCTTCACGCAGCATACTCCTAAAAGCCTGGAACTATGGCGTCTGGGTGACGGCCATAATAATAATACTGGCCCAATTCACAGGCCACATACAGTCTCTCGGCATATCCATCGGCGTCTTTTCGGCAGGTCTTGCCATAGCATTGCAGCAGCCTATCACGTCTATTGTCGGATGGCTTGTCATACTCGCCAGGCGTCCATACAAAATAGGGGACCGTATCGTGGTCAGGGGAATAAAGGGTGACGTGGTGGAAATAACCATGTTCTACACGGTGGTCAGGGAGTTCGGGAGGGACATGAGTTCCGACGACCCGACCGGCGTTAAGATAACGATACCCAACAACATCATACTCATGGAGCCGATACTCAACTACACCTCAGACTTCCCGTTCATATGGGATTTCGTTCCCGTGTCAGTGACATACGAGAGCGACATAAAGCTCGCCCGAGAGCTGGTGAAGACTGCCGCCAAGAACGTCCTGGGCGATACCATGGAGAAGGCGGTGGCCAGGATGAGGCC
>JBDRLL010000009.1:0-35941 GCA_043813075.1 Candidatus Altarchaeota archaeon
GGAAAAAATGAAAACAGCATGCAACGAGGCTGGCTCAACGCTTGGAGAAAGGATGTACGCCTACAGACACCTAGGCTTCATACCAAAATCCATATGATCATGAAAACCCCTCAGGAATGCCCCAGACCCCTCTTTTTAAGGGGAAAACAGTAAATCAAGATGAAAGATGAGGCCCACCGACATACTATTGGATGACGAGACGCTGTTCAAGAGCGAGGAAGTCTTCACGCCAAGCTACGTGCCAGACGACTTCACGCACCGGGACGACCAGCTGAAGGAGATGTCGCTCTCCATCAAGCCCGGCTTGAGGGGGGTTAACCCGATAAACACGCTGATACACGGTCCCCCGGGGACTGGGAAGACTACTGCCATGAAGTACCTGTTCAATCAGGTCAACGAGATGTCAGGCAAGCTGAAGACTGTTTACGTTAACTGCGAGGACAACAACACCAGGTTCAGCATATTCTCCAAGATACATGAGGAAGTCTTCGGGCACAGCCCACCGGACACGGGTAAGCCGTTGAACACTGTGAAGGAGAAGGTGTTCAAGAAGCTGGAGCGGGAGGGCAAGAGCCTCTGCGTCTGCCTCGACGAGATGGACTTGCTGTTCCTGAACAAGACGATAGACAGCCTGCTTATAGACTTGTTGAAGGCGCACACGACGTACGGCTACGACAAGGTGGGGGTCATCGGCATAATGATAGACGAGACTATTATAAACGACCTGGAGGCTAAGACCATGAGCGTGTTCAACCCGGTGAGAGTATATTTCCCGCCGTACTCGAGCAGCGAAGTATACGACATACTCGCGAGGAGGGTGGACTACGGACTCTATGATGGAGTCATCACAGACAAGCTGGTGGAATACATAGCAGGGAAAACCAGTGAGGTGGGAGACCTTAGAGTGGGCATAGACTTGATACGCAGGTCCGCTATGCTCGCTGAAAGGGACTCGGAGAGGAGGATAAGCAAGCAGCATGTGGAAGAGGCGTTGGAAAAGGACTCCAGGCGGGTGGGTCTGGTGGAGACTGTTAAAGTGCTTGATGAAGACGAGAGGAATCTCCTGGAGCTGATATCACGCAACGACGGCATGAAGTCTGGTGACGTGTACAAGAGGATTAAGGAGGATACTGGGGTCGGAGTGAGGAAGTACAATGACATGATAAAGAAGCTGGAGTACTACAAGCTGATAGATACCGTGGCTGCTGAAGGCAGGGGGCAGAGCAGGTACATCAAGCTCAGAAACACGTCTGAAGAAGTGGACGCTGCTTTAAACGGCATTTAAAACCTATTTAACTAGGATTTTAATACTTAACTGGTGTCTTGAATGCCCCAGCCATACGTGATACTGGACTTGTGCATGAGTGTTAACGGAAAGCATGTTGAAGGCGGCCAGCACAAGAACCGGCTTAACGAATACAGGAAGCAGGAGCTCAGGGGCAGGGTAGACGCGATAATCGTGAGTTCCGGTGACATAGTGAGGAACAATCCAGAGTTCCCTGTGAACACTTCCATCAAGAAGGAGCCGGAGATAGTTATAATAGACAAGCACTGTGAGACGCCGCCAAAGTCCGCCGTACTGAAGGACGAGCGCAAGAGGATAAAGGTGATAGTCAGCAAGAGCGCTTCACCAAGCAGGATAAAGGATTTAAGGGGGGTGAGGGAGGATCTGGAGGTCCTGGTTATAGGCGAGCACACGGTAAACCTGGATAAGACGCTTTGGGAGCTGCACAATAACGGCCTCCACAGGATTCTCGTCGAAGGGGATCCCGCGTTGAACACTAGGATGCTGCGTGAACGTCTGGTGAACGAGGTCTACGTGATGGTCTACCCCATGATACTTGAGGGTAAGGAGAACGCTTTTGAGGATAATGTTGAGGGTGACAAGCAGATGCAGTTGGAGGGCATACTGCAGTACGGCGACCATACTGTAATGCACTATGTCATAAGGTGACGCCGCCTTGAATCTGTGGGGGATGATTTATTACAAGTTAGTCTAATAGAATTAGATTCATGTTCCACGGTGAAATGGACGCAAAAACGATAGGCAGGGTATTCTACCTTGCTGTGGCGGTTGGCATAATCTTCCAGTCGACGCTCGTATTCTACCCGAAAGGATTCAACGGGGATGCTGCGGACAGCAGCAACCGGGCGGCGGACATGCTTGAGGGCAAGATAGACTTGTACACCGAGGACAATGAAGGATACATGCATTATACGCTGTACATACTCCCGCTCGCAGTGCTCTTCAAACTGTTCTTCCTCGAGGAGTATTGGGTTAAGATCCTGATAGTAGCATACAACCTGGTCTTCCTGTTCTTCCTCCACCAGCTCGCGAAGACATGGTTTGACGAGAAGGTTGCGAGAATCACGCTGATACTCGGCCTGTACTCATCGTGGGTCACATACCAGTTCAACATATGGGTGCCGACCGCAACCATGATGCCTGTCGCAGCCATAGCCCTCGCTGAAAACAAGGATAGGAGGTGGAAGACTCTGGGTTTCCTATTGTGCGGGTTCTCATTCTACTTCTTCCACACCAACGAGGTCGTGATCATAACATACCTCGTGCTGTACGCGCTATTCAACCACAGGGACTACAGGACCACCGTGACGATGATAGCCATAGCAGTGCTCGTAGCCTCGCCTGCGATAACCGCGACAATCAAGGATGTTGGGAAAGACAAGGTGTTTTCGTACGTGGTCAAACTCGCTGAAAAAGGATTCAACCAGCAGCAGAAGGTGACGAAACTATCGCAGAAGGGGGAGATAGGTGAGACAAAGAAGGGCTTCGCTACAAGAGTGTTTGACGCTTTCATAAACGATAGGGACAAGAACGAGTTCAAGATGGGCAGGTGGAATTACGGCGCCAACCCCATACTGGTGCTATTGTCCACAGCATCCGCATTATGGATGGGCGTGAAGCTTGTGTTCATCATAAGGGAGAAGAGGCTGGAGAGGAGGCTTCCGGAATTCTTCCTTCTGAGCGTGATGACAATATTCTTCGTGGGAATCGGATTCACACCATTCATAGAACCCAGGGTACTATACTTCGCAAGCCCGGTGATACTCATGCTTTCCGGCATTCTAATCTCGGAATTCAAGGGGAACATGAAGTACATTACGCTGCTGCTAGTCATACTCTACTGCCTCCAGGAGGTTGCGGGACATGCTGAATACTTCATGAGCGACGAGCTGATAGGCAAGAGCGGCAGGTACAAGAGGTGGAAGGCGGGACTAAGGGAGACAACGGAATACCTTGTCAGCAAGAATCCGGAGGGAGTGATCGTGGAGCCGGGGATGCAGCACCAGGTGAGCTTCTACAGGAGGATGTTCGGGGAAGACTCATTCAAGATGGTGAGCGGCGAGAGATACTTCAACGAGAAGAAGACAGACAGAGACGACTACCTGGTGAACTGGGACCGGGGCAACGACAAGGAGAAGAAGACTCAGTTAGGGGAGAAATTCCTGATAGACCACATCGTCTACGACGCCTTCGGCGGTAAATCAGTCAGGATATACAAGAGAGTCAGGGATGAACCCTCCGTTGAGAAGAAGTCCAGCAGAAGGATAAGAAAGATGAAGGTCAAGAAGGAGATACTTGAGACCAAGGAAGTGCTGGAGGAGGCGACAGTGGAGGGGGGTGAAGCCGCTGTTAAAGACGAAGGCCGTGAAGTGGATAGGAAGGACATAAGATACAAGACCATAAGATGCCATAAACTCAGGAAGAAGCTGGCGGAACAATGGTGCTACGTGAGGGCGGCTATAGAGACGAAGAACCCGTGGATATGCGGGCTAATCGACAGGGAACAGTACAGGGAGTCATGCTATGAGGGCATAGAGAATCTGAAGTATGCTAGAGAGGCCATTTGACCAGGTATAAGAACCAGGTGAACGCCGACACCATCAGTACCAGTGGGATGATCTTCCTGTAGACTGCCTTGAAATCCGCCTTATAGTATTCCCGCGTCAGCACAAGACAGAGGTGCGCTGGAGAAGCCATTACTCCCATGAAACCCCCGACATATGCCAGCATGAAGTAGCTGTAGTTGAATGACCCATTACTTATGAACACAGACAGCAGGGGGAACGTCATGCCAACGTAGCCGACCGTCAAGCCCAACAGCATGCCCACTATGAACGGCACTATGAACAATATCAGGGGTATTGGAATGCCGTAGCCGACAAAAAGCTCCGGGAGTTGGCTGACCCCGCCAGTCTCCTCGATAACAGACTTGAACACCATAACGCTCAGTATCAGGAATACGAGGCTGGGTGTCACAGACTCCCTGAATACCGCCGACGAGAAACCCCTGAAAAAGCGGGTCTGCAGGAACAAGACGGTCAGAACCGCGATGAGGGATAGTATCAAGTCCACGCCAAACACGATGTTGGCTGTTATCACAACAGCTATAGGCCATATGGACTTCACGAGAGCCCAGACGGCCGCCATCTTATCGTGTTTCCCGCCGGAGGACTTGGGCTTCCCTATGGGAGCCAGTATCAGCAGGATGCCGACAAGAACCGCGAATATGTTGGTCGGCCCGTTCGTGAGGAGTATGTCCCGTAAGGTTATGCCGAATAGCGTGCTGGCGAGTATTATCCCCGGATAAAGGGGGAACGTGTACTCCCACACGTGGCGGAACCAGTAATTCACCATAGTCTTCGACTCAGGGCCCAACCCAACCTTGTCAGCGACCTCGCCAGTCAATGGGGCGGATAGCATGGCTCCCCCAGGCATGGGCATCAAGCCTATGAATGCAGGTATCGCAGCCATGACTATGCGGGCGTCAGCAACCAGCTGCCCCATGCTCTTAACAACCATCCGCAGGTTCTCCATCCGCTTCAACACGTTGCCGAGCAGGGTTATCAGGAGGACTACCGCCAGCAGATTAAGGGTCTTTGAGTCTATGCAGGAGTATAGGGCGGTGTATGCTATCTGCCGGGGGGAGAGCCCGAACAACAGCCCGAACAATGCCGCTCCGGAAGTCAACGCCAAACCCACGTTGACGTTACGCCGAACCAGGTATACCAGCAGCACGAATACCGTCAGGATCTTGGCCAACAATAGCATCTCCTATTTATTATGTGGTGTTGAAAAATATACTGCGATGAAGCCTGTAGTACAGTTGGCGCTCGACTTCGTGGACTTTGACAGGGCGTTGAAGTCTGCGAGGGAGGCTGCCGGAAGCGTGGACTGGATTGAGGCGGGCACCCCCCTGATAAAGTCTGAGGGACTTGACGTGGTCAGGAGGCTGAAGGAGGAGTTCCCTGGAAAGACTATTGTCGCTGACATGAAGATAATGGATGCAGGCAGGATGGAGGTTGAGGCGGCAGCCAAGGCGGGCGCGGACGTGGTGGATGTGTGCGGGCAGGCGTCTGAAGCAACCATAAGGGAGTGTATAGAGGCGGCGAGGAACTACGGCTGCAGGATAATAGTCGACTTGATTGGCGTGGAAGACGTTGTCGCGAGGGCCATGGAGTCGGCAGGCTGGGGCGCAGACTATGTTTCAGTTCACACTGCCATTGACGAGCAGATGGAGGGCAAGAACCCTTTCAATCTGCTGAAGGAGGTTGTGGAGTCTGTTGACGTGCCGGTGGCTGCCGCGGGAGGATTGAATTCCGAGACCGTCGTCGATGCAGTAGAATCCGGTGCCCGCATACTCATAGTGGGGGGTGCGATAACGAAATCCGAGGATGCTGGGAAGGCTGCGGCGGAATTCAGGAAAGCCATGGAGTCGGGGGAGAGGGTTGAGACAAGCCTGTTCAAGAGGACTGATGACGTCAGGAGGATACTTGAGGGTGTTTCAACCGCAAACCTGTCTGACGCACTCCACAGGAAGAGCATTCTGGAGGGTGTTAACAGCATAACGCCGGGAGCCAGGATAGTGGGCCGCGCGGTCACTGTGAGGACTTACCCCGGGGACTGGGCGAAGCCTGTTGAGGCAGTCGACGTTGCCGGCGAGGGTGACGTTATAGTCGTGGATGCCGGGGGTGTTGGCCCTGCGTTGTGGGGTGAGCTGGCTTCAGAGAGCGCCCTGCAGAGGAGGATTGAGGGCGTCGTAGTGTACGGTGGCGTGAGGGATGTAGGGGAGATAAGGAAGATGGGTTTCAAGGTGTTCGCAAGCCATGTGTCCTCGAACGCGGGAGAGCCCAGGGGCTTTGGAGAGATAAACGTGCCTTTAACCATCACGGGAAGCCTGATTAGGCCGGGTGACTGGATTGTGGGCGACGATGACGGCGTTGTCGTACTGCCTGCCGAGAAGGCTGTCGAGTATGCTAACCGCGCGCAGGATGTGTTGGAGAGGGAGAACAGGATTAGGAAGGAGATACGCGAGGGCGGTACGCTGAGCAAGGTGACTCACCTGCTGAAGTGGGAGAAGAGAGGATAGTATCTTAAGATGAATTGGTCTGCATTGAATAATGGCGTCCTAGTCTTCTTCATCTCGCTTATCGCATACCTGCTGACCTTATGCCCTACGGTCTATGGGGGCGATAGCGGGGATTTCATAACAGCAGCCTACACGCTTGGAGTACCACACCCCACCGGCTACCCACTGTACACGATCCTGGGAAAGTTGTTCACACTATTGCCGGCAGCATCCATCGCATACCGGGTGAACATGCTGTCAGCGGTCTCCGCCGCACTCGCGTCCATGATGGTGTGCATGACAGTATACGAGAGGGTGGGGAAGACTGTGCCGTCGATGGCGGCGGGTCTTGCGCTCGCATTCACAAGGCCTTTGTGGGGTGAGGCTGTTGTCGCTGAAGTCTACGCCCTGAACACATTCTTCGCAGCACTTGTCTTTTATTTCGCCTTCAGGTTCAGGAAAGGCAGAGGCAGCGGTGACTTGAACATGCTCGCATTCTCCTCAGGCCTCGCGCTCACCAACCACCTTAGTTTCGCATTATACCTGCCTGCGATAGCATGCCTCGCCCACGACGGAAGGCCCCTGCGGGAATACAGGAGGCTGGCGTACTACTTCCTGATACCCCTAGTGATATACCTCTACATTCCCATGAGCGCCATGAGGGGGGGATATGTCTGGCATGATCCGACGAGTGCGTCAGGCCTCCTTGACTTCATAACAGCCAGGGAACACCGGATGGTGCACACCACATCCGACATTGGAGCTGGTATTTCAAGGAGCATCGAGGGTTTGAAGGGGATTGTCTTGGGGCTCGGCTTCATGGCCCTGCTCGCCATTATCGGCGCATACACTCTGAGGGGGGACAAGGAGATTCTATTATCCACACTGCTCCTGGTTGCGGTCGAACTCGTCTACATGGGATTCCTCCACAACGTCTCCATGGAGCTGGTCACCTTCGGGCTTCCAGTGACCGCGTTGCTGGCAGTCTACTCAGGCCTCGGATTCTCATACCTGATGGACAAGTCTGACGAGCTGTTGAATGCCGGGTTCTTCACGGCCATGGTGCTCGCTGCAATCCTTGCATCATCAGCCTACGGGAACTATCACGTGTCAGACAGGAGTGAGAACCGTATCGCATACTACTATGGCCTGAACATCCTGAACAACCTGCAGCCGGATGCGTTATTGCTCATGGAGAACGACAACAACATATTCATACTCAACTACCTTCAGAAGGCTGAGGGCGTGCGCCCGGACGTGCTGCTGGTGGATAGAGTGTGCGTACTGAACGATGAGTTCTACGGGGAAGACGTTAAGAAGCTGGGGGAGGCTGGATTCTACGAGAGAAGGAGTAGTGTGGAGTATGATGCAGTCAAGTCGGGCAGGCCGGTGTACTACACCAACAGGGTCAGCGACCTGCCTGAGAAAGTCTTCCTACTACAGGAGGGGCTCGTGTACCGTGCATACCAGGAGGGGGATGTCCCATTGAAGTATCGCTGGGGGGATTACGGTTTGGAGTCTTCTCTTGGAGACTTTCACCTAGACTACTTCACGCGGGAGATACTGTCCACATACTATCTGAGGAAGGCTGACTCGCTCCACGCTGAAGGGAAGCTTAACGGCGCCATGTCCTACTACCGGAGGGCTTCTGACGCTGCAGGCAACATCATGCAGGCCCGCTACAACATAGCGTTGAGCTACATACAGAACAGGATGTACAGCAGGGCTGTGGGCGAACTCAACAAGGCGATAATAATAGAGGAGGATGCTGGAGCCCTAGGCAACCAGTGCTTCGTCCTAATACAGTTGGGAGACTTCTACACCGCCAGGAGGAATTGCGAGAGAGCCCTGGAGCTTAATCCAGGAGACAGTGTAGCGGAAGCCAACCTGGAGTACATCCGCTACATAGAAAGGCAGACGCTGCAAGTCACGTGAACCATGAGTCAAGCGTCTTCTGGCTGAAGTCCTTGAAGCTGTTGCGTACGTCAGACACCGCCTTACGCACCCTGTTTTCACTGAAGTCATGGCGGCCGCATAACAATTCAACCAGTGATTCCTCGTCTATAGAACCCCATTCGAGGGAGTAGTCTTCGACTACTGGGGGGTTGAGGAATATCTCCCGCACCTCGTCAATGTCGAAGTCAAATTCGAGTTCTCCCATAGCATCCTCCTTCACAGCCTTAAGCGCCTTCTTAGGGCCTATCCCCTTCACCCCGGGGTCGAAGTCTGTTCCCACCAGTATCGCCACGTCTATCAGCTGTTCCCGAGTCAAACCAAGACTGCTGAGCGAGTCCTTTAGATCCACAAGAGACAACTCCAGCTTACCGCTCATCGTCAGCCCCTTAACGAGCCTGGGCGCTCCGAACAGTAGGGCGTCATAATCCTGGCTGCCAACAGCCCACGCCTCACCCTTCACGCACAGGTAGACGCACTGCGCCTCCCCCTCGCCTGGAGCCTGTATGAATGGTATGCCCATGTGGCAGAGGAGGTTCTTGGACTCCTCCAGCATCTCGCCAGTCACTTTAGAAGTCCTCTTAGCGTACTTTAGGGCGTCGTCCATCCGACCCTCCCTCTTCGCGGCCTCCATCTCCCCCATAGCCTTCTCCTTCGCCATCCTCCGCTCACGGAGGGTGGTCTTCTTGAGTTCAGGCGGTTCTCCATCGAACACGTACACAGGCTTGACGCCCAACCGCAGAAGGTTGGCTGTCCGATACAGGAGTCCCGTAAGGTGGGATGTGACCCTCCCATTGGAGTCCATGAGCGGAGTGCCGTCAGGCTGCCGTATGGACGAGAGGAACTGGTATATCGTGTTGAGCGCGTCGACTGCTATCGTCTTCCCCTTCAGATCATCGAAGGTGATGTCCTGGTGAGGGATTATGTCCCTCAGGTTCACTCCCATGCGTAATCACTTGAAGCCGTATAACCGCCGTATCCATTCCGGCGCAAGGTTGTCGCGGAGTATTATGGCCTCCGCGTGCAGCGCCCTGTCGTCTCCCCGGAGTATTATCCTGCCGTCCTCAACGCTTATCGAGTCCTCGTCAGACACTTCCAGGACTATTGAAGGCGCTATGCCAGCGCAGTCGTATGACTCGTTCCCGCCAGTCCAGTTCTCGACGAGCGTGTGGAATGGCTGGGGACTGCAGGTGCCGTTCTCCATGAGGAACGGGTATATGAAGAACTCGTTCGCGTCGATTTCCGACTGATTCATGATTCCGTCGCCGTTCACGTCCACCCGCTTCGACTGCATGAAGCTGAGCACTCCAACTATCTCCGCGTACCCGCGGCCCGCATTCATCTCGCCCTTCGAGTCCAGTATGACGCTCATGCTGCCAGCGTCCCTGATGAACCATCTGAGGGAGCTGAATTCAGGGCAGTCTATACCCTCCCGCGCGCAGATGAAGGCGTGGCATGAGTCAAGTAGGTCCTGCTGTGAGGCCCCCCTAATCCACGCCTCCCTTGAGCCCAGGTATACTCCAGTCTCCCCAGACTCTATGTTTATCTTATACCCCTTTATGCTGGGCTGCGATATTGCGGAGAGGCCGAACTTACAGGTCAACTCCATGTCAGAGTTGGTGGTATTGTACAAGGCTATGTACTCGTATCTAGGAGTCTGGAAGTCCTTCATGGGTATCTCAGACACTATCCTGACTCCAGACACGTAGCTTGTCGTGGTTTCAGGGCGCGACATGAAGTAGAATAACGCCATCAACACCAGCAGGAGGACTGGCAGCATGTTCCAGTACTCCCTCCTCCACCAGCCCTTTCCGGATTCACCATCCTCAGACATGCTAATCTAATAGTAGTTAACTTTTAATATTAGAGTATGCGGTTCCAGCAGCAGAAGAGCAAGGCCTTGAACGACTACAGGGCGTCAGTCAGGGTGGGTGACGTGGACGAATCCCTGATACCCCTGCTGGATGAGATAAACAGGATGGAATCATACTACACGACATCAAGCTGCGGGGGGAGGATAGCGCTCCTGGAGGAGCTGGGCGGCAAGGGCTTGAACAGGTTCATCAGGAAATGGCATGATAAGGCCAGCGTTGAAGACGTCATGAAAGCCATGGGTGAATGCAGCACTGAACTATGGTTCAAGTGCGAGCCCCCCATACTCCACGTGGTCGCGAAGAGTCTGGAGGATGCGAACCATTTCCTCCATGAGGCGAGGGAGGCTGGCTTCAAGAGAAGCGGGCTGCAGTCGTCAGGTGAAGACAGGAACGTGCTTGAAGTATTGAGCACCGAGTCCATCAACACACCCCTGGTGGTAGATGGAAAAATAGTTGTGGCAGAGGAATATGTGAGAATCCTTGTTGAAGACGGCAACAGAAAGCTTGAATCCGGTTGGGTTAAGATAGAGAGGCTCAGGGAGAGGCTGTCACGCGGCCCTGGCTAAATCCTGTTCCGGCCTCCGGGGCTCTACGCCAGTCCGTATCGCATTGTTGTAGGCGTAGGCTAGTGTGAGTGCCGCTGCTGTGGTGAACTCCGGCTGATGGGAGATGATGTTGCGGAATACGGGAGACCGTTCTATCGCGTCGAATATCATCGACGCCTGCTGCGACTGGGGGTCGACGCCGAAGTCCCGCTTCAAGTCTATGCCAAGTTCAGCGTCAACGCGCCTGAACTCCCTCTCCCGTTCAGCCATCGCGGCCTTAAGCCGCTCCATCTTAACAGTCCCGTCTTCAGAGTCTGAAGTGTCTGTGCCTCCGAAGCCAAGTATGTTACCGCCTGCCGGGCGGACGCCGCTGATGCGGGAGAACCATACGGGATCCAGGGACCTGGCTAGGAGCGTCATGGAATGAGCGAAGTCGAAGTCTTCACGCCGCTCGACCTCCGCCCTCGCCTCCACAGTAGAAGCTGCTACCACATACTTTTGGGCGTTGGGGTCGACTGACACAGCATGCAATTCATCATAGTAGTCTGCCTGGATTCCCTGCGCCCTCTTCTCCTCGACACGCCTTTTCGCGACCTCATCCTGGTTCTTCAACACAGCCCTGGATGACGCTACAAGATGCTTCTTCTCGACAGGACCGTCCCCCGCAATCCTCTGAGCGGACTCCTGCATGGAGTGAACAAGGAATTTCACCAGGTCAACGCTCTCGTCAGCCATATCCTCACGGGTCTTAACGCCCTGTTTTATCAGCTTCTTCCTGTTTCTCCTGAAGTCCTGGATGCGCCTGAAGATGCCGTACATCTCAGACTCCTCCCCAGAGACTATGTCAAGGTTCTTCAAAGCAATCTGCCGGGTAGCCTCGTCCAAACCGTGCCTGTCACCCTCAAGAATACTCCTGAACGTCTTCTCGATACGGCCTATAGGCTGGCCCGGATTCCGCTGAGCTTCCTGGGGCATATATAGTAAAGCGAAGTCGAGACTTAAATAACATACAACACAATGATTCTATGCCATGAAGCCTGAGAAAAAAAGAGACGGAGTATGGGAGTTCAGGGATGAGGGGATGAACGTTCCCGCCAGGATATACGCTTCAGACAAGCTCTTCAACGAGATTGAGGAGGGAGTCTACAAGCAGATAAGCAACGTCGCCAGGCTGCCGGGGATACTCGATGCCGCCATGGTGATGCCTGACGGACACTACGGGTACGGCTTCCCCATAGGAGGTGTCGCAGCATTCAACATGGAGGAGGGTGTGATAAGCCCCGGGGGAGTCGGCTACGACATAAACTGCGGCGTCAGGCTGATGACATCCAACCTTCCGGCCAGCGAGGTCGTGCCAAAACTCAAGCAGCTGACAGACACCCTATTCGATAACGTGCCTTCCGGTCTAGGGAGCAAGAGCAGGCTAAGGTACAGTGAAGGCGAGCTGGAGGAGGTGTGTGTCGCAGGAGCCGGATGGGCTGTGGAGAAAGGCTTCGGCTTCAATGAGGACTTGAAGCACACGGAGGAGGACGGGTGCATACCCGGAGCAGACCCCAGCAAGATAGGCCAGAAGGCGAAGTCGAGGGGGAGGCCCCAGCTGGGGACCCTTGGTTCAGGCAACCACTTCCTGGAGATACAGAAGGTCGAGAAGATTTATGACGCGGAAGTCGCGAAGAGGTTTGGGATAACAAGCGAGGGACAGGTCACAGTGATGGTGCACTGCGGGTCGCGCGGCCTAGGGTATCAGGTCGCAGACGATTACATCGGAGTAATGCTCAACGCCGCGAGGAAGTACGGCATAAAGCTGCCTGACGACGAGCTCGCGTGCGCGCCATTGAAGAGCAGGGAGGCTGAGGACTACATAGGCGCAATGTACTGCGCAGTCAACTACGCGTTCGCCAACCGCCAGTTCATAACCCACTGGGTGAGGGAGTCCTTCAACAGGTTCTTCGACGACGCCGAACTCGACCTCGTGTACGACGTATGCCATAACATAGCCAAGTTCGAAGAGCACGGAGACTACGGGAAAGTCTGCGTCCACCGTAAGGGCGCTACAAGAGCATTCGCCGCAGGACGCAAAGAGATTCCAGAGGATTATAGGGACGTCGGCCAGCCCGTGCTGGTGCCGGGAGACATGGGCACAGCATCATACATCCTCGTCGGAACGGACACTGCCATGAAGGAGTCGTTCGGGAGCGTCTGCCATGGAGCAGGCAGGTGCATGTCAAGAGCAAAAGCCAAGAGGAGCGTGGACGGCGAACAAGTCAGGAGAGACCTGGAGCGTAAGGGGGAGGTAATCCGGGCGGCAAGCCACCACGTGTTGGCTGAGGAATGCAGCCAAGCCTACAAGGACGTGGACGAAGTAGTCGGAAGCGTGAAGCTGGCGGGACTCGCGAAAATAGTCGCCAAAGTCAAGCCCCTAGGTGTGGTAAAAGGCTGAAAAACACATAAAAACACCCATGGACATTGTACAGCTTTTATAGTTTGGATGTGTATATATAACACTAAAAGCCCTATGAGTAAAAGATGGACATCGACAACATACAGTCATTAGACGAGCTGGAAGTCGAAATCCCAGTCCAACTGGAAGATGGTTCTATAGAGAGGAGGATACTCTCCTGGCAGGAATACTACATTCTAGAGCAGAATAAGAGCCGGGGGAAGGGTAAAATGGATATTGACGACATAAAGTCTTTAGAAGACTTGGAAGTGGAGTTCCAGGTCGACGACGGGAAGGGCGGTAAGAAGGACGTCAGGATGACGTGGAGCGAATTCATGACCTCAGACCAGGTGCCGAAGGAATTCATGATGAAGATGTTAAAGTCGAGGGAAGACGACTTATCCAACAAAGACAGGAGGGTTAAATAAAGATGGCTACAATGACGATTAGGCCGGGAGTAAGGACTCCTGGGGATTTGAGGGTTGACGGGGTGCCGCCAGAAGTCTCAGGACATCAGCCAAAGCTGCCTGCAGAACTCGCCAGGCACGGGACAGACGCGGACGCTCACGCTACTAGGGTGAACAGGATACTAGGCGACTACAAGGAGCAGGAGAGGCGCGGTGGAGGAGTGCCGATGGTGCACTTGAGGTACGCCAGCAGCCCATGCAACATCGCTGAAGCACACGTGGCCGGAGCCGCAGTAATGAGGCTCGTAGGCAAGTGGGAGGACGCAGAGAAGGCTATGACAGACATACTGGGCGCGAGAGAGAGCATGGACTCAGGGAAACCACTGCTGATACCTAAGGGTAGCGCTGAGAGAGACTATCTGGAGGAACAATTATCACACTTCTACAGGGACTGGGCAAGACAATTAAGGACAACAGGGGCTACACCAGACCAGGTGGCTGCTAGGACAAACCAGGCAGTACAGGCAGCATCAAGGATAGGAGACACCACCAGAAGGACGACAGCCCTAAGCGAGATGCTGACAGTCCACGGAGTAGCCCAAATGGGCCAGGGACAATACGCTACCGCAGAATCCACGCTAATGGCAGCGGAAAGCACCTACGCGGCGAGAGTCGCATTAGGGGGACCAGCAGACCCGCTACTGTGCGAGGGCATACAGAGGAACCTTGCTGCCTCAAGGATAGGCCAGGGAACGACCCCGAAGGTGCAGGAGGGCGTTAGGATGCTGGGCGCGATACACGACAGCTACGGCGCAGCACCGCCAGCAAGCAGGAGCGAGGACGTGTACGTGAACCTGCTTTACGGACAGGCGCTGCTAAAACAGTCAGGCATAGTCGAAGGATACCCTGTCCCGCCGGCTGATGAGACAATCACTCAAGGCCAGGCCGTGATAAACGCGAAGTACGGTGCAGACAGGACCAGGAAGGCGGAGCATGAAAGTTTCCTAAAGTCACGGGAACAGCTGCACGACACGGGTTCGGCCGTACTGCAGGAGAGGACAGACCTACAGGACTTCAAGGTCTACGTGGTCAAGAGGTAGACGAAATGGACATAGATGACATTAGAAGCCTTTCAGACATCCAAGTCCAAATCCCCATAAAGAACCAGGACGGGAGCATAGGGAAGAGGGTGCTCAACTGGGACGAGTACATGGTACTTATAGCCCAGAAGGAGAAATAATCTAAGCGAAATGAACGGCATGGATGTCGACAAGATATCATTCGAAGAGCTTGAAGTAGAAATCGAAGTGGATGACGGGAAAGGCGGCAAGAAAAAGAAGATAATAAAATGGGGTGACTTCATGAATTCGGAAGACATCCCTAAAGAACAAAGGATGACTATACTCGAGGCCAGGAGAAAGAGCCTCGAAGAAAAATCCAAGAAAACAGAGGTCAAAAAATAAGATGGCGACGGTAACCGTAGACACTCAATTCAGGCAATTCAGGACTGATGCTCCAGGAACAGGGACAGAAAGGCTGATGGGCCACCTGCAGAGGTCGGCTCCGGACGTTGAAGCGCAGACACAACTATTGCGCGACATAGCGAAGGCTTACGACACTGCCGGCGGCGGAACGCCCCTGACGATACTAAGACACGGCGGGACTCAACTCAACGGAGACCAGGCCCACATAGTCCTAGCAGCATTCATGTACCAGAACGGACGGCACGAGGACGCGGCGAAAGTCCTGGAAGACAGGCTTACGGAAAGGATGATTCCGGGAGACGCCAGCTCGCCACTGAGGATGACAGACCCGGACATGATAAGGCAGTACAGGCAGAACATCATAAAAATACGGATGGATCAGGCCAGGGTTAGGGCCGGCGCCGGAGGCGCTGACACGATCAGCGACTGCGAGACCATACTGGGGAAGGCCATGCAACAGGCAAGCGCCATGACCGGGGCGATGGGGACTGCGGAAGGCGACGAGAAATACGGCTCCATGCGGGACGCACAGAACCTGCTCGGATGCATACGATTCCAGGAAGGCAAGCACATGGACGCTGTGGCGGCATTCGACGCCGCCCTGGGACAGCACGGGAACGTGACGGGAAGCAGTCCAGCGGATGCCGAAGGCCAGAGGCTGCGGCGGAACAAGGCCGCGGCACTAATCAAGTCAGACAACATGACCCACGTCCAAGAGGGCGTTGAAATCCTTGCCACAATCAGGAGCGAATGGAATACTGCGGGAACACCAGACGCGCAACGTTCCGACAGCGGCATGATGAACATGATATACGGGATGGCGAAACTCAAGCACGCAGGGTCAAGCCCCCGCGGCGCAAATTCAAGCACATTCTCGGACGCAGACGTGGATGGTTTCATCGTGGAGACTGAGAACATAATAAACGCCAGACACGCCGGAGACAGGACACTCGCCAACACGAGGAAAGACCTGCTGAAGGAGAGGGAGAAGTATTACGACGACAAGGACGTTGAAGTGACTGAGGTCATAAACCTGACTTCACGGGAGCTCATCGACGGCGAAGTGCTCGCCACAACAAGCAGCACAAGAACTCCAGGACCAGGACCATCACCGCCGGTCACAACACCGCCAGGCTCACCGCCAGTCACAACACCGCCAAGCACCAGTACGACGACGCCTGACCCGAGGCTTGCTCCAGGTTTGGCTGGCGCCAGGGCTAGGGCGACGGAGACTGTGGAGACACTGCTCAAACACGATCACACTTACAGGACACTATCAGAGACGAGCGGCAAAGACCCTGCGCTCGCTACCGCAGACACTGCGATAGCCGCGAAATACAGGGACGGCCTGATAGAATTGTATGCTGCAAGGGACTCGCAGATGCAGGGCGACCCGAGGGTTGAGGCCGCTTTAACGCGTGCGAGAGACTTGTTCAGGGACTGCAGGATACATGAGGCAAGCCCGCTAGTCAACGGTGCTACGGGGAGAAGCCGGCTGAGCGGCGCATTCACCCGGGCCATGGAAACGGAGACCGAGCTCGCAGGCCACTACCGTCTGATAGGGGGCAGGAACTCCGACAGAAAGACGGCCGCAGCCCAAGCAAGATCATACCACAACGAGGCTGAAACCATCATGAGGACCCAGTACGGGGCAGACTACGACGCAGGCAACGCCGCTGCGATAGGGCGGCGTGCGGACGCCAGCGACTACATATTCTTCAAGGCAGCTCAGGCCGAGATGCATGTGAGATGCAGGAGCCAGTTGTGGACTAGAAGCCACTACAGGGCTGCTGACAAGGCGCTGGACGAAGCCGGGATAGCTGCCAACGAGACCACTGCAAGCAAGGGAGTGATGCTCACTGTAACATACCTCGCCAAGGCAAGGGCAGGCATAGAATACGAGCAGGAGGCCCTGCTGACGAGGAAGGGCAAGTTCAGGCACCTGGACCACGCTGCTGAAAGCGCCAACGACGCGCTCACTGAGACAGGCAACAGAAGCAACTTCGCTTCAGAGCAGGAGCAGTCCGCAATGAGGAACCACGCTAAAGACTCGCTCATAGGAGTCATAAAACACCTGGGGCGTGAGAGCGACAGGCTAGGGAGAAGCTGGATACCTGGCGGGAGACAACGCGTGAGAGACGCTGCAAGGGAATCAGTAAAGCATGTCGTAAAGGCGTGCAGCGACGACTTTGACGCGATGACTGCGGCAGGCCACACGTACAGTGGGTCAGACCCGACATATGAGGTAGACTACATATTCAAGGCGTCACTGGGCACTCTAGCGAGGATAGAGCGTGGCAGAGGAAACCTCTATGACGCGCTGCAGCTGGAACACCAGAGAGGCCAGTTGGACGGCGGAGCAAACCACAGGCCAGTGGACGATGAGGGAATCCGGAGGGCTTACAACAGTGGGATGCAGAGCGGAAACTCGCAGGACTTCTACAGGGCCATGCTCATACACACCGGCACCTCAGCGTCAGCAGCCTCAGCGCTAAACGCAGGACAGGTGGAAGGCCAAGGCAGGCTACAGGCCGAGACCATGGCAGGCAACGTCTCAACAGGAGGTTCAATAGACTTCCACGAGAGGATGCTATTGTACGGCATAATGAGGAGCGAGAGGAGCGAGTACGACAGGAAAGTCTCATCCACAAAGCCGGCGATACTCACCGAGAACACTGCTAGAAGAGACTTCGTGAACAACATTTCAGCAGGGTTCACTGACGACACCTTCGAAGTCGAAGGCGGCGGACAGGTGAAGGACCTCAGGATATAAGCAACACATTGGGGGCTTAATCCCCCCAAATCATTTTCTTTCTGAGTAGGATCGCATGCTTCGGCAGGGCAGAATCACTTCTCCTCAATACTCTCCTCAACCCTCATGCCGAAGCACCTGCTCCCTACGGTCGCATGCTTCGGCAGGGCAGAATCACTTCTCCTCAATACTCTCCTCAACCCTCATGCCGAAGTGCCGTCCGCCCTCCTCCAGGTACGCGAGAATCCGATCCCCCTTCTTAATCTTCGCGACAGACAAAGGACTCCCACCCTCCTTAACAAGGTTGATGGTCTCCGCATTCTGCAAGAGACTCTTAATCTTACGGCCGTCCTTAACAGCCTCCACCAGGATCAGCGGCCTCTTCTCTATCTTCAGCCTGCCGACTATCAGGACGCGCGTGTTCCCGTCCTTGTCTACGGCCAAGACTTCATCGCCGGCAGACAAGTCGCTCAAGTACTTGGTCTTCCCGCCGGGCACGAGAGTGTACGCGTGCACCGGACCCGCGTTCACCCTGAAGGGCCTGGCTGCGACGTACTCCGTCTGGAGGGTCTCGCTGTGCACCAGCAGGAGGCCGTTGCTCTGGCTGCCCACCAGCATTCCCTCACCCAACTTGAACATGCTGGCAGTGTCGACGCACACGCGGTCGCCCATGCCAACCTGCCTGACGTCAGAAACCTCGACCACACAGAGGCCGAGACGCTCCTGAGACAGTGACTCAACATACTCCCTTATCTTCTTCACAACCTTCCCGTCAGCGTTGACTAGAACCCCGTCAGCGCCGACCTCAAGGGTCTCCAGGACGGTCTTAGCCTCGTCGAAAGAGCAGACCTCGACGATGACCTTCGCCTTCTCCTTCTGCAATCCCGCCAGGATGTTCTCCAATGGGATGACCCTCCAGTCCGTGGCCTTGAAGACGACGTGGCTGAATGACTTCCCGTCCTTCACCACCTTCTCCTCCCCGGACTTGTCTTCGATTACTGTGAGCGAAACATCCCTGCCTATCTTCAAGTCCGCGGAATCCCCCTCAGAGACGACTGTGATGCCTCCGAGCCGACGGACCTTATCCTCCTCACCGGGGTTCACCAGGACCGCGTCCACACCGGACTCCAGTCCGCCGGTAATCCTCTTCTTCCGTTCATCCCAGACGGCGTCTCCGTCAGCCCTAACCCATACCAGCTTCATTTTATTCCCTTATACTCCTTAAGTTTAAGGAATAATGTCATTTATAAGAAAACTATTTAAACGCAGTGGCGGCATGAAGCAGGCGATAGTGGTCCGCACGGACCTGGGGATGGGCAAGGGCAAGCTGGCAGCCCAGGCGTCGCACGCGTCATTGACGGCGGCAGACAGGAGCCCCCACAGGAAGGAGTGGGTCAGTGAAGGCCAGAAGAAGACTGTGCTGAAAGTCAGCGGAGAGGAGGAGTTGATACGGATACTGCAGGAGGCCAAGGACTACGGGCTACCGACGGCGCTGATAGAGGATGCTGGCCACACGCAGGTGGAGGCTGGCACGAAGACGTGCGTTGGTATAGGGCCCGCGCCGGAAGAGGAGATAGACAAGGTGACTGGACGCCTGAAGTTACTTTAAAATGGAGCATGAATTGAAGCTGCCGGGAGATCCGGAAGGGGCTGTGATGAGGTTCGCGCCAAACCCCAACGGGCCGCTGACCATAGGGCATGCGCGGGGCGTGGTGGTCAACAACCATCTCGCCAGAAAGTATGGCGGAAGGTTCATACTCCGGTTCGACGACACAGACCCTAAGGTGAAGAAGCCGCTGGCTGAAGCCTACGACTGGATTATGGAAGACTGCTTGTGGCTCGACGCCAGACCAGACGAGAAGATAATAGCGTCCGAGAACATCGGGGAATACTACAGGCACGCGGTAGAATTGATGAAGCTGGGGGGCGCGTACGTTTGCACGTGCGAGAGGAAGGCCTTCAAGGCCATGAAAGACCAGAGCATAGAATGCAAGTGCCGGAAGGCGGGGGCAGACGATAATCTCGCGGGATGGGAGAGGATGCTTGACGGCACGTACGGGGAGGGAGAGGCCGTTCTTAGGGTGAAGACAGACATAAAGAACCCGGATCCCGCGTTGAGGGACTGGGTCGCGTTCAGGATAACCCACGGCGACCACCCGATAGTGGGTGAGAAGTACAGGGTCTGGCCGATGCTTGACTTCGAGTCCGCTATAGAGGACCATGTGAGGGGCGTCACCCACATCATAAGGGGTAAGGACCTGCTGGACTCGGGGAGGAAGCAGGAGTACGTCTACAACTACTTCGGCTGGACGTATCCGGAGGTGATACTATGGGGCAGGATAAGGCTCGAAGAGTTCGGGAAGTTCAGCACAAGCCAGATGTCC
This sequence comes from Candidatus Altarchaeota archaeon, assembly GCA_043813075.1. GTDB lineage: Archaea > Altiarchaeota > Altiarchaeia > IMC4 > SCGC-AAA252-I15 > CAYREE01. The sequence continues at coordinate 20,211 of JBDRLL010000009.1, forward strand.
GCGGACATCGCGTCAGGCAAATACGAGGGGTGGGACGACCCCGCGCTGCCAACGCTAAAGGCGTTGAGGAGGAGGGGTGTGACGCCGGAGGCTATAACAGAGTTCATGCTCGGCCTCGGGTTGAGCAACACGGACATCAGCGCGAGCATGGAGAACCTGTACGCGATAAACAGGAAGATCATAGACCCTGACGCCAACAGGTACTTTTTCGTCAAGAACCCGGTGAAGATGATTGTGAAGGGTTTGCCTGGCATGACGGTGAGGCTCCCACTCCACCCCACCTTCAGGGGCAGGGGCCTGAGGGAGCACTGCCTGAAGGAGGACAACGAATGCTTCTACATATCGAAGAGTGATGTGGAAAAGATGACTGGAGACTTCGTGAAGCTCATAGGACTCCCCTGCGTGAAAGTGACTGGTACTGGAGGGGACATTGTGGAGGCGGAGTTCATAAGGGAGAAGCCGAAGAAGACCCAGAAGATACAGTGCCTCCAGGACTACGCTGAATGCGTTGTGAGGAGGCCTGACGGCGTGGATGAGGGGTACTGTGAGCCCCAGTGCAGGGATTTGGATGTTGGCACTGTAGTGCAGTTCGAGAGGTATGGCTTCTGCAGGCTTGAGGGCAAGGAGGGCAGGCTCTCTTTCGTGTACACCCACGACTAGTGGTCGAATGAGACTATCTTCCGGAACGCTTGGTAGCGTTCCTCTATGCTGCGGTTGGTCGTCTTCCTGAGTCCGTTGACGCTGAAGTCCTCCACCACAAAGCTGGCTATCACGCTGCCCAGGACTATGCTCTTGCGGAAGTATTCGTCTGTCAGCTCGCCGTGCTTCGCCAGGTGTCCGATGCATCCGCCTGCGAAACTGTCTCCCGCCCCAGTCGGGTCGACAACGTTCTCTATGGGGAATCCAGGCATGCCGAAGAACCCGTCGTCTCCGAAGTATAGCGCGCCGTGCTCGCCCTTCTTGATTATCACCTTCGAGCCGCCTATCTCCCGGAGCATGCGCCCCGCCTTTATGAGGTTTGGTGTCTTAGAGTACTGGCGGGCCTCCTCCTCGTTGATTATTATCCCGTCCACTCTGCTGAACACCTCCGTCAGAGATTCGTTCTTGCCCTTTATCCAGTAGTTCATGGTGTCGCAGATGCAGTATTCAGGCTTCACCTTGTCCATGACTTGCAGCTGTATGTCAGGGTCTATGTTGGCTAGGAAGAGTATCCTACACTTCTTGTATTCCAATGGTATCTTGGGCTTGAATGAGGCGAGGACGTTCAGATCCGTCTTCAGCGTCTTGGCGACGTTCATGTCGTACTCGTAGGCGCCCTCCCAGTGGAATGTCTTGCCTGAAGTCTTCTCCACCCCGTCGAGGCTGATGCCGCGCGATGATAGGAACCGCATGTGCTCTTCAGGGAAGTCTTCGCCCACCACCCCGATTATCCCGCATCTGGTGAAGTAGCTGGCTGACAGGCTGAAGAACACTCCGGAACCCCCGAGCGCGTTGTCGACCCTGCCGAAGGGGGTCTCGATGCTGTCCAAAGCCATGGTGCCGACGGTCACAACGTCCATGAGGTTAAATAATCTAACCCACTGTTAAAAAAAACACAAATCCTTAAAATAACAGATAAATGAGTATATTATAAGATTATTTTTTATTATATAATTATTTTTGTTTGCGTTGGGGCGGGCATATTTATAAAGCAACACTCCCCATACTATCTACCAGACTAAACCCCCGGTATCAGGGGTGTGCTATAGAAACGCGACTGAAAAGCACGCGTTCCAAACCAGATGAACCGATGAAGAAGGTAAAAAAAGAGGTGAGGTAGCAAAATGAGTTACGTAAAATTTGAAGTTCCAAAGGAACTACAGGAAAAAACACTAGACGCCATAGAACAGGCAAGAGACACGGGAAAGGTGAAGAAGGGGACGAACGAAGTCACCAAATCCGTTGAAAGGGGAAACGCAAAACTCGTAGTCATCGGAAGCGACGTTGAACCACCGGAAGTGGTAATGCACATACCGATGCTCTGCGAAGAAAAGAAGATACCGTACTTATACATCCCAAAAGCAGACATAGGAGACGCAGTAGGCATACACGTGCCGACCGCAACATGCTGCATAACAGAGGAAGGCAAGGCGAAGGAACTCGTAAACGAGATAAAAGAGAAGCTCGAGGAGATAAAGAAGTAAAATGGTCCTAGCAGAAGTCGTAAAGATAATAGGCCGCACGGGGATATACGGGGAAGTGATGCAGGTCATGTGCAAGATAAATGACGGCGAGAACAAGGGTCGCGTGATAAGGAGGAACGTCAGGAACCCCATAAGAAAAGGCGACATACTCGACCTGAGGGAATCCGAGAGGGAGGCTAAGCCCCTCAACTAAAAATGGACTGCAATTTCTGCGAAAGGAAGATACCAAAGGGTAGTGAAGTCATATACGTCACCAAGAAAGGCAAGGCACTGTACCTATGCTCCAGCAAATGCGAGAACAACATGGTCAAGCTCAAGAGAAAAGCAAGGAAGACCAAGTGGACTGCGGAATACAGGAGGGAGAAGGACGCGAGACTGAAGCTCCTCGAACAAGCCAGGAAAGACAAGAAGACTGTTGAACCCAAAAAGGAGGAGAAAGCCGAAGCAGCTGAAGAAGATGAATTGGGGGAGGAACCCAAGGAAGTGAAGAAGGCTGCGGTAAAGGCAAAGAAGAAGACCTCGAAAAAAAGTAAAAAATGAAGACCCTCATAATAATCAGGCCATACGCAGTGCAGAGAGGCCTGGTAGGCGAGATCCTGTCAAGGTTCGAGAGGCATGGCATAAGGATTGCCGGGCTTAAGGTCACGAAGATGACCAGGGAGCTGGCCGAGGAACTATACGCCCAGCACAGGGGGGCTGAATTCTACGACAGGCTCATCAAGAACATGACTTCCGACCCGCTGGCAATAGCCGTCCTGGACACCGACGTCCTGGACCCTGACAGTGCGGTGGCACTGGTCCGCAAGATAATAGGCGACACCGACCCTGCGAAGGCTGAGATGGGCACTATACGCGGAGACTTCGGGCTTAGGATAGACCAGAACATAATACACGCTTCAGACAACAGTGACAGCGCGAAGAAGGAGATACCAATGTTCTTCAAAAAAGAAGATCTTGTTGAATACACCAATTAGGGATAAAATGACTACGATATACGATGTACCGGTAAGGGAACTTATAGATGAGGCAGCCAGGGACCTGAAGGATAACGTGAAGCTTGAGCGCCCCGAATGGAGCACATACGTCAAGACGGGAGTGAACAAGGAGCGGATGCCTGAAGACCAGAACTGGTGGTGGACGAGGGCAGCGTCAGTGCTGAGGAAGATATACATTGAAGGACCCATCGGAGTCCAGAAGCTGAGGGTCAAGTACGGCGGCTCCAAGAACAGGGGGCGCAAGCCGGAAGAGTTCAGGATGGCCAGCGGAAAGATCATAAGAACCATCCTCAAGGAGTTCGACGATGCGGGATTCACTGAAAAGGTTAAGGGCGGCAGGGTGATAACCGCGAAAGGCCGCTCGTACCTGGACAAGATTTCAGCAAAGATAGAAAAGGGAGAAGATGTCGGAGCTTGACGAGCTAAGACAGAAGAGGATACGCCAGCTGGTGCAGCAGCAGTCCCAGCAGAATATTCAAGAACAGCTTCAGGAACAGATGAGGGCTGAGGAAGTCAACTCCCAGATAAAGCACATCGTCAGCAAGCTGATGGATTCTGAAGCCAGGGACAGGCTCAACAACATAAGGCTTGTAAAGCCGGAATTCGCGAGGCAGGTTGAAGTCCTACTCATACAGATGTATCAGACAGGGAGGATAAGGGAGCGTATGAACGACGAGACCTTCAGGGCAATCCTCGACAAGATAAGGTCAGGAAAGAGGGAAGGAACCATAACCAGGAAATAGATGCTTAAAGCCCCAGGTCGCTCAGATCATCTTCCAGCGAGTCGCCCCCACCAGACTTTGGCGGGGACTCTATGCCCGCAGAACCGCCCTCAAGCTCGTAGCCGAGCTCTCCGAGCACGTCAGTGTCGATTGGTTTGACGACAGCCCTCTTCTTAGAGATTATTACCGCAGCCATTATCACACACAACCCCAGGATTATGACAGCCCAATTCGTCTTCGTGAACGGGCCTATCATCTGGTTCTCAAGCGTGAATATCCTCTCCTTCGCCTGCGTTACTTCGTCGGTGAGCATGACCTGCTGGGCTTCAAGCGTGCCCTTCTCCGTCTTCAGGGTCTCGATGTCATTCCCCAGCTTCGCGTTCTCAAGCTTCAACTCCCCTATCATTATCTGAAGCGTCTGCACGCTCTGGTTCTTCGGCGTCGGGTCAGAGGGGATGCTAAGCCAGTCTATTATGTTCAAACCGAAGTTCTTGTTGTTGTAGGACTTGATGTTCTTGTCGGAGAGTATGTCTGAGTCCCCCAGCACGAAGACGACTCCGTCGCCGAACAGCGAGGATGCTGCTATGCACGGGCTGCTGCCTGCGGGAAACGAGCCTGTGTCAGAGTAGGTGTTGTCATCCCCCTTTAGGACGCACAACGTGTTCCCGGAGAGGACGAAGCCGTTGGAACCGTAGACGCCGACCTTGGTGACGCCAAGCTTGAGGGTCCGTATCTCAGGGTCCTCGCCGAAACGGTTCACTGTGAAGTGATTCCTGTTCTCGCCAATCTGGTCTTCAGTGTCGATGAGGATTCCGGAGTCGACTGTCACGCCAAAAGGTATTGAAAGCTGGTTAGCCCTCCCGTCGCCAGCACCGTTTATGAAGAGGCCCTTCCCCTGCTGGAGCACGAACCATATTATGGAGGATATCTCTGCGGTCTCAAGATTCTTGCCGATCTGCTGGACAACCAGTATGTCATAGTTGGCTAGAGAATCCTTAGTCAGCTCTCCGCGGGTTATGGAGGCCACCGTATAGCCCTTGCTTTGGAGGGATTTAGCGAACTCACTGTATCCCTTCTCTATCTTATACTCGTCCGCAGTGCCGACCTCGTAGAACAGCACCCTAGCTGCCGAAACGTGGGATGAGAGTATCGTCAAAACTAGGGTTATTGTCGCAAAAAATCGCATGAACTCCATTTTTATATCATTTATAATATATCAATAAAAGCTATCCGACATATGGTTTTACGGTTATTTCATTGGATATCTCAAGCACTAGAGCACGGCCGTCGGATATCCTGCCCACGTTGTAGACGGTAGTGTCTCCTATGTTATCCTGCCTGCCGCCGGACTCGTGTATGTGGGAGCATAACGCTATTTTAGGCCCGTATTCCTCGATTATTCTCCTCAGGGAGGTGCTGCCCACATGCAGTTTCCCGGGTATCTCATCGCAGTCCGTGTCCTTGGGGGGGAAGTGGGTGAAGAGCACGAAAGGCCTGCCGTCTCCCTTGACTGACTCGAACATGTCCTTGAGGCTGGAGTATATCTCTTCCTCAGACAGTTCGAATGGTGTGCCGAACGGCGTTGGATTGCTGCCGCCAAGACCTATTAAAACCGCGCCACCAGCCTTTATAACCGTCTTGTGGAAGTTAACACCCTTCTTGGCGAACAGGTCGACCACATCCTTCTGGTCGCAGTTCCCTGGCAGAGCCCTTACCTCATAGCCTTTGAATGACTCGAGCATGTATATCACATCGTGATTGTTCTCCACAGCATCCTTGAAGCCCCTGCTGTAGTCCCCCATCATGAAGACGTAGTCAAAGCCCTTCCCAGTCAGGGAGGATGAGAGGCGGTCGACAGCCTCCCTGTCACCGTGCAAGTCTGCGATGCATAATATCCTCATCACCTATAAATTAGCCTGAAGAGTATATATTTCAGATATGGATTCCATCACCTTCCTTGGGACTGGAGGGGGCAGGTTCGTCCTCCTGACGCAGAAGAGGTATTCAGGCGGCATATGGCTGGAGTTGGGGGGAGTCAGGGTTGTGGTGGATCCCGGACCCGGATCCCTCGTCAGGGCGCTGGAATTCAAGTTTGACCCGGGAACCCTGGACGCCGTCTTCAGCTCCCACATGCACTTGGACCACTACAACGACGTTGAGGTTATGGTGGAGGCGATGACCCACGGGCTTGGCAGGAAGAAAGGATTGCTGGTGCTCCAGAAGGATGTCGTGGAATACATTTCAGAGTACCACAGGAAGTCTGTGGAAACCATCACGCCAGAGCCGGGGGAATTGTTCCATGTTAAGGGCCTCAGCGTCCGCGCGCTCCCGACACTACGTCACGCGGACTCCCTGGGATTCAGGTTCAACACATCAAGTGGGGCGGTCACATACTCGGGAGACACCGCATACGGGAAAGAAGTCGTCGAGGGATACGCCGGCTCCAGGATACTCATACTAAACACCATATTCCCATCCGGAAGCAGGGCTAGGACGCACCTATGCACAGACGATGCGGTAGAGATAGCCGGGGAAGTGAGGCCTGAACTGCTTGTTATAACGCACTTCGGCGTGCGGATGCTCGGCAGAGACCCTGAGAGGGAGGCGGAGAGGATAAGCGGTGAGACTGGCGTCAGGACTGTCGCAGCCAGGGATGGGATGAGGATAAACGTCGGCACGCTAGGCCATGACTGATTCTGATGGTGGGGGAGAGAATATAAAACACGTAAACAGTTAATAATATATGCCTTACGAGCGGCTGAGCATGGAGAAGCTTGGCTTGTTGATGAACAAGATTCTCGACCCGCACAGGATGACGTTCAACGAGCGGGTGACTCTTAGCGAGAGCGGACGCGACCCTGATGGCGGTTCACTGGAAAAACTCCATGAGAGCGCTAATCCTGAGGACATGATCGCCTTCGGGGAGGTTATACAGAAGATCATCAGCACCTTGGAGGCGGAGAAGCCTGAAGGATACGTCAACAGGATAGGATTATGGTCCATCAGGGGGCTTGAACTCTACAAGTCCCTGTCAGACGAGTTCAACCCCAAGACAGCCATGGACGACCCGGGGACGGCTGCCAGACAGAATAGCATTGCAGGGGAGATGGCTCTTAACCTCGGGAAGATAGCTGATTCCACAAAGAGGGTTGACAAGGCATACAATTACTACAACGAAGCATTCAAACACTTTAAGAAGTCCGCTGAACAGTACGAGGAGAAAAAGCTCTTCGAGAACGCCTACATAGAGTATGTGAAGGCCTCCAGCATGGTCGATTGGATTATGGAGCACATAAGGGAGGATAAGAGGGATGTGGCCATCGTCCAGGCCGCGTCACTGCACGTGTCGGCTGCGAGAAGCGCCTACGCGTACTCCGCCACCCTTACGGGAGACAGGAGCAAGGCGTTTGACGCTGGCAGGAAGAACATGGAGTCCGCCAGGAAGCATATCAGCGAGCTCTGGAGCATCGGCAGGGCAAACAAGGTGGATGAAGTCTATAAGGCTTATGAGAAGGTGAGGCTGGAGTTGATCGACGATCCTGTAGTGCAGAACGAGCTCAGGCTGCTGGAGACGGGGAGGATATTCCTGGACAGGCATAGGAACACTGTGGACGACATTAAACCAAGGAAGTGAATATAGTTAAGGGTTATTATGAACAAGCATAGGAGGATTATCAGGGGGGGTGAAGGGGGGATGGTCTCCCTGGATGAGGAGGTTAAGTCTGTGGAGGGTGAGATTGGCTTGCGTGAGATAATGCTGAAGACGACTGTGGGGGATAGGAGGGAGACGGTCGGCGACCAGATACCATCCGAGAGGGGGGTGTCCATAAAAGACGAGGTGGACAGCATGTTCGTGGAGAAGCCTCACGAGACCGCTGCCAGAGAATGGGGCGACCTCGTTAGGGCGACAGTCAGGAAGTGGAGGCACAGGCACAGGTTTGAAAAATGGTTTGAAGGCTATACTGACGAGGAAGTCGCAGCATGGGAGAAGGAGAAGTACGGGAGGAAGATAACCCATCAGGCAGTGCAACAGTCGGTCGCACACGCTCTCGGAGAATTCGGGAAGCTGGGTAGAGACGAGGAGCATGCGAGACACATACAGGAAACCATCAAGGCGGTCAGGAGTGATAGGCTTAGGCTTCGGAAGGCTACTCTACGGTGACACTCTTCGCAAGATTCCTCGGCTTGTCAGGGTCCAGTCCCTTAAGCACTGACACGTAGTAGGAGAACATGTGTAGTGGCACTATGTTGAGTATAGGCGTGACAACATCCATCGCCTTCGGTATGTTGACGTCACAGCCGACTCCGACAGTAATCACGCGAGCGCCGCGCGCCCTAGCCTCCTGTATGTTGGACATCATCTTATCCCTCAACAGGCCGTCGCCGACCACAGCGATGACTGTGGTGTCGTCGTCTATAACCGCGAGAGGCCCGTGCTTCAGTTCACCTGCAGCGTATCCTTCAGCATGCAGGTAGGTTATCTCCTTCAGCTTCAACGCCCCCTCAAGGGCCGTGGAATAATTAATGTTCCTGCCGATGTAGAAGAATTTCCTGACCTCAACACTCTCCTCAGCAAGCTTCCGGGTTTTACGGTTATCTATCAGAGACTCTATCTTAACGTCCACAGACTCTAGCTCAGCCAAAGCCTTCTTCAACTCCAGCGAGCTGATTCCACGCCTCTTCCTGGCGACATGAAGGCATAGTTTAGTGAGGGAGACCAGCTGGCCGACGTACGCTTTGGTTGATGCGACCGCTATCTCCGGGCCGGAGCGGGTGTATATGACCGCGTCGGATATCCTTGTTATGCTGGATCCGACGACGTTGACTATCGACGTCACATGAGCCTTCCTGCCCCTAGCCTTCTTTACTGCTGCGAGAGTGTCCGCAGTCTCCCCCGACTGTGAGACCACTATCAGCGCAGAGTCTTTGCCTAGAGTGTCCGCAGTAGAGTAGCGGAACTCGGACGCCACCACGGCTTCCGCGGGTATGCCGTATTTCTCGAGCACGTATTTACCTGTCAGGCATGCGTGGTAGGCTGTCCCGCACGCCACAAGGTATATGCGCTTGCTGGAGGCTATGTCAGCTGCCATCGCCTTCAGCTCCACGTCATCGAAGTGGAATGCATTCCTCGCGGCAGCAGGCTCCTCGTGTATCTCCTTGAGCATGAAGTGCCTGTACCCTGACTTCTCAGCCTCCTTGAAGCTCCAGTCTATCCTCACCACCTTCTTATTCTTCCTCCTGCCGGTCTTGAGGTCGTATACAGCGTACCCATCCCTCGTTACCTTACCGTACTCGTCATCCTCCAGTATCACAGTGTCCTTAGTGTAGGACATGAATGCGGGCGCGTCAGACGCTATGTAGTTTTCACCGTCACCGAGGCCGATTAGCAGGGGGCTCTCCCTCCTGGCGACGAATATCACGTCAGGGTCTTCAGACGACAGCAGAGTCAACGCGAAGCTTCCCTCAAGCATCTTCAGCGCATTCCTGAATGCATGGAGGAGGTTGCCGTCATACTGCTCCTCAATCAGGTGGGCTATGACTTCAGTGTCCGTCTGCGAGGTGAATTTGTGTCCCCTGAGCTTGAGCTCCTTCCTCAGGCACTCGTGATTTTCTATTATGCCGTTGTGGCATACGGCGAATCTTCTGGTGCAGTCGGTGTGCGGGTGGGAGTTGACTTTCGATGGCACGCCGTGGGTCGCCCACCTCGTGTGCCCGACGGCGGTGTGGGATTTTATGGAGGAGGGCTTGACTTTAGCCCGCACTTCATCCACCTTGCCCTTGTCTTTGGGGGTTTTCACGGTGCCGCCGCTCACGTATGCTATGCCCGCCGAATCGTATCCCCGGTATTCAAGGCATTTCAGCATGCTGAAGATTATCTGGGCTGCTTTCCCTCCCCCCACGTAGCCTGCTATCCCACACATCTTGTAGTAGACTATATTTTAAGTTTCTCGAATAATAATGAGTACACTAGTTGGGTTGATACTGTATGAACAAGAAGTATACGGGTGGTTGGACCGCCCTGGTGACGCCCTTTGAGAAGGATTATAGCGTCGACTGGGAGCGTCTAGAACACAATGTCGGATTCCAGATGGAGGAGGGGCTTACTGGAGTGCTCCCGATGGGCACTACAGGGGAGTCGGCTACGGTAACGCACGAAGAGCACTCCAAGATAATCGAAAGGGTTAACGAATACGCGGACGGCAATGCGCTCGTGCTCGCGGGCACCGGCTCGAACAGCACCGACGAAGCGGTATATGAGACAAGGAAGGCGGTGGACTGCGGGGTGGACGCGTGCCTCCTTGTGGACTGCTACTACAACAAGCCGTCTTCAATGGAGTTGAGGAGAGAGTACTACAACATAGTGCTCGGCGAGTTCCCTGACATGGACTTCATATCCTACGCAATACCAGGCAGGAGCGTGACAGTGCTGACGCCAGAGGACATGGCCATACTGAGGGGCGAGCACCCGAACCTTGTTGCAGTGAAGGAGGCTACCGGAGACTTCGAGAGGATGAGGAGGACCAGGAGCGTGACAGACGACGACTTCAACATAATCTCCGGAGACGACCCCAACACGTTCACCATGATGACCGACAACCAGATAAGCGCGTCAGGAGTCATCTCAGTCATATCCAACATAACCCCAGGCCCTGTGGAAGAGTACACGCGCATGATACTCGACGGTAAAATGGGTGAGGCCAGGAAGATTGACGAAGCCCTCGCGCCCCTATTCAACGTGGTCGGCGTCACCACAAAGGAGAAGCTCACTCTGCCGGACGGGAGTTCCGCTGAGGTGACGCAGAAGGTGCCTAACCCAGTACCAGTCAAAACCATGATGAATGGGCTCGGCATGATAGAGAACCTCTGCAAGCGGCCGATGGGCAGGCTCAGCAGGCAGGGCGTTGGGATGGTGAGGAAGGCTCTGCAGGATGTGTGGGGGAATTACCCGCATGCGCTGGAGCCGGTTGAAAAATACTATGACGTGAGCGTGGCTGAAAGGCTTGGAGACGACAAAATCTGGGATTCCCTCAGCTACTGAACGCGCTGAATATCTTTTCTGGAGAGCAGTACCGTGTCTCCGACGGGACCGCCCTGCTCGATAGCCCCGTTACCGCTCGCACGGGCGGCGTGTATGTAGTATGCAGAGAATGCTTCAGCTATCCTGTCGCGGCCTACACGCTCATCCGGGGCTAGACTCTTTTTCCTGGCTGCTTCTCCGTCAGTCTTCACGTCGACCACCACCCTGCTCCTCAAAGGGTCCCTGCCGGCAGCCTTAGCGGCGCCCATCGCAGCCACTAGGGCGGCTGTCTTATCCTCCTGAGGCCGCATGAATTCCCTGCCATCGAGGGTCAGGTCCATTACCGAGTCTAGGGATTCGTATGCTCCGTCACGATCACCTTTATACGTATCCCATGATGAGAATCCTTTATGCGGACGGTCGCTTTTACTGAACTTGCGGTCACCAGGCTCGAATACTATGCTGTCTTCAGGCCGGTAGTTGACGCTGTATTTAGAATCCCTGTGGTCTTCATAAGACTCTAGGCGGCGGTGGTCTGGGCTTGCTGTTTTTAGTATGGGCCCGACGTGCACGCGCATACCGTCCAACGGGAGTTCGTATAATGTCTCTGGATCGAACTTGCTGTTGTATTCAGGCGGCTCGTGCGCGACAAGCACTACAGGCCGTTTTCCGACCACATCATCGACCTTGACGCCACCGTCATTGTGTGGGGATGGGAGTGGCGTGAGCTGCATCAGGCGTTTTGCATCTGACTTGACGAGGTTCCCGGGGCCCATGTCAAAGTCCTTGTCAGCGAAGCCCGCGAAGACGCCGCAGTATAGTGGAGTGTATGTTTTCCTGTCGAGGACGAGCGCCCTAGGCATCTTCTTTCCGGCTGGCTCGCCCTTCTTGTCCCAAGTCATCTTGCCGGTGTCAACGAGAATGACTTCGCCCTCGGGGCCACCGCATTTTATGAGATAATACCTGGACTGGGCTTCATGACTCCATTCTCTGATGTGTTCCGTTAGCGCTCCGACAGCACGCTGGTTCTCCTCGCGAGACCACTGGAGGAAGCCTTTAGCCCCCTGTTGAGCCAGGTCTTCAGGCTGTGGGACGAAGAATTTATCCTTCCTCGCCGCCGGGTCTAATGTCGCTGATTTAGCCATTTTTCACGCTCAAAAGCTATTATAGTATAAATTTGGGGATTATTAGATATTAAAGTTATTTCACTTGTCCCCGTATCCCAGGCCCCGCATGTGGTCGGGGAATCTGCTGGGCTCCTTGAGGAACACGTCTAACGCCGCCACAGCCTTAGCATATTCATCGCCCTTGGAGGCGTCTGCGATACCTGCCTGCCCGAATTCTCCAGCACGCATCCTCTTGGTCAGGTCTGCGTCGCCGACGCCGAACAAACCAAGTATCCTACCCACCCGCTCATTGTCCACTTTAGTTAGGCCGACGCCCATGCGTGGTTCCGCATACTGGATCCACCGGTGCACTGGCAGGGTACCGTGGGCAGAGTTCTGGAATTCCTGTTGGGTGTCTGTTGTGGCTGGGATTAGCTGGGCGTCAAGCCGCTCGTTGTATTCGAGTTCGCCTAGAGTGGACGCTACACGCATCATACGATACATGAACATTGTGGTGGGCGATACTTTCTCTTCGGAGCGTTTCCCGTATGCGGACAGCATTGAGTCGTACAGCACGCGGCACGCCCTCTCCCAGCCCGGCGCCTCCATGGGTGCTCCCGCCTGGGAGGCTGAAGCCTGTTCAGGGTAGACAAGGGACTGCAGACTCCTGAATGAGGCATAGTACCTGCCGCGCAATCCCTTTTCCGCATAGTCTGCCGGCCAGTGACTCCTATCTCTTGAAACCACGTTCAGCATGTCCTCAACCACTTCCCCCGCGTTTGGCTGAGCCATCACACGTAGGAAGGCTGTGTACTCGCCCACACTCAAGTCAGCTGGAGTTAATGCCCTTGAGCTTACGATGAGGTGATGGACGTTGCTGGCAGCCCGGTCTCCGACTTCAGGCTGCGTTAGTGCGGCAGTCGACTTTATTATCCTAGCGTACCTCTGGCCTTCAATACGCCCTCCTGAAAGCCATTGGTCCACGTCACGCTTCAGTTGCTCGGGGGTAATAGTCCTCCGCATGTTGCCTGCCTGGCCTGCTGACTCTTGAAGACCGCCTGTCTCAGAAATCATCTTAAAGTACCATATTTTAGGCCATATTGCCTTAAAAGAGGCTTTACCGGATGAATCTGCCCATGTTCTGCGGGAAGCCTGCGGGGTCCTTCAGGTAGGCGTCCAACCCCCTTATAGAGTCAGAGTAATTCCTGGCGACCACCAGATTCTGCTTCAAGTCATCTCGGAGGCTGAGGCCTTGACCGGCGAGTACTGCCTCCAGGTGGTTTCCTTCACTCTCCCTCTTAAGGAACTTGCGTATGTCTGGCGCGTTCAAGTCAGGGTCCGTTAGCCCGAATCCCATGCGGGCCTCGCAGAAGTCGACCCACGAGTCTTCACTCACATATCCCTTGGATGTCTGGGTGAAGTCCATGCCGCACATCATGCTGGCTGACCGGAGCATACGGTACTGGAGCATCCACTGGGAATCCAGAGCAGTGCTCCTCCGGGCTTCGTATGTTTCAGCCATCAGCTTGTAGTCCCTCCGGACACGCTCCTCCCACTCGGGCATAGCCTCCTGCGGCCGTTCGCCGGCCAGTGAAACAGGCGGCCGGGATGCGCACGCGAACGCCTGTAGTTCGTTGAATGACCTCGTGAATCTGGCGCGCAGCCCCCGCTCCGTAAATTGAGGTCCGAAGTTCTCTTCCTGCGACGGCAGTGAGTTGAGTACTCTGCCCACGAAGTTTTCCGCGTTCGGCTTGGACATGGTGTCAAGGAATACTGCCAGTGTCCTGTCGTTCAGCTGCCCCCTCGTCTTAGGGTCGTAGTTCGTCAGGATGCTTGCCAGCTGGTTCTCTGACGCGCTGGGGTTTCTGGAGGCTTCTGCAACAGCCAGTACCAGTCTAGCGCGCCTCATGCCGTCTATGGAGCCGCCGTCAAGCCACCGCCCCAACTCTTCCCGCAACTCGGTGACAGAGACCGTCTTCCTCATCCGTATGGCGCTCTCATCGTCTGCGCCAATGGTCCTGCCTCCGCCCTGACTGCCCATTATAGGATATTTTAGGAATCATTGGGTAATTAAGGGTTATGGGAAATCTCGTGTTAGTGCCTGTGGGGAGTAGGGAACAGCACGGCCCCCACCTGCCTTTGGATACTGACACCATAATAGCTGAGGCGGTGGCTGGGAGGGTCGCAGGAGGACTAAAAGCAGTGTTAGGCACTACAATCCGTGTTGGCCTCTCTCCAGAGCACATGGACTTCCAGGGCACTGAAACCCTCAGTGAAGAGGAGTTCAAGGCGGAGGTAAGGAAGGCTGTCGGCGAGTACGGTGACGTCGTGTTCATAAACGGGCATGGAGGAAACAACCGAACATTACGTGAGATGGGCGTGAAGCACGTGAACCTTACGACGCTATTCAAGCCATACGACCATGCCGGCGAGATAGAGACCAGCCTGATTATGCACCTTCGCCCAGGACTTGTGAAGACCAGTGACATAAGGAAGCATGACTTCAAGTGGCCTGACAGGGAGGGGTGGCGGATGAAAGACTATTCAAGAACAGGGGTTCTGGGGGACCCCACCAAGGCGACGGCAGAGAAGGGTGAGGGATACCTCCGGCAACTGGTGGAGGGCACTATAATAAAGATGAGAGAGGAATAGTTTACCCTGTCTTTCTCTGAGACGGGTGCAACATCTCCTTGACTTCAGCGTACCTGCTTAGTTTCCTTGCCAACTCAGGGTCTCTCTTCGCCTGAATGTTTAAGCCATCAAGGGTTAAACGCTCAAGATTTTCGCCAACATCACGAAGCTTTTCATCAAGTTCCTTTGGAATGCCAGTATGGCTCAAGAAAAAACCCTCAATCATGTTTTTAGGCTGTGACCTGGGCTCCATAACCTCGGGCAGTCCGAGATCCTTCCTCAACCTGAGGAACTCACGCTGTAATTCCTGCCTCTGATCCCCACTTAATTGTCCTACTGAAGCCATTAACATCACTTCTTCAAGTCCATTATCGCCTGCGCTATGTCGCCTTCAGCAGCCTCCAGCGCGGCCTTCGCCTTGGACTCCTGCACCCCAGCCTGCTGTGCGACCATCTTCACGTCCTCAGCGTCTATTGATACCTTAACCTCGCCCTCTTCCTCGCGGACGTCGCCGGACACCTGGAACATGTCCTGGCCTTGCACGACGGTCCTAACGACCTGCGGGTTATCCACTATGATGTCCTTGTCCACGCAACGTATGATGACCTGCTCGGCATCCATCTCCTCCATCTGGATGCCCATCCTCTTCATCATCTTCTTCATCTGCTTGGGGTTCATGCCTGCCGGAATCATTTTGTAAGTAATATGTTGTGACGCTTTAAAATATAATACTTGAGATGAGGACCTTTATCGCATTGCCGTTAAGCATTGAGACTATTGAATCTCTCGCCAGGGTTGGAAGAGTATTATCTTCCTGTGGGGGGATGAAACTGGTGGAGCCTGAAAACATGCATGTTACCCTGAAATTCCTTGGGGAAGTCGGCGAGGATGATGTAGAGGGGATAATCGAGGGATTATGGTTCATCTCTGGCCAGAAATCGTTTAAGATTCAGGTGAAAGGTCTGGGAGTTTTTCCGAATATGGAGAACGTTAAAATCGTGTGGGCGGGCGTGAGCGAAGGTGAAGACCAGGTGATGAAGCTTCAGGCATTGATAGAAAAACAATTAGCGGAATTA
>JBDRLL010000010.1:0-174163 GCA_043813075.1 Candidatus Altarchaeota archaeon
CAAGAGCTGCACTAACGGGAAAGACGATGACTGCGATAAAAAAGTAGACTGTAAAGACCCTAGTTGCAGTAACTTCAAGAAATGCCGGAATTCCCCGACAACCACACTAGTGGATGGCTGCCGAGATACGGATGGAGGAGACAATTACTTCAAGTATGGGATAGCTATCAAGGGTAATCACGTAGAGACTGATAGTTGCGGCAATAACAACTATCTGTCTGAAGCCGTCTGCCAGGGAGGCCCGTCAAAGGTACTGATCCAGTGCCCCTTCAAATGCAGTCAAGGAAGGTGTTTGAGGCCGCCAACCACTACCCTCAAAGGACAGTGCACTGAGACGGACTATGGCGAATACGACTACTTTAAGAGGGGTGTCGCCAAGAAAAAAGGGGTCAGGAGAGTCGACACTTGCTCTACATTCGACCATCCTAACCCCGTGTACGGTCAAATGCTTCTGGAGGCTAGTTGCATAACTGGAGAGCCTAAATGGTTTACGTACAACTGTCCTAACGGATGCAAGAGAGGTGCTTGCTTGCTCAATCCCACAACAACATTAAAGCCACAGCCAACAACTACCCTGCCCTATCAGCGTTGCAGGGACTCAGATGGGGGGATGAACTTATTGGTGCACGGGGGAGCAGTAAACATGAATAATGGAATCTTCTATGTGGACGGCTGCTCTAAGAAATACGATAACATGATACTCGAGGCATACTGCTATCACGGCTACGATCCAGAATATTCTATGACAACATTCTGCCCTACAGGCCACGTCTGTGATGCGGGAGTTTGCGCTCCAAAACCCAGTTGAAAGAAAAAAAGTTTAGCCCCGACCGGGAATTGAACCCGGGACCTCGTGCTGTTTGGGATTATCTGGTCCTACCAAGCACGCGCTCTACCGACTGAGCTATCGAGGCAACCTTACTAAGGTTGACGGATGAGCAGCATGCGCTTAATGTGTTCGCTTAGCTGCTCTGTGCTATGATACGAATTCTCGCTGGAGTCTGTAACTCCAGGTCATCAAGTCCCTCAAGGGGGACGAAGATGGCCTTCGCGTGTGAACGGAGCGAGCCGTTCCGACTGAGCTATCTAGGCGGACCTTTAATAAAGGTAATTATTTCTTTATATGCTTATCAATTTGGCTGATAGGAATGCTATGAGGCTTAGGGTCATGCCGCCGACCATCGTCCTCTGTGCGAGGGCGGGGTGCATGGTGAATGATGCTATGAACATGAGGTCTGCTAGGGATATGACCACCAGGTACGGTAGGGTGTTAAAATCCGGCATTTGCGGGAATATGGGGGTCAGGCTTATCAGGACTGCGATGACTCCCATGGCTGTCGCGAAGACCTTCGACTTCTTCTCCCCGAAGACTATCGGCAGCGACCTTGCGTAAACCTTGTTGTCCCCCTCTATATCCTCGATATCCTTGATTATCTCCCTGGCCCACGTCATGAGGAACGAGCAGGCTACCACCACGGTCAGGAAGAAGTTGCTGTAGACTGAGAACACGCCGCCCACTATCGTCGATAAAGCCCCGTATATGAAGACGCTGGCTACAAGGTAGCTTATGCTGATGTTTGAGACAAGCAGCATGCTCTTCGAGTACCTGGCGTACACGACGAGTATGATAGTGTTCACCAACGCTATCATGAGGCAATACTTGTTCACAGCCTTGGAAATCCCAATCCCTATCATGAAGAAGGCTATGCCCAGCATCAGGGCGTCACTCTTGGTTATGCGCCCTGAAGGTATGGGCCTCCAAGGCTTGTTCGTCTTGTCCGACTCGATGTCGAAATAGTCGTTTAGCATGTTCCCCCCGCTCAGTATCAGTGAGGCTGAGAACCCAGCTATGAGAACAGGGCCAAGCGGCGTGTCCGGGGCGTAGATGATTGCGCCCACAAACACGCCTAATAGCGCTATCAGTGCGTTGCGTATCCTCATCAATTCCAGTAACGTCGTGAATCTGTTATAAGTCCTCTTTAAATCCATGTTAAACCCTACTCCTCAAAACCGACTTCACTCTTTATCTCAGCGGCTTTCGCGTTGTCTACGCCAGGAACCTTAGCCAGCTCCTCTTCAGTGAGTCTCTTCAGCTCGTCCAGGCTTATTATGCCAGAGTCATAGAGCACTCCAGCAAGCTTGTCGTCTATGGACTCGTATGAAACGAACTTCTCCAGAACCTCCTCCCTGCTGTCCCCCTCCCGTTTGCCGCTCAAATAGTTCTGAATAGCCTTGTGCAGTCCGTCGGCCGCCAGGTTGGAGCAGTGCATTTTGATTGGCGGGAGACCGTCCAATGCTTCGGCCACATCGCTTCTGCTTATCTTCAAAGCCTCCTCCAGAGTCTTCCCCTTGGCCAGTTCGGTGATCATGGATGATGTGGCTATCGCCGCCGCACAGCCCATGGTCTTGAATCCTATCTCTATGATGATGTTGTCCTTAACCTTTATGTAGATGTGCATGATGTCCCCGCACACGGGGTTCCCGACTTTGCCTATGGCGTCAGCATCCGCTATGGCACCCATGTTCCGTGGGTTGGTGAAGTGGTCTATCACAGTATCCGAGTACATTCTAGGTCAACTATCGTTGTTATGGCATAAAAATATGGTCTAAAAGCTTGTAATGCCGGAATCCAATGGTTTCAGGAGGTTTTAAACCCTAGGACACACCCCTCCCGGCGCAACGTTAATAACACGCATTCTCAAATAAAAATCCTATCCAACCCAACACTTTACGGAGTGATTAACACCCGGATAACCGCATGATGCAGTCAACTAGTAATCCCAAGCCAGGTAGGGGGCAATTTCACGCAAAAGTCCTCGATTACTATGGGCGTCTAAGCGGACGTTTTAACCGCTTGCCTGCATTCAAAAAAATTGCGGCCATAACATCCGTAATGTTTCTCGCATTCAGCATACACCCCAGCATATTATCCTCCGGTTATCCTGTGGTTGATGGTGTGTGGGATTACTCCTATTCCAATGATTTTGCTGGCTGGTATTGGGGTAACGCTAGTCTTGACGGCTGGTGGACTGGCCCGCTCCCAATCCAGGTTGGCGGGTTGAGGCAGGTTCTTTTTCGTGGTGTTGTTAACCTGTCTCGCGCCGACTCCCTCTCCATGGATGTTCTAGCTGATGATTGTGTGAGCGAGTTTTACGTTAATGACCGTCTTGTCTTCGAGGAGAAGAATTGCGGTAAGTGCACTCATTGTTTCGGCCTGGCCTTGAATGTGTCTGAGGGTCTTAAGGCCGGTTCGAACACCCTCGCATTCAAACTATTGAACGGCGGCGGAGATCCAGTGGGCCTTAAGATAGGCTATGTTAAAGAGGAAGGTGTTGGCAGCCCTCCTGTGGTTGGTGGTGTCTGGAATTACTCCTACTCCAATGATTCTGCGGGCTGGTATGGAAGTAACTCTAGTCTTGATGGCTGGTGGAATGGTTCTCTCCCCCTGAGGGTTGGCGGGTTGAGGCAGGTTCTTGTTCGTGGTATTGTTAATCTTTCCCGTGTTGAGCCATTGTCTATCGGTGTTTCCGCTGATGATTGTGTGAGCGAGTTTTACGTTAATGACCGTCTTGTCTTTGAGGAGAAGAATTGCGGTAAGTGCACTCACTGTTTCGGCCTGGCCTTGAATGTGTCTGAGGGTCTTAAGGCGGGGTCGAACACCCTCGCGTTCAAACTATTGAACGGCGGCGGAGGGCCGGTAAAACTCGAAATGAGCACTCCAAAAAACACGGATACACGCGCTATCAGACTCCGGCTAATACTGGTCGCCGTATGCGCCTTGCTTGTGCTTATAATGCCTGGCAGAAAAGCCAGCACACTAATCGTGCTGCTGTTATTATCCTCCTACCTAATGTACTATGGGTCAATGGACTGGCGGTCAAAACGCCTCTATGACTTTAACTTCCGCCTTTTCACAGGTATAGCCGACAAAATAATATCCCACGGGTTTTTCAAGGCAAGATTCGGACAGCCAGTCTACACGGATGGCAATGGCACTGTAAACTACTACGTCCACCACCCCCCACTACTAAGCATATTCACTGCATTAAGCTTCAAGGCCCTCACGCCCATTGGCACGTCACGTAGCACCGCAGCATTAATAGTTCCAACAATCTTTTCATTTGGGGCTCTCGCACTACTCTACCTAATCGCAGACAGATTATGGGGTCGTGTGATCGCATCCGTTTCCGTCCTAGTAATGGCGTTGACCCCGATGTTCCGCTCATTCAGTCGAATGCTCTGCCACGAACCAGTCGTGACATTCTTCCTGCTGGCCGTCTTGTACTACTACATCCTCTGGATGGACACTAGAAAGAAGAGATACTTCACGCTAGTCTGCCTGATATTGGCTGTCGGATGCTTCACAGGATGGCCCGCATACTACATCATGCCCCTACTGGCAGGCCATCACCTCCTATTCAGCCCAAAAAAGGATGCGAGGATTCTCGCACTCCCTATTCTCGGAATAGTCTTCTTCTCGGTCTTCATAGCCCACATATACGTGCTCGGGGGTATGGCGGCGATAGAGGACTTGAAAGGCAGCGTCAAGTTCCGCGTGGACTACAACCGTCAGATAGACGCCTTAGGGTATCCCAACTACATGTCTCTCGTAAACTCTGTTGATGTTCTAAAATCATTTTTCACGCCAACCCTATTCTACGCCTCCATACTCTTCATGGTGTCAGTCATACACGATATCATAAAGAAGAGGAGCATACTCCCAGATTCATACATCATCATCCTACTCCTGGTGGCAGTCACACACAATTTTCTCTGGCCATTCGGCAGACAAGTACACGGCTACTGGAGCTACTACTTCACCCCCGCAATAGCGCTGGCGTCAGTGGTCGGATTGAATAAGATAATAAAGAGCAGCAGAGAGGACTCCAAGACAATGGTATGGATCATACTGCTGGCAGCATGGATATCGACATTAAGCATCGAGCTTGTTAACCCCCTCATAGTGTATCTAGACTAGGCCTCATCACCAGGGTAAGTCATCAGATCCTGTATCTTAGTAGCGCTGCCTTGCCCTTGAACGTGTTCCACAGCTGGAAGCCCTCCTCAAAGTCGACGGACACTATCTCCACAACGCTGCCAGTGGACTTCGCCTTATCGTACATGACCTCTATCTCATCCTCAGGAAGGTTCTCGCTCAAGAGTAGGGTGTCCACTGCATTGGAGTCAAGGGCCGCTTCAATGTCCGGGCCGTATGCTATGTTGCCTTCGCCTATAAGGCCCTTCATGAACCTTTCCATGAGCTTCTTCTGCCTCACCATCTCGACCTCAGACAGGTCGTCTTCAGCAGCCTTTATGAGCTCTCTTATCCCAGACTCGTCCGTGTATGTTATGTCTTTGACGGCGATAATCTTCTTCTTCAGCTCATGGTGTATGTACTCCCCATTAATGAAATCATCCTTCGTTCCGGCAGGCCCCCCCACGACTATCCCCCTTAAATCCTTGGTTGACTCAAGGAATGCCTCTGTCATCGATGAGCCAACCCTCTTCTTGAACTCATGGCTCTGCTCGGTCACAAGTCGTTCGAATCTTCTAGCCGACTGCCCTCCAGCCCTGTGTTTCCCGCTGTATCCTGACGTGAGCTTCTTTAGTATGGTATACCTCGAGCCCTTGAGTGTCGCGAGGGTTGCCGTCTTATTGTCTATCGCAACCAGTGCGTACGAGTCCTTTGGCGCGGCGAGCTCCCTCAACGGATCCAGTATGAACTCCTTATCACACCTGTACAAGCGTATCCCTATCGGCTCCGGCGGCTCGAGAGACCAGACCTTCAGGTCCTGCACGCCCTCCCTCTCAGAAATGTTACCGCAGAATAATACAAGCCCGTTGGGGGGCGTCTTTGTGAACAGCCTCAAGTGTTGTATCGTCTTCTCCAGCGCATCCACCACATTCTTCTTCGTGGTCTTTGACTTGATGTTCGTTGCAGTGCCCTGTTCGGACGCGAGCTGGCTCATCACGTTGTTCAAGTCGTATCCTGCTGGAACGTAGACTGATATCAGTTCGGTGTGCCTGCCCTGCTTTGACTCCAATTCCCTAACTAACTTCCTAAGCTTGTATTCAGAGTGAGAATCCATGTTGAACGCTACTTTATTGCCCTGTTCAGGCTAATCTCAAAAGCCGATACCGGGACTTCAAGGCCGAAGGCGTCCAGTACTCCAGGCTTCAGTTCCCCGAAAAAACCAGAGCCGATTTCTGCGGCACGCCCATCTATGAAACTGCCGTGAACGCAGGCTTTGACGTCGCACTCCCCACCCAACTCCACCATCAGGCCTGATACAACCGACTTGACTTCGCTGAAAGAAGATCTAGAGTGGGCTAGGACTCCCGCAACCTTCCTCTCCTGGCTTCCATCAGCTTTAACGCAGTCACCCACCTCAAAGAGCATCTGCGGGTACTCCCTGCTCCTGTTCTTCTCCAAAACGTTCATGAGTGACGGCATGAGCCAGGTCCTGGCCACAGAATGATCTGAGCTTACTGGGTTGACTGCCTCAGCAACCTCCTCGTCCGGAAAACCCATCTTCTCGAATAGCTCGTGCTTGTTAGTCATTATGAGGGTCATAACTTCCATGAACCCGTACCCAACCATCAGCTCCCTTATCCTTTCGCTGAAAAGTTCGAGCTCGTCAGCCTTACCGAGCGTGCTTATCCCTGGTATACTGGTCTTGAAGTTCATGTAACCGTATGCTATGGCGATGTCTTCAACCAAGTCTATGGGATGCAGTATGTCAGCCCTAAAGGCGGGGACCTTAACCTTAAGTACACTGCCCTTAACTTCCACGCCGAAACGCATGCGCTCCAGATACTCGCCCACTTCACCGGACGTGAGTTCAAGGCCTAGAAGCCGGTTCGCGTATCCCACATCCAACTCCACCACACGCGGTTCCCATACTGGTGTCTTCATCATCTCAAACTATTGATAATGTGGGTTAATAGTTAAATAAATAATAGCAGTTCGTCCTCACGGCTTCAGCGCATTCAAGAGCATGTCCCGCACAATCTTGTTCGACAGCGTGAAAACAGACATTATGAACGATACTATGATTATGCCCGCATAGTCTGAGAACGGGTAGCTGGTCCACGGGGAGTTCACGGCCAGCAGGTTTATCAGCCCTATGAACACGGAAGTCAGGGCTGTTAGCAGGAATATCAAGTAAGCCCACATGCTCCTCCCCTCCTCTAGGAAAGACTTGCTGAGATATGCCAGTATGGGTGTCGTTGGCACAAGCCACCGGAAGCTGTATGCGATGCCCCCATAGCCTGAGGTGGAAGTAAGGTAGAATATGAACAGCATAGCGCAACCTGAACCGAGGAACAGGACTTCCCTGCCCGTCTTCCGCTTCTTCCTCAGGACTTCCGACACTATCACTGCCGCAGAGAAAAGGTGCATGGGGGTGTTCGAAAAGAATCCCTGGACTCCGAAAAGGGAGTTTAGGATGTACGTCAGCCTCGACACGTCGCCCTGATCCACGTCGACAGGGTCAATCCCGTCTTCAGTGAACTTGAATCCAGAACCAGGGTAACGGTAGTATTCCGGGTGTAGTTGGGCAGGCTTCAGGTCGCCGAGTATCATAACGTTAAGGTATGCGTGCAATGTAAGCGGCAGCAGCATTCCTATCACAAACAAATGCGCCTTACCCCTCAGACCACCGTCAAATATGATGTATCCAATGAAAACTACGCCAAAAACCAGTCCCGGCGGTATGTCTATCCCAGCAGCAAGACCGCTCGCCAACCCGGCGAGAAAAAGCCTCAACACCCCACCATTCTTCGAGTCCAGTATGAGGTAGAAGGAGGCGAATATCAACGCGGCGGCTGGAGTGTGATTATTGTACGTAACAGTATAATTCATCAACGGGGTGGCGGTCACAAGGAGCCCGGTCAACACGATGCCCTGTCTCACAGTCAGTCCATAATACAGCAGGCTCCTGTAGAACAAGACGGCAAGCAATGACGTCAGAGAACCCATCACACTCAGCGTCACGATATAGTATGCCAGCGACGCGTGACTCCTGAACGTCACGCCCACAGCCGACAGCATGAAGTAGGGTATGGCGCCGATTAGCGACAGCATGGGCGGCTTGCTTGAATAATAGTGCCCTCCGACAAAGACCTTGTCGACAAGAGGCTTGACGCTGGCTTCGTCTATGATGAACGTGCCCCCCTCAACTATCGACTCTATCGTCGCCATCCTCGAGAGGTCGTTTTCAACGTAATAATCGTTCGTGAGCACTATGAACAAGAGAAATACCGCTGAAAAAATCAATATCCCATCCCTGCTGGCCATCCCTTTAGATTATTATTTGCCTAGGGATAATAATACAACCAACATGGTCGATATAAGTGTCATAGTGCCCGTATACAATGAGAGGGAGTCGGTCAAAGCACTCTACTCCCGGCTGGTGGGCGTCCTCCATGAGCTGGGCAAAACCTATGAGATAATATTCGTGGACGACGGCTCTAGGGACGGGTCGCTTGAAGTCCTCAAGGACTTGAATAGCAGAGACGATTCCGTGAGGATAATACGCTTCAGGAGGAACTTCGGCCAGACTGCTGCGATGGACGCGGGATTCAAGAACGCGTCAGGGAAAACCATCGTCAGCATGGACGCGGACCTACAGAACGACCCCTCAGACATACCCACACTCCTGGATCGCATGGACGAGGGATTCGACGCGGTATGCGGCTGGCGCTATGACAGGAAAGACTCCATCCCAAAGAGGATAATGTCACTGGTGGCAAACAAGATGCGCAACATCCTCGTCGGAGACAGCATACACGACTCCGGATGCTCCCTCAGGGCATACACAAGCGAGGCCGCTAAAGACTTGGAGTTGTACGGTGAAATGCACCGTTACATACCCACACTCCTCATGTGGAAGGGCTATCGCGTGTCCGAAGTAAAAGTCAAACACCATCCGAGGGAGCATGGAAAGACGAAGTACGGTGCTGGAAGGCTCCTGCGGGGGATGCTGGACCTGATAACAGTGAAATTCCTAGTCACCTACAATTCAAGCCCCCTGCACCTGTTCGGAATACCGGGGATAATATCCACTGCGACCGGCCTGATGATATCAGCCTACCTGGCGTACATAAGGGTAGTACACTACGAGCCGATATCCAGCAGACCCCTCCTGTCGCTCGGCGTCCTGCTCATACTCCTCGGCGTACAATTCATATCCATAGGACTGCTGGGGGAGCTGATAACCAACCGCTTCTTCGCGGAATCAAACCTATCCACCAGAAGACAGTACTCCATCAAGGAGATAATCGAATAGTCACTTCCTCCTGCACACGAATATGTTCAGGAAACACCAGTTCGGGTAGGCAAGGAACGTGTTGAGGATCCTATGCCAGAAAACCATCCTGCGCGGGAACCAGTACGTCAACAGCGACGACACCGGGAACGTCGGGAACAAACCCCTCCTATCCATTATCTCAAACTTTTCTGAAATCAGCTTCCTGTACTCGTTTATCGGCCGGTCTCCGGGATGCCGGTCGACTGTTGACGTTCTTATGAAGTCGCCGGTCATCATGAAGGATATCCTCGACAGCAGGTGCGCGAGGTTCGGTATTGTCGCGATAAGCATGCCCCCCGGCTTCAGTATCCTATGGACTTCATCGAGGACTCTCCCGTGCTCGCACACGTTTAAGTGCTCTATGACGTCCAACAGCAGTATGAGGTCGAAGGATTCATCGTCAAAGTCGGTCCTCCTGACATCCCCCCTAACGACGAGTTCAGAATGATAGTCCGAGTCCATGCCGATGATGTCATAGCCCAAGCCCCTGTATTTCTCGACTATAACGCCCTCACCACACCCGACGTCAAGAATCTTCTTTTCCTTGGGGAATCCTGAGAGAAATTCGTCTATGAACCTGATTTTCTCCGCGTATACCGGATAGTACGTCCAGTCGTCTTTTATGTGCTTATGGTACTCCCCCTTCTCCGAGTATTCACCAGACATGACGGCGGGCATGTGAATTCATCCATCCTGTTTTTGTATTTACAATATGGTCGTATGCATATAAACCGGAACGTCACCCAGCCTTCCTGTAGACCCTGACCCCATCGTACTCCATGACCAAGGCAAACCTGTTGGCGGTTAACACATCATCCACCCTATCGTCCCCAGCTATCAGGTAGTTTATCCCATCCTCCGCCAGCACCTGATCCAGCGGACTACACTGGAATCCGATCAAGTCCATGCTCGGCCTGCCGCAGTCAACCATCTCGAGCCCAGGGTCCATAGCCCTCTCAGAGATGAATACCGCCGGTATCTTCCTGTTGAGGTAAGTGTATGCCCCTGACTCGAACCACGGCATGGTGTACGCGACTCCCATCGAGTCCGCCTGCAATCCAACATACTCCATAGCCTGCATGTTGCCCCAATAGTCATCCCACCCGATGTCTGACGAAGTGTATGCCCCCTGCAGTACCGTGAGGGCTAGTAGGCCATAGGCGAGCGTCCTCCCGTTAGCCTCAATGAACTTCTCCATGCCCCTTCCCGCAATGATGAACAGCAATGGGAGTGCAGGCACCATGAACCTCATCTCCTTGTGGGGGACCAGGGAATATGCGAGGAAGAAGAACACCAGGCTCATGGAGAGGAATATGAATCCCGGCTTCCTCTCCACCGCGTAAGGCAGCAGGAAGAGGCAGGACATGTGTAATGCAAGCACTACCACATAGAAGTATGGCGGATGCGTCCCGAATAGGCTGGACTTGGAGTGATACAGGTTCTGGGATACAAACGATATGGGCGAATGCAGGAACGAACCCCACGTTATGTAGTCCAGCACCCCCTGCAGCGCGAGCATGACTACCATGCCGCGAACAAAGAACCCTATGTTCTTGTATTTCTTACCTGCCAGAGTGAAGAGCGTCAGGGGGACTATGAACAGCATGGAGTCGAACCTGAACATGAATGCAACGCCCATGCTTATGCCTGAAATGAAGTAATTGTTTCCAGAGCCCTCGTTCCAGGCCCTATAAAACAGGAGCATGGAGAGCGTCGTGAACAGTGTTGCGGGTATGGTGCTGCTGGTGTCCGCACTCCACACCCAGAGCAGGCCGGAGAACACCCCGAAAAACAGGGAGTAAAAACCAGCCTTCCTCCCGTAGACGACTGAGGACGCCTCATAGATTATGTACAGCAGGGCCATAGAGCAGATGGTGATAATAATCCTGTTGATGAAGACAATCGAGTTCACGCCAGTAAAACCAATGTTAAAACCGAGCTTGAATACCAATGCTATGAGTGTTGGCTGGAGCATGGACCGCATGCCGTGAACGTACTCCCATGGAACGAAGCCATACCCGAACACCATCCGGTGGGCCGGCTCGAGGAGCTGGTAGAGGTTGTCGAAATGCATCATGCCCCTCGTACGGGTTAAGGCGTAGAGCCTTGAAGCAAACCCTATCAACACAAGGAATCTAACCCTCTTATCCATCATCCCACACGCTTTCTCAACTCAAGGACCCTAAGCTCCCCAGTCCTCTTCTCAACAATCCTGTGCTTGCTGAAAATCCTGTCCACCCGCTTAATCCACGGGCCACTGGTGAACCCCATCCTGCCGACATAATCGTTCTCAAACATCTCCGCCACTACATACACTGGCACGCCTTTCCTAACGTAATAGTCCGCCAGCCTGCCGGCATCCCTGGAATTGTCTCGCCCAGCGTCGGCAATCCTCACCCTCCTCCCAGCCTTCACCAGTCCAATGTAGTTCACGTTCATCGAACCGTGGAACAAGACCAGTGAATCCTCCCTTATGAAGCCGAGTCCGCCGGCAGCCATCGAAGTGAACGTCCTGACGTGAATCCCGTTCGCCACCTCAAACGCATTCACAACAAAACCATACGCGATGGAGACGACGACAAATAACGTAAAAACGGTTTTGAAGGCCCTCAAACCTCTCGCGGCAGGGTAAGCCAATGCCATGAGCATCGTTGAGATGATCAGGGGTAATGTCCTATTGTAAAACCCGCCTTCAAGGAGTATCCCTCCACCATACGGTATGAACGGCAGGAAGATGAATGCCAGGGAAGAAAGGCACCAGCCCGCAAGCAAACGCCTACCCATGCCCCTGAACACATTCACTAGAACATAGGCGACGAGAACGCTCATGTAAGGGAGTGACTGGAGGAAATACCTCATCAAGTGGGTCAGGCCCCCGTGCTGGTTGACTCTCCCAGAGAAAAACAGCACTTCAGTGAACGACAGGAGGGTTAGCAGCAGGAATGCGCTCTTCCCCTCGTTCTTCCTCACCCAGACTATCCCTGGGACCGCTAGCACAAGTATCGGGGAAGCCTGCAGGAGCGACTTCTTCACTGCCGAAACCTTCACGCCGTCAACAGGGAACCTGGATATGTCAACGACCTCTGAAAACAAGACTCTGATGGATGTCGAGGCATGGCCTATGAACCCGGCATCAATGACGTAGAAGCATGCTAGGACTGCAAGCAACACACTCAGCGTAATGCCTCCCGCATGCTCTTCGCCCAACACCCTTCCAGCCGCGTGGGGCAGAACAATCGCCAGAAAAGCCAGTATGAAGAACTGGAAGTACATGTAACCGCCGAAGTCTCCACCCATCTCGCTGTATCCTGAACTGAAAAAGCTCCCGTAAGACATCCAGCTCACTACTGAGAGGCCCAGCAAAGGCAAGAAAGTGCCCGCCATGAACAAGGCCGGCAGTCTCCTGGACTTGGACTCAAGGAGCACGTGGAAGAAGACTACTCCAGTGAACAAGACCGCCTGATACCTGACCCCAATAGCTGACGCGGAAACGAATCCCGCCAAAAACATTGCCTTGACACCCCCTGCGGAAAGGCTTCTGACAGCCAGGTAAACGGAAGACGACACGAGAAACACGGTGAGCGAGTGGGGCCACAAGTCCACCGCAAACCTTATGGAGTACGTTGATGTAACATACACGACTAATGCCGTGAGCGACACTAACTCGTCTTTGAGGAGAATCCTTACCGTATGGTAGACGCAAATCATCGTCCCGCAGAATGCAATAAGGTTCAGCATGAACAGGCCGTAGACTCCTGCTATGATGTAGAACGGGGATGCGATCACCGCGTAAATGTGCGGGTATTGGGGGTAAAGCCTTCCGTCATGCGCGTCAACAGCCTCGATGAACTCTAGCTCGACACTATCATACTCCATCCCGTTCCATATGCTCAGGGAATGGTCTCTGACAAGCGAGTCCACCATCAGCA
Source organism: Candidatus Altarchaeota archaeon (assembly GCA_043813075.1). Lineage (GTDB taxonomy): Archaea > Altiarchaeota > Altiarchaeia > IMC4 > SCGC-AAA252-I15 > CAYREE01. The sequence continues at coordinate 13,241 of JBDRLL010000010.1, forward strand.
GGTAGACTGACTCGTCGTTGATGTATAATCCGGTCCTGACTGCGGGCGCGAGGACTATCAGTGTGAGGATGACGAGCGCATAGAAGAGTAGGTCGTGCTTGTTGTTCCTGCAGAAGATGTCTAACTCACCAGGATTGAGCTTCATATCGGTTATTATTGTTCATACCTCTAATAATATACCGGTTCAAATGCCAGAGATAAGCGTCATAATACCAGTATTCAACGAAGAACAGGCTGTTGGGGGTGTGATAGACGAGCTAGTCAAAACACTCGCCCGCCTCCCTGTTGAATACGAGATAATAGCAGTAGACGACGGTTCCACGGACGATACGAAGACTATACTCAAGGCACGGGGGGTCGATATACTGGAACACGTCTACAACATGGGGTATGGCGCATCCATAAAGACTGGTCTAAGACATGCTTCAGGCAGCAAGGTGCTGATAATCGACGGCGACGGCACATACCCTCCTGGGGAGATAGCAAAACTCTTTGAACACAAGGACGACTACGACATGGTGGTTGGCTCGCGGACAGGAGATAGCGTGAATGTGGAGGCTTACCGCAAGCCGGCGAAATTCATATTAAACCAGCTCGCCAACTACCTTTCAGGGGTCAAGATACCTGACCTCAACTCAGGCCTACGGATAATCAGCAGGGAGAAGGCGCTAGAGTTCCTAGAACTGTGCCCGTCAGGATTCTCATTCACAACGACAATAACGCTCGCATTCCTTTCGAACGACTATACCGTGAAATACGTTCCGATAAACTACGGGCGCCGGGTTGGCGAGTCGAAGATACGCCCCATACGGGACGGCATGAACTTCATGATACTCATAATACGGTCCATAGTCTACTTCAACCCGTTAAAAGTTTTCCTGCCTGTTTCCGCACTCCTATTCACCGCCAGCCTAGCAGTGTTCCTATACAGCTGGGTGATACTCGGCAGGGTTATGGACATAACAGTCACAGTAATCCTAATGTCCTCCGTTCAGGTCGCATTGTTCGGTCTTCTAGCCGACATGCTCGCGAAGAAGAAGTAAGATGAAGGTTCTACTAGTAAACCCTCCGACAGACAACATGATACAGCCTGAAGTACCCTCCGTCGTGAACGAGGAGAGGGGCTTCAACCCGCCCCTCGGCCTCCTATACGTCGCCTCAACACTCTTGCGTGAAGGCCATGAGGTGGGCGTCTTCGACATGCCGACTGAGGGTGCTGGTCACGGAGAACTGGAGGCCCGTCTAGAACGGGACAAGCCGGACGTGGTGGGGTTCACTGTCATGTCCTTCACGTTGATAGACGTCATGATAGCCAGCAAGACGGTTAAGGAATACGACAGCAGGATTAAGGTGGTGTGGGGGGGACCCCACGTCAACATATACCCTGAGGAGTCTGCCAGGCTTCCTGACGTGGATTACATAGCGCTGGGTGAGGGCGAGCTTACGATGCCGCGGCTGCTAGACGGCATGGGCGACACCAGAAGGCTGCAGGAGTCGGCGGGAATCGTATTCAAGAAAGACGGGAGAGTCGTGAACACGGGGAACCCGTGGTTCATAAACAACCTTGATGGAATACCCTTCCCAGCCAGGCGGCTGACGCCCTACAAAAAGTATTCCTCACTGCTAGCGAAGAGGAGTCCGATAACGACCATGATAACCAGCAGGGGATGCCCCGACAAATGCCTCTTCTGCGACAGGCCGCATCTAGGCAAGATGTTCCGGGCCAGGTCAGCCAGGAATGTTGTGGACGAGATGCAGGAGTGCTTTGACATGGGGGTGCGGGAATTCCTGATATACGACGACACGTTCACCATAGACCGCCAAAGGGTCCTCGAGATATGCGGTGAAATACGGGAACGCGGCCTCGACATAGGATGGGACGTCCGCGCCAGAGTCAACACCGTAGACAAAGAGATGCTCAAGACGATGAGGGAGGCTGGGTGCGAGCGCATACACTTCGGCGTCGAAGCAGGGAACGAGGAGATACTCCGGATACTCCGTAAGGGGATAACCCGGGAGCAGGCTGTCTCAGCCTTCAAGGACGCGAGAGACGCGGGCATGGAGACTCTCGCCTACTTCATGATAGGCTCACCAAGGGAGACGAGGGATACGATAAAAGAGTCCATAGAATTCGCAAAGCAGTTGAAGCCGGACTACGTCCACTTCAGCGTCACAACACCCTTCCCAGGCACAGACCTCTACCGTATGGGCCTTGACGAGGGAGTGTTGGAGAGGGACTTCTGGCGGGAGTTCGCCGTAGACCCGACTCCAGGATACACGCCGCCCCTATGGGAGGAGAACATGCGCCGTGAGGAGCTCATATCACTACTCAACCTAGCCTACAAATCATTCTACACGAGGCCATCCTACGCGGTCAAGGAACTGATGCGTGTCCGGTCTCCAGCAGAGTTATTCCGCAAAATCAAGGCGGGCGTTAAACTAGTTGCCAGAGTGTTTTAGATGAACGCATCCAGGGGAAAGACTCCCACCACATGGCTGGCGGCATTGCTGCTGCTTGCGCTGGCGTTAAGGACGACGGGCATAGGACACCCATTCTACTCCAATGACCCGGCGGAGATAGCGTTATACTCCACAGTATACTACCCCTCGTCTCCAGGCGGATTGATGAAGGCCTTCGGGTTCTACCATGGGGCAGGGGAGCTCCTATTCGGCTTCGCAATACTCTGGGTGTACGGACTCCTGGGACTACACGTCACGGAGTTCATGTGGAACCTGCCGTACGCTATAATCGGCACCCTAACAGTGCTCACGTCATACTATCTTGTGCTACTGTTCACGCGACGAAAGAGCACCGCACTGACCGCGGCATTGTTCATAGCACTCTACCCACTCCACGTGGGTGTCTCAAGGGGATCGGGATACGGCCACCACACCATCCCACTATTCCTACAGACCCTCGCAATCATCTCCGCGCACTACTACTATTCACGGCCGAACGGGAGGCGCGCTCTCCTACTCTCCACGATACTGGCCCTAGAGATACTCTTTGACCTCATATTCCCCTTCATACTTCCGCTAGTGCTATACGTGGGGATGATGACGTCGAAAGAAAAGAATCTAATCCAGCAATCAGCCGCGTCCCTCAGAAAGCTTTTGATGCCTGAATTCATCCTACCCTCTCTAGTCCTGCTGGTGAAAGTCTACTTCCTCCTCAACGCAACAGGCTCAATGGTATACGTGCTCGCGAGGCCGGACGTAATGCTGGGATTCTACCCCCTACACTTCATCATAAACCTGTCCTACTACCTCAATCCAATCGTGCTGGCGGCATGCCTAGCCTCCCTCGCGCACAATGTAAAAAACCTTTCAAGGGACGGTGCTAGGCTATTCCCGGCATGGGCGGTCATCTACTCGACCCCCCTCATCTTCATGTTCGGGAGGTGCGTGACTATGCACGCGCTCTCGCCCACGGTGCCACTGCTGATTGCTCTTGCAGTGGCTGTAAACGATGAGGGAATACTATCAAAGAAAAACCGCATACTGGCAGTATCAATACTGTCCGCGCTCCTACTCGCAGGCACGCTCGCCTCAGTATACCGGGTGCCTGGCATACCCCTCCAGGATTCATTAGGGAAAATATACTGCAGCAGCACAGTCACCTCCACGTGCAGGCTCAACGTGTGCACCAGCGTGTATGCGGGAAGAGTATATGGCGACGAGGGGTATAAGGCCGCCGGATACTGGCTCCGTGAGAATACTCCCAGGAACGCTATAGTCTTCAGCGACACCTACGGGCTGGTGATGGGCAAGAGGAAGAACGTGAAGTACTACACACAACGAAGGCTGGAAGGACTCAACGTAGGCTCACGGAAGTCCATGCTGCGGATATACGGGTCAAACAAGAGCAGTTACGACGCACTCCTCATACGGCCTCGGAATGTAGGGCTCTTCAAGGGGTTGGGTCGCTTCCACAAGACTCTCGCAATAACGTCGGGAGGCAAGACAGTGTTGTTCATCTACACCCGCGAGAAACACTACTCCAACACCCTCCCGGTGAATGCCAGGTTCTACAACGCACTATTCGACCGCAAGTACGCTACACCAGAGCAGCTTGCCAGATACCCGGAGGTGCCTGATTGAAGAATGATCGGCGATATCTCCTGGCTTTCATCCTGCTACTCGCATTCATCACCCGCTCCTACGGCATAGGCACGCCATTCCTGAAGAACGACTCCACAGAGATAGCATTCTACGTCAGCAAATACTACCCCCAGTCGATGGGAGACCTAACCAGGGCATTCGGATTCTACCATGGCGCAGGCAACGTGTTCCTGGGATACGCGATAGCCTGGCTCTACAAGGCCCTCAGCATCCCACTCACTGAATTCATGTGGAATCTACCATACGCCCTCATAGGGACCAGCACAATACTCGCGGTTTACATAACCACACTACACTTCACCAAAAACGAGAACACCGCACTAACATCATCACTGCTGCTATCACTGTACCCGCTCCACATCGGATACTCCAGGGTCTCAGGCTACAGCGAAGGCAACATCGGGCTGCTCCTGCAGCTCGCCACCATAACACTGTTCCACAAGCACTACTCGAAGCCCACCGGCAAGACCGCTATCGCTGCCGCAATATCACTCGCAATGCTCGCGCTATCAGACATGTTCTCCCCCATGATATTCCCACTCATACTCTACATCGGCATATCCGCTTCAGAAGGGAAAACCATGGCCGACTCACTGAAGACCGCTATCCGGAAGACCATGCGCCCAGAGTTCACGATACCCCTCCTAGCCATACTGCTAAACTCTGCAGTACTCCTCGGATACCTGCAGAACCCCACGACACCATCCATAACAGCAGGACCACTAATGCACGTCCTAGACCGGCCTGACGTCGTGCTAGGATTCTACCCGAAGACCTACGCCATAAACCTCCTCTACTTCATGGGCCCCATAATGTTCCTCGCAGGAATAGTGTCCCTCACCCACCTCGCCAGAAGGTTCTTCCTTCGCGACGGCAGCAACGTTATAATAGCGTGGTTCACTGCGTACTCGCTGCCATTCCTATTCATGTTCCCCCGGTGTGTCACAACCTACACGCTCTTCCCCTCAACGCCATTGATGATCCTCACAAGCATCGCTTTGACGCAGCTTCTCGAATCAGGTAAAAGACGAATAAGATACTCTGCGATAACCCTAATCACGGTCATATGCCTATCCCTGCTAGCCAACGACATGTACGCGCTATATAATGTGTGGGAGCATCCGTTCAAAGATTATGCCGCCAGCCTCTACTGCACCACCATATTCTCCTCATGCCGTTTCACCCCATGCCAACTGCCGATGATAGGCAAGATGCTTCCAGACGAAGGCTACAAGGCCGCGGGATACTGGATACGTAAAAACACCCGCGAAGACTCCACAATCCTCGACCTGGAGGGCAGGTGGATTTCACGCCGGAAAAGCATCCTATACTACACTCGAAGACAGCTAGCCGGATGCCTACGGGCCGGGGATTCAGGGGACTGCTCGCCTGAAGTACTGGCTCCATCAATCGGCGGGATAGATGTCGTCCTCAGCAGCCCGTCCACCGACTTCATGGAAACCCACTACAAGAAATTCCACAAGACTCTTCAGGTAATGGACGGAGTGGAAAAAATCCTAAACGTGTACACGAGGGAGAGACACTACGACAAGACCCTTCTAGTGCAGGCCTCGGAATACAACCGCCTATACGACATGGAATACGCTGACCCAAGCCTGGTCATAGACGCGGACATGCGTTCAGACGTCCATATTTTTACGGCAGACGGTAATATAACTATCCCCTCATACTTCCAATAACAAAAGATGGATGAATCCCAGAAAGACTGGCGGGTGACTCTCTTGCTCGTAGCGTCAGTCGCCGTAGCACTCCTCCTCAGAATCCCTAACCTTTCCTCAACACCCCACTGGTACTGGGATGAGGGCTACAACATGAACTACGGGTGGAACCTCTCCCACCTTCGGATACAATGGTTCTCCATAAAATACACCTTCATACCCCACCCACCGCTATACTTCGCGGTTCTCGCGGCAATGATAAAGACATTCGGATACTCCCTCTACGCCGCCAGACTCCTCAACGTGCTATACTCCATAATAACCCTGCTCCTAATCTACCTGACGGCGTCAGAGGTGGCAGACCGTAGGACAGGGGCAATCGCATCCATGCTATACGCAATATACCCTGCGGCAGCATACTGGTCGCGGACAGCCATGATAAACAACCAGTTCTCCCTTCTTGCAATGTTGTCGCTATACTCGCTGATAGCCTACGCTAGGAAAGGCGGGAGATGGTGGATGCTGTCGTGCGCGAGCGCGGTAGCCGCCACGCTCACAGCCTACATGGGACTGTCGATAGTGGCCGCCCTACTCCTCTACATGCTGGTCCGCGAGCCGGTGAAGATGAGGAAGGCGTCATTAATACTCGTCACCCCCCTACTGTTGTTCACAGCATCCATGCTATTGATACGTGGCAGCTACTTCACCGAGGACATGGCCTACCAGCTAAACCGCTTCCACCTGCTTAGCATAAAAAAACTGGCGGCCATACCCGTCCTAATCCTGTTTGCCGCCAACTACAGGAGGCTGAAGCCATTCCTAACCAACCTATTCGACTCTGAAGTCGAGTTGATGTTCGACAGCAGGGAATACTTCAATGAAGTATTCGTCCCATCCTGCCTGCTCGCCATAAACTTCCTCCTCGCATACAAGCTGGTGACACCATTCTCAGACGACTCAGTCTTCTCGGGGGGAGACTACTTCTGGCTTGGAATCATAGGCCTGCTCTTCATAGGCAGGTTCCGGGTTCACGTCGTACTCCTCTACTTCCTACCCCTGTTCATAACCACAATACTATTGGGGAGGTCAGACCACATGCTCATGCAATTGTATCCATTCTTCGCCATCGGCATAGCAGTACTCCTCGTGGAATACCAGAAATTCCTGTCCCGAATACTCTCCAAGTGGAATATACCCTCTCCAGCATACGTTTCAATCCTGCTCCTGGCCTCTCCCTTCGCGTTCACGGCATACCATGACGCGTCAGCATTCATCATCGGCGGCGTGTTGAGGGAGGAGGACGTTTCTTCCGCGTTCTCGGCGGCAGGATACGTGAATTCAATCGCCGGTGATGAAGACCTTGTGCTTACCACAAGCAACCTGGCGGGCATGATAAACGCGAAAACCAACATAATAACCCAAGCATTCGTCTACGAGGGCCGTGGGATAGCATACTACCGGGCCAACATGACCTCCGACTGGTTCGCATACAACACGTCCATAGACCGGGCGTCATATGTTGTAGTGCCTAAGGGGTCTCTCGAATGGTTTGAGGAGCTGGGTTACGATGACTTGTACTCCAAGATAGACGGATGGCCTAGGATATACGAAAACCGGATCTACATGGTCTACGCGAACCCGGTTTCACACGATCCAACCGCTCCAGAAGACAAGCCAAGTCCAAAACACTAGGAATAGGATTAAACCTATGAAAAGCATGATGTCCTTCTGGTTGATGTCTTCCCTAAGCTCTATCTCCATTTCGCATAAACCTATTGGTCCTTCTTTTTAATAAATAATCCCGTATACTTATATACACATTCTGACAGGTGTCTGACTCATGCGTCCAAGAAAGAAGAATAAGGTGGAGTACACCACCCAGCGGGTGGATGTGGAGACCCTGGCTAGGATAAAGAAGATCAGTTTCCATCTTGCCAAGCAGGGCGTCCGCATCAGCCAGAGCGACATAATCAAGTACGCCCTAATGTTCTCAGTCTGCAAGGAGGCGGAATTACTAGACTTCATCATACGCGGCGAAGCGAAGGAGCCTGAAGGAGCTTTCGACACACTAGTCAGCATAACAGGAAAACCCTGGTTCCCGTACGGGAATCTGATATGATTCTGGCTTAAAAAGACCTAAAGACAATAAAAACGAGTTTTTGTATACAAATATACAAACTGTTTTTATTTTTATAGTAGTCTGCCCCATAATCATTCAAAACCTATAAAACGAGGTGAACAACTATGAATAGGAAAATAAGTATGTTTGCTGTTTTGGCCTTGGTTGCCTTAACGCTAGCAGGAACAGTTACCGCAGCAATATCAGCGGCAACAGGAATGATAAGCGCAAGGTCAGCCATATGTACAATACTAGCGAACATTAGGATGCTACTGAGCTTTATCGCAGCAGCAGTAGCCGCAGTAGTTATTACACTACAGGGTATTAAGTGGGCCGGCTCAGCCGAAGACCCAGGAGCTAGAAAACAGGCGAAGCAGGGCATAATCCACGCGATAGTCGGTCTAGTCATAGTACTGGCTGCAGTATGGATTGTTACCATGATCTTCACTGGAGACCAGTGCGACGACCTTTAAAGCCTGATTTTTTAGAGGGGATATAATCCCCTTTAATTCTTCTTTTTTCCCTTATTCTTTCATATATATTTAAGATTCAACCATAGCTTAATACTTATCCTCCAACAGCGAATATGCGTTTCCCCGCAACTTTCGCTAACCATGGTTCAGGCGAGAATGGTGGAATCAAAACACAATACGAAATCGAAGAAAAAGCTGAAATCAATCATACTCGTCACGCTAACGCTCACGCTAATCCTCTCCATCACCGGCGGCATACGCAGGTCAATAGCGCCTACCGGCGGATTCTTCCACACCCTCGCGGACGAGACCGCGTCATGCATGAAGGCGTCGACCGTGCAGCCCAACAGCTGGCCGTGGGGTCTTCGCTGGCTTGGATGGGGCGTTGAGGGGGTGGTTAAGGTCACTATGGCAGGCCCCTGCGTGATATGGGGTACTGCGGTCGCAGGCCTGGAGGCGATAGTCAAGTTCATACTCAGCATCACTCTCGCGATATTCATCGGCCTGATGAAACTGGCGATGCTGTACTTCACTTCAACATACCTCTCGCACATAGGGGCAAGCCTGTTGATAAACGTGTCCGGCCCTACGGGACTGGCTTCTAACGCGGCATACGACAACATACTCTCGACAATGCTTTTGATACTATGGCCATTCTACATGATACAGATAGTGTACGTCGGCGGCTACCTGATATTCGCGGCCATCGACCCTGGACAGAGGGCTGGAGCCAAGAAGAGGCTTCAGAACCTCATACTAAGCCTCGTGTTGGCCGGCCTCTCCAAGCCAATCTACCTGATGCTAGTCGACATATCCAACGGCCTTATAACAGAGTTCGAGGCCATGTCCGGTTCAATAATACCCTCATCCTGCGGCACCAGCTATAACATGCTTGCCGGAATGACGACGATCATACTCGCGAAGAGCATAAGCTGGTGGGTGATAGTCCTAGTCACAGTCTTCGTGTTGGGCGTGTCACTGCTCGTCGCCATGAGGTATGCTTTGGTGATACTATTCTACCTACTGTTCCCTGCCACAATCTTCCTATACTTCTTCGACTTCACGAGACAGCTGGGCGGCGACTTGTTTGCCAGGACCATAATGTGGCTGTTCACCGGGCCGGTCATGGCATTGATGGTGCTGATGACAATGTCCCTGATATACGCCAACATGATGAACATATCCTGCAGCGGCGGCTCGGTCACTAGCGTCGGCAGCATGAAGGCCAGCCTAAGCAGCGACATATTCAGCGCCCCGGACGGCGAGGGAATAGACCTGCCCTCCGGCGGGAAACCCGGAGACATGAAGGTCATAGGAGACGACGGCAAAGTCGAGTTCAAGGGATCATTCCCCAAGTTCGAGGATGACTTGAGCACTGACACTCTTGCTGTGCAGGAATTCCTGAGGAACTTCACAGGCCTCATAATGATTCTCGCATGCTTCAGCGGAATATTACTCGTCCCCATGTTCATGACCGCGTTGATGAAGTGGGTTGGCGGCGCTATCGCCGCGTCCGGCATGTACGGGCTCGCCCAGGGCGGACCCACCGTCGAGCGGTGGAAGAATTTCGGCCGTGTCGCAGTGGGCGGCGCGATGATGGGCCAGGGCACAAGGGGTATAGTCTCAGCAGCAACCCAGGCTTCCTGGATGATGTCAGACGGCCCTGCGCGCGGCGGCGGCCTGTTCCCAAGCCTGTCGGGCAGTCATTCAGGCGGAGGCAAGGCTGCCGGCGGAGGTGGCGGCATATCCTCGTCCACAAGGTCTGGCGTATTCGCCAGCATGGTCAACCGGTTCTTCGGTCCAGGTTATTCAGACTCCTCTTCAGGCGGCGCTGCAGGCGGAGCAGGCGGTGCTGGTGGTGCTGCAGGCGGTGCTGGTGGTGCTGCTGGTGGTGCTGGTGGTACTGCTGGCGGTGGCAGGTCTTCCGGAGGATTCCTTGGCCTCGGTAATCTTGCGGGCGTTTTCTCGAGCGACTTCAAGAACGCGGAGGAGGCTGCCCACGAGTGGTCTGGCATGAGCAAGGGCGCTCCCATCTCTTCTCCAGGCATAATGAGCGCTGGCGGAGCAGGCTCCGGAATCTATCATGTTGATGACAGTAGGGTTCAGTCCAAGCTTGGCGGCGGTCCTCCGAGCACCGGCACACAGCAGCCTGGGATGTATCCCTACACTCCTGACGGAAGCTCTAAGATGGGTGAAGGCGGCTCCGGATACCAGGACCAGTTCGTGGAGATGGATACCGAACAGACACTCAGAAACAGGAAGTCTGCTGAGAACTTTTTCGGCACCTTCGTCCCGCAGCCTGACATGGGCGGCAGGGTTACCCACGGCGTGGAAGGCTCCATGACAATGGGCCGCGGACTAGTCAACCTCTTCATGGGCGGCGTGGTCAGGCCGTTGTCCGGGCGTGAGGGCGCCAGCCTCAGGGCGGCCGCCATGTCGGATTTCGGCCACGGGCTCGCCAAGGTATTCTACTCCATCCGTCCCCTCAGCTTCCTTATGCCTGTGAGGGCTGCGGGCAGGATGCTGTTCGGCATAACCCCGGAGATTCTGCCCCCGATGTTCCAGCCTTACGGCTACTGGCTTGGCCGTCATATGGCGAGCCTGAGCCTGCGGCAGCTGGGGAGGAGGAGCATGTGGAAGGCCGGCTTGCTGGCCGAACGTAGCAGGTTCGAGGGTTTGAGCGACCAGATACGGGAGGCGGAGTCGAAGGGCGACTTCACCAGGGCCGAGCAATTGCGGGAGCAGCGGGACGCTGTCGGCGACCGGATAGCCAACACCCTCGAACGAATCGGCTACGGCAGCGAGTCCGGCATGTTCGTGGGCGAGAACGTGAGGGACTGGAACTTCTACCGCAGGCAGATGGACATACTACGCCAATACAATCCGGAACTATACTCGCACATAATGCGGAACTCGCGTTATTCCATGAATGAGTTCGGGGATAAGGACAACTTATTTTCAAAGAAGGATAAGACCGCGAAATACTCGGACATAGAGAAGGGAATCAGGGGTAACGAGGATTTGACTCGGCTGGCTGCAATAGACTCGGAGCTGGATAATCCTAACCTAGATGCTGCGGATAAACAAAGACTTGAAGCCGAGAAAAAGGCTTTGGAGAAGAAGTATCATGAAGATGATAAGGTTGGGAGGCTTGTCGCGCAGACTGCTGAGCGTATCGCGTTGAGGGATGGGCGTGAAGTGAAGGACGTCCTGAAGGAACTCCGGGCTGGTCTAACCACCAAAGACGTTGCCGCCCACTCCCGTGCGATGTCTGCAGTCGGCATGACCCTGATGATGCAGGACATGGGTTTGAAGGAGACCGTCGACCAGGCCCACTTCGAACGCTCCTTCGGCAGCGACATACTGTCAGCGAACACCATCACCAACACCTCATTCAGCGCGTACGGCGACAGGGGGCCCACCAGCATTTCGGCCGCAAACTACGGCGAATACTTTGACGCTAACGGGGCTGCCAGGCAGACGGTTTACTCTTTCGACCCGAACACGGGAGCCAAGGTTAAGATACTTGGCGGCACACTGAACGCGGACGGTACTTTGACTCTCACTCTCGACGGCTTCAAGGCCCGGAGGTACCATGAGCTGAAGGAAGCCTACCTCGGGGCTGCCGGCAGCAACGAATACCTCTTCCACAAGGAACTATACGAAGTATTGCTGAACGCCGGCTACAGTCGGGCTGAGGCGTTGGCCCGCTGCAAGTCCGTGAACATACACATGCAGAGGGACGGTGAAGGCCGCCGGTATGTGGACAGCACGCGCCTGGGTTATGTGGTCGCCATCCGCGAGTGGGAGGGCGGGCTGGCTGAGGACCGGGGCGGCGACAGGAACCTGGACTCAATGGGCGCGGGCTTGAAGGGGGAGTCCACCAGCGAATTCATGGACCGGGTTAAGCGCGGTGAAGTCACCGACGAGGAAGTGAGGCTCATAGGAGAACTCCATGCCGGCAGGAGTGTCGCGGACATTGAGGCTGACATAGACCGGATAGCGGAAGCCCAGGTCGACGCTGAGCAGGCTAGGCGGCTGGCTGACACGACCGGGAAATCCATTGACGAAGCGAAAGAGGAGTTGAAGAAGCGGAATGCCGCGGCCCTAAAGCAGACCCTGCAGGTCGTGCAAGGCATGGAGGTGGCGGCAGCGAAGAGGGCTGCCAACGACGTCATCACAGAGCAGGAGAAGCAGGGCCTGCTCACGCGGGAGCAGGCTGAGGCTGCCAGGTCCGACGTCGACCAGAAGAGGGGGCAGTATGTGGACCAGTTGGCGCAGCTTCAATCCAGGATGAGGGAGAACGCGGCGGAATACGTCGCCTCGCTGGGCGCCTATAATGGCATGGACTTCAGGTTCCGCAGCCTACATGTTCCAGGCAGCGTGGAGGAGTCAGACCTGGAGGAGCGCAGTTTCTCGCAGGAGATATCCCGCGCCGGCGGAAGGGTCACCGGATTCGCGATACACCAGATGACCGAGGACGAGACGCCGAGAGAAGGCCAGGCGGTAAGCCACCGTGGCCAGAACGTCCAGCTGCTGGGCAACGCAGCCCACATAATCGAGGGCCAGCGGATGATCATCGTGGAGACGGAGTTCAACAGGACCGCCAGCCAGCACACTATATACGATTCCCGCGGCAACGCCATAGCGCTCACTGCAGCCAACATGGACGACATAATCCGGAGGGCGCGGGGCGGCGCGGAATTCAGCGTCATGGACCATGAGGGCAGGCGCACCCGCATAAAAGACATTGCCGCAGACTCTTCAGGGAATGTGACATTAAGCTACGACAAATACTACCACCTCGGCCAATGGCGGCTCAGGGGCGCGGGCCACGGCCACACCGTCGAGGTGGTGGCTTCACCAGACCTGTTGGGGAGGGAGGATGTTAAGTCCTCTGGGTATGATGCTTCAAGGAGGCATAGCAAGCTTGCTGTCGGCCACTATACTATTGAGCGCCTGTCCCATAACGAGGAACTGGTTGCTGACGCTAACAGGCGTTACGACGAGGATGCGGGCTTGAGGAGCGTGCTGGAGAAGCAGGCTGAGGAGAGGTATACTGCATTATACGGTGACGGGTGGGGTGCGCTTGCTCCCGAGCGCAAGGAGGCTTTTGTGCGGAGGGAGTTCATACTCCATGAGATGAGCATAGTCCGCACGCAAATGCACGTTAATCCCGGGCAGGTGCACGAGATGATTACCCGGCACGGGTATACATCAGAGCAGATAAACGACATGCTATGGCACGCGTGGAAGGCGAACGAGGGCTTCAACAACAGCCACTGGAGGCGGGCTATACGCGCGCACCTCAAGGAACGCGGACAGCTGTCACCCGACGAGGACACCGCCGGACAGCAGGTGGAGGACCAGCTGAAGGCCTACCGTTCTGGCGGCGACATGGACCGGTCTCTGAGGGAGCGTCTGGATCGGGAGGGCGTGCGCATCAACAGCGTCACCCTCGAGCACAATCCGGGCGACGACAGCCCAGCGAGGGTGATAGTCGACGGCTTGGGTGCCAACATAAAGGTGAACATGGGGTACGCGGACCGGATTGCTGAGGAGCATGTCATCACAGACCTGTCCCACCACATCATGCGGGACCAGGCGATGGAGGAGATATACGGTGCCACAGGATTGGACAGGAGTGTGGAAGCCGACGTAGAGCAGGCCGAGCAGTTGTGGTCCGAGTACGTTTCCGGCCGCATGCAGAGGTCTGATATTGCGGAGGAGCAGCGGTTGGCTGAACGCCTCGCGCAAGTCAGCGTGCCCGCGAGGGAGGAGGCTGAGCGGGTGTACGACAACTATCAGACTGGCATGATGAACTACGACGACCCCCGTCAGCTGGAGCAGGCGCACGTGATAAGACAGCTTGAAGACCACCATTCCGCATCATCCATGCAGGAGTTCAGTGAGGGCCTCAGGCACGACTACCTGTCCCACGAGTTCCGCCACTCCTACGTGCGGAGGAAGATGTCTGATGTGCGGCAGAACCTACTGCACAATGAGAGCAAGCCCGACATAGACGGGCCCACCATAAGCGAGCACTATGACAGCCTCACTTCGTCCATGGGCGGCGACCTGGTCGACAGGTATGTGGAGGAGTTCGCAGCCGACTTGAGGAGTCCTGAAGAGCATCCAGTCCACGGTCCTGGGAAGACCGCGTACGGTGAAGACGTTGAAAAACAGTTGGACGCCAGGCAGAGGGTGCGTCAGGACGTCCTGGACTCAAATACGACAAGCGGGGTTCAGGGCAGGGCGGACATACTCAACAAGGCCCGTTTCGCGGTGGAGGAGGAGATGGCTGTCGACATGAGCAGGCTGGGCCGCACAGGCTATGAGGAATATCCGGAACGCCAGGTGGGGAACGCGTCATACCAGCCGGGGGCTGACCACACGTCCTTCGACAGCCTGGTCGAATCGTCTCTCGGGCCTGACAGTCCGGAGTACGTGCAGTACCATTCATTCAAGAGGATACTGCACAGCATAGGAAGCCAGGTCACCGAAGGGCATCTACTATAACTTGATGGAAAAAAAATGAGTGAAGAAGACGGGGTGAAGGGCCTCAGCGAGGAGGACATAATAGAGTACTACGTGCAGTCCCACCTGGAGGACCGTGAGCTCATGGAGGACGACTCCAAGGACGCTTTCACCAGGATGATTGTGGAACACTTGTACGGCGGCGTCACTCTGTCGCTGCCGATGGTCGACTGGAACCGGCTGTTCAGCGAGAACAAGTGTCCGGTGTGCGGTGACATGATGAGTCTCACAGGAGAGGAATACTTGTGCGGCAAATGCGATTTTCACGTGCCCGCGAAGCTGTACGACAAGGCGAAGAACCGGCATGAACGTGAGATGGGGTTGATGAGGAAGAGGCGCGAGTTCTCAGGGAAGTTGGGTGAAGCCAAGTTGTCCCACGAGAAGATGATGTCCCTGTACGTTAGGGCGTCTTCCATAGCGTCCTCCAGAAAACCGATAATGGAGAAGAAAAAGGATGGGCAGGACTAAGCTAATACTATGGGTGGTGTTGTCGACCGTGATATTCCAGGGCATTCTCCTAGCCGTGGCCACACCCCCCTCCGGAGTGGTCCCGGACAAGAAGACTACCGCGGAGATAGTGAAGGTCTTCTCCTCCGACGTTGACGAGGCGGTGGAGGGTCTTGCGGGAGTCAAGATAGGCTCGCTAACATACAATCCAACCGTATTCTGCCCTCCAGGAGCGTCAGACTGCAAGGTGACTGCCGGCGTCAGCGAGATGATAGACACGTTCATAAGCCTGACCATCCCATTCTACGTCATAGCAGTCCTGTTCACCGGATTATTCTTCATATTCAAGAGCGGCTCCCCAAAGGCGCGGGCAAGAGCGAGGTCCATGTTCCTGAAACTCCTGTACGGAATGTTCTTCGTCGTCATGTCGCCCGCAATCTACCAGGTGATGCTGGACATGGACGTCCTGCTCGTAAGGTACCTGGTGCACGACATACCTGTGACAATGGACTTATGGTTCTTCGAACTCTCACTGCCAGGCAACCCGCTGCCCCCGGTCGGAAAATACCTGAACGTGCTATCCCATCCCATAAGCTACGCTCCGGGAGGCATAGCATACTGCATGTTCATGATAGTCTACCTGATGGCAGTCATATTCGCCTCCATAATCGCGTGGGTGCGCAACATACTGGTGTTCGTCTACGGCGTATTCTTCCCCATAATCGTCTTCTTCTACTCATTCGACCCCACCAAGGCTTGGGGCAAGAAGTGGTTTAACGACGCGATAAAATGGGTTTTCGTTCCCGTAATACAGGCCGCGATACTCGCCTTCACCATCGCCATAGTCTTCAGCGTTTCACAGTCAATGAGCTTCAACACCCCTGTGATGAATTCAATGGTCTTCTTCGCGATATGCGCTGGAAACGCGTTGTTCGCGGCAGCACCCCTCATAGTCGGACAGGTCATGGGATGGTTCGGCAACGCCATAGTCGCGATGGGATTGGGGAGCGGTAGGACGTGGATGGTGGCGTGGGGCGGGATACTCGCAGGCCAAGGCCACTCCGGCATAGCATACGCTCACTCGGAATACTCGCGACAGAGGGCCTATGAAAACATGATGGCAGCCAACTACGGGATGATCGACATGGGCTACCAGGTTCAGGGCATGCGCGGTGCAGGCGCTATCGCCGCAGGCAGGGACGGCGGCGGGATGATAGGCGGCGGTGGCGGTGGAGTGCAAGCACTCGGCGCAGACGGTACCGCAGCATCCGTAGTGGCTCCTGCTGTAGGCCACGCCAGGCCTGGCATGAGACGGACTGCGCTAGGCAGGATGCGTGCCGCAGCCCAGAGGGCGCACGGCGACTACAGCAGTTTCGTCGACCACAGCGACGACTTCAGCGCAGAAGATTCAACGGAGGGAGGCGGTGTTCCAAGTTCCGCTGGGGGGGAAGATAGTGTGGGCGGGCATGCGGGAACCACAGGCCACGGAAGCCCTGGAAGAGCTGGCGGCAGAAGGGGGCGTGCCGGCGGAGTCACTTCAGCGCGCCGACAGCCGGCTGGAAGGCCTACGGCACCCGGTCCTGCAGGCGAACCTGCAGTGGAGGCGGACACTGGCGCGTCAAATCCTATGGACAAGAGCCTCGACGAGCTGGCGATGGATCAGGCTACTGGTGGAGGAGACAAGCCAGCAAGCCCTTACGCTGTTGACTCGAATGCTGACGATGGGCAGGGCGTGTCAGGCGGCATGGACATGGACATGCCTTCCGCAGTGGCTGCCGCAGCAAGGGCGGGCAAGGGGGGTAAGGGCATATTCTCTGAGATAGCTAATGAACTGGATTCAAAGCAGTCTGCCGAGCAGAAGGTGACAGCCTCTCCCGGCAAGCCTGAACCACTGCCTGTGGACCAGCAGGGCGGGGACGTGGATCAGGGCAAGGTGGGCGGTGACGACGAGTACCATGACCGGTGGGAGGCTAGCGACAACAAGGATGTTGCTGGCATGAAGCCCGCGTTGGCTGCAGGCATGGGCGGCGGCAAGGCCGGCTCGACACCCGACGGTAGGCGGATGGAGAATCAGTCCGCTGAGGCTGCGAAAAAGCAGGCTGATGACATGCGGACCGC
The DNA here is from genome assembly GCA_043813075.1 of Candidatus Altarchaeota archaeon. Lineage (GTDB taxonomy): Archaea > Altiarchaeota > Altiarchaeia > IMC4 > SCGC-AAA252-I15 > CAYREE01. The sequence goes on from JBDRLL010000010.1 coordinate 30,736, forward strand.
CGAAGAACAGCGTGCGTTAAGACAGAGCGGGGAGCGGGAGCATGAGGAGGCAGGCCAGAGGGGTGTGGCAGTGCACCAGCGGTTGGGGCGTGAAGGAGTCAAGGATCACGAGGCAAAAGGCAAGGAAGGCAGTGCAGAGTCAGAGGAGTCTGCTAACGCTGAACGACGCAAGCAGGATATGAAGAAGAATTCTAGGAAGTAGAATGGCATTCAGTGACGAGAAGGAGTCTGAGATAAAGAAGGTCCAGGAAGACATCCAGATGGACGAGCGGGACATAAGGCGTATCGAGGAGATAACAGAGGAAGCCCGCATAAGAAACAAGATAATACGGGCGGAGATAATGGACGCCGGCAGGCTCCAGGTCAGCGACTCTGCTGAAGAGTCTGGTGAAATACGGCACGGCGGGGACGGGGACGATGATGACGGCAGCGGCGGGAAGAAGATTGAGCTAACGCTAGGCAAGAAGGATGTGGAAGGAGGTTCACTAACAACGTTCGGGGAGATATTCGGCCCCGGAGCGGAGATATCATTCAGGCCTTCCGGTGACGTGACTGTCCGAATGGATTCCGGCAGGCTCGACTCAGCGCTCGGCAACGTGATGCATCAGGAGAGCGCCTTCCTCGGCAAAACAGGGTCGCGAAGCACCCCCCGCACACGGGTGCCTGTCGTCAGCGGCTTGAGGGAGCTTTTAACCAGGCGTTCCATGGACCGCCTAAGGTTGATAAACTCCAGAAGGCCTCTGAACTCGGAGGAAGTCAATCAATTCCGGTGGCTCATGGAAGGGCAGGACCATTCTCACGTGAGGCGGTGGTTCGCTCCCGGATTGGACTCGTTCAACGCGGTCCGCATGGGGGAGGAGTTACGCCAGCTCAACAAGAGGTCTCTCCACGAGAACCTGGAGCAGGATGATGAGGAGAAGCGGGCCTGGCTCAAACAGCAGATTGGCTGGCGTCTGTCAGACGACGAGAGGAAGGAACTCGGATGGACGGGCCCCCGCTACGGCGAGGAGGCTGGCGTGTTAGGCTATGTGAAGCCCTACCTGTTCATCACCAACTACGACATGCTCACTTGGAGGAGGAGGAACGCGTACTGGTGGTGGCGTGACAACCTATTCCTCAGGACCCAGCACAACCTAGTCCGCAGGTGGCTGCCAAAGAAGTCTAAGCTATGGTGGGCGACCAAGTACAAGAGGAAGGCGATAGAATCCATGTTCGACGACATGGACGAGGAGATATACAACGAGAAATGGTATAAAGAGCAGGGTAAGGTTCATAAGGAGCTGGAGGACTACGAGGAGGAGATACGCGGATTCGACGCCTTCACAGTGCAGGAGGAGAAGGAGATAGAGAAACTATACGCTAAATGGCTTGACGAGCAGAAGAAGTGGGAGACGTTACAGGAGGCATACTAGCACATTAATTAACAATTATACTAAATTCCTAATGTAATAACATGCCCTACGCGATACCTGCAAACATAAGATACGAGGAGAGACTTGTCGGCCCCCTAACCATAAAACAAAGCCTATACCTCGCGTTCAGCCTTGTTGGGGCATGGATGATATACAACAACGAGGGTATTCCCGAAGTAGCGAGGCTTCTGGGCGCTCTATTTCTCACCGGAATCGGTCTCGGACTTGCCTTCGCCAACCTTGACGTATGGGCTAGGAACTACTTCAACTTCATGAGGCAGGCCAAGAAGACCTCATGGATATCGCCTGCCGCAAGAAAGCTCATGAACATACAGTCGATAAGGGCTGACACGGTATTCCTAAAGGATCATGGCGTCCTTGGTCTTATCGGCGTTAAGCCCATAAACTTCGGCGTCCTCTCCGAGCAGGATAAGGACACGGTCATCTACGGTTTCCTCGAGTTCCTGAACTCCCTCAACTTCCCCATACAGATAGTCATGCGTAGCGTCAACCTGGATCTTGAGGACTATCTCACCCACCTTAAGCGGCGCATCACCCAGCGGGACGACAAGGTCGCGCTCGCCTACTACGAGCACTTCGCGGAGTACATGCGGAGTTACATCAAGATAAACAAGATCAACGACAGGCACTTCTACGTGGTTGTTCCGGGAAAGAAGAAGAAGACAGAGAAGGAGACAATAGACTACCTGACCACCCAGTGCAATGAGATAATGGCGAGGCTGGGGCTTTCCGGAATAGTCGCCGAGAGGCTTAACACGAACCAGCTGATAAACTTCTACAGCAGCTACTTCACGGAGACTTTCGAGATATACGAGAGCTACATAAGCCCGATAACGCTATACCGTAAGATGTGGCGTGAGGCGCCTAAGATGGTGAATCCAAAGCATTCCAAGGGGGGGGCGTAGATGGCCATGGTTGGCGGTGGCAGCAAGTCGACGGTGGCTAAGCCGAAGGTTGAAGTCGAGTCCTACACAGAGTATGAGGACCGTCTTATCGAATACCTTACTTCCCCATCCACGATAGTCACGCACTCCAAGACCATACAGATAGCGAAGTTCCACCAGGTTATCGCTGCCATAAACTATCCCCGCCTCGTGGACCCGGGTTGGATGACCCGGCTCATCGAGATGAACATGGACTTCGACCTGGCGCTCCACATAAACCCGTACACCGTCGACACGACCATAAAGCTCCTGGAGAACGAGATAAAGAAGCAGAAGACGGACATATACTCGATGGAGACTGAGGGCAAGATAGTCCCCCAGTCGCTAATACAACAGCACCAGGATACCATGGCACTCCTCCAGCTGATACAGGAGGGCACTGAGAAGATGTTCGACATAAGCCTCTACATAGACGCGAAGGCCTATACCACGGAAGACTTGGAGCGCGTGAGCAAGCAGATACGCGACACCATGAACTCCCTCATGATAACGCCCAAAGTCCCGGCATACCAGATGTATCAGGCGCTGCGTTCGGTGCTGCCCATAGGAGTGGACGACCTACATGTGACGAGGAACATAACGTCTTCCGCGGCGGCAGCATGCTTCCCGTTCGCTATAACATCGCTAGAACAGCATGCGACAGGCATACTAATCGGATTCAACGAGTATAACAGCATACCCATAATAGTGGACCCGTGGGAGCTCAGCAACCCAAACATACTCGTCTTAGGGACGTCAGGGGGCGGTAAAAGCTATGCCATAAAACTGTTGCTCATGCGGGAATTCATGGAGGGGGTCAGCATAAACGTCATAGACCCGCAGGGCGAGTACGCCGACCTAATACGCACGTTCAACGGGGATGTTATAAACATCGCCCCCAACTCGGACAGCGTCATCAACCCGTTCGACATGATGGACCAGACATTCGACGAGAAAAAACTATCCCTCCTCGCGTTCTTCCGCTGCCTTCTCGGAGAGCTGACAGAGCCCCAGCGGGCTATACTGGACGAGACAATAGACCGCGCATACGAGGAGAAGGGGATAAACGCAGACCCGAAGACGTGGAGCAAGGAGCCGCCACTGCTTGAAGACCTATACAATGAAGTGCTGCCCCTCACAAAATCAAGCAAGGACATAATCTACAAGCCGGCGATGGCGATAGTCAACCGCGTTAAGAGCTACGTGTTCGGCCCCATGAGGTTCCTGAACCAGCACACCAAGATAGACCTATCCAACCGGATGATATCATTCGACATAAAGGACTCCCCAGACATCGGCAAGGGCGTTGTCATGTTCCTAATACTCGAATACGTCTACACCCAGATGAAGAAGTCCAAGTCCCGGAAGATACTTGTGATAGACGAGGCATGGACCGTGTTGAGTGCCGGCGAGCAGGCTGAATACATCCTAAGGCTTGTGAAGACCTGCCGTAAATTCAATCTCGCCCTCGTGATGATAACCCAGGACGTGGAGGACGTGCTTGTTTCAAGGGCAGGTCGTGCAGTGCTCACGAACACTTCAACCAAACTATTCCTCAAGCAGGACACGTCAGTCATAGACCAGATCGCGGAGAGATTCCACCTTAACATGTCTGAAGTCAGGTTCCTGAAGGTTGCCACAATGGGCCACGCACTTCTGATGGCGGAGACCATGAAGGTTCCGATATACGTCACCGCATCGCCTGAAGAGCATAGGATAATCACCACCCGGCCTGATGAGATGATGCAGATGGAGGCTGTCAGGCGGCCGGAAGGCACGGACCTGGTTAAGGAGCTTGACATAAACTATCCAATACACCGTAAGAGCGAGCTGTCAGACCAGCATATCGTAGTGCTGTCTCAGAGAGGATTCCAGGAGCTCAGGGTGAAGACACTGCACGGGGAGTCGGAGCTGTTCCTCGTTAAAAACGAGACGGACGAGACGGACGAGCACTTCATAATACAGCACCTGATACTGCAGGAGATAAAGAACTACACTCAGAAGGGCCTGATACACCACACCCGGCTGCCTGACGTGACTTTCGAGAACAATATAGGGAAGATGATTGCAGTGGAGGTTGAGGCTGAAGTGGGGCTTAAGAGGAGCTTAGACAACCTCCAGGAGAAGCTTAACGTTATGAAGAAATACGACGACTACTTTATAGTGACCACCAACCCCGTCCTGAAGCGGGATTACGCCCAGAATTTCGGCGTAATCATATCCCCCCTTGAGGTCCCCGCCAAGATAGCCTCATACTTTTAACCCACCCCACGTAATACATAACCGTTATGATTAACCTATTGCGGGACAACAGTTCATGCAGGTATAGGGTAAACAACAGGTGCTCCAACTCGCAGATTGCCAGCAGTCCGATAGTGGATGACTCGCTCCAGTCCCGGTGGTATTGCAGCAACTGCGAACACTATTCTGCTTCAACACAGGCTGGAGTCGAATAGAGTTAAAACACCTTTGATTCGAGATGAGGAACTGGAAGGCACTACTTTGTTTGACGGTCATCGCGGGCTTGGCTGGCTTAGCTTCCGCTGCCGTCCCGGCGTGCGGCATAAACATAGCTGAATTCAGTTTCGTCATAGAGCAACTCAAGACCATCGGGGAGGCGGGCGCCGTACTGATGATAACATTCGAGGGCGCGAAATACATAACTTCAACCAGCGCCGAGGAACGGGAGAGCAACAGGAGGGGTGTTATATACGTGGTGATAGGCATAATCCTCATAAATGTGGCAGTAGACCTCGTAAGTTATTTCATGTGTTCAACCTGATTTTTTTGCTTTTAATCACCTAATTTCAATAATCTATGATGGAATTAAGCTTATCTACGGCTTTAAAAAGGGGTTTTCAGCTGCTATTCCTGCTGTCGATAATATCCTCTACAGCAGCCTCCATATCCCTAAAGGATGCGGTCGGAAGCATGTGCGAGCTCGCTGACGCATTGGGCCTGCTGGTCATAGGCATAATGGGTGCCCGCTGGGTCATAGCAGACAGCGCCCAGGAGCGGTCTGAGGCGAAGAAGGGCATAATATACGTGGTGGTCGGCCTCCTGGTGGTCCATAGCATGGGGACCCTTATGACCGAACTATACATAAATCCTGCCAACGCTGCAGGCATATCCATAAGCCTTGGGCCTGGGATTCCATCTCAATGTCAAATAATTTAGCTTCTGTTCGATAATGGCGTTCAACACCCGTGAGATAAAAGAGTCGTCTAGGGAAGACTTCCGGAAAGCATGGCTGGAGACTGCCAGCCTAATACCCGGCGAGAGCAGTATAGACTACTCCGGCGGCGCAGGCAGGCCCCACGCCATACACGATCTCATACAGGATGTGAGAATAGTATTCCTGAAACTCGGCTTCGACGAGGTCGAGAACCCCATATTCGTTTCAGAGGAGGACGTGTACAAGCAGTACGGTCCTGAAGCCCCGGTCATACTCGACCGCTGCTACTATCTTGCCGGCCTACCCCGCCCCGACATCGGTTTAAGCGACGAGACGGCAGGGGAGATAAGGAAGATTGCTGACGTGAAGATTGACGCACTGAAGAACATATTCCGCCAGTACCGTGCGGGGGAGATAGAGGGCGACGACATGGTGGAGGAGATGGTGAAACGCCTAAAGCTGGATACTGAGGAAGCCTCCCAGATACTCGGCCTGTTCCCGGAGTTCAAGAACATAACGCCCCAGGCAGGCAAGAACACCCTCCGCAGCCACATGACTGCCGCATGGTTCCCGACTCTAGCGGCAATGCAGGACGTCTACGACCTCCCGATGAAGCTCTTCTCTGTGGGCCTCAGGTTCAGGAGGGAGCAGAAGGTCGACTCCAGCCACCTTCGCGCACACTATGGCGGCTCTTGCGTGATAATGGGCGAGGACATAAGCCTCAAGGCCGGGAAGAAGCTGACTGAAGAGATACTCAACGCCCTCGACTTCGGTGACGTGCGCTTCGAGCTAAAGAAGGCGACCTCCAACTACTACGCCCCAAAGACGGAATACGAGGTGTATTCCGGCGACATAGAGGTTGCTGACATCGGAATGTACTCGCCGGTAGCGCTCGCGAACTATGAGATAAGGCATAACGTATTCAACCTGGGGTTCGGGCTCGAGCGCATACTCATGGTGAAAAACAAGGTTGCGGACGTTCGTGAAGTACTATACCCCCACATGCACGGCAGGATAGAGTTGGATGACAGCCAGCTGGCCGGCGAAGTCGGCGTTGAAATAAAACCGTCAACAAAGGAGGGTAAGATGATTTCAGACGCGATAGTCGAGACAGCGTCCGCAAACGCGGAAGCCAAGTCACCCTGCGAGTTCACCGCCTACAAGGGGAACGTGGGCGGCAGAAACGTTGAAGTCAAGGTGGTTGAACGCGAGAAAGACACGATGCTCCTAGGCCCCGCAGCATTAAACCAGGTGTACGCTTACGACGGAAACCTCTACGGGCTGCCGGAAGACACCTCAAAGCTTAAGGCCAACATGGCGGAGGCGCTGGAGAAGGGCGTGAATTCAGGGGTCTCCTTCATAAGGGCGGTCGCCGACTATGCTGCCGCTGAGATAGAGTCCGCCAGCGATGACGGGACAGTACGATTCAAGATGGCGAAGACTCCAGCGGACGTGAACATACTCGTCAAGGGAAAGGCCAGGAGATTCATACTATCCCACAACAAGACCATATCCGTCAAGGGGCCGGTGTTCACCAGCATAGAGTATTCCTTCAACTAGCATCCCAGAGGCCTTGGAAGTATCCTTCAAAGTATCCTGCAGCCTCCCTGTCCCGTATCAGCACGTCAACCTCATTGTTCCTCTCCAGTCCGTAGTAGCTTAGGTTCGTGCTGCCGAGTACGACTATCTCGCCGTCTATCACCACGAGTTTCGCGTGCGTGGTCGTGCTCTTCGAGTCGTTCCTCACTTCAATCCCGTTAGCCGCTAGGATATGGTGGGCGTTGTCCGCCTCTGAGAACTCGTCAACCACTATCCTCACGTCCACGCCACGGTTCTTCGCGTCAATCAGGTCCTGGATGATAACGTTCATGCTGCTGTTGGGGTAGCCTTCATAGTACTTCAGCTCGAAGGATACGATGTGTATGGATTCACCAGCATTCGATAATGCGTTATGCAACTGCATGAAATATCCCCTGTCGCTTATGGGCACCACATCAGCGGAGTCCACGCAAATCCTGCTGGGGCACACGTTACCGTAACCATAATCCGCCACCATCATCCCCGCCAGCATGCCGACAAACACCAGGATAATGCCGCCAGCCAACCTGTCCCTCATCACCCTAAATCCTCCTGACCCAGTAATTACCGTAATCCACGCTAGGAGGGTCACTGATCTCCGGTTTCACGTCACCCCAACCGCCATATCCTCCTGGAGGCGTCTCGTCACTGCCATAAGCCCTGCCCATCCTACTCCTCAACCCGTGGGCCTGCACATCCCTCCCCACGCAAGACCTCATCGCCTCCCTAAGCTTGGGCACAATAGAATACTTCACCCCCATGCCTGCCATGTCAACGTGCATGGCCTGCCTCAAAAGGTCAGGCCACTCTTCGATGCCGAGGCCCCTGGTCTCCCTTGGGTCATGGTCTGACTGTAGCTCATGCTGCAGACCCCACCCTCCCCCAGGACATACGCTGAAGGAGTTGAATGAAAGCGCTCCCGGTATGTTGTTCTTCTTTAGCCGCGGATACTGGGTCTTCTGCAGGCGGTTCAAAACCTCCTGGTCCTCAGGCATCAGTGTTATGAAATAACTCTCACCCTTGAATTCAAGCGGGCTCTCGTCCGGCAGGACGGCGAACCTGACCGGGAATCTCGTGCGGACTGTCATCCCGCCCTCAGGGTTCTCAAGCATCCTAACATATCTCCTAACGTCGTCTTCCGACACAATCGTCGGCAGGTCGTGGACGATGCCTGCGATGAAGTCGTCGTGGGCCCCGACGCCCGGGGTATCCGACTGCATCCTAGAGAGGAACTCGGACAAATCCGCTTTCCCCGCATACTTCACGCCCCTGCTCTTGTAATATCCTGCGAGACGCGAAGGCGGATTCCTCCATGATGGAAGCCACTCGTGATGCCCCGCTTCAAACTCCCCTAAAACACGTTTAAAGAACCCTAGTAAGCTTTCATTCACATCGTCAAACCGGGAGGGCCTCCAGCAAACCCTACTGTTTATCTCACTCTCCCTCGCCTCCAGCTCGCCGACAGTCCTACCCCCCTCCCTCCATTCTATGAAGTTCTTCATCAGGAAAGGCGCGGTATCGCTCGCGTAAACCCCCCTCTTCATGAAGAACAGCGCGCCCTCGTCTATGTGCTCCCCCAACTCTTTGACAGTCCCAAGGTCTTTAAGCATCCTGGCGAGGGACATGGCAGGCCTCCTACCATAACCCGCCTTATGCAGCCTGTCAGTCAGCTCTCGATGATCCTTCTCCAGCGTGACATCAACCATCACTAAATATAAGCGACGGAGAGAGTATTAAGAACTAGCCCTTCAACTCACTGCTCTTCTCCCACCCCAACCCCAGCTCGTCGAGTAGTCCGGTAACCCTCTTCTTCTCCTCCCCACGCATCCCCTTCCAGTCAAGCACGGCAAGCTCAGGACGGGGCACAGTCCTCTCCACCATCTGCTCCACCATAGCAATGTCGACGTATTCCAGCGCGTATTTCGGGGCGATATGCCCTAAAGCAACAGTCTTAACAACATCATTGAAGTTGGGCGCATAATGCGGCCCCCCGAACCCTATGGCGGAAGGCACCTCCTCAACAGGAAGGCTTACTAACGCATCAGCGACTTCCGCCACCGCAGTGCACGCGTCCATGTCATTCCACTGCTCCTCGCTGCTGCCGACTTCGACATACAATAGGGGGAACGGCAGTCGCGTGGGACCGTGGTGCGTCACCTCAAGGCTCACTTCATAGCCCTCGACCTGGTTCAGCCTCAAGTATTCGAGGGACTTCCTCAAGTACAGTGCGGGGGCGATGGAGAGTCTCCCAGGCTCCCCGCCCACATCCGCGGAACCGAAGTTGCCTGTCACGTGACTCGTGAGCGTCGGAGTCCCAGACTCGCTCCTATGCCGTGATACCACGACACACACTTCAGGATGGAGGCTGCCGAAGGATTCTATGCGCGTGATGTTCTCCCTGCTGGCGACGAGCAGCGTATCGTCACGACCGCATATCCTCACGCCATCATGCTCCTCCCCCCTCTCAATGAACCCGAAGCCGTCTCTGAGGACTTCAGCGACGTTAGAGCCTGCAATATCATCCATAGAGTAGGCGATGAGCTTCACACACTCATATTACCCCTAGATTCCAATATATTACCCTAAATATGGCACAGTCCCAGGACAACAGCGGAGGGCACCACCTATCCCGTTTCAGCGGGTTCGCTGGGACAACATCCGAGGATATACAGGCAGTCCCCCGGGAGGCTAGGGAGTGGGCGAAGCTGGCTTGCAGGCGTTTTGACGCATTCAACCCAGACCACGGGGGAGCCCCCACAGTATTCGAGCTCACCGACCCCTCCGGCACCCGCCGCTTCCACATGGCCGTCAGAGACACGATACCCGAGAGGTCCACAACAAAGAACTCCAAGACCCTTGAAATCTACGAGGAACGAGACATAGGCGGGAGGCGTATGAGGGTTCTCGCAGGATTCGTCCGAGACCTCAACTTCACGTCATTCGACCCGGAGATAGAATGCCCGACCGGACTGGTGTCAGGCAAGAACGGGTGGATAGGGGTCTACAACTACAGCGGCCACGGGGGCATCGACGAGAGCGTTGCGAGAGTCCAGTCTGCCGCAAGCTTCGGGGAGGCATTCAGCGAATACAAGTCCGGCATGAGGTATCTCGCGGACTTATGGCGTTCAGACGAGCGCGTATGGCAGGACGACCCCTCCAAACGCTTCGACCATCTAATCTACACCGGCAACCTCGTGCTCGCAGACCATCTCGAACACAACATGAAGCGGCAGTATGGAACCCAATACCCGAAGTGCCTGGAGGACGTCGTCCACGAGGGCGGCGACTACACCACCGACGGGAGGATACTGCGCAAACTCTTCGAGGGAGTCCGCCTCATACTGCCCAAAGACGGAAAATGGACCCTCTACGGCATATCACACCCGCCCACGATGGTGCAGATGCTCGGCCTAAACCACCCCCACTCACACCGCCACGGCCCAGTGCCATTCGACGAGACAGGCTACGGCTTCGTGGTCGGCGAAGCAGGCCTCGAATGGGTGCGCGGCGAACTAGAGGAGAAAGTCAAGCCAGCCCCCGGAAGCCTCATCGCAATGCAAGTCCGCCTATCACCCGTAGTCCGGAAAGCCACAGACGAAATACCCCACGGATGGCTCGAGCCGGAGAGATTCCAGAAACTACCAGACACAAGATAAAAACAATATATATTACCTCTGATTCCATTACTATACCATGCGTGTTTTGCTGGTTCACAGTGATTATCTCCGTTTTGAGGCCAAGAAGAAGGCTTTGAAGACTGCTGAGGATCTTGTGGAGAAGACGGGTTCCGTGGATGATGTGCTGGTGGTCTTCATGGCGGGTGAGAAGGCTGATGAGGTTAACCCTGATTCTGTGGTAGAGAAGCTTGTGGCCGACGTCAGGGACACGTACGGGAAGGTTAAGGCCCATTCCATCGCATTATACCCTTACGCTCATTTGTCCAGCGACCTCTGCAGCCCCCAGCTGGCCCAGGAGATGCTGGAGAAGGCTTATGAGGCATTGAAAGGCGATTATAACGTGTTAAAAGCCCCTTTCGGATGGTATAAGGGGTTTGAAATCAAGTGTAAAGGCCATCCTCTGAGCGAGCTGTCACGGACGATTCTCCCGGATGGGGTTTCCGCGGGGACTAAGGCCTCTGTGAAGGAGGAGAAGGTCTCTGAAGCGTTATCCAGGGAGGAGAAAATCAAGAGCACCTGGCATATAATGACGCCCGACGGGGAGTTCCATACTGTCGGAGACTTCGACTACGGCGGCCATGAGGGGCTCAGGAAATTCGCCATATACGAGGAATCCAAGTCCAGGACTGTGGACAAGGCGCCCCCCCACATAGAGTTGATGCGGCGGCTGGAGCTCGTGGACTACGAGCCAGCCAGCGACCCAGGCAACTTCAGGTACTACCCTAAAGGCCGTATGATCAAGGCCCTCCTCGAGCAGTACGTGACCGAGATGATACTCGACTACGGTGGGGTGGAAGTCGAGACGCCGCTCATGTACGACTTCGAGCACCCCACCCTCGCAAGCTACCTGAACAGGTTTCCGGCAAGGCAGTACACTCTGGAGAGCGAGGACAAGAAGTACTTCATGCGGTTCGCAGCATGCTTCGGCCAGTTCCTCATGGCCCATGACGCGACGCTAAGCTACCGGAACCTGCCGCTCCGGCTGTACGAGCTTGCCCGCTACGCGTTCCGCAGGGAGAAGAGCGGCGAGCTCGCTGGTTTGAGGCGGTTGAGGGCATTCACGATGCCGGACGTCCATGCTCTCTGCTCCAGCCTAGAGCAGGCGATGAAGGAGTACAAGCGCAGGTTCAGGCTTTGCGTCGACACCATAGAGGGTGTTGGATTGTCGAAGGATGATGTCGAATTGGGTATCAGGGTAACTAAGGAATTCTACGACGAGCACAGGGAGTTCGTCCAATACCTGGTAAAGGAGTTTGGGAAGCCCGTGCTCGTGGAGATGTGGGACACGCGGATATTCTACTTCATACTGAAATACGAGTTCAATTTCGTCGACTCCCTCGACAAGGCGTCAGCGCTTTCCACAGACCAGATTGACGTGGAGAACGGGGAGAGATACGACATCAGATTCGTGGACGCGGACGGCTCCAGCAGGCACCCGATAATACTCCACTGCTCTCCGTCCGGAGCGATAGAGAGGATAATATACGCCCTCCTAGAGAAAGCCAACATGGTGCAGGAGTCCGGCGGCACCCCGCAGCTGCCCGTATGGCTGGCGCCAACACAGATCAGGGTGATACCTCTTTCAGACAAGTTCCTAGACCACGCCGTGAGGGTGGCGGACCGCCTTGAGTCAATGGAAATCCGGGTTGACGTCGACGACCGGAACGAGAGCATGGGCAAGAAGATACGGGACGCTGAACGCGAGTGGATACCCCACATAATGGTCATAGGCGAGAAAGAGGCGGAGGCAGGCATGGTGTCCCTCAGGACGAGGGGCAGCAGGGACCAGAAGACGGTTAAGCCAGAGGTCGCGGCAATAGAAGTCAAGCAGCAGACCAAGGGCAAGCCCTTCAGGAAGATACCATTGTCCCGCATGATATCTGAAAGGCCGAAATTCGTGGGTTAAAAAAGCCCGTGTTTCACGCGGAATATTTAAATATTATAGTGTTGAAGAATTAACCCAAATGGCGAAAGACAGGAAACAAGAGGAGTCAAAGAAGGCGGCCGCGCTAGCCGCCGTAAGGGAGGTCAGGGGCAACATGAAGCTCGGCCTCGGGACCGGCTCGACAGTAAACTACTTCATAGAAGAGTTGGGGAAGAAGAAGTTCCCAGGGTCTGTCGTAGCATCATCAAAATCCACGGAACAACTCGCGAAGAAGATGGGTTTAAATCTCAAGACACTCGACGAGGTCGCTAAGGATGCTAGGGGGGGTGAGGAAGGCCAGACACTATTGGACCTGTATGTGGACGGGGCTGATGAAGTCGACCCGACATACAATCTCATCAAGGGCGGTGGCGGCGCTCTGACCCGGGAGAAGGTTGTTGCGTCAGCGTCCGCGGAATTCATCTGCATTGTCGACGAGTCGAAGAAGGTTAAGAAGCTTGGGAAGTTCCCGTTGCCTGTTGAGGTCCTCCCATTCGCCAAAGCCTACGTGGAGTTCGAGCTGCGGGAGCTGGGTGCTCAGGTGAAGGAGCGCGCCAAGTTCATCACAGACAACGGTAATATAATACTTGATGTGTCAGGACTCGACTTCAGCGACCCGCTGCAGCTTGAGACCGAGTTGAACAACATACCCGGGGTCGTGGAGAACGGCATATTCTCAGTGCGCCAGCCGGAACGGGTTCTTGTCGGGAAGGACGGTAGGGCGGAGTACATGTGAAAATGGCTGAAGACAAGCTACAGGCAGACATGCAGTCCATAATGCTGCAGTTGGAGTCCGGTAAAAGGCAGCTCGAGGCGATGACCCGCCAGGGCCAGCTTATAGAGTCCGCGATAGCGGAAATCAATTCCACCATCGAGGCGTTGGATGCGATAAAGGAAACTGAGGAAGGCACCGAACTCCTGGTCTCAATCGGCTCCGGTTCTTTCATTAAGGTTTCCCTCAAGGACAATGAAAAAGTCATAGTCGGCGTCGGCGCTGGAGTGTCCCTTGAGAAGAAACTACCTGAATCATTGAAGACGCTGAACTCCAGGAAGGACGAGCTACGGAAATCCCTCGAAAAGATAAGCAAGAGCGCGGCCGAACTTACCGGCAGGATAGAGGAGTTGAACATGGTCGCGCAGGCTGTGATCAGGGATAGCCAGTCATCGCATAAACAGTAAAAATGTTCGGAGTTCTAAAGGACAGGATCAAGTCCTTCATCGGTGGAGTGGAGGACAAGGCTGAAAAGGAATACCGCATAACCGCTTCAACAAAAGCCAAATCACTTCTAACCGGGAAAATACGGCTTTCCCCTGGGGACATAGAAGACACTCTATGGCAGCTCAACCTGGACTTGATTCAGAGCGACGTGGCGGTCGAGACTGCCGAACACATCACAAACACCATAAGAGACCGGCTGTTGAACTCTGAAATAGACCGCGACAGGATACACGACCACATAACCGAGACAATACGCGGCACACTATCCTCCATATTCGACTCATGCGGCCATCTCGACGTGGTGGGGGTGATAAGGTCGTCAGAGAGGCCGTTCAAGATAATGTTCCTCGGCGTCAACGGAACCGGGAAGACCACTACGATAGCGAAAGTCGCTAAACACCTGATGAACAACAACCTGAAGGTGGTCCTCGCCGCTGGAGACACATTCAGGGCCGGTGCAATAGAGCAGCTGCAGACTCACGCTCAACGGCTGGGTGTAAAGCTCATAACCCACCAGAAGGGGTCCGACTCTGCGGCAGTCATTTACGACGCGGTCGAGCATGCGAAAGCCAAGGGCATAGACGTGGTGCTGGCGGACACCGCAGGCAGGATGCAGACAAACACGAACCTGATGGACGAGTTGGAGAAGATAATAAGAGTCAACAAGCCTGACCTGAGGGTATTCGTCGGCGACTCGCTTACAGGCAACGACGCGGTCGAGCAGGCGCGGGAATTCAACAATTCGGTCGGCTTCGACGCGGTCATACTCACAAAGCTGGACGCAGACTCAAAGGGAGGTTCAGCCATCTCCATAGCCCATGAGACCCGGAAGCCGATAATACTCGTCGGCATGGGCCAGGGCTACGACGACCTTGACGAATTCAACAGCGAATGGTTCATAGACAAGATACTAAAATAAACGAGAAGATGAACTACCTTAGTGTTGACGTTGAGGAAGACTTCCCCCCTCACATGGGGACGCTGAATGGTGTTGAAGGCCTCAGGAAAATAGCAGGCCTACTAGCGGAACACAATTCAGAAGCCACATTCTTCATAACCGCGGAAATACTCGATGAACTACCTGACATAGCGGACATCGTCCGCGGCCATGAGGTTGGATGCCATGGGCTACGGCACATAGACTACTCCAGGATGCCTAAGGAAAGGTTCGAGGAAGAGACGCTCAAAGCGATAGACACACTCAACTCTCACGGCCTGGAGCCTGTCGGGTTCAGAGCCCCCTACGCCAGCATAAACGGGGGCATGCTGGAGGTGGTTGGAAGGCACTTCCGCTACGACTCATCCAAGAGATTCTACAATCCACGGCCGGCGGGCGTGAGGGAGATACCGATATACGCTGGCGGAAAGGCGTTCGGCATAAACCCAATAATATTCAACATAATCCGGTCAGCGCCCATACGCTGCAAAGTATACTTCATACACCCCTGGGAGTACGGGGGCCTTGACTTCAACAAAATCAGCTCCCGCCGAAGGGGCATGAGGCTTCTCGGGTATTCCAGTGGTAATTACGTGGAAAACCTCGCTGGCCTGCTCAAAGAGGGTTGCGTTAGTATATCCAATCTATTGTAGAATCAGTTTCTGTTCCAGCCGGACCACCCCGGATTTTACTCCGGGGTGGGGGGTGGTTGGCTGAATTACCACATCCAAGTGATGTGATCAGAAAGCCACCCACAACCCTATATTGTGGGTGGTGGTGGTCTCATTCCATGGACCTCTTTCTATGTTGGAGTGATGTGTGACCATGATCCACCCCCGGCTTCTTCAGCCGGGGGTGGGGGGGTGGTTGGGGTGATGTATAAGCCTAACTCTTGAGTCTGTAGTAGACTCTCCTACCTGAATATGTCTTCTCCAGGTGCCCTTCCTTGAACAGCTTGCTCAGCCTTGCGCTAGCCGCATTGCTGCCTCGGTACTGGAATTTTTCCTTAAGTATGTCGGCGTTGACCTTCCCTTCTCCCTTTATGAAGTCAAGTACTTCCTGGTCTCTTTCAGAGAGGTTTGCGTCCTCCAGCTCCGCCTTACTCCCCCTTATCTCCTGGACTTCACCCTCCAATTCCCTTATCTTGGAGATTATCACATCGAACTTCGCGTTTATGTCTCTAATAAGAAGGTTTGTGCTGTTTTTTTCCTGCGCAATCGAGTATAGCATAGCCCCTATGGCGACCGGGTCGCTCATCTGTTGGGTTGTGTGGGCGATATCGCCTACAAGCTCCTCAAATTCAGCCTCATGTCCAGCCAACGAATCTTTCATGACTATTATGATATAGTCATGACTATTTAAAAACCTTTCGTTTTCAGTATCATGACTCTGTCTCTAGAATCAGGCCTTTACTCGCGTTTCCTACGTGATACCTCATCTTCCAGTGGCGTGTTTATCACATGTGAATACTCCAAATAAGAATCATCGTGATTACGGTCCTCCCACTTCTCCCAGTGCACCACATCCCCCATCTTCCGTTTAGGCGGCTTGATGTGGCTGACGGCCTCCTTTCCGATGCAGATGACCGCGATAGCATTGTACCTGTCGGTTAGCCCGAGGTACTCCTCCAGCCCGTCATTGTCGAATGCGCCTATCCACAGGGAGCCTAAACCCATGCTGTGCGTGGCTAGCAGCATGTTCTGTATCGCGGCAGCAGCATCCTGATACAGGAATTTCTTGATGCCCTTCCAGTGGGTTGTCACATCGTGGGGTGATATGTCCCCAACAGCCCTGGCCTTCTTCAAGTCACCCAATACGACTATCACGACCGGGGATTGTGCGGGCTGCTCCTGCCTCGAGTAAAAGGCTATCCTCCTCCTCTTCTCAGGATCCCTTATAACAACATATTCAAGGGGCTGTATGTTCCTAGCCGACGGAGCCCATCTAGCCGACTCTAGGATAGCATCAATCTCATCATCGCTTACGGGATGATCTTCCATAAACGCGCGAATGCTCCGGCGAGTCTTTATAACATCAAGGAGCCATTCCTTTTCTGTTCCACCCACAGAATAATTTAAGCATGTGAAATATAAAAACTAAAAATTAGAAGACACGGACACGGATTTACCGACATCAACTCTGACCAGCGTCTTAACCATGAATCCTGTCTCCTCAAGCACCCTTTCCACACCATCCCCCCGTTCTATGGCGCACACCACGTCCTTGACTATAGCCCCTTTCCCGACAAGACCCTTCAAGACGGCAATGAGCGTCCCACCAGTGCTTATCACAGAGTCTATGACGGTGACAACATCACCCTTCTCAACGTAATTCATGAAAAGACTGCCACTACCGTACCCCGTGCTCTGGTTCAAGACAGCCTCGCCCGGAAGCCAATACTGCTTCTTGCGCACGATATTAACGGGAATACCCGTCTTCTGGGACACGACAGACGCCAAGTGTATGCCCATTGACTCGACAGTCATGATATAATCAACATCCAATTCCGCCACACCGACTATGGCATCGCACACCTCACCCATCAAATCCGGGTCAAGACGGGGTATGCCGTCGGTTATGGGATGGATGAAATAGTTGTACTCCCCCCTCTTTATCACCGGAGCCTGCGCGAGACTCGACTTAAGCAAATCAAGCATCCTAGGTTTAATCAATCAGCATGATCCTTTAAAACAATCTACCTGGACTTCAAGTCCTCAGCAACATCCGACGCCTTCTCCATAACCTCAACGTCCCCCTCAATAACCCCGTCAGACATTAGAACCCTGCCGTCACATATGACCGTGTCCACGCAAGACCCGTTGGTGCTGTAGACTATGTCCGACTCCAGGTTATGATGGGGCGTCAAATCCGGCCTCCTTAAGTCCATCAATATGACGTCCGCCAGCATGCCCTCCTCAATAGCGCCAGCATTCAAGCCAAGGCTCCTAGCGCCATCAATGGTCGCCATCCGAAGCGCATCCGACGCAGGCATCGTGGTTTGACTATTGTAGTGCATCTTCTGCAGCAGGGCCGCGAACTTCATGCTCTCGAACATGTCCAGGTTATTGTTGGAAGCGCACCCGTCTGTTCCAAGCGACACCGTGACTCCCGCATTCCTCAGGTCATCATACCTCAATGCGGAGCCAACGGCAAGCTTCATGTTGGACACCGGACAGTGTGAGACCTTAACCCCCCTCTCAGCCAGTATCCTAATCTCATTGTCGTCAAGCCAGACCGAGTGGGCGCACACGAGGTTCGGCCCCAGAAAACCAAGTCCATCAAGGTATTCTACGGGACGTTTCCCGTTCTTTTTCACGCAATCTGAAACCTCCCTCTCAGTCTCACTAAGATGGAAGTGCACCAGCATGCCATTCTCCCTAGCGTATTCCGCACACCACTTGAGGCTGTCGGCAGATACAGTATACAATGCGTGCGGTCCGAGCGTCAGGTTGACCCTGCCACCGAACTCACCCCTCAGTCTGGGTATGATCCTCTCATTCTCCCTTATCTGCTCCTCCGCCTTCCCCTCGTCAAACATGTCTATGAGGACTCCGCCCATAAAGCCCCTGATTCCTGAATCATCGACCGCCCTGCAGGCGCCCTCCATATGCCAGTACATGTCGTTAAAGCACGTCGTCCCAGACCTTATCATCTCAAGACACGCGAGCCTCGTGCCCCAGTAGACGTCATCCTCTGTAAGATTCGCCTCCAGCGGCCATATGTGCTTTTCAAGCCATTCCTGGAGGGGCAGGTCGTCCGCGTATCCCCTCATCAAAGTCATAGCCGCGTGAGTGTGTGTGTTCACAAGCCCCGGCAGCGCGCACTTTCCCCTACCATCTATAACATGCTCAGCACTCTCCTCCACCGCTCCGACTCCAGCAATCCTATCGCCTTCTATGAGTATGCTCGTCTCCCTGCCGTAAAGCATGACATCCTTCAACAGTATGCTCACTCCAACAACCCCCTGATCAATGAGACTATCCTATCAGCGTTCGCACCCGCCTTCAAGACTATGTCAGCGAAATCAAGCCGCCCCCCGCCAACGCCATTCGCGTAGTTGTCGACACTGCACACGCACGCGTACTTCAAACCCAACTCTCCCGCGAGAGTCGCTTCAGAGCCCACTGTCATGCCAACCACATCCGCAAAACCGCCCAAAAACGCGACCTCAGCCTTTGTCTCAAGCCGGGGCCCCCTAGTCTGAACGTAGACGCCCCCATCAGTGACCTTAACACCCGCCCTAGCGGACGCTGAGATTATCCTACCCCTCAACTCCCCGTCAAAGCCGGGTGTGACATGCCGCACCTCCCCGTCAAAGAACGTGACATGGCTTGAGAAGTCGATGTAGTCTGATGGGACGACAATGCTTCCAGGACGGAACTCCTCCCTCAGACCCCCGACGCTCGACACGCCAATCACATCCGCAACGCCAACGGACTCAAGTGCCTTTAGATTCGCCCTATGCTCTATCCTATGGGGCGGCGTCTCATGGCCTAGCCCATGCCTTGGGAGAAAGCAGAAATCATCTGCCATACGCAGGCTCACAGTACCGTACGGCGTCTCGACTTCAACAGGGTCAGCATCCCCCACCAGCATATTGTGCTTAAGGCCGGTCCCCCCTATAACGCCGATCATGTCAAGAAATACCCCTCTTTTAAGCTTATTTTATTTATTGTATCAAATACTTAAATCAGTTAACATGGGTTCAGTAGCCAACACTATAATGCGGATAAAATGGCGTTCAGTATTCGCCCTGCTCATAGTGATAGGGGCGATATACTTCCTGGTGAACTCGCTTCCATCCAGCTACCAGGTCAAGAACAACATAGCGTTGAAGACTACCGCCGACCCGGAAGTGATAATGCCTGGCGGAACCTCCACAATAACAGTCGAAGTAAAGAACCTGGACAAGGAGAAGTCCATAACAGTCAGCGTGAAGGCGAAGACCACCGACAACTCCATGTTCTTCTCCACCACCTACTCTGGAGACTACCTCAAGGGAGGCATACTCATCGGGCCTCAGGAATCCCGCAAACTCAATTTTGACGTTAAGTCCAAGGCAGGCTCGCTGGAAGGAAGGTACGGGATAACGGTTGAGGCGGTGGAGGACGGCAGTGTTGAGGGCGCAGCCGAGACAGTCTTCATCAATGTCGAGGACGTATAATGCTACATGAATTCAGCTAGACTCGCCTGCTTGGCCAGCTCGTTAGTGAAGAGGGACTCGGTCTGTTTCTTTATGAGGTAGAGCCTCTGTTTAAGGTAGTTTGAAAGCCCGTACTTCTCAGCCATCTTGATGGACATGTCCAGGTACTTGACTATGTTCCCCTCGCTCACCGTCAGGAGAAGCCTTCCGCCGCACTTGACGCACTTTCCGACAAGCGGGACCCTCCGGTAGTTCTCATTGCACTTGACGCACCTGAAGTGCTGCCTGCTGAATGCGCGCAGATTCCCGTAAGTGTCCCTCATGAAATGCGAGTTGATGACTATCTCAGCCACCTCCTTCTCGTCGATAGCCCTTATCTTCTCCGCGACAGCTAGCTGCGCCTTCATCTTCTCCTCCATGGTCCCCAGACTCACGTACCTGCTCACGTGCACCGGACCGTTAACGTCTCCTGTGTCGTGGGTGAAGTCCAGCCCTCTGTAGGGGTCGGTCTTCAGCATGTTCTTAACAATCTTCACCTTGACTTCAGAGGGGTTAACGTTCCTGAGCGTCGCCTCATAGAACTCTCTTGAAAAGCAGCCCACAACCTCCATCTTATGGGCCTCATCATCTATCTCGTTGGGGTCCATTATGGTGGTTATGACGAGGGGCGCGTCCATCTTACCCCCCCTCTTCTCTGGAAGGTACTTCCTCGAGAAGTTCAACAGCGCGTCCATCAAGAGCATCACAGCATCCTCATCGCCATCACAGTTCCTGCGTTTCGCAGCATGCCAGTAAGGGTGGGCGTAGCACACCCTCGCCTTCGTGAAGCCTATTATCCTCCCAACCACTCCCGCTGAAGTGTGGGGTGCAAGCCCCACCACCAGCTGGCCTAAAATGTCGTCGACACACTCGACGTTATAGAACCTCTCCATCTGATAAAGTTTAACGAGCGTGTCGTCTATGAACCTGCACGCCTTCATCAGGTATTCGCCGCACGATTCCGATATTATTATGTCCTGGGTCCGCAGTTCCACGATCTGATCGTCTGACGCGAGTTCCACCCCCCTATAATCCTTAATGTAGCCGAGCTCCCGGAGCCTCTCGACAGAAACCCCTATCTCCCTTGGCTTAAAGTGCGTGAGGGGAGCGTCCGTGGAATCATGCCTAACAGTCCCGTCCTTGAACACGTAGACCCCATGGAGAGCCCTCAATATGCCCTTTTCGAGGGGCTCAGGTATCTTGTAGCTTGAAATCATGCCCATAACGCCCTTAACGTCAACAGACCTGCCGACCCTCTCAACAGCCTCCAACCACCTCTTGCGCATCTCCATGTCATGCCTCCCGTACAGCCTGGTGTTCGCCCCGCACCTCGGGCATTTCTCGCTAGCACCCCTATAGCTGCAGGAACCGCATACCCTTATCAACTCCGTGCTGCCACCGCAATCCGGGCATCTCGTGCTAAGCGTCTTAGTCCTGCACTTCTTACAGTAGAATTGCGATACGTCAACACTAATGGTATTCCTCTCCGCAGCCTTGTTCACGCTCCGCTCCCTGCCGCCAGCATTACCTATCGGAAACAGGGCGTGCACTGCCGGACGCATCTTCCTCTCAGCAGACTTCTCAGGCCTCCCCATCCTGCATCCGATATACGACCCAACCTTCCTTCTAACAATCACGCTGGAGGTCTCCCGTATAAGATCAAAAGCGTTGGAATCATCTGCAATGCCTGCCACCTTTGAAGCGAACACTCCCGCATCCAGCTTGTCGTCCATCCCCAACTGGGCTAGCAGGGGCTGGTATCCCCCTATGACTACGCTACCCTCAGACACCTTATGCGGCACGCCAAGCAACTCAAGCACCCTCTTGGCCCTCTCATCCATGAATACTATGAGCTCTTCCCCAGCATTCCCCCTACCCAGCCAGTCCACCAGCACTCGAATGTCGCCGACACTCAAATCCTCCCAGTGATAAGTGTACCTAGGGTGCAGTGGGATGCCCTTCTCAACAGACAACCTGACTGCGTCCGAAGGACCGGGCATGGAAGCATCAACACCAGCATCCAACGCCTCAATAGCCCACCAGTCCTCGCAGTATCCGGAAGCCTCAAGGCTAGTGTTGGTTTGGAGGAAATCCCCGTAGGAGACTAGTATGTCCCCGAGGAACAGGACTTCAACCACATCATCCCTGACTTCAAGAGCCCTAGCCCTATCCCCTATCAACTCCACGCTACCATCCTTAAGCTTAACCACCGGACCCTCTATAGTGTCGCACTCGGTTATTATACAACCCTTGCCCGGACGCTCCACCTTAACCTGGGTTCCGGTGGCTATGAAGTCATCCAGTACAATCATGGTGGCAGGATGTATGGACTTAGCCGCTATACCCGAACACCTGGCCCTACCATACCTCAGCCTGAAGGCGCCCTTAGCCGAAGGGGCTGCGAAGATGGGCCTTCCACCGACAACCTCGTCCATGAACTTTGACTTGGGCTTCGAATCCTCCCCAGACTCGTCCTTCCTGGACTTCCCTATGCCTGAAAGCCAGCCCCAATCCAAACCCAGCTTGCTGGAGTAGCCCCTAACCTTCTTGGACTTCTGGGCTATGCCCTCAGCTATGACCAGGCACATCCCACCCCTCACCCTGTTGGAGTCCACCCGCTCCAAGTCCCTGTGCAACGCAACCTCCACATCCTCGGTAGGATCACCGTCAACACACACATCCAGGTTATTAACAATCAGACGCACCTCATCATCACCAGGCTTGTACTGGAGCCTCGAAGCCCTCTCATCGTAAAGCTTAATCTCCTCAACATAACGCTCAACCTCATCCTTCGTAGGCCTATACCCCTGCAACCCTATCTTACTCCTTATGTAATCCCCCACCAGCACTGCGAGGCCCTGAGCCGTGCCGCCAGCGCTTCTTATGGGTCCTGCGAAGTATATGGCAAGGTATTCACTGCCGTCCGGATTCTTCTTGACGCACACCTTCGATATCCCCTCTATGGGCGCGGCCACCACACCCTCCGTCAGTATGGCGAGGGATGTCCTCAACGCCTGCTCCATCCGCTCATCCCTCCCCTTAGGGTCCAGCGGCATGTCCTCCAGCATGTAGTCTATTATCCTCGAAAGATTCTCCCTACCATACTCCTTTATCCTCTCTGCTATGCCCTCAGGGCCGACAAGACCCTCCACCCTCGTCGCAAGGTCTCCGGCAGGCACAGCCTCAACGTCCGGACTAGGGTCTATGTTCAGCTTCCTCGCCCTCCTGGCTATCTCATAGGTCCTCTCAATCTCGCCCGACAGCCTGCTGAAATATTCCTTAGTGTCCATCTAATCACCGAAGTAGAGCATGGAGACATCATGGTTCCGCAGGTTCATGGCCGGCACCCTCGCGGGAGTCGGCTGGTGCCCCAACTGCTCCTGATACTTGGTCTTACCCTGCCATGTGCCTGAGTTGATGACGTTAACGCCCCTATAGTTAGCGAAACCGTTCGTGTGGACGTGCCCACAGTGGAACACGTCCGGAACATCCTTTATGAACAGGTAATCCCTCTCCTCCGGGAGTATGCTGTCGCCCCCATACATGGGTACGAGATGCCTCCTCCTCAAGTACTCTATCATAGCGTATTCCGGCCGGTTGTAGCTGCATTCCGGTACGTTGCTTATTATAGTGTCCAGCGACGTCCCATGGTACATGAGCACGTCAACCCCATGCGCGGTAACCTTCACCGGGTTCCCCACAACATGGACGTTCGGCAGCTCATAGAGTGGCGCGCCAATATCCTCCGGAAGCCTCGGCTGCGGCTCAGCAAGCCTGACTGCATCGTGGTTGCCCATGCTCAACACAACCTCAATGTAGTCCGGTATGTTCTCCAACAGCAGGGATAGAAAGTCGTACTGCTTGTAGATGTCCGGTATGGTGAGCTCCTTCTCCTGATGGGGGTATATGCCTATCCCATCGACAAGGTCTCCCGCAACAAAGATGTACTTCACCTTCTCAGACACGTCCCTCTTGTCGCCGTGGCCGTGAAGCCACTTGATGAACGACTCGAACTCGCGCTCAAGGAACAGGTAGCTGCCCACGTGTATGTCCGACATGAACAGGGCGTACACATCTTCCTCGGAATAATTCGGCTGCCTGTTGAAAGGTATGTCCGGCTGGGTTATGTCAGATGCTATGAAAAGCTCGTTCCTCAGCACCCCCTCAACGCCAACCACCTCGTCAGGCAGTATCCGGTTGAACGCCCTCGCAAGCTGGTCGTTCTCATTGCTGATGAACACGGTAAGCTCTCCAGTAGGGTCCTCGACGTCAAGGAACCTGTATCCCTTGTCGCTCTCCCTCTTGTTGTTCACCATGCAGATTATCCTGCACCTGCCATCAACGTTCCCTGACTTCAAGTCGTCTATGCTCAGGACGCTCCTGTACTCCACCCGGTTCTGGAGAACACCCTTCACGTTAGAGTACCTGGTGTTAAAATAGTCTATGAAATCCTCCACCTTGCCCTCGCAAGTCGACTTCCCAGTGACATCGCTCTTATCGTGGATGACGAGTTCAGCCTCTATATCGCTTGCAGAAGGCTTCCTAGACCTCACGACCTCGACAACAGACTCGCCCGCCTTAGGGCCAGCTTCACTCAGGGTCTCAGGCTCCGGGGATACGACGCAGAGCTTCTCCTCCTTTGAATCCAGCACGTACTCGTCAATGAACTCGCTGGTCACAAGCCAAATGTTGTTCTCCCTCGACCTCCCTATTATCTCGTCAACGTCAAGGTTGCAGGATATTATCTTGTCTATGCAGGCGGCGCCTATGATAAGCCCGTTCTGAGTGAACTGGTATGCAATACCCCTCTTCCTGTCGCCACCCCCCGTACTCATTCTATCCTACAGGCCCTAAATCACTTAGAGAAAAACTCCCTGAATTTTTCCACAACCATCATCCCGCCCTTAAGCTGGCACTCGTCTGTCCCAGCCCCAATGTGGGGTGTCAGCACGACGTTGGGCAGTCCCGTCAGCGGACTGGCCTCCAAAGGCTCCTTCTCGTACACGTCCAAAGCGGCTCCGGCGATAACCCCCTCCTTCAAAGCCTTGACCAAAGCCTCCTCGTCCACGACCTTTCCGCGTGCAGTGTTCACCAGCAACGCATTCTTCTTCATCAACGAAAGCCTATCCGCGTTAATCATCCTGATGGTCCCCTCAACGGCCGGAACGTGCAGCGAGACGATGTCCGACTCTTTCAGCAATTCCTCGAGTGAAACCCCCTTAACGCCGTGAACATCCTCCTGCGCCTGGTTGAACGCGGGATCGTATACTATCACCTTCATGCCGAAGGCATTCGCCCTAGCAGCAACCTCCTTACCAATCCTACCGAATCCGATTAGTCCTAGCGTCTTCCCTGAGAGTTCAAAGCCCTTCAACTGCTTCTTCTCCCACAGGCCGTCCTTCATGGACTTGTCAGCCTTCGCGATATTCCTCGCGTAAGACAGCATCAATGCGATAGCCATCTCCGCGACACTAACGCTCGAAGCCTCCGGAGTGTTAACCACCGTAACCCCCTTCGCCTTGGCGGCTTCACGGTCAACGTTGTCGAGGCCGACTCCAGCACGACCTATGATCTTCAGGTTGCCGGCTTCTATCACTTCCTTCGTGACTTTGGTGGCGCTCCTCACGAGTATCGCATCATATCCCCCAATCTCCTTCACCAGCTCCTCTGGAGTCAGCTTCTTCTCGTCCACGTCAGCGAACGTCCTCAACTCCCCAATAGCCTTCTCATGATACTTGTCCGTTACGAGAACCCTAGGTTTTTCCATGCAAGATATTAGTAAACAATTAATATTAATCGCCTCCCATAATCTATAGCATGACCTCCCTAGCCGTAGAATTAGCGGGTTTAAGGCTCAGCAACCCCACAATACTCGCTTCTGGAGTCATGGGCTCCACTAAGGCTTCCCTAAACCGGGTCGCAGGGGCGGGAGCGGGGGCGGTCACCACAAAATCCGTCACACGCGAGCCACGTCCAGGCCACGACAACCCACAGATGGTCGAGGTCACATCCGGCTACTTGAATGCGGTCGGCTACACCAATATGGGCTTGGATTCCGCCAAAGAAGAGTTCACAGGGCTCGGTGATGTCGGCGTCCCCGTCATAGGCAGCATTGTAGCCGAGGATGCTGAGGGATTCTCCCTTCTCGCTAGAGAGTTCAACTCCATGGAGTTCGACGCAATTGAGGTTGTCCTATCCTGCCCCCACACTCCGGGGCTCGGGCTGATGGGGGGGCAGGGAACACCAGAGGCGGCTTGTGAAGTCGTGTCTGCCGTCCGCAGCCAGGTGAAGAAGCCGTTGATAGTCAAACTCTCCCCCAGCGTCGGCAACATCGGTTGTGTGGCGGAGGCTGCAGTATCCTCCGGAGCCGACGTACTCAACATGGGAAACACTCTAGGTCCGGGGATGGTGATAAGCCTGGAGGCAAGGAAGCCTGTGCTCGGATTCAAGGTGGGCGGCATGTCAGGGCCAGCGGTCAAGCCGATCACTATCCGGTGCGTGTACGACGTCTACGAGGCGGTGGGGGGAAAGACACCGATAATCGCCACTGGCGGAATAACCTACGGGGTTGACGCCATCGAGGCATTAATGGCTGGAGCATCCGCGGTTGGGGTGGGCACTGCGGTAAAATACCGCGGGCTCAATGCATTCACCATGATCAGCGAAGAAATCTCAGGATGGATGGAATCCAATAATGTCGGCAGAATAAAGGACCTGGTTGGTGTAGCCCATGGATAAGCCTGTCATGGTCGAGATAATCGGCGTCAAGGAGGAGAGCAAAAACCATAAGACCTTCACACTGGACGTCAAAGTGGATGCTGTTCCAGGCCAATTCTGCATGCTCTGGCTGCCTGGGCTAAACGAGAAGCCCATGAGCTTCAGCGGCATAGGCGAGCAAGCTAAGGTTACTGTAAAGAAGCTGGGGGACTTCACTAAACAAATGTTCCGGATGAAGCAGGGGGATGAGATAGGCTTCAGGGGCCCATACGGCCGCGGATTCGCGGTCCTGGATGGGGAGGCGTGTCTTGTCGGAGGCGGGTGTGGTATAGCGCCTCTACTGCCTCTAGCTGATGAAGTCGACGGCCTCGCTATAGTCGCCGCGAAATCCAGGTCAGACCTCATCCTGGTCAAAGAGTTCAGGGATTCCGGCCTCGACGTTGTCGTCGCCACAGACGACGGCAGTGAGGGAGTCAAGGGTTTCGCCCATGAAGTCCTGGCCCAGCAGATCAGTGAAAGGGACTTCGGATGCGTATACACGTGCGGTCCTGAAGTCATGATGAAGACGATAATGGATGTGTGCGATGAAAGCGATACTGAATGCCAGCTCTCGCTCGAACGTTACATGAAGTGCGGCATCGGCATCTGCGGTTCATGCACCCTGTCCGGCATGAGGGTTTGCGTTGAAGGCCCAGTCTTCAACGCCGACGAATTACGTGGCACGGAATTCGGCGTATACACCCGTGACGGTTGCGGGTGCAGGAGGGTTATATGATGGATAAGCGGGATGTTGCGGGAGTCCTCTTGAAGATTAACGCAGTAAAATTCAATGTCGACGAGCCTTTCACTTACGCGTCTGGGATAAGGAGTCCAGTGTACACTGACTGCCGCCTCCTCATGTCCCATCCTCTGGAGCGGAGGCAGGTCGTTGACGCGTTGAAGTCGATGATTGAGGATGAAATCGGTGTTGAGCAGTTCGACGTTGTTGCGGGCACAGCCTCGGCTGGAATACCTCACGCAGCATGGTTGTCCGAGCTGTTCGGGAAGCCGATGGTATACGTTCGCAAGAAGTCAAAGGGTCATGGCCTCCAGAAGAACATAGAAGGCACTGTGCCTGAAGGCAGGAAGGTCCTGTTGGTCGAGGATCTTGTCAGCACCGGCGGCAGTTCCATGGACGCCGTCAGGGTGTTGAGGGATGCTGGTGCGGTAGTGGAACATGTTGCGGCGATATTCACGTACTCGCTTCCACGTGCAGAAAAGCTATTCCATGATAACAGCATTCAACTACACCCTCTGACAGACTTCGAGACCGCTCTCGCAGAAGCCGTCAACTCCGGTTATATGGCTGAAGAACAGTCTTCAAGGGCTTTAGGGTGGAAGAGAGACCCTGAGGGATGGCAAGACAAAAAATAAAAACTTTTTATATAATATAAACAAATATTGTATTGTAAAAATGGATTTCACGGAAAAATACGTGCAGGCACGGGATGAGAAAAAAAGCAGGCTATGTCTTGGACTGGACCCTGCGCTGCCTGACCAAAGGAGGACTGACGTCATGCGGGAGATCTACCCTGGGGACTCGGGAGACGCGATACTGCAATACTGCATCGACATGGTCGAGTCTGTGTCAGACTACTGTTCAGCGGTAAAGGCAAACTCACAGTACGTGCTGTTCGCCCTAAGCCCAAGCAAGCTGGAGGCGCTGAACCAGGCTATACACGATAAAGGCATGATATCCATACTGGACCACAAGCTGGGTGACATAGGCGCGAGCAACGACAGCGCATTCTACTGGGCGAAAAAATGCGGTTTCGACGCCATAACATTCTCCCCCTACGCCGGCAACATAAGGGATGCCACCGACATGGCACACCACAGGGACCTGGGCATAATAGTCCTGGACCTGATGAGCAACCCGGAGGCGGAGGGCTTCCAAAAGAAGGCTAAATTCAACACCACCCCATTCTTCGTCAGGGTGGCGGAAGACGCCAAGCACGCCGGCAGTGACGGAGTGGTCGTCGGCGCCACCGGACACATACGGGAAGTGGACGTAAAGAAGATACGGGGCATAGTAGGAGAGAAATGCCTGATACTATTCCCGGGAATCGGGAACCAGGGCGGCGACATAAAGAAGGCTGTTGAAAACGGCGGTAAAAACATACTCATAAACGTCGGACGCGGAATACTATACTCCACAGACCCTGTGAAAGCAGCCATGAAATACCAGAAAATCATCGAAGGGCATTAGGCCATCGAAGCAGCTTAACGTCATCCTCAGTGGCGCTGACCGCTAGGATGGCGAATATGCCCACGAACGGGAACACTATGCTGTTTGTGTAGAAATAGTACTTAACCAGGAATAGGAATGCCACCATCCTGTCCACCAGGAAGTCTAGTTTAGCCCCGAATTCCGAGCTCCTTCCCGAAACCCTCGCGAGAGTCCCGTCAAGGACGTCGAGGACAACATAGGAAAGCACAAGGACCGCCGATAGGATCCCCCTCTCAAAAACGAAATAAACGCCGATGAACCCGCATAACGCTGAGATAAAAGTGAGGTGGACTGGCCTAACGCCAACACCATCCGCGAACAGCATGGGCCTCCTCAAGGCCCTGTCGATAAGCCTCTTGACTATCTTAAGCCGCTTGTACACCATGTCATATTATTAATATTAAAGCAATAACTATCATGCTAAAATCCATTGTGCTGACATACGGTTCCGCGGGGCTTTTCACGTCCTCACTGCTGGGTTCCACCATATTCTTCCCATTCGCGAGAGAACTGCTGTTCCTGCCGCTCATAAAGGCTGGCGTAAGCAGGTACAAGATAGTCCTATACTCTGCTGTAGGTTCCGTGTTAGGCACCTACCTGAACTACCTTATAGGCTGGTATGGGATAAAGATAGCCTACCGGCACAAGAACAGCACCAGGCTAAACCAGTTCAAACGCTACATAGACAAATACGGGTGGCTCGGGGTGTTCATAATATTCGTATTGCCCCTTCCACTGCCAGTAGACCCGCTTGCAATACTCATAGGGCTGACTAAGATGGAGTGGAAGCGGTTCCTAATCACAATATTCCTGGCCAAGATAGTGAAGTACTCGCTGGCTGTCGGGCTATTCTCCCTGATATAAATATGTCCTATTAATCTATGATAGACGATGTCAAACATGCTCTCAGCCATCCTGTCACTCCTGGTTTTGTGCCTGATATTCGCCTTATTCTACCTGCAGGGATTCCCTGACATACTCCTGGTCGTTGTCGGAGCAGGTTTCCTGCTCGGACTCGCCGCAGTCTACGGGGAAGTGCATTCACTGGACATCATACTCAAGGACGAGCATCCGGAACCCGACGAGCTGGAGGCAGGACCTGACGCCAGCCGCATAATAAGGATTGACGATTAGCTAGGCTCCAGGCTTAAGGTACTTCAACAATGGAAGGCTATACGCCACAAGGATGACTGCGACACCGACATAGTGCATGGCCCTGTCGTCCATCATCATCAGGAATAATCCTAGCATAAACGTTGCCACAAACCATGGGTTGCAGAACGGGCATGACGGCTGGCAAGTCTTTCCCACAGCCACAACCTCCGGCTTATTAACGTCGTCAGCCATGCTAAAAACCCTTACTCCTCCTTACCGCCCATGAACAGGCTCAGCGAAATCCCGGTAACCAACGCGACCATCGAGTCTGTGGCAAAATACTCCAGGGAAAAAAGACTCCCCACAGCATAACTCCCCCAGAAATGCCCTAGCAGAAGTGACAAAGCCAGCCCCACAATGAAAGCGACAGTAAGGTGGGTGAAGCCCCTATCGTGGTCACGATACCTGTAATAAACGTAAAGGACTGCGGCAACCATGAATACGACAAAGAATCCCAGTCCAACACCGGCACTCGGTGCGGCAATCGTCTTGGATGAGAACACTCCGAACTCCGCTATCACAAGATAAGCGAGGACTGCGCCAAGGCTCTTATCGTTCTTCATCGTCTTGATGGACATAATCTCCCTGATCCCTGGCATAGAGTACTTTTCGGGCGACACGGAAGCTGCAGCAACCCCCTCAACGCCAGCATCATCTGTCTTCTCCCGCCCTTCAGTAATATTGACTTTAAGCGTCCTCACAGACCTTAAGGCAGCGTAAATAGCTATGCTCATGGCTATCACCGCAATGATAATCCCTCCTGCACCGAATAGTACGGTCTCATTCGTGAAGCCATCCGCGGCAACCCTGGAAAGGAACTTCTGGATGAACTGGTATGATGCAAGACTGACTATGACAAGGAGGAACACCCTCTTCATGACGAATATTAATATGCCAGTCAGCTTGTTGACTATGTATACTGCAGTATATGTGGTTATCAGGAGTATCGAGACTGCGAACACGTCGCCAGAGAAGACTTTGGTCATGAAGTCAACCAAGTGGTCCAGTACAATGACCATTATAGCATGCGGATCAACCACCATAAGCCACCACCTTAACTAATGGGATTCCCCATATAAACAGTTAAAACCACTGAAAACTATTTAAATAGCGCCTGATAATACTATACCATGAAAGTGGATGTAAAGGACCTACTACTCTTTGTGGTTGGATTGGCTGTCGGATACCTGGCTGCAGGATACGTATAGGCGCACGCCGTTTTCAATAGGTCACAGCATAATCCCCGCCATAACACCACATATTTTTTATCCTATTGTTCTAATCAATAAAAACGCTGTTCATGATGGACATACTGTCTTTAATACGCTCAAAGAAGGCGGAGATATTACTTCTAACCTGCTCCCTAATCGTATGCGCCTCAATACTGGAACTATCATCGGCATGGGTATACTCCCACCATTTCAACAGGGAATTCTCATACCAGTACACTCAAAAAAGAATTACGGACTCACTAAACACGACAAGCTTTTCGATAGAGGAAGACTTCGAAAAGAATCTAAAATACGGGGATAAAAAATTCAGCATCCTACACCCCTATATGGGCTACGTGTTATCAGAGGACTTCCACAGCAACGATTACGGTTTCTACTCAGACGAAATGATAATCCAGAAGTCCTCCGACAAGGTCATAATCGGCATATTCGGCGGATCACTAGCACTATTCAACTTTAACAACCCCGAAGAACTCAAGAAAGAGCTCAGCAAATCACCACTCTTCCGTGATAAGGACATAAAAGTAGTCGTATTAGCCCTAGTCGAATACAAGCAGCCTCAGCAGCTAATGGCCTTAAACTACGTTTCAGTCATGGGGGGAGAATTCGACTACGTGATCAACCTCGACGGATTCAATGAAGTAGTGCTCACACAGGCAGTTAACGTACCCCTTGGCGTGCACCCCATCTTCCCGCACGCGTGGAACATGAGATCTCGCTCCACATCCAGCCCGGACATAATGCCCCAGTTATACAAGATCCAGGAGATAAAAAAGGATAGGCTATGGTTCACCGAGATGGCCTCGAAAACCCCGTTCAGGCACAGCACATTCTTCCTAACACTATGGGAGATCCTAGACCAAGAAAAAGAGAACGAGCTATACTCGGCAAACAACGAGCTAAAGAAAATACTCTCAGATGACAACAAGAAAAGACAGTCGAGGGGGCCGCTATTTGAATACACGGATTACGATACTCTGGTGTCTGATTCGGTTGACATATGGCGTAGGTCCTCCATGATGATGTCAAAAATCTGCGAGTCGAAGGGAATGACCTACCTCCACTTCCTACAGCCCAACCAGTATGTAACAGGCTCTAAGAAATACTTCACAGAATATGAGGAGCAGAAATACATCCCAGACAGCCCCTATGCTATCGCCGCTACGCGAGGTTATCCAGTCCTCCTCTCCCAAGGGAAGTTCCTCCAGCAGCACATAAACTTCTACGACCTGACAATGATATTCGAGAATGAGACGGAAACAGTATACTACGACTCATGCTGCCATGTTAACCGCTATGGCAAGTCAATAATCACAAAAACGGTGGCGGAAAAGATAATACAGCAGGAAGCATTGAAGAGACAGTCTGAACGTTAAAGTCACCTGAACTTCAGCTTGAATGCGGCGTACAAGCACATCTTTAGGAGTATCAGGCCGTGGGAGAATCTTCTTATGTTTGTGTTACCGTAAGACCGCTCCCTATACCTTATGGGAACCTCAATAATCCTCAAACCCATCTTCCACGACCCGAACAACAGGTCGAAGTCTCCGAAAGGGTCGAAGTCGCCTAAATAATGCCTGCATTCAGCCAGCAACCCGTAATCCCGCCTCGATATGACCTTTGTCCCGCATAAGGTGTCCTTTACGGTCTGGCCGAGTATGTATGAGAAGAGCATGCTGAAGACCTTATTCCCCAAGAGGTTCAGCAGCCTCATAGCCTGCTTTTCCTGCGGGTAGACAAGCCTGCTGCCGTTTATGAACTCCCCCCTGTTTGAAGCCATGGCTTCATAGAATTTAGGCAAGTCGCATGCAGGCACCGTCATGTCTGCGTCATAAATCATGAGCACATCCCCTGAGGCGGCTTCAAAGCCCTTGCGCACGGCATCAGCCTTGCCTTCACCATCCTGTCTCATGCACGATATCCTCCTGGACTCGTTCTCCCCCGCAACCCTTTCAATCTCCTCCCAAGTGCCGTCACTGGAACCACCCTCAACAAATATGAGTTCAGTCCACAAGCCCATGTCAGGCACGGACTCGACTATCCTGGATATGTTCCCCCTCTCATTCCTAGCGGGGACGACCACCGAAACGCTCATATCAGAGACAGGCTCAACGCCAAGAGGTCTGGCTATGACGTACTGCATAAGGCACAGCCCCCCGACTACCGGCAGCCTAGCGACAAACCTGTTCACAAAGCCAGAGACTATAGGAATCCTCTTAGGGGCGAGTATCTCCCCACCCCCCCTTATAGTCTCATAGCCCTCGAGGTAAAGGAGGTTCATTATGTCGTCCGCGGAAAGCCAGTTCTTAACAGGCTCCCACATCTTCAACCCGACTGCCTCACCAGCCTTTAGGACAGGCTCCCACAGGAAGTTGTGCGTCGTTATCATCACCCTGGTCCTGCTAGTGCAGTTCTGCTTGATGTTCCTCAAAACCTCCTGCACGTCACCAAACAATCCGACGGTATCTGATATTATTATGTAATCGAACTTCTCGTCCAGGACATAGTCTTCAGCATCCGCTTTCACAAAACTCAAGTGCGGGTACTTTGACGACGCTATCCTGATCATCTCCCCACTGAAGTCCACTCCAACACCCCTGGACGGCTTAAGAGCGTCAAGCAGAAACCCTGTGCCACACCCGATTTCGAGTATGCTCGCCCCCTCCCGCGTGTGAAACCTGTAGAAGTCTACCACCAGCTTGTTGTAGTACCTGTTCCTCCCTATCCACTCATCCCTACAGCCTGCCTTAGAATCGAAGAAGACAGACAAATCCCCGTCACTCACGATAAACCCACCATAACAACTAAAATATCACACCCAATATTTAATAGCAAGCCAACATGAAAACAAACCAGCCGGGGCGTTCATAATCCCGCCCACAAAAGGATATGGCTTCTGCTGTTATGACAAAATACTGTGGTGAAGTGCATGAGCCCCCGTAGGGGGCTCTATTCGCTGCGCGTGTCCACGGAGCGAGCCCTGGTTACGGACCCGCTGGGACACTCAAAATCGCTTTGCGATTTTGGTGCGTCGGCAAGCTTTGCTTGCCGAGCGTTCGAACCCAGGTTTTGGTTACGGACCCGCTGGGATTCGAACCCAGGTCCGGGGATCTCTCCGAATCAATTTATCGACTTCACCGGGCCATCGAGGCTTATGCCGAAGATGGCCCATTTGATGAATCTTTTTTAAAGATTCGCCGAAGTCCCCTAGGATGTCCAGACTACCCTACGGGCCCGTAGGTATTATTTTGTGTATTACTTGTATATGAATCTTTAGTTTTTATGAGCGCCTCCTCAGGATGCCGTCTTCCAGCTGGCCTATGTCTAACGCCCTGCCCTCGTTCTTCACCAGCACACGGCCGGAGAGCTCGGATTCCAGGCTTACTGGTTTTTTGTCTATGAAGTCCTCCGCCTGCTTTCGGTCTAGGTTAACAGCTCTCTTCCATGCGTTATTGAAGAACAGCTGGATGCAGTGTATGGTGGGCTCCTTCTTTTTTTCATCAGCTATCGGTATGCCGAGGGAGCTCACAGGAAGGCTCCGGAGGTTCTCGACGCAATCCCGTCCCGCAGCCCACACGAAACCCTCCCCTATGAGTAGGACCATGTCCTTCAATTCCGCCTCATCCAGTCCGTATCTTACTCCAATCTCCTTGATCGTCTTCCTCTTCTCCCTGGAGTTCAGTATGAACAGTCCCTTCACTTCTTCACCATCTTGGCTGTGAAAAACCCTATCGACTCGTTGATGAAAGGATATACCCTAACACACTTTGACACGGATTCGTCGAACACCTTCCCCTCCCATTCAACGATTCCCGGCCGCGTCTCCAGACCATCCAGCCTGAATTCCTCGACAGTCAAACCCAAGTCTATCGCCGTATCCACTACCGCCTCGTTCTCTTCGGGGGCGTAAGTGCATGTGCTGTACACTAGTGCGCCGCCTTCAGCCAGCAGTCTCACCGTGTTTTCCATGATCTTCTTCTGTGTCATGGAGTTGCGGCGTATCTTACCAGCACTCCACTGCATCACCGACTCCCGGCTAACCCCGAACATGCCTTCACCCGAGCATGGGGCGTCCAAGAGTATCTTGTCGAACAACATCCCTGCCTCAATGCTCTCCCTCGCGTCAATGCCGGTTAC
The DNA here is from genome assembly GCA_043813075.1 of Candidatus Altarchaeota archaeon. GTDB lineage: Archaea > Altiarchaeota > Altiarchaeia > IMC4 > SCGC-AAA252-I15 > CAYREE01. Next base: position 66,294 of record JBDRLL010000010.1, read on the forward strand.
TACCGCGTTAAGTATCCCATACTTGCTTAGGTTAAACCTTAATGCGCCAATCCTCCTGTGATTCCCCTCGTTCGCGACAAGAAGGCCCCTGTTGCCCATCAGGGCTGCCATGTGGGTTGTCTTACCTCCCGGGGATGCGGTCAAGTCCAAGGCGAGTTCCCCTGGCCTGGGTTTTAAGGCTTCCGGGGGGATCATGGAGGCCGCGTCCTGGATGTAGTAGTGCCCCAGGAAATACTCTAGGGTGCTTGAGAGGCCATCCCCCTCCATGTAAAAACCGGTGCCACACCAAGGCACCCGCTCCAGAGTGAAACCCGGTTCAAGAGCCTTCAGACAGGCTTTAACGCTTGTTTTGAGGGTGTTCACCCTTATTGACTGTCTCGGCGGGTTAACGCAGGATTCCATCAGCAATCCTGCCTCAGAGCCTGTGAGCCTGCTTATCCTATCCTTGAATTCACTGTGAAGTCCTTTAAACACGTTAATACTTTATTTTTATTGCTATAAGGTGAATTAGTAAAACCAATTTTATAGTCAATATTTGTGATAAACATGGAGTATAAGGTAGTTGTATCAGACCCTAAGACAGGGAAGAGTTATCAGATAGAGTTGAAGGATGAGAATGCGAAGAGAATCAGGCATAGGAAGATAGGCGACTCTATCGAGGGGGCGTTACTCGGGCTGGCAGGATATACTCTCGAGATCACGGGTGGTTCAGACAAGGGCGGCTTCGCCATGAAGAAAGGCCTACACGACCAGAAGGCTCAGTACGTTTTGGCAAAGGAAGGCATCGGATACAATCCCAAGAGGGATGTGCGGGTGAGGAAGCGTATGCGCGGTGAAATCATAAGCGAGGATGTCGTGCAGGTGAACACCAAGATAACGGGGTACGGGCGGAAGACCATCGAAGAGCTTTTAGGATTGTCTGGGAGTGATGCTTCCGCTGAAGGCGGGGGATCTGCTGGCGAAGGAGAAGCCTCTGAACCAAAGGAAGGGGATGCGTAGAATACACGGGAGGCCTAGTTCATATCATGCAGTCTGAGGTTAACATAGGGTTGGTTGGGCACGTAGACCATGGGAAGACGACCTTAACTAAGGCTTTGTCTGGCGTCTGGACCGACAGGCACAGTGAGGAGATCAAGCGTGGCATATCCATAAGACTGGGTTACGCTGACTGCGACTTCTATAAGTGCCAGAAATGCGTTGAACCAGACTGCTATTCAACCCAGGAGACTTGCAAGCACTGCGGCAGCAAGGCGGATTTCCTGAGGCGGGTCTCTTTTGTTGATTCTCCAGGTCACGAGACTCTGATGGCTACAATGCTTTCGGGGGCTGCGCTCATGGATGGTGCGGTGCTTGTGATTGCTGCCAACGAGGAATGCCCTCAGCCCCAGACTGCAGAGCATCTCATAGCACTTGATAGTCTGGGTGTTAAGAAGGTTGTCATAGCCCAGAACAAGATAGATGTTGTTGACCGGCAGAAGGCGGTTGAAAACTACCGGCAGATACTGGAATTCGTTAAGGGCACTTGCGCGGAGAAAGCCCCTATAATCCCTTTGGCTGCTCATTATAACGCTAACGTGGACCTGCTCATCCAGGCCATACAGGACGTCATAATAACCCCTGAAAGGGATTTGACCAAGCCGGCTAGGATGAATGTCGCAAGGTCTTTTGACGTGAACCGTCCCGGATCCCCCCTAAAGGATTTGAAGGGAGGGGTTATAGGCGGGTCCTTGATTCAGGGACAGATAAAGGTGGGTGATGAGATTGAGATACTGCCTGGAGTCAAGAAGAAGAACAACTACAATTCAGTGACAACAAGGATAACCAGCATAAGCGTTGGAAGCGAGTCACTGGAGACTGCTGAGCCCGGGGGTCTGATAGCGTTCGGCACTGAACTGGACCCTTTCCTCACCAAGTCGGACAGTCTGTCTGGTAGTGTGGCTGGCAAGCCTGCTACGCTGCCTCCAGTCAGGGACTCTCTTAGCATCGACGTCACGATGATAGAGCGGCTGGTGGGTGTGGACGGCAAGGTGCAGCCTCTGGTTAAGGGGGAGCCTCTGATGGTGTCTTCTGGTAGTGCGGTCACCGTCGGGATGGTAGTTAACCCCAAGGGCGAGTTAAACCTAAAGCTCCCCATATGCGTTGATTCCGGCAGCAAGATAGCGTTAAGCAGGCGTATAGGCGCTAGGTGGCATCTAATCGGCTATGGCATCGTTAAAGACTGAAGAATGGTGTTGACTATCCTACTTGACACGAATTTCCTCATGACTCCAGTCCAGAATGGGATAGACGTGTTCGCCGAGCTTCCAATACTGATTGAGGAAGACTCCCGGCTATGCGTCCCGAAGGCGGTGGTCAGGGAGCTGGAAGGCCTGGCAAAATCGAATAAAGCCGACTCGCCGGCAGCCCGTGTTGCCTTAAGGCTTATAGAGTCCAATAATCTTGTTCTACTGGATTCCGAGGGCGGGGCTGACGAGTGGATAAAGCAATACTCCCTGGAAAACCGGGGTAAGGTGCTTGTATGCACAAATGACCGGGAATTAAGGTCTTTCCTTTGTTCTAACGGGGTCGGGGTGGTGTCCACGCGCGGTAAAGGCCGTTTAACACGTTTTTAACCTCGTTTTCCCTAATTCAATACTCATTTTTATTCGATAAATCGAATGTATTGTGAGTGTGTTTGAATGAACAGGATTGTCGCAGCTGAAGACACGGTAAGGGTGCCTCCAAGATACTTCAATGAAGTCCTTGAGGATGTGGTTACTCGCGAGCTTGAGGCCATGGTGACAGGCAAGATAAACAAGAAGATAGGTCTTGTGTTGGCTGTCAACAAGATAATTGATGTTAGTGAGGGGAAGATAATCCACGGTGACGGGGCGATATACTATGACGTCAACTTCGAGGTCCTCGCATACAAGCCTGAAGTTCACGAGGTTGTGGAGGGTTCAGTCACGGAAGTCACGGAATTCGGGGTCTTCGTTAATTTCGGGCCTATCGACGGTCTCATACACGTGTCTCAGATAACCGAGGACTTCATGAGCTATGATCAGAAGAATTCGATGTTCATCGGGAAAGAGTCAAACAAGTCCTTAAAGCAGGGCGATATGGTTAGGGCTAGGATTGTTACCGTCAGCATGAAGAACCGTGCTCCAGACTCTAAGATAGGGTTGACGATGAGGCAGCCTTACTTGGGCAAGTTGGAGTGGATTGAGGACGATAAGAAGCAGCAGTTAAAGCCTAAGGATGAGAAGCCGCCGTCTAAGGGAAAGAAGGGTGATGCCAAGTGAGGGCGTGTAAGTCGTGCATGCGTCTCGTCGAGGAGGAGACGTGTCCAGTGTGTAAGACTTCGACGACCCAATACTGGAGCGGATACCTTGCGGTCTTAAGCCCTGAGAAGAGCGAGATATCCAAGAAGATGGAGATTAAGACTCCCGGCCAGTACGCCCTAAAGGTGAGGTAATGAATTTACCCCCCAGCCTAAGGCCGGCGCTTAAGAAGCCGTTAGGCAGGCTTGTTAGCGGATTAGACTCATTAAGCAAGGAAGACGTCCTTATCACTGTCGGCGATGAGGCCAGTAAGGCGGTGTTAAGCGATGGCTTCAAACCAAAGATTGTCGTCTACGACGGCAAGACGGCTAGACAGCCGATTGACGTGCCAGAGTCTCTTGAAGGCTATGGCGATAAGAGCGTCACTGTCGAAAATCCTCCGGGAACCCTCCAGAAGCGGGTTTTCCAGGTGATTCGCCAGGCGTTGGATTATGAGGGCAGTACAACAGTCTTTGTTGAAGGGGAGGAGGATTTGACTGCGTTGGCTGCGATCATGGAGGCGCCTAACGGCACGGTAGTCGTCTACGGCCAGCCGGGTGAAGGCATGGTATTGGTTGACGTGAATGAGGTTATTAAGAAGAAGGTATCTAAAATAATCGGTGAAATGGAAGATGGATGTTGAGATCATAGAAGACAAGGTAAATCCCCTGATGGGGCGTAGGGAGGTTAAGTTCATCCTTAAGTATGAGGGCGCTACTCCTAAGCGGCCTGAGGCGCGCAAGAAAATAGTGTCTGTCTTGAAGTCTGATGACTCGCTGACTGTGCTTGACAAGCTTGACCCTTCGTTCGGGACGATGAAGGCGTCCGGATACGTTAAGGTATATGACAGTCAGGAGGCAATGAAGATAGAGCCTGAATACAGGCTAAAGAAGAATTTCCCGCCAGCTGAAGCCAAGCCGGAAGGCGAGCCTTCAGGAGATGCTCCTTCCGCTGGTGCTGACGCAGGTCAGGGTGAGCCTGCCGCTGAAGCCAAGCATGGGGAAGCCGCTGAGCCAGAAGTAAAGGGGGGTGAGTGATGGCTAAGCCTAAGGAAAAAACCGGGAAGAACACGAGCAAGAAGTGGAAGTTATACAAGGTTGGCGACAAGTTAGAGAGGACTAGAAAATCCTGCCCGAAATGCGGTGAGGGAGTCTTCTTGGCGAAGCACACTGACCGGGAGTCGTGCGGTAAGTGCGGTTACACTGAGTTTCAGAAGAAGGATCATAAAAAAGAATAGTTCCTTCCTCCTTTGATGGTGTTGTTGAACAATGAGGGTTGCGGGACTCGACTTAGCTGGAAGCCCTAAGAACGAGAGCGGCCTATGCGTTCTTGAGGTTGAATCTGATGTTAAGAGCGTGTCCACCAGCATACTTTACTCTGACGAGGATATAGTCGGCAGACTCCTTGATGTTAAGCCAAAGCTTGTTGCCGTTGACGCCCCGATGGTGTATAACGGTGAAAACAGGGGTTGTGACGCGTTACTGCACGATTATGGTGCGCTGCCAGTGACCCTTAAGGGTATGGAGATGCTGGCTATCCGGGGGGTGGGCATTGCAAGACAGTTAAGGGAGAATAGCATGGAGTACGTGGAAGTGTACTCCAAGGCTACCGCGAGGATACTTGGCCTATACAGTAAAGACGACTTCAGGATGCAGAAGAACATGGTCTCGCTCAACCTTGAGGGGGACATAAACTCTAGACTACTGTCCAGGGACGAGTTGGACGCCATACTCGCGGCCATTACCGGATACCTCTACATTGAAGGCCAGACGAGGTCTGTCGGCGGTGAGGATGGTGTGGTCCAGATTCCAGAGGTATAATCTAGAATAACGCGTACACGAATGGTGATACTGTCGAGGATTGGGCGAATATTATGAGCGTCCCGACGATCAATAGCATGATTATTATTGGCGTTAGCCACCACTTCTTCCTGACCTTCAGGAAATCCCAGACTTCGAAAATAAAAGACTTGTTTCCCGTCATCATAACGTATTATACATTCTAATATATTTAACCGTAGAGTCTCCTGCTGTCCCACTCGTCCCTCATGTTGTCTTTCTTCATTATGAGGAACCTGTCCATAACCAGCGCGTCTATTCCCGTCCCCATCATACACCTGTAAGCGTCGTAGGGGCTGCATACTATCGGCTCGCCCCTGACGTTGAACGACGTGTTTATTATTATCGGTACTCCCGACAGCTTTTCAAACTCCTTTATCACACCCCAGTAGAGTGGGCTCTTCTCCTTCCTTACCGTCTGGAGTCTGCCGCTCCCGTCAACGTGGGTGACTGACGGGATAAGCCCCCTCTTATCCTCCCTGACTGGGTACACCAGGAGCATGAAATCCGTTGATATCGGCAGATTTTCATCGCACTCGAAGTACTCTACCGCATCCTCTATGGGGACTGCGGGCGCGAACGGCCTGAAGCCCTCCCTATGCTTCACCCTGGCGTTTATTATGTCCTTCATGTCAGGGTTGCATGGGTTGGCGAGTATGCTACGCGAACCCAGGGCTCTCGGACCCCACTCCATCCTGCCCTGAAACCATCCCACAATCTTATCCTCAAAGATCATCCCAGCAGTGTCTTTCATCAGATTCTCGTCGCTTTCGAACTCACTGTAGGTTATGTCGTTTCCCTCGAGGAATGACTTCACGTGTCCTGTGCTGTATCCTGGTCCAAGGTAGGAGTGGTCCAGCACAGTCTTCCTATCCTCCCCGAGCACCCCATTGTAGGCGTATACTGCTGCCCCCATGCTGGTGCCTCCGTCCCCCGCCGCCGACTGTATGTACATCTGCTTGAACGGGGTGTTCTTCATTATCTTGCCGTTCGCAACGCTGTTCAACGCGACCCCACCCGCGATGCACAGGTTGTCCGTATCCAGGGTGTCGTGCAGGTGGTTTAGCATCCTGAATATCACATCCTCAGTTATCTTCTGGAGTGTTGCCGCGATATCCTTGTGTTCCTGGGTTATCCTACCCCCCCTCTCCCTTACCTCGCAGAGTTCGTCAATCATCTTTCTCCCAGGCATCCTCATGTTGTAATGGTACTCGAAGTAGGACATGTCAAGCATGTAGCTTCCATCATCCTTAACGTCCATGAACTTGAGGAAGCTGTCGTAGTACTTCGGTTTCCCGTATGGTGAGAGGCCCATCACCTTGTACTCGTCGTTGTTTGCCTTGAATCCGAGCAGCGTTGTTATGGTGCTGTACAATAGCCCTATCGAGTGCGGGAATTCTATGGCCTTCACGAGCCTTATGTCCTTGTCTTTCCCGTATCCGAGTGTCGTGGTGTCCCATTCTCCGACGCCGTCTATCGTCATTATGGCCGCCTCCTTGAATGGGGAGAGGAAGAAGGATGATGCTGCGTGGGCTAGGTGGTGTTCGATGTAGAACACGTCTTTCCTGTATTTCAGCCTCTTTCTTATGGTTGACTGGACCCGCATCTTCTCGTTTATCCAGCTTGGCATGGTCTTCAGGAATGTGGTGTAGCTCTTCGGGAATGTCTCGGTGTGTTGGGACATCATCCTCTCGAACTTGAGGAGCGGCTTCTCGTAGAATGCCACGTAGTCTACTTCGTCGATGTTTATTCCCGCCTCCTGCAGGCACCATTCCGCGGATTTTATGGGGAAGCTTGTGTCGTGTTTCTTCCTTGTGAATCGCTCCTCCTCTGCTGCTGCTATCACCTCGCCGTCTCTGATGAGGCATGATGACGCGTCATGGTAGTAGCATGAGAGTCCTAGTATGTTCATGTTGTCTCCCCCTAGAATTGGCGGTAGTATTCCTCCCGCTTTCCCTCACCTGTTTTTCGTTCCACATAGTATGTGCCGTCCCTCTTTTTCATGTCCAGGAAGTGTCTGCCTGATATCCTGTATGCTAGGGACACTGGCCCGACACCCAGGACGTATACGATTGTCAGTAGTATGGAGTTCACGGCTCCTGTCGCATGTTTTCCGAATCCCTCAAATCCTTTCCTGAATCCTCTTAGAAAATCGTTCATCCTAGCTTCCTCAGGGACTTGAATGTCATGAACGCTGCTCCAGTGAAAAACAATGCGGCAATGATGGTCGCGTACGTCCCCGGCTCTATGCCGTGCAGCCCAGCCCTTCCTGTGATGTAGTATGCTATCGACAGGAATATGGTTAGTGCGGTGCAGTATCCCACTGACTCGCCGACAATCGATGTCTTGCTCTGTCTCCTATAGAATTCCATTTTTGAGTTTGATTTAAGAATTAAAACCAAATACTTATAAAATACAAAAAAATTTATAATATACAAAAATATTTTATCATATATAAAAAGGTTTTTGAATATATTCAACAATAATGGCTGACTACAACACCATAATAGTCGGTGCAGGACCATCCGGGCTGTTCGCGGCACTCACACTCGCAGGAAGACAGGATAAGATACTGGTCGTGGAGGAGGGCAAGGACATAAGCGACCGGACTGGAGGGCCAGAGGACATAATGTCGGGCGTCGGCGGCGCGGGACTATACTCTGACGGCATGCTGAACCTTAACCCGGACATAGGCGGAAGCCTCTCCGAGTTCTGCAAGACCGATGAAGAAGCGGACAATCTGGTGCGTCGAGTTGACGAAGAGTACTTACGGTGCGGTGCGCCTGATAAGACGCTCGGAGACGACGAGGAAAAAGTCCGGAAGCTGCGGGAAAAAGCCAGCTCCACAGGCATAAACTTCATACCCATAATACAAAGACACATCGGCACAGACAACGCGCCCAAAGTAATCTCCCGCATGAAGGAATACCTATCAGAGAAAGGCGTTGAATTCCTGGTTAACACCAGGGTGGAGGACATACTAGTCAAAGACGGATGCTGTGGGGGAGTCATGATACGGGGCCGTGAGATAACCTCAGACAGCGTGATACTCGCCCCCGGCCGCGTCGGAGCGGACTGGGGGGACATGATAGTCCACAAGCACAGGATAAGCTCCATGTTCCGGCCCATAGACGTCGGAGTCCGCGTTGAAGTTGGCTCCGCCATAATGGACGATGTCGCGTCAGTCAGCAGAGACCCTAAATTCCACATACACACTAGCACTTACAATGATTTCGTCCGCACGTTCTGCACAAACCACCAGGGATACGTTGTCGAGGAAAAGTATGACGGATTCACTGGCGTGAACGGTCACACGCTCACAGACACAAAATCGGAAAACACGAACTTCGCCTTCCTGGTCAGGATAGCTCTGACCGAGCCGGTTGAAGACACCATACAGTACGGGGAGAAGATAGCCATGCTCGCCACAATGATCGGCGGCGGGAGGCCTATAATACAGCGTTTAGGGAACCTTAGGGAGGGTCGCCGCTCCCACCCCCGTGACATACGGGATAATGGAGTCCGCAACACACTCAAGAACGTTACTCCCGGGGATGTGGGGATGGCGCTGCCACACCGCATAGTAACGGACATACTGGAGGGCCTTGAGAAGCTCGGCAAAGTCATTCCCGGAGTCGACAGCGACTCCACGCTACTATACGCCCCTGAAATAAAGTACTACAGCATGCGTGCCGTCGTGGACGGTGACATGATGACCAGCATGAATGGGCTGTATGCTGCTGGAGACGGGATGGGTTTGAGCAGGGACATAGTGAACGCCTCTGCCACCGGAATATTAGCTGCTGAAGGTGTTTTGAGGAATGAATGTTGAAGTGCTCCGCCTGGGCCACAGGTTCTCGAGGGACAAGAGGCTTACCACCCATGTGGCGTTGACTGCCAGAGCCTTCGGGGCCGGCAGGCTGATTCTGGATTCCAAGGATTCGCATCTAATGGAGAGTGTGGAGTCTGTTGTGGATAACTGGGGTGGTGGGTTCAGGATAGACTACACCGACAACTGGAAGAACACGATACGCGATTTCAAGGGCGTGAGAATACACCTCACCATGTACGGCATCAACGTTGACGACGCGTTAAGCCGGCTGGACGACGACAGGGACAAGCTCATAGTCATCGGCGGTCAGAAGGTCCCGCCTGAAGTATACGAGCTGGTTGACTACAACATTGCGGTAGGCAACCAGCCGCACAGCGAAGTCGCGGCCCTGGCCATACTAATGGACCGGCTGTTCAAGGGAACGCAGTTCAATATCGACTTCAAGGGGAAGAGGACGGTGGTTCCACAGGAGAGGGGCAAGATGGTTGTGCAGGAATAGCCTATCTCTTGACTGCGATAAAGAGGGTCTTGAATGCCCTGCCTACTGGAATTATCCTCTCGATTCCCGCAGCCTTCATAAGCAGTCTCTCGAACCTTAATAGCCGTCGGTCGGACTTCCACAGGGTTTTCCTCTTGTACGCCGAGTACGCGGTGTACCTCACGTACATGTAGAGTATCAGCCTTGAGAGCAGCCTCATGTAGCCTCTTTTCCCAGTGACATGGAATCCATTCGATTCCAGCATACCCGTGAACTCTTCCTCGCTGTACGTCCTCCTGTACTTCCACAGGCCCTGGAGGTCTTTTGTCAGCTGTTTCCTGAATGGGAGTATGTCCACTCCCCTTATGGTCGTTGATATGAAGAGCCTGCCTCCCGGCTTTAGTATCCTATTCATCTCGCGTATAAGGCTGACGTCCCCCACCAGTACTTCGATGAGGTCCATGCATATGACTGAGTCGAAGAAGTTCTTCTGGAAGTCGGTCCTGCCTGGCGTCTGAACGCTGAAGTTTACGCCAGGATAGTCCCTCTTAGCGTGTGTTATCATCTCGTCGCTGGATTCTATCCCATAACGCTCTACAGCATTGATGTTGCCTATGACAAAGCCTTGGAAGCATTTGGCGTCGAGCACCCGGCCCCCAAGGGGCTCTCCAGAAAATTCGAGCTGCCTTAGCCTAACCCCTCCGGCACTGTACTCCATATTCCACTTAACGTCCCTACCGTAGGCAGTCATCATTATGAATTGAAATGGTTTTTAATAAACCAATTTAACGTTCTATGGCGTGTTCCCGACGAATTCCTCTGTTTTGCGCTTCCTCTGCTCGTGGCTTGCTTTCACCAGTTCCCTGTGCCTATCGACTAGATAATCCCAGCTTATGCCGTCGTCGGTGAACGTCCTGCTGTAGTACCTGTAGTAGTCGTCGATGCTCTGGGTTATTATCCTGCCCTGTTTCTCCAGCGTCTCGTAGGCGGGCGTCCCATGATATGGTTTGAACACCTCGATATTGTATTCGACGTCCATGTCTGACACAAGCTTTTCAGTCTGCTCCAGCGTCTCCCTTGTTTCGCCGGGATATCCCATCATAAAGCACGCCCTCACGTAGACTCCAAGACCCTTCAACGTCTCTACAGCCTTCCTCACCCCCTCCACATCAGCCTTCTTGTTCATCCTGTCGAGCATTCGCTGGCTGCCGGACTCCACGCCTATCGCCACGTTCACGAGCCCGACGTCCTGCATCCGCCCTATAACATCCTTGTTCACGTTCTCGCTCCTGACCAGGCAGTTCCATATTATCCGCAAGTCCCTCGCCTCGATAAGGTCGCACATCCTCATAACCCTCTTTTCGTCAACGTTGAATGTGTCGTCAAGGAAGTTTATCTGCCTTGTACCATACCTGTAGTACACCATCTCTATCTCGTCGACAACGTTCTCCGGGCTCCTGAGCCGGTGGCTGCCGCTCCACACGACCCTGCTGGCGCAGAAGCTGCAGTTGAACGGGCATCCCCTCCCCGTTATCATCCTGCCCAGCGAGTCCGCCTCATACCTGCCGAACTCGACGAGCGATTCCCTGTCAGGGAAGGGTATCAAATCAAGGTCATCAATAAGCCCCCTATCCTGGTTTTCCACAATACTCCCGCCCTCCGTGAATGAGACCCCTTTAACCGAGTGCACGTCACCGCCTGAAGACAGAGTGTCCAGCAGCTCTCTGAGCGTCACCTCACCCTCGCCCCTCACGACATAGTCGAATCCGCCGTCAGCCAGTATCTCACCCGGCCTCAGTGTGGCGTCTACACCCCCGCCTATCAACACTGTCGAGTCTTTTATCCCCTTAGCTATCTCAGCGACCCGCCTGCCTGAAGTGTAAGTCATGGTGAGGAGCTCTACTCCAACATAGTCCGGCTTGTATTCCTCAATCACCCTCCTCATCTTCACCCACGAGTGGTGCATGTCATCGCGGAGGCTCCTACCGTACTCGTCGTAGTCCAATTCCGAAGCATGCTTCTCCGGGCTCTTGAAGAAGCCTGAATGCAGGTCCGCATTATAAACCCGCACGTCGTAACCGTCCTTCAGCACGGACGCTAGATACAGTAGGCCTAACGGCATGTACTGTGACCTGTCTATGTTGAACAGCGTGTCGTACGGTGGGCTGACTAAAAGCACCCTGCCCCTCCCGCCAGATTCTTCGGGCATGTAATATATTTACGGCGCCAGGTAATTATTACCCTATGATAATCGTCGTAGACTACGGCGGCCAGTACGTCCACAGGATATGGCGTAGCCTAAAGTATCTGGGCGTCGAATCGAAGGTGGTTGGCAGGGACACTCCGATCGAGGAAATGATGTCCATGAATCCTGAGGGATTCATAATGAGCGGCGGCCCATCATCGGTCTACGAGGATTCGGACAAGCTGGGGGACTATAAGGGCATACTGGATTCAGGGCTGCCGGTGCTTGGCATATGCCTCGGCCACCAGATAATGGCCCACGCGCTGGGTGGAGTCGTCAGGAAGGGTGAGAGCGGGGAGTACGCTGCCGTCGACATACGTGTTCTCGAGGAGGATGACTTGTTCAAGGGACTTGAATCGACATTGACTGTGTGGGAGTCGCACCGTGATGAGGTGGTGGAGTTGCCGCCAGGCTTCGTATGCCTTGCGGAGTCTGACATATGCTCGATAGAGGCGATGAAGCACGAGTCAAAGAGGCTCTACGCCGTGCAATTCCATCCTGAAGTCAACCACACCCCCCATGGCGCTGAGATACTAAAGAACTATATGCGAGTCTGCGGGCTATAACCCCCTCTATTGTCCGCCTTCCTCTCCTTCGCCTGCCACATTATCCTCAAGCCATTTGCCGACGCTCTCCTTCTGCGGCCTCCTGCGGCTTCCCCTGTAAAGCATCTCGTGCTTCACGTTGCTTAGCCTTCTTTCCCTGGCCCTCGGATCCTCCTCGCCTTCTCCGCCGGCCCCCTCCTTGCTAGGCTCCTTCGCGGTGCCCGGAGTCTCGGTGCTGGTGTCCTTCGAGCCAGCGCCGGCTGCGGCCGCTCCTGCGGCAGGCTTGGCTGCCGGCTGTTCGTAGCTTCCCTTCGATGGGTCGTAAGTCTCCTGCCTCTGAGCCTCCTTCATGGTAGCGTCGCCCACGGTGTTGCCGCTGGCTTTCTCGTAGTTGGCTTTCGCCGCATCCCAGCGTGCGCCATCATCCTTGTAGTCATCAGCCTTCAGCTTCCCGTACTCGTCTCTGACACCCTTCGCCTGTCCAAGGTCAGATCCTCTCACTGACGTCCCACGCACCTCATCCTGGTTGCCGTACAACGGATTGCTGGCGTAGGTCTCCTGCCTCCTCGCCTCTCCTATTGACGCGTCGCTTATCTTGTCCCTGTCTACCCCGCTGCTGCTGGCGTAGCTGTCTGCAGCAGCACCCCAGCGCTCATCATCGTTCTTGAACTTGGAGGCATCCTGCTTGCCATACTCATCCCGTACACCCTTAGCGTGGTCTGCATTCGCGCCTTCCACCGGCCTGCTGATGTGGTCTGGCATGTCCCTCCCAGTCTTGCTGTAGTGCATGTCGTTCGCATGCTGCCTCTTCTGGTCCGGGTTCAAGTCATCCCACTTCTTGCCTGGATTATCATGCTCGTACTTGCCCTTCGCATCCCTGTATGCCTGCTTTGAATCGTATCCCGCCTCAGTGTTGCGCCTCCAACCCATCTCCTGCTTGATGAGCCCCTTCCTCTGGTCTGGGCTGAGATACCTGCCCTTCCTGTCTGCCGCATCAAGGTCCCCCCATTTTTTACCCTTGTTCTCGCCCTCGTACTTCTTCTTGGCAGCCGCCTCATCCCATGCGGGTCCTGTCTTCCCGTCACCCTGCTCATACCTCCTCCTGGCAGCCCACTTGACCTCCCCCATGCTCATGTGGTCCGGCCTGCCGACCCTCGTAGCGTCCTTCCCGAATACCGCGGACCTGGCGGTCTGCCCTGAGACCGCGCCTGCCTGCCTTCTCACGGTATCCTCGTTGAGGCCGTGCTTGCCTAGTATCGCCTGCACCGGAGCCCTCCTGTCTTCAGGCCCGTTAAGACGGTCGTGGAGTTCGCTCGCGTTGCTGACGCCAATACCCTTCAAGTCCTGCTGCGCCTGCGTGTTGCCACGCAAGGCTCCGACCCTGTTCAAGTCGCTCTGACCCCTGTATCCGTCCATGCCGGCACGCCAAGCCTCCCTCACCTGCCCGACCGCGCCGATGAGGCCTCCCGGCCTGCTGACGATGTCACCCAACTTGACGTTCTTGTCTATGAATGGTATGCGCCTTAGGAATGGGGTGTCTCCGACCTTCCTGTTGGCGAGCGACGTCCCATGCACTATCGCTCTCCCCGTGTTGGCTATCCCCCTGCCCACACCCCGCATGGCCCTGAATGGGACGTTCAGGCCGCCGGTTGCGACGGTCTCGCCCACCAGCATAGGGGCATACCTCATGGAAGTCCTCACGTACGCTCCCGCGCCGCTTAAGCCCACGCCAACAGCCTTCCCTGCCATGTATGCTCCCATGGAGCCTACCATCTGTCCTGTAGTCATCTTCCCGCTCTTGCTGCTTCCCGCTATCCCGCCCATGCTCGCGGCGGTCCCTACCATGCCTTCGCGAGACACGCCCTGGAAGAACGACCTGCCGACCCTTGTCTTAGTCCCAACATCCTGTATGCCCTTGCCGATACCCAACTGCTTACCTATCTTAGCCCCCGCGTAAGCGTATCCGAGGGCAGGCAATACAGTGGAGCCTGTGATAATACCCGCACTCGAAGTCAACCCAACCACCAGGCCAGCCTTCATCCAGTCGCCTCCAACAGACATCATCCCCTTCCCCACTCTCGCAGCTCCGGTCACCGTCTTCTCCGCGCCAGTACCCTTCGTGAAGTGGTGGCCGAACTTCTTGTACGCGTATCCTGCCGCAAGAGCGCCGCCAATATGGCCTCCAATCAATGACTGGCCGACGCCGTACGCAAGTGCCATGGTGGCTACCCCCTTCATCCCCAATGACCTGCCCCCCATCTTATGGGCAACGTACATTCCAGCCAAAGCCATTCCCCCTAACGGCCCGAAGCCAAGCATTGATGCGCCAATCATGTATGCGCCAAAGGTCTTGAGTAGGCCGCCCTTGCCTAGCGAGCTGCCGAGGTTGGCTTTACCCCCCCTGTTGCTGAACATCTTGGCCGCGCCTATGCCTGCGAACGCTCCGCCAACGGCAGCCCCCACTGGGGCGCCGAACGCTGCGAGGGCGAGCGTCGCGCCTACGCCCACACCCAGCCCGACTAGGGCTCCTTTCCCTGATATGCCCGAGGCCTGCGACATCCCGCTGAATAGCGTGCTGAATACCCCCTGGTTCGGGAGTGCCTGGCTGCCTGGAGCGCCGCCAGTCCCGGTCCTGCCGTCTCCTGTCGGAGCGCTTCCAGATTTAGGGCCACTAGGCCCAGTACCGCTTGGGGCAGGGCCGGTGCCAGTAGCATCCCCGCCGCCAGTAGTCCCCGGTCCAGTACCGCTTGGGGCAGGGCCTCCTGCTGGTCCGGTACCTCCCACTGGCGCTGTCTGGGTCTTGGCTTGTGTTGTCGGAGTGCTGCCAGTCTTGCTTGACGAGTCTCCAGGAGCCTTGACTCCGGAGGACTTGGTTCCAGCTGACGTCTTGGTCTTGCCTCCAGTATCCGTCTGGGCGGCACCCTTCTTTTTGCCTTTGGCAGACATTAGAGTGTCTCCTGCGATTCCCTTCGCAGCGTCAACAGCCTTGCCTGCGAGCGGGTCTCTGCCAACCTTCTCTCCTGTGTCGGCGTCCACGTTCTTGCCCATCTGTCCGCCCATCGCTTCCTGCGCCGCCTCCACACCCTTATCCTTCACGATTCCCGCACCCTTCTTAGCCCCCTTGTAGGTCCCCTTGAGCGCCCTCTGCGGCACCTTCTGTTCCATCAGCTTATTGCCGACGCTCTTTCCCATCCCCTTGATGCCGCCGGTCTTGTAGCCTTCACGGGCTGCTGAAACCAGGTCCCTGCCGCCGGTTATGCTCCGCCCGAGCGGCGATTTCTTGGCGAAGTCCGCTACCCTCCCTGGCATGTTCCTTATGCCCTGAAGCGCCCTCCCCGGCAGGTTCTTTATTCCCTCCAGCATCCTGCCTGGAGCCGCCCTGATGTTGGTCCCTAGCTTGCCTACTGAGTCTGATATGCCTTTCTTGAGGGAGACATCGGCTGCCTTGCCTGTCGCACTCATCCCTCTGACCCCTTCCCTGCCGCCCATCTTGTATGCTGCCTTGAACGCGCCCTTCTGCATACCCTTCTCCAAACCCTTGCCAAATCCTTCCCTGAATGCTCCGCCAACGCCCTTGCCCGCGCTCCTGGCTTTGCCAGCACTCCTCATGCCCTGTTTGAAACCGTGCCTCATGCTCCTCGGGATCACGGATTTCCCTATACTCTTCATAGCACCCTTCACAGCCTGGCCGAAACCCTTTTTAACGCCCTGTTTGACTGCTTCAGTGCCGACTTTAGCGACCACGTCTCCCGCGCCCTTGACTGCCGCGCTAGCGCCCTGTGTTACCGCCGTCGTGCCTGCCTGTATGCCTGCGGCAGTCGCCTCTCCTGCTGCGGTGCCGACTGCAACACCGGCACTCCCCCCAGTACCGCCTCCAGCACCAGCTCCCGGAGCGGCTCCGACACCAAATCCTATGGCGCCGACTCCCGCCCCAATCGCGGCTCCTATTGACGCGCCCACTGAAGTCCCAACCAAAGCTGAAGTCAGGCTGAGCGCCTGTCCTGCGGCAGTGCTCATCGCCTGCACGCTACCCATAGCGGAATCCATGCCAGCCTGAGTGACGTCTGCCGCGGCTTTCGCACTACCCCCACCGCTCTTGCCGACGTCCAGCTCCCCGACCCCGGACTCCGAAGTCATCCCGAACTTGCTGAGCGCGGAACGCATGTCTATCCCCGCGTTAATGTTGGCCGCCTGCTTTATCCCCGCGGCGACTACCGCTTCCGCTCCCTGCCCCTGCATTATCTCGCCTGCTGTGACAAGCCCGACGCCCGCGACGCTCGGCATCAGCTGTCCTATGGAAGTCACGATGTTGCCCAACGCGCTCAGGACTCCTGTCACCATCAAAGGCGATGCGACGATCATCGTGGTGGTCGCCAGATACAGCCATACCGCGGTCTCAGCGTTCGCCTCGCTCATCGGAGTCAGCATGAACGCCGCTGAAACGCAGAGCCATGCTGCCATGATGACTGGCGTGAATATCCATCCGATAGTCTGCTTCAGCATGTTCCTGCCCACACTCTTGGTGAAGTCGAACATGTACATCATTATGGTGAGCGGGAATATCGCGGAGTAGATGTTGACGAGTATGTACCTGAGGAACACTGTCACGAATGCAAGGATGCTTATGGTGCCTGAACACGTCATCACGTAGATGGATCCTGTGCCTGAGAATGATGAGAACACCTTCGTCATAAGCGCGCCGTACTCCTCGGCGCCCATTATCTGCCTGTATGGGCTGCCGCTGCCCACCAGCAGCGCCTTCGTCAGGCTGTAGTTCACGTCTATCATCAGCTGCATCAATGCCGGCGCAAGCGACATCAGGATGAGTGCGACAAGCATGTTCTTCAACTGCTGTTTGGCCTTGAATCTCTCCCCCGGATTGAGCGATGATACTATGAGCTTCAGGGCAGAGTACACTATCATCAGCATGACTACTGGCAGCGCAGCCTGCATGACGACTCCGGTCAGCTGGAGCGTGTGGCCCTGGTCCACTGTCGGCTTTATCATGACTTCGGAGACAAGGATCGGGTATAAGAGTCTGTACATGTTCTCGTTGTCGAACGCCATTATCTCCAGGGTGAATATGATGAAGAACCTCATCATGTCCATAACCCATCCGGCAAGCATCCTCGCGGTCGTGGATGCTGTGGCGTTGGTTGAAACTAGGATTACTAGGAACAGCAGTAGCAAGGCTGCCTTTAATCTTCTGCTTACTCTGTTTATGGGAATTATTTCCATGTTATGGGCATTTCAGCGGATGGCCGACATATACTGGTTATAATATATATGATAATATATTATATAGCATTGGTTAGGCCTATTTCTTGCCCATGAGCTCGTCCCAGGCGTCCTGGAAGTCCATTGCCCTTCCGCTGAAGAACCTGTATGCCATCAGCGCTGCTAATGCCACCAGGAAGACCCATGCGTTGTTGCAGCAGTAGTCTGTGGTTAGCGTGTTGGTCACCGGTATGACGTACCAGTATATCAGGGACTCGTATGCTCCGCTGTCTGAGTCGAGCTTCAGCGACAGTGTGATGTCCATGCCCAAGTCCCTCTCCAATTCTATCTCACTTCCTATGGGATACCATCCGCTCTTGTTGGAGTATGGCGCCTCGAATTTGACGTAGACGTAGTATGGGGGGGTGGGTGCTGTGGCGTGGACGCTGTCGATGACCTCCAGTATCATGAATGCGGCGAACACTAGCGCCACCATCCTAATCATCTTTTGTCCGTCTTTCATCATCCGTACTCCGTCCCGTCGCACAGGTCTTCAGCCTTTATCTTCACCTTTATTTTAGTGCCCGAACTAGTTACCTCTGGCTTGGGCTTCAGCTCATGCACCTTCTTGACGAAGCATTGCACTCCGCCCTTGCTGCAGTCGACGTCGTCCTCGCATTCCTTCTCCTGCGGGTCTGACATGAACGGCTGCAGCTTCACGTTCCTCATGTTGGTGTGTATGGTCAGTGTTGCGTTGTCGATGTCCATGGGGTCGATCTCCCCGCTGTCGAATATCAGCGTGTAGGACTGGGGTTGTATGTCCTTGGGCTGGCACTCCTTGATGGTCTCTACAACGCATTTATTGTTCTGCCAGTAGTATTTGACTTGGAATGTGTCCCACCAGTAAGCCTTGTATATCCCGTTCTCGCAGTAGCTCTTGTACCTGCTCGGGCTCTTCTCGCAGTTCAGGAAGTCCAGTTTTGACACGGTGGGGTCCACCACGTCCCTGCATTTGTCCTCGCTTATGGGCCATCCATCCTTCCATTTGCACACCACACCGCCGGACGGCAATACAGTCCTCGTGCTCGTCTCGTCATTGCACTTGTTCTTCTCTTCCTCGCTGATCTGCTGGTGGTCGCAGTATGGCGCGTATTTCACGAACGCCACCTTGAATTGGCATCCTACGCAGGACTCCTCCTGCTCCACGTTCATCACAGCGTGCGGCTGGTTCAGGAAGTGCCTTCCGAACTCCTCTGAAGGCCTCGGGTGCATTGTTATGGCCTCGAAGTCCCACGTCCTCTTCTCGTCGTACCTGTAGTTCCTGTATAGTCTGAGGTTGTACCACCAGTCTTGTATGAAGTAGATGCACTCCGGGTCTGCCTTGTCCACGGCGAGTACGTCCCTAGCCCACGTGTACGTGGAGGTGAGCGCGTTGAACTGGTCGTAGTAGAGGAGGTACTCCCTGTGGGGGTTGTAGTTGCCTATATAGTATACTGGGTCTTGGGCGGTGCTCTCCCCACCGAACCCGAGGAAGCCCCACGTGTTTATCTTTGTCGTGTCTTTAACGCACTTCTTCTCGTCGTAGCTGTCCCCCCTTATGAACCCGTGGAATTCGGCGAGCCTATGGCCTGAACCCTTTGGTATCAGGTCGTAGTCCCATCTCATGGCGCTTTCCAGTCCTGTCAGCTCGTGTATCAGCGGGAGGTTGCTTTTTGTGAATGCTAGTCTCGTCCTCTCTGGGACATCGAGCTCGAACCCGTTCAGCAGGTCTATGTATTCGTCGTCCAACGCCTGTATCGTCAGGTATCCTATGGCCCTGGTGTAGTTTATCGTATAATCGTCGGAAGCCGCCTTTTCCGGAGTCTTGTACCTTATCTCCCCGTAGACTTTCACGTCCACGTGCGGTGCCTGCACTGTCAGCGGCCTCGCTATCTCCAGGTGGCTTCCGTAGGGTTCCGCGGTGACGACTGATATGTCCTCCATCTCCTCGTACGCTATGCACTCGTCTCTCTGGCATTCCTCAGGGTATGCAGGACCCTCGTAGTCAGGCCCCTTTTCCGGAGGCATCCTGGCGTTATCGTCATTCCTGTCGTATGTGGCAGGGTAGTAGTCGTCAAGGCCCCTGTGGTGCCAGCATCCCCAGCAGTGCTCGTGGCAGTAGCATTCATCGTACATCTCACACCATATCTCCTCGTCTGAACCGCAGTATTCGCCTGAACACAGGCACTCCTGGTTGTTCGCATCGCACTTGTTGTTCTGCCTCCAGCAGCAGCACGGTCTGATGCATGTGTTCTTGTATACTCCGCCCAGGTTAACATTGTATATCTTGCCGTCGTCTTCCCCGCCGACCTTCCTGCACGTCTTGTAGCCGTGCCTTATGAACCATGAGTCGACTTCCAGCCTGCTGCACCCGTGCCACATGCATTGTTCCACGTAAGCCCTCCTGTTCATGTAGTTGCGTATCGTGAATGTGGTCGTCACCTCCAGGCTCTTGGCTCTCGTGCATATCTCTGTCCCCAGTATCTCATAGTTCAGCACGGTCCAAGGGTCTGTCGGCTGGGGCAGGTCGTTCTCGTGCTCTGGTCTGTCTCTCGGGTTTGTTATGGCATTGCATGGGTTGGGGTTTATGCTGTACGTGAACCATGATTCAGGAGCCTTCTCGCTCGGGTCGGTGACCGGGTCCTTATTGACTGGATACGGGTAGTAATCCACCTGCTTCATCTTCAAGGCCCCGCAAGACTGGGGAATCAAGTCCGTGTTCACGTCGACTATCCCAGGCTCGACGTACGAGTCGTGGTCGTCATAGCCTCCCTTGCAGTTGGGAGGCCTCTGGCCCTTCGGGCATTTGCTGCACTTGGGCGTCCAGCAGTCGGAGTCCTGGTTGCCTGGCCAGTAGTCTGTCGCCCCGCAGCAGCCGTATTCAGCCAGCGGCGGCCCCTTCTCGCATGAAGTTATGTGCCCTGAGACGTATGGGTCAGGCGTCATGCCGTTCGGCTGGTCCAGGTCCCTGTAGCAGTTGCAGTCGTAGTCGGCGCAGGCGTCCTTGCAGTTGTTTCCGTGCCTGCACCCGCACTTCCTGTTTTTGTCTGACTTCGGCTTCGCGGTGACCGGGTCAGCCCAGCCCTTCACAACACAGTAGGCCTCCTGGCCGCTGTAGCACCATGCGCCGTTGCCGCAGTACTTGTGCGTGGAGTCGCTTGTATAACTGTTTCCTATGTTCCTGGTCTCAGCCCATATGGGGCTCGGGTTCTCTATGTATGGCCACGCGTACATGCAGTCCTTGCATTCCGGGCATGGGTCCGGATACTTCTTCCCGCCCGGGCTCCTGTCCCGCACTATGTTCGGGTCTGTCCTGCAGGCGGCCTCCCACCAGTCAGGTATCATGCCTCCCCCAGCCATGTATATCGAAATCGGGCCTCCCCCGTCGCCTGGCTCGGCTTCCGCAGTCCTGGTCCAAGACTTCATCCACGGGAACTTGGTTATGTCAGTGGCTGTCCCTGGCGCAGTAACCTTAGTGCACGTCTTCCCGTCCCACAGGTATCCTGCCTCGCTCTCAGGGCACTGGCCCATCAGCTGGTCGCTTATGTCCGGGCAGCAGGCGGAGTCGTTCAGGTTCGTGTATATGTTGTCCAGGCACTTGTATCCTGTCATGCATTCGCTGTCGTCCTTGCAATGGCCTTCCTCAAATATGCACTTCACACCCCACCTGGCTATCTTCTTCTTGCAGTAGTCCTGGTCAGTCCTCTTCGCGTCGTTGACTCCGTTCGCCATGCAGCATTCCCTGGTGAGGTCGTATTCAGTACCCCTCGGACAGCAGTGGCCGAAGTTCTTTTTATCAGAGTCTATGGAACAGTACCTTGAGTTGCAGTCAGAGTCCTCCCTGCACGGGCCTTCCGCTATGCCCAGGAGGTATGTCCCGTCGTCCTGTAGGGCGGGGCCTGTCGGGGGCACGCATTGTACCTCGTAGACGGAGTCTATGAATGACTCGTCCTCCACCCGGATGTAGTGTTCTCCTGTGACCGGCATGTTGACTTCAGGGCTTATCTTGAATATGTTGGCCCACACGGTGTTTATGTTGAACATCCGGTAGTATCTCAGGTCGTAGTTGAAGCATAGGGCCGGGCATGTGTTGTGCCTTCTGCACGCCTCGCACGGCTGGTGCTGGAGGCTCTTTGGCCTGCAGTAGTGGTCTCTCGGGTTCTCGCAGCCTGGAAGCTCCACCTGGTCGCAGTTGATTACGCCGTATCCAGCGCCTCCCGCAAGGCCTGACAGGTCTCCAAGGTATGAGGACCCGTAGTCGAAGTCTGTGGTGTGCAGTTCGTCGTCCACGTCCTCGAAGTCCCACCCGTATCCCGGCCGCGTGCCGTCGACGTGGGACATCCAGGCTGGGTTGTAGTCTGTGGGAGTTATCTCCCAGTACCTGTCTTTGACGGAGTCGGAGAGTATTATGGTGGGTCTAGTCGGGCTGGGGTCGTCGTAGTCCTTCACCCTGTCCTGGAGTATTCCGGTTCCACCCACTTTGTCTGCTCCAACACCTCCGCCGTAGATGTTCAGGGGGTCGCATCCGTAGGGGTACGTGTGGTCGTCGTTCACGTCCGACGACTTGTCCGGCTTGCCTGTGTTTGGTGTCGCATCCCTGTACAGCGGGTATCCGTCGTACAGCATCGCGTTCTCCCAGCACTGGGGTATGGGCGGCAGGGTCGTCGTTGATATGGTTATGGTCGTTAGGGTGCATATTGTGTCGTGGTAGCAGCATTCCGGGTGTGGGGTTCCTCCAGCATCCTCGCAGCAGCCGCTGTTCCTGCACATCGGGCTGGCGCACCCAAGGTGGCTGCAGTTGTCCTTCGCGGAAAGAGGCGGAGACCAGAAGGAGCACCCGTAATGGTAGCAGCATCCAACCACGTCCTCCGGGGTTATCACGACTAATGCCAGCACGAGGATTACTCCAATCAAGATGGGTATCCTATAGTCTAGGGTAATCCTCCGCCAGCCATGTTTCCTCCCCGCCATATCGCTTAAGCTATTAGTCATGCTCTACCAAAACCTCTCCTCATCCCGATTATAGTATATCCTGCACCCGTACCAGTCCTTTGTCGCGCAGTCCACGCACAAGTCCCTCTTCCACGCAACATCCGGCCCGCCAACTATGCCGTCACAGTACGACTCATCCCTGTTGACCATGGCCTTGCAGTAGTATCCTAACCCCTCCTCACCCATCCTATCGCATAATCCGAGGGCTTCCTCCATGTTGTCCTGCCCGTGCGTGAGTATGTTGTTCATCAGGCACATGCTCCTCAAGTACAGCGGCTCATAGTCCTCTAGCCTTTCGCACAGGTCAGTGACTTCATCAATGCTTATGTTCCTCTTGCTCATCACGTCCTTGTAGCATTCATACGCCCTCGTAGTATCATTCTTGAACAGGGAGCATCCCTCAGGATACTGGACTGAGTAGTGTCTGACGCAGGCGTCGTAGGACGCCATCTCGGTTAGCGCGCTGCATACGTTGACGTTCCCCTCCCTTATGGCGAGCTCGGTGTAGCAGTCCAACGCTTCGAAGCCTGATATGCTGTTGCATGACTCGTGTGATATCTCATACCTCCTGTCTATGCTGGACGCGTACGCCTGCGTGTAGTAACTCAACGTAGTGCTGGTCTCGGAAACCGCACCTGAAGCCACCTTGCCCAACGTCTTCTCAGACCCTGACTTGTCTGACCTAACGAACATGAAGACCACGAGTATCACTGTGAACAACGCCAGTAAGGCGATGCTCCCCACACTCGTCTTCCCCCTGTTTGACATCACATACCTCCTCATCCTATTGCAGATCCGCGTCATCGTTCGGCTCGTTAAGGCTCTTGTACGGGCAATTGTTCGGCGGGACTCTCAGCGGATAACCGCAGGTGTCCGGGCACAACGGCCCCTGCTGCACTGCAGGCCATACCTCCGGCGTCTCCACCTTAACACCCTCGTCCCGATACATCTCAACGAAGTTCCCGCCCATGAAGTAGGGCCAGTCCTCCGGGTAATAGGCGAGCACTGTCGAACGCTTGTGCTCGTCGTCGACCTTCACCCCTCCCCAGCAGCAGAAGTCGCCGCATTCCTCTCCCGTGCCACCGTCCTGTGCGGAGCATTTATAGCAGTCCCTTATTATGGTGCCGTGGCCGCTGCACGGGTAGATGGTGTTCGGCGCCGTCCACCAGTCGCTTCCGCTGCCCGGGCATTTGGCGCACCAGTCCAAGTTGTTGTTGCGGCATACCCTGGATTGGGTCCTGTTCTTGCATGTTATCTCAGTCGGCTCCCACCTGCACGTCCACGGCGCGTTCTCGTCGCAGGGCATGAGCCATATCTGCCAGTCTATGTCATCCCCTCCCTCATCATACAAGTGTACTTTGTGGGCCGGGCTCTTCCACGTCACCTTTGTCACGAAGTGCGCCCACACCCTCGTCTTTATGGAGAATATGGACCTGTTCACATAATCCTTGTCAGGCATCCCGCTCTCCTTGTCGTACTTCCCGTCCTGTATACTATCATAGTCCTGGAATTTAGGGTTCTCGCTGTGCCTGTTCTCCTGCCTGTCGTCGAACCCGAAGTAGTCTGCAGCATGCTCGCTCCAGTAGCCGTAACCCCTCTCGTATCTGCTCAACTCCATGCACGACCCCGGCTCCCACACGCCCACTTCCGGATAGTATGGTGGGGTTCCAGTCTCCCCTATGAAGCCCAGGTAGCCTGGTGTTGAAGACCCGAGCGTGCAACTCAGGTCGCCTTCATTGCATAGGTCGTGGCCTTGGAGCCTTTCCGCTGAAATGCTGTTCCACCAGTGCATGAGGTCGTATGTTCCTTCATTGAACCTTTCCACATCCTCCAGGTCTGTTATGGTCTCCGTTAGCTTTAATCCGGTGTCCGCCATCATCCTCGAGGACTCGTAGGCCTTCGTGTATACGTCGGGCGTGTCGTAGTATTTCCCTGCGTCGAAGAGGTTCCACTCGCAGTAGGTGTACTCCCCCTTCTTTATGTGGTCCTCATAGTCCATTGACCTGTTCAGCGCCCTCAGCCTCTTGTCCTTGCAGAGCCTGGTTATCTTCGTCCTCCCGCCGACGTCACAGCTCCTAGCCAGCACGTAGACCAGCTCGTAGGTGTTCGCGTAGGGGCGGAAGCTGGGGTTTGAAGTCAAATCCATCTTGTCCACGTGGTCTTCCTCGTCCACGCCCAGCATGACGTATTCGGAGCCTACGAACAGCTTCTTGTTCTCGTTCTCCCCCGCGAAATCCAGCCTGAACATGAGGTCTGTGAGCGCGAGGCTCTTGTCGAAGACCCCGTCCTCCACCATCAGGCTGAGTATGTCCTTGCAGTTGTTGGTGTTGTATTGTACGTTGGTGCCCACGACCTTCCCGCACTTGAGCTCACCCTTGTTGTTCACCTTGATTATCTTTATGAAATCGTTTATAGCGGACTTGTCGTTCTTGGTGGTGACCCTGTCGCCGTTATAATCGTACACCTCACTGCCCTCCACATCCAGCTTCCCGTAATCAGTGATGTTTACCTTAGCATACCACTTCTTGTCCCTGGTATTATCGTCAGAACTGTAGCACCCAGGTCCTGAAGTGTAGCTGGGCCACTGGCAGTCGTCCCTCTTCCAGTTGCATATGGGCTTGCACTCACTAACGCCTGATGCCCCTGGCGGCTCTGTGGGGTCGCATATCCTCCCCTCCTCATTTGTCTTGTTGGTGTACCAGTACCTGCAGCTGTCCGGCATGCAGGAGAATATGTCCACAGCCTTGCCCTCGGAGCGCGTGCTCACCGGACTGGTGGTGCCCTTGGTCCTCACCTCGAAGTAGAGTCTTGGGCTTGGGCTGCTGCCCCTGCATTTCTCGTCAGGCTGCCCTCCACCAGAGTATCCTAGGGTGTCGCCCTTAACAGCTTCAAACCCGTTAGGCGCCCTCCCGTCATCAAGCAAGTGGCAGTAGAATATGGTGTATACTATGTTGTTCGGTGGCACGGGTTCTGTGACGAACCGTATCCCGCACCCGCACTGGTATGACCCCGCAGGCTCGCCCCCAGTCGCGCCCAAGTCATAGCGGTATGCCTTGCCCTCCCACACGGCCCTGACAATGTCGCCGTCCTTCTGTATCAAGTCCACCCCCTGATGGCCTATATTATCTGAATCTCGCTGGCAGCTGTAGCAGCTGGAGTTGATGACGTTCACCGGCGTGGTCAGGGAGTCCACCGGCCAGTGGAAGTAGAATGGGCCTGGGCACATGAAGCAGTCCAAGTCTGCCCTGCACTCCTCGCAATACGGGTCTGACTGCGGGTTCGGGTTTGTGCTAAGGTCGGCGTTGAACTCGCATACTACTGCCTCCGCAGTGTTGGAGAACAGGATAGCTAACGATAGCAGAAGAATGGTCTTTTTAAGTAAAAAATGATTGACTCTCATCTATGTTTAATTATGTCATATCTATTATATATAGCTTAAATCCCGTGTTTTCACCGGTTAAGAGCATCACCGAAAACCCTGTGCATTGTGCCGTAAAAACTGGTCGCCCTGCTGAATGATTCAGGCGTTATCAAACCCACCAGCCTGCCGGATTCTGTCACAAGAACCAGGTCGCTGGTGAGCAGAACCCTAAGGTTCTCCTCAACACCATCAGAGGCGTCAAGTACCGCATATTCTCTGCTAACATAATCCGACACCCTACCCCCAATGTCACCACCACCAACACCCCTCACAGCCTCCATGTCGAGCACGCCCCTCATCACGCCATTATAGTCTATCACAGGGTAGAACCGCTGGCCCGGCCTGGCGACAAGCCTGAAGAACTCGCCCACACTGATGGTCGAGTTGACGTAATCAACGTCCCTGACCGCCATTTCCCCCACCTTAACGCCCCTAACCGCCTTACGCAAGCCCACGAACTTCAGCTCGTTAGGGCCTACAGTGAACAGGAAGAGGCCTATCACAATCCACCATATGTTCCCCCAGATTATGCCTGCCGCTACGAACAACAGGAATATGCCCTGCCCTACCGCCAAGGCGATCCGTGTGGCGGTGAAGTACTCCACCCACAATGCTATCACAGACCTGAATACCCTCCCCCCGTCCATGGGGAATGCTGGCATCATGTTGAAGGCTCCCAGCAGAAGGTTGATCCACACGAGTAGGCTGAATATGTGCTGGAAGTTCATCACCAGGGAACCCTCCTCAAGGCTCGACACCATGGAGCCGTAGCTCACCAAATCCACTCCTGAAGCAGCTATTACCGAGAACGCGACGCCTGCCATGAAGAAGTTGAATAAAGGCCCTGCTATCGAAATCTTAAGCTCTAGGACAGGGTTTTCAGGGAGTTCTATGGTCGCCAGACCGCCTATGGGCAGTAGGGTTATCTTTGGGACCGGTATGCCCGAGAGCTTCGCTGTTATGGAGTGAACTAGTTCATGGGCTAGGACTATGCTGAATATGAGGAAGATGAAGATGAAGTTTGACAGTCCAGCCATGAGGAACAGGAGGAAGAAGAGTATGAACGTCAAATGGAGTTCGACGGAAATACCCATTACCCTGAAAACCGGGTACGACCAACGCATTTTAAGCCTATCCCCTCTGTATGGCCGTCACACCAGTCCTCGCGACCTCTTTAATGCCCAGCTGCCTCATGAGGCTGATGAACGCCTCAATCTTCTTCGTATCCCCTATTATCTCGACAGAAATGCTCTTAGAGCTCACGTCAACGACGTTGCCCCTGAATACTTCAGTATATCTTATTATCTGGCTTTTATGGGTTTCGTCAGGGGCGTTGACTTTTATTATGCACAACTCCCTTGCGACGGCATTGTCCCTGTCTATGTCAGAGACTTTTATCACGTTCACAAGCTTGTTCATCTGCTTGGTCACCTGCTCCAGTATCTTGTCGTCACCCCTGGTGACTATGGTCATCCGGGCGACGTCAGGATGGTCTGTGGAGCCGACTGTGATGCTGTCTATGTTGAACTTCCTCCTGGCGAAAAGCGATGCTATCTTCTGCAGTACCCCCGGCTTGTGCTCGACGAGCGCCGTTATTATGTGCGTTTCCTCAGCCATTGTATAATATACAAACCGTTCATTTAAAAAAGCCTAAATACTATCTATTACTCCAAATGAGTCGAGACGATTATCCTGAGAAGGGGGAGCTGGTTTTAGGGTCTGTGAAGAGCATATTCAAGCAGGGGGCGTTCATAGAGCTTGAGGAATACGGCAACAAGAACGGGATGCTCCACCTGTCTGAGATATCCCTCAAGTGGGTTAGGAACATAAGAGACTATGTGAAGGAAGGCCAGAAGGTCGTCCTCATGGTATTGAGGATCGACCCGTCAAGGGGGCACATAGACTTGTCCCTCAGAAGGGTCTCTGACGCCGCGAGAAAGCAGAAGCTGCAGGACGTCAAGCAGAGGCAGAGGTCCCTCAAGTTCATGGAGATACTATCGTCAGAACTTAACGTGAAGCCTGAGACAGTCTCAAAGAAGGTCGGCTCCAAGCTGGAGAAGGAGTACGGCAGCGTCTACGCAGGGCTTGAGGCGATATCAGCGGATCATGATGTGGCTGACGGGCTCGGCCTGGATGAGAAATGGAGGAAGGCTCTGGTAGCCCTCGTCTCCAAGAGCATAAAATCACCTCTTGTTGAGATAACAGGATACGTTGAATTAAAATCATACGAGTCTGAGGGCGTTAACATAATCAAGGACTCGCTGGCCGAGATATCAAAACACTCGTCCAAAAACTGCGATGTGTCAGTCTCCTATGTCTCAGCCCCATTCTACTCTGTTAAGGTAGTCGCCCCAGACTACAAGACCGCTGAACGCACCATGAAGACCACCGTCGAGCAGGGCATAAAGCACTTGAGCAGCAAGGGCGGTGAAGGCACATTCTACCGTGAGATACCGAAGAAGAAGTAAGCCTACTTCCCTAATATCCTGACTGGATTGTCGACCACCATCCTCCTGAACTCGCTTAAACCCAGGTCATGGTCCTTCAGCAGATTCATGTACTGCATAATGCTGTCGCTGGAACCCGGATTCCTCACCTGACCCGCGTCAGACGTCAGTATGCACTGGTCCACTCCAATCTCCCTGATGCAGCGGGACTGCTCCTCAAGCGGATAGTCCCCCGGATTATCCCTGTCCAAGTACATGATGTAGCAGTACTCTATGAACGCGCCCTTACCGGCAAGCCTCTCCTGCACTTCAAGCGGCATTGAAATGTCCCTCTGCATGGGATGCGTCACAATAACCTTGATGCCCCTGTCAATCGCCTCAAGGCTCAGCCTCTCAGCCTCCCTCCAGTTGACATGACCCGTAGCTAGCACGCACCCCATCTCCTGCATGGTATCCAACACCAACTCAGCCTTCCTTATGAGCCTGCCAGCCCAATTAGTCACCCTAATGGCCTTCAAATCCGCCTTCGGCCTGGGCTTGAATGACGGGTCCTTAATCCATTCCGGTGGTATCTCATACTCGCTCTTATTGGATATCAGATGGTTTTCAGCGTGTATTGTAGGGAACCATACTATCAGCGGATACTTCTTCGACATCATGGCGGAAGCGTACACTGCCGAAGGATTGAAGCCGCCCATAAAATAGTTCAGCGTTATGGAGCCTATCAGCTTAAGACCATTCACGCTCTCGTGAGCAGCTTGTATGTAAGTCATCGTCGGGAAGCTGTGGGCCTTCAAGGCTATCCCCCCTATCCTGCCCTTCTCCTCCTTTATCAGCTCGTCCACGTCATCGTACTTCCTCGGCAGTATGTCAGGTCCCACATGGAAGTGCATGTCGTACGCTTCCTTAACCAGTTTTTTAATGTCCTTATCGTCAGTCAAGTTCATCACCGTTTATAGTGTTCCTCATGCTGTTCTCAGACACGACCCGCCCGCCGTTTACCACATACCTTACGTGCGGGATTCCGTTCAACGCCCTGCTAGTGCTCTCATAGTTCAACACAATCAGGTCTGCGAGGGAACCCTCCTTGACGCCGTATCCCAAACCCATTATCCTCGCGCCATTCACGGACGCCATGTCAAACAACAGACTATCATCCCCGCTCCCAGTCATCCTCGTCGCGGAAGCAAGGACATGCATCTCGCGTAGCATGCTCCCGTTCCCGAGAGGATAGAACACGTCCCTGATGTTGTCAGTCCCCACCGCAACGTTCACCCCAGCATCCAGGAGCTCCCTAACCCTCGTGATGCTGTTCGAAGGCCTCGCGTGCACTCCGTCAGGAACATTATGTCTTGTTATCATGTTGGCGCTCGGCGTGACTATCACGTTCATGCCAGCCTCCTTCACCAGTCTTATGGTCTCGCCCGCTATACCGTCGTCCACTGCTGAAAGGGATATGCAGTGGGTTGCTGAAACCCTCCCCTGCCATTTATTCTCAATCGTCTTCTCAGCAAGCAATGGCAGCATGAAGTCCTGCGGGTTGTTGGACTCGTCGACTTGGACCTCCAGGTCGCAGCCGTGCCTAACCGCGATTTCGAACAAAACATCCAGGTGCTGCTCCTGCTCCTCCCTCGTCTTCTCCACCAGCGGGAGGCCTCCCATCAAGTCTGCTCCTGATTCGAGGGCCTGGTTGATGAGGTCCTCGCACCCCTTCTTCAAAACCCCCTCCTGCGGGAAGGCGCACAACTGTATTCTAACCGTGTTCTTGAACTCCTCCTTAAGTCTGGTGAGGGCTTCAACACCCTTAAGGCCTGCCGTCGTGTCTACGTCCACCTGCGTCCTTATGGCGGTAGTCCCCTGGACCACCATCTCCCCCACTATTTTCCCCGCCCTTCCCATCACTTCGTTGACGGTGTAATCCCTCTTGAACTTCTTAAGCAGCTCCCTGTTCTCCTCCAGGCTCTTCCCGAAGTCCCCCGGCTTCATGCGGGAGAGCAGTCCCGCCTTGTCCAGGTGGGTGTGGATGTTCACGAACCCTGGGACAGTCATCATGCCGGCCGCGTCTATGCTCCGCGTGCGGTCTGACGCCTTGCCTACCGCGCGTATAAGCCCGTCTTTTATGCAGATGTCTGATGTTTTTAAAGAACCAGGTGTATTTGCGTCTAGTATCGCCAGATCTAGGACCTTACCCTCAACCACCATCCTAGGTAATGTATTGGACAGACTTCATATAAATAGATTCATACATCAATTATGATATCATAGTCGGGTGCTGGAATGGTTTTGATAAGGCTTATGGCGTTAACCGCCCTGATGTTGGCGGTTTCCGGGTGCATGTGCTGTGAGACGTTCACTGGAGGAGGTTCCACCACAACCACCATGGAGGAGCCCTACTGCTCGGACCCCTACATACTCGTCGGCAGGCGGTGCTGTCTGGACGTTGACAGGAACATGGTGTGCGACTCCGACGAGCAGACAACAACGACGGTCAAGGCTACGACCACAGTCAAGGTGACTACCACTGTGAAGGCGGTCCAGCCTACTGTGACTCTGCCGCCACAGCCCCAGCAGACTTCCACTACGCTGGCGCCAGCCACGACTTCCGCGCCCTCATGCACCGACGGCGTGAAGAACCAGAATGAGGAGTACGCGGACTGCGGGGGCGTCTGCGTGCAGGCTTGCGAGGTAATGTCCCTCTCAAGCAGCTGGAAGGATTTCACCAGATTCAACATAACATACAGGTTCCGGCTGGACGACGTCAAAGTCGGCGACAAGCAGACCGACTACTACATCCAGGTCAAGACCAATGACGGCATGACCGCTGAAGACTTGTACTTGAATACGGGCGAGAGCTTCGTCGACCACCTCCGCTTCAAGGTGGTGAACTATCCTGACGCGTCGCCGAAGATAGCCGTCCGCCTCAACATCGAGGACTTGTCTGCGATGCCAAGCGACGCTACAATGCTGACTATAGGCGGCACTGGCTGTCCGACATACCTGTCCCCCAACGTGCCCTCCAAGCCCGAGGACCTGTGCTGCAGGAACTACAACGGCTACGACATCTGCCTCCGTTCGAGGTCTGAGAAGAAGGTGTTCGTCCAGGACCCTGACGGACTCAAGTACACTGGCACAGAACTGGCTGACAAACAGTACCGCTACTTCGGAAACCTCCAGTTGAGCGGCCTTTTTGACAGGGAGCATTTCATTAACGGCGGCTACATCCTGATATACGCGAGAATGAAGGGGTAGGTCCATGCCCAAGCCTGTTCCACCCACGTTGAGGGAGCGCAACCGCTACCTGGTTTTTGAAGCCATATCCGACTCCCAGTTCGACAGGAAGGCTGTCGTCAACTCGCTGTGGAACTCCATGCTGCGCCTCTACGGGGAGGTGGGGGCTTCTGAGACCTCCATATGGATTATGGACTGGGATGAGGGCAAGTCCAGGGGCATAGTGAAGGTGAACCACAAAGCCATTGACAGGGCCAGGGCTGCGATAGGCCTGGTGGGGGATATCGGCGGTAAAAGCGTCATATTGCGGGTTATAACGGTCTCAGGCACCCTCAAGAAGGCAAGAGAAAACCTGTAAAACACAAAAATATCTTATATTATACAAACTATTTTAGGTATGTCTGGTTGCACTCAGCCTCCAAAGCCCCATCCGCTATGAGCATGCACAACTGGGGGTTTATGGAACCCTCCCCTATATGCTGCAGTATGCACTCATCCTTAAGGGACACGTTCCTTATGCCCAGACACTCCAACGGGTTGGATTTCTTGTCCCTCAGGTAGTTGAACACACACCTGTCCTTGGTCTGCTGGTCGAATATGAGCTTGCAGTAGTCTACCCTCTTCCACCTGAAGGCCATCATCCAGTAGCAGTAGTCCTTCTCCTCCAGCACGTCCACGCCATTGCAGAACTCCACCCGCTCCTCCACATGGGCCTTGCACTTGAGCATAATGTTCCTCGAGGAAATCATGTCGCACAACCCAGAATCACCAGCCCTGCCGGCCAGTTCGTAGATGCAGTCATCCCTCTGCCCCACTTCAGCGAGCATGGTGCAGTTACCAGTATCCACAAGAACAGGAGCCAGAGTCGTTTCGACATCAAAGTCCTCCAGCGTCGTGCTGGTCGAGCCAACGACAGGCGCCAGGGTTGTGGACGTGGACACGGTGGTCTCCGCAGGGCCGAGAGTGGTTGTGACCTGAACTTCATACTGCACAGTCTCCGTGCCGCCCATGCAGCCTGCCGCCAACACAACCAAAACCAAAAACAATACGGAATACTTCACGACTATTGATTAAAGAAAACGGATTAAAAAGCACGCTAATATGGTGGGGCATCGTGTTTCAGGATTTACCTATTTTTGGGCTGGTGTATGCGGGGTCGAAGACCCCGCCATTCGCTCCGCGTGTGAACGGAGCGAGCAGTTCAATGGTCCCGTCGAGATTTGAATATCAGAACCTACGGTTCCGATACCTCCCTGCCGACTTGCTGACGCAAGTCGGAGGCTTCGCTTGGTTCAGTTATTTCGTCAACATCATGCTGTAACCAACCGACTCCAGTTCTTCTTTCTTTTAGTAAACGTTTCCAAATCCCCTTCGGGGATGGGCGCCAGAAAGCTCTGCTTTCTATGGGTCTTTCTTTCGTAAAGAAAGAAAAGGTTTGGTCCCGTCGAGATTTGAACTCGAGACCTTCCGATTATCAGTCGGACGCTCTAACCAACCTGAGCCACGGGACCGGATTATTCTGTTTGTCTGGTTTGTTTTTCTTCCCAAGGGGATTATCTTGGTGCATGTGCGTGCGACCGTAAGGTTGCACTCGCGGCACGCGTCAACTGAGTGAGCGGTTGATGGGATTCTATTATAATGATTATTATTAAAAAAGTGTTTTAACATGGTGTGTCTGGGGTGTTTAAGGTATGTTAGTACGGGTTGTTGGGTCGTACAGCCTCCCAATCTTCGTTTATATCTGCCTTGAGTTTCTCCCGGATTAGTTGGGCTTCCAGCATGGATTCTATGGCCGGGTGTTGGTTTATCACGTTGTGTTCTTCCTCAGGGTCTGCGTGCAGGTCGTAGAGTTCCTTGTATCTTGACTTGAATACTATGAGCTTCCAGTCTCCCCTGCGGATGTAGTCTCCCTTGTATGATTTACCGTATATGAATTCCCTGTCGTAGCTGCCGTTTTTTATGAGTGGCGTTAGGCTGGTGCCGGATGCGCCTTCCACCGGTTTGATTCCGAGCATGTCGTATATCGTCGGCGTCAGGTCCACAAGGGACACTGGATCCTTGATTCTTACCTGCCTTTCCACTCGCGGATGCAGTATCATCAGCGGCACGTGGATGCACGACTTGTATGATATCCCGTGCTCGAAGTTCTTCTTGTCTGTCAAAGCCTCACCATGGTTGGAGTAGAAGACTATTATCGTGTTGTTCAGGAATTCGTTGTCAAGCAGGGTAAACAATGGCTTCAGCTCTGAGTCCACGTAACCCAGCCTGTGGCCGTAGAGTTCTCTGATGGTCTCGCGGTTTGAGTATGTGACGTTCTTTTCTTTACCCGGCATCTCCCATACCGTGTAGAGTGCGTCGTTCTCTTCAGTCTTCTCGTATGGCCCGCCTATCACCCTCGTCTGGTATGTTATGGGTATCTCATATGTTAAGGTCATCCTCCACGGATTCTTGTTCTTCGTTTGTATGAACACGTTGATGAACGGGTCCTCGTATGCTAGGCTGTCGAAGTGCTCCCAGTATCGCATTGGATAGACGTAGGGGTAGTGCATTTCCATCTCGTGGAATAGTATGAAAAATGGACGGTCCTCCTCTCGGGCGGATCCTATCTTTTCTAATAGGATGCCTACTGAATCGTTCATCAGCACATAGCCTTCAACCTCTGTCTGGTCTGTGAATCCCTTCTCCATGTTCGCTTCTTTCCCTGTGCTGTCCCCCTCGTTCACGTTTATGGTGGAGTATCCCTGTTTGACCAGGACTTCGGCGATGCTCTCGGATGGCGTGTACTCGTCTTTATACGTTAGGTCTGGTATGCCGAATGCCTCCTGGCTTGTCAGCACCGCCGTATTGCTTGTGTACGTCTGTCCTGCTGGTGCCTGGGCTTGCTCGAAGATTACGCTTTTCTCGAAGAACCTGTCTATGTTTGGCGTGTGGTTTCCAGCCGGGTTGAGGAGTCCAATGTAGTCTGCGCGGAGTAGGTCGATGTTGATGAAGAGGACGTTGCATCCCCTGCAGGATAGGTCCAGTCCCTGCCGGTAGTCGTCTGTCCCGTACCCTGATTTTTCAGGGGTCTCGTTGGCGTCGGCCGGTTGAATGTCATGTCCCACGTAATCCTCGGGTTGTCCGTCAGGCATGCCGTCTATGTCGTTGCATCCCTTGCACCAGAGCAGTCCGTCCCTGTATTCGTTGTCTTCCTCCAGCCAGTATCCGGAACTCTTCTCTTCATTATCGCGTGTTTCTCCAGTTTTTACGCCTTCCCCCTGGTGTTGTGTGTCCACGCTTTTCCATGATGTGATGGTGAAGTATGCTCCGATGGTTATGATGTACATTATCGCCGCGATTAGGATTATCCTCCCTGTTTTTATCATGTGCCTATCCCCCCCATCTCTCCCTGACTGATGGAACTCATTTTCTCCCTGCTTAGTTCAGCGTCCAGTAGTGCTGCTATCTCCTGGTGTTGGGCGATTATGTTGTACTGTTCTTTGGGGTCTGTGCGCATGTTGTACAGTTCTTTTCCTCTTTGGGTTGAGGTGATTAGCTTCCAGTCTCCGCGGAGGATGTATTCGTCCTTGTAGGACTTCCCGTATATGAATTCCCTGTCGTACTCGTCATCCTTTATCACAGATATCAAGCTGAAGCTAGAGATGTTGCCCTGGTATATTCCCAGCATTTCATAGATGGTGGGGGCCAAGTCTATGAGGGAGACGGGGCGTTTCACCCTCACCTGCTCCTTCACTTTCGGGTGTTTTATCATTAACGGCACGTGCACGCAGGACTGGTAGGAGACTCCATGCTGGAACTGCTTGTTGTCTGACAGTGATTCACCGTGGTTGGCGTACAAGACCACTATCGTGTCGTTGCCGAGTTCATCATCAATGAACTTGAGCAGCGGAGCCAGCTCCCCGTCAGTGTACTCCACCTTGAGGGAGTAATACCTGAACATTGACTCGCGGTTTCTGTACGTGAAGTTTATCCTGCGGTTGTATTCGTCCTGGAATACCACGTAAAGGATGCTGTCTTCATCGATTTTCTCTAACGGACCCTCAATCACTTTGCTGGAGTATTCCTTTGGCACGGCGAAGCCAATCCATAGTTTGTCTCTCCTGAATTCGTAGAACGTGCTTATGAATTGGTCGTCCATGTCTATTCTTTCTAGATAGTTCCTCGGGAAGTCATAAGGGTGGTGTAGTGTGTCCGGATGGTATAGTGTAAAGAAGGGTTTTCTAGCCTCGCTCCTGATTTTTTCTATCATCAGCGCCACTGAATCGTTGGGTGGGGCGCGGTCTTCAATCTGCACGTATCCCTCGAACCCGACGTCCATCCTAGTCGCCCTGCCGGAGTAGTCTCCCTGATTGAGGTTTAGCGTATAGTATCCGCCATCCGCCAGTTTTTCCTGTATTGTGGCAGGCTGGTATTTGTAGGACGGGTCGAAGTATCTTGTCTCCAAGATATCC
Organism: Candidatus Altarchaeota archaeon; assembly: GCA_043813075.1. Taxonomy (GTDB): domain Archaea; phylum Altiarchaeota; class Altiarchaeia; order IMC4; family SCGC-AAA252-I15; genus CAYREE01. The sequence continues at coordinate 102,326 of JBDRLL010000010.1, forward strand.
ACCACTTCGCTAGCAGTCAATACTGCTATATTGCTGCTGTAAGTGTCTCCTGCTGGTGCCTGGGCTTGCTCGAAGATTATGCTTTTCTCGAAGAACCTGTCTATGTTTGGCGTGTGGTTTCCAGCCGGGTTGAGGAGTCCCACCTGGTCTGCGCGGAGTAGGTCGATGTTGATGAAGAGGACGTTGCATCCCCTGCAGGATAGGTCCAGTCCCTGCCGGTAGTCGTCTGTCCCGTAATCAAGATCACCCATCCTCTTGAGGGTATCCTCCTGTGCGGCGACTACGGGGTTTCCACGGTTTTTTCCAATCGTCCCGGACCCGCCGGTTAGTATGGCTTCTATCGTGAAGTATGCTGCGAGGGTGAGTACGTACATTACTGCCGCGATTAGGATGGTCTTCCTCGCCTTTATCATATCATATACTTAGCATCGGATTTTTTTAATGAAGTCCTCTATCTCCTGCGAGTCTTTGGGCGTGAAAAAGTCTATCTCAAAGAGTGTCTTCTCTCCGGGGCAGTAGGCGAATCCGTTCATGGATCTGAATGCTATCAGGTCTTCCGAGCATGCTCCAGCAACGTAATTCTGGTTGGCGTAGCCGATGTAGTAGCCGAGTCTCCCCCCGTCGACCTCTTTTTCACGGTACTCTGGCTTGTACTTGGTGGGGCATTCTATGCTCCTAGTCAGCTGTCCCGGATAGCCGCTTCTCCGCTCATTGAAGACGGACTCGAGCATGAGCAGGCTGTCTGAAACGTATCTGTCCGCATTCTCCTGGCTTAAGCCCCTGATGACCTTCAAGTCAACCCTCGTGCCGTTGGAATCGTGTCTGAGTACGGTTATGTCCTCTTTCTCATATGTTTTTCTGAACTTGAGGCCCCAGAAAACATCCTCTTGCGTGTGGCTGGTGTTTTTATCTTTGACGTCCAGGCATCCTGGCGTTAGCATTACCAGGATTACTATGGCGGCAATCAGTTTTTTCATTCTAGTATCCCAGTCAGCACCCTGCCTTGAACGTGGTCAGGGATTTCCAATCCCATGCAGTGCATTATCGTCGGGAACTGGTCCACCATCTCTATCGGATCTTCTATCCTGTTGTTCTCCTTCACTCCAGGGCCGGATATTATGAATGGAGTCCACATTGCGGGCGTTTCTCTGGCGTGTATCGCCTGCTTGTATCCTGTCTTCAGCGGGTTCTCGTCGAACACTTTCCCGTCCTCTGTTATCTCCTCGTTGAACCCGTATCCCGGAGTGTTGGCTATCACCAGGTCGCCGACCCTGTCTTCCGGGAGGTCTAGGAATTCCCTGACGTCCTCCCACCGGTAGGCCTCTATTATCTGGGAGTCCTCGTCTGACTCGTGCCTCAGGCTGGTTAGTGTGTCTACGACCTCCTGTCTTAGCTTCTCGTATTCCTCTCCTGAACCCCTCTTCCAGTTGCCTCCGAGGCCTTCGGGGTTGACGTATACGTTGTCCATCTTAAGGTATATCACTTTAGTGTTCTCCCAGTCTATCACCGGCTCACCTGTCTCAGGGTTTATCGTGTGTTTCAGCCATCCTTTCTCGGCGAACAGGTTGTTCAGCCTGACCCACCTGTCTAGGGGTGCAGCCCCGTGATCTGAACTTAGGACTATTAGCGTGTCTTCATCAGCGTTCTCCAGAGCCTTGCCCACGATGGTGTCGAGCTGCTTGTACATGTCCATCACCTCCCCCCAGAGCTCCTCCCTCTCCTCTTCTGTGACGTCGTCGTATCTCCTGCTCTTCGGGTCCACGTACCCCATCCACCACCTGCTTGTGAGCATCTGGTTGGGGCTGTATATGTCGTGTATGAAGACATCTGGGTCATAGCGGTTGTATACGGCGTCTACAGCCCTGATGTGCCAGTCAAAGGACATGTCCATCTCGTCTATGAACGCTTTCCTGTCCTCGTCATAGTAGACTAGCTGTGGCGGGAAGTTGTCGACGAAGTCTACCATGGGCCCGACGTCGCTAATCAGCTCGTCTGAAACCTCTGACGGCTCGACGATGTACCTGTTCAGGTTGTTGACTATGCACCTAACCCTGAAGAATCCGTCTTCCTCGAGTTTGATTACCCCTAGTTTCACGTGTGATTCGACTTCCCTGCCATTCCAGTCTAGTGTGACCGGAATCCAGTCGCTCCACTCGCCCTCCTTTAGAGTTGCCACATCATCAGCATTGTTTTTCGAGAACTGCATCGTGTCTCCAGAGACTCGCGCATATATCCTCGCTCCGTGTGCGTCAAGCTGATAGTCCCATCCGTCGGATCCTGTCGGCTCCACGAACCTGGTCAGCTCGTATCCCAGGTAGAAGAGTCTCGAGCCCCTGCCCATTGATTCACGACGTCCGAGAGTCTTTCTCTCGAATATGAGGGAATAGTAGTCTGCCCCCCATCCACCCCACCTTCCTCTTATGGTAATCCCATTCCTCTTCAGTTCAGGTGGAGTGGATCCTGGCATGGATAATAGTACGACGTCCATCCCCTCATCCTCGAGCAGCGACCATATGGCAGGCACCTTCCTTGCTGAAGAGCTGAAGCCCGCTACCGATGGCTTTGCCAGTGGCTGTCCTTCCACGTGCATTGGGCCGTCGGCCACTCCGTGTTTTTCAGGGTATGTTCCCGTCAGGAGGCTCGCGAAGTTTGTTGGCGTGTGGGATGGGAATGTGGGTATCGAGTACCCGTATGATCCCCTGTCCATGAGTTTTTTTATGTTCGGCAGCTTACCCTCTTCAGCCCACTCGTATACGTTGAATGTCTCCGGGTCTGCGCGCATGCCGTCCGGGATGAACCAGTGGAGTTTCACAGTCTTGGCGTCATGTTCCTTTAACGTGGTAGTCACTACAACGTCTTCTGCGGATTGTTTGATGCATCCTGAGGCTATCAACAGTATGGCTACTGTTGTTAATAGAAGTCTCTGCATGTCCATGGTAATCTACTGAAATAATTGGACGGTCATCGTTTTTAATCCTCCCTCAGGGATATCCTCTTTGGGTTGAACGTGTTGTCTATTGTTATCCTCCCGTCCTCAAGGCTTATCGGTATGGTCTGGAAGGATTTCGCCCTGCTTCTCGTAGCCTTGAATGGTTTTAGGAATTCCTCCCTGCTGGGGTAGTATTCGCTTAGCCTGCATGCGAGCAGCCTCTCGTTCAATGCGGCAGCATGCTCCCCAGTCTTCCTGTATACTCTCGTTATCCTGCCACCGTCCTTCAGGTGTTTTAGCAGTGCGTAGGTGTCTTCAGGGGTGTCGTATATCCGTCGCGTGGGGTGTTCGTCGAACTTGAAGCCCATGGATATGCGGGGGTTGTCTATGAGTCCTGGAGTGTTGTACGGGTCTGAGAATATCCTCGCTATCACGCTGCTGTAGTTGGTGTCTTCCATGCTGGCTAAGGCGATTAATTCTTCGCCAGGCCTCTCAAACAGGTTTAGGCTTGTGCTCGAGTGCTGGCTTCCCTCGTCATTCAGTGGGACTTGCACTCCCTTCTGGTGTGTGGCAATCAGTATGGTGTGTTCGCCTGTTTTTTCGACGTATGAGTCGTGGACTCCGGTGGCGTGTTCGATGCTTTTCCTTATCTCTGAAACCCAGTCTCCGGATATGAGACCAAGTGATAGTATGTACTCCATCACAGACCTTTATTTCTCCAAGTAATCTTTCACCCTGCTGCCGGTGCCCCCGGCGTTGAATGCGTTGAAGAACGCTATCGCACTCTCCTTGGTGGCGGAGTCTATCCTCTCGATTGCGTCAGCAGGCAGCGAGTCTATCTCATGCTTGAATTCCTTGATGCTGTGCTTTATGTTCTTGCCTATGAGCTCTCCCCTGCTGATGTCCGGCTTCTTGGCCTTCGTCTTCTCAGCGTGCTTGCTTGATAGGGTCCACTCCTCCATCCTCTTCACAAGGCCTTTTGGCATGGTTTCGAGCGCTATGTTCTGCCAGTTAGTGCCCACGTTGCCCTTGAACACGCCTGCTTCTATCAGGAGGTGCATCAGGTTCAGTGGGGTGCCGGTGATTCCGTGCTGGGCCACGTACACTCCGTGGGGTGCTATGGCGTCTGCTATCGCCTTTGTCCTTTCCATGTCTATGCCCACCTGTTCCACTATGTTCCCGTCCTTGTCGTAGATGTTGCCGTGTGTCGTGCCGTTGTTGGTGGCCAGGAGGTTTGGGCTGAATCCCGCGTCTCTTATGGCATTGATGAATGTCTCAGCCTCCTGGACGGTGGTGAGGGCTTGTTTCCCAGTCTTAGGGTCTTTCTTGCCGACTTCACCAACCTCTACTTCAAGCCCTGCAGTCTCTGGTATGAGCCCCGCAAGCCTTGTGGTTATCTCTATGTTGTCCTTCAGCTGCTCCTTGACAGTGGATGCTTCGATGTTGAAGTTGTGGCTTGCGTCTATGGCGAATGACGTGAAGCCTGCTGCTATCTCGTCTTTTATCAGCTGTTCGCCAGCCCCCACAGACTCTGGGGTGTTCTCTTTGATGGTGATGTGGTCGCCGTGTATGGCGTAGGGGATGTCGAACTCCAGTTCTTCAGCAGTCTTGACTATCATGTCAACGAACATTTTCGGGGTCTGGGCGGTGTATCCTATCTCGCTTTTGGCTATCTCGAACATTACTGTCGCGTCAAGCTCTTTGGCGGCCATCATTATCCCGCGCGTGGAGTGTATCACCCTGATGTTCGCCGCCATTACAATGCATTTCTCGCCCGCTAGGGCGTTAACCAGGTCCTGGCCTTGAACGGGTTTTGCGTAGTCCATGAGAATACATTATGAGTTATGTTTTAAAACCAGATGCCAATTATATGTTCTTAAAGCTAATTGTTTGTAAGGATGCGTTTGTATAGGATAGCGGTAATGGTGTTGTTTGCCTACCTGGTTCTCGTATACTCCGCCTACATATCGTTTCCAAGTATTCCTGCGAACGCGTCTTCCGCGCGCGAGGATGTCACTGATGCCGCGCCTGTTCACGGCCCCGCCTCTATTGAAGGGGGGTTCTACGGGTACAACATCCTTCTCATAATCGTGGACACGCTCAGGGCCGACCGTCTTGGAGTCTATGGCTATGATAAGAACATCACTCCGAATATGGACCTGCTTGCCGCATCGTCGTCAGTGTTCATGAACGCCCACAGCCATGCTCCCTGGACCAACCCCTCTTTATCATCGATACACACTGCGCTTCACCCGCTAGAGCATGGTGTGACAAAGTGGAACCATCATATCAGTGATAATCTCACCACACTGGCTGAAGTCCTTAATTCGAGCGGATATCATACTGAAGCCTATGTGAGCATGAGCCTCCTCAAGGAGAAGTACGGTTACATCCAGGGTTTCGACTACTATGACGACTCCATACTGGACGGCTCCTCCATCTACCACACGTCATCCTCCCACACGGTGACCGACAACATAATAGGACGGCTTGGCGGCATGCAGCAGCCATTCTTCATATGGGCCCACTACTTCGACCCCCACTTTAGGTATCAGAAGCATCCTGAATTCGATTTCGGCGACTCTGCGGTCGAAAGATATGATAGTGAGGTGGCGCACACCGACTACCATATAGGTCTTTTGTTGGATGATCTTAAGCGGAGGGGTTTGTATGACAAGACGATAATCGTTGTAATAGCGGATCATGGTGAGGAGTTCAGGGAGCACGGGGGCACGCAGCACAGCAATACGCTGTATGAGGAGCTGCTTCACGTGCCGTTGATAATACGTGTGCCCGGATTCGAGCATGAAGTCCACGACGAGTATGTCGCATCGTCGGATGTGGCTCCCACGCTGTTGGGTTTGCTGGGACTGTCATTTCCGGGGGATGTTCATGGCGTTCCGGTGAAGTATGATGGGGGTGGGTTCCACCCGGAGTCCAGGATAATCTTGTCTGAAACCCATCGCAAGGCAAATCTCATAAGCATCCTTGACGGGGGGTATAAGCTTATAGTGGATACGGATACTCGGGGCATGGAATTGTATGACCTAGTCCAAGACCCTGGTGAAAAAACCAACCTGGTGGATAAGAACAAGAGGAAGAGGGTGTTCCTAAGGCGTAAGCTGATGCAGTTCTACCGGAACCCGGGGCTGGAGGTCGAGGAATTCGAGCTGACTGAAAGCCAGCTGGAGACCCTCCGCAAGCTCGGATACGTCGACTAGTTTTTTAGCCGGCACTCAATATTCTATCAGGATGAATTCGAGGAACATTTTACTGTTTTTCATTCTAGTACTGTTTGCGGTCTCAGCATACTCCCTAACCACCCGAATCAAAGTCCGGGAAGAAACGCCTTTTAACGGTGTTGGCTTGGGTGGGGATGGTGCCGGCAGCTACCATGGAGCCAACATACTGTTGATAAGCGTTGACTGCATGCGGAAGGATCACATTGGCTTTTACGGTTATGCCCGGAACACGACTCCCGTTATAGACGAGCTCGCCGAGTCGTCGACCGTCTTCATGAGGGCCTATAGCCATGCCCCCTGGACACACCCCTCCCTGTCCTCACTGCATACTGGACTGCACCCCCTGCAGCATGGTGTCACCGGGTGGAACCATGTACTCAGCGAGAATTTGACTACTCTGGCTGAAGTGCTCCAGTCGAACGGCTACCATACCGAGGCTTATGTAAGCCATCTGCTCCTCGAGAGCAGGTACGGGTACCCTCAGGGATTTGACTATTACGACGAGTCGGTCATGGAGATAGGCCACCCTCATCATGTCTCCACGTCAAGGGAGCTGACGGATACGGTGATTAACCGTTCATCCGGGTGGGGGAGTCCCTTCTTCGTGTGGGTGCACTATTTTGATCCGCACTTCAGGTACATGCGGCATGAAGAATTCGATTACGGTAGGGCTAGTATAGACAGGTATGACAGCGAGATATCGTACACCGACTATCATATCGGGCGTCTGCTCGACAATCTTAGGGATATGGGTCTGTATGACAAGACAATCATCATCGTCATGGCGGATCATGGGGAGGAGTTCGGGGAGCATGGCGGTAACTTGCACAAGAAGCTTTATAACGAGATAATAAACATCCCGTTGATTATGCGTGTCCCAGGGGTCGAGCACAAGGTCGTTGATGAGTCTGTTGTTGAGAGCGACTTGATGCCGACGCTCATAAAGCTTGTTGGAGCGAACGCTTCTCTCGACTTATATGGTGTCGCGATGCCTCTCACGGATGGTGGTTTTGTGCCTGAAGGCAGGGCCGTGTACTCTGAGACCAGGCGATACATTGACTCGATGAGCATAATAGACGGTGAGAGCAAGCTGGTTATAAACAATACCCGGAGGGGGACTTCACTGGAGCTGTTTAACCTGACTGCGGATCCGGGTGAACTCAGCAACATAGCATCCAGGAGGGATTCGAGGGCGTTGGCTGAAAGGCTTCAGCAGAAACTCATCGACTTCTACTCTGAACCTGCTGGTGACGTGGTGTCTCTTGAGCTTAGCAAACAGCAATTGAAGATGCTGAAGGACCTTGGCTATGTTGACTGATCGTTAGCCGGTCAATTGTTCCATTACTTCAGCCAGCTTATCCTTAGTCATGCCGCCTCCGAAACCCATCCTAAAGTGCTTTAGTATGTGTTCGAATCCGCTGAATTTCCCGCCGAAGCTGGAGCCTGGCACAAAACCCGTCTTCTTTTCCGACGCCGTCTTGCGTACGAATTCCTCCGCATCGCCACCGTCAGGGGTCGTGGGGAATATCATGTAAGTGCCCGCGGGCTTGTAGGGGAATTCGCACCCCCATTCTGTGAGATAATCCTGCGCCAACCTGCTTTTCTCCCTGTATCCGTCTACCACAGGCTTCAGGAATGAGAGCTTCGGGTCGTCATCAAGTATTGCGTTTATGCCTGCCTGTATGCCCCTGCTAGCCCCTGCACTAAGGTTCCTGAAGTAGAAGCCGACCATCTCGTGTGCCGCGAGTATCTCAGGGGATACTCTTATGAACCCCATCCTCACGTCAGGCTTGATTATCTTCGAGAATGATGACACAAGACTGACCTTGCTGTTTATCTCCTCGCCAAGGCTTGCTGGAGAAGTGTATGGCGTCCTGTCCCTGTCGAATATGATGTACTTGTATGGCTCGTCAGTGATTATCTGGAGGTCGTTGGAGACAGCCCAACCGCACATCTTCCTCAACTCCGACTCTTCCACGAGAGATCCCGTCGGATTTGCGGGAAGGTTTATGTAGACTCCAGCAGTCTTGTCGGTCAATGCGTTGGAGGCGTTTTCCTCGATGAACCTGCCGTCCTCAAAGAGTGATACTGGCACTCCATTGTTCCCCGAGTGGGCTATCATGTTGTGTATCGTGCCCCAGCACGGCGTCATGACGAGTATGTCGCTGCCCTGCTTGAATATCGAGAAGATGAACTGAAGCGCCTGTGAGGCCCCTATGGTGACGTACATCCTGTTGACGTCCTCCTCTGTCAGTATGGCTCCGAAGTTGGATTCCATCTCAACTATGCTCTTCCTCAAGTATTCTTCGCCGACGAAGGGCGGGTAGCCTGGCAGGCCCTTAACCTCCTGCTCGTAGACTGCTTTAGCGTATTTCTCAAGGATATCCTTTGGTATGGGGTCTGGTATCCCTATCGTCATCATGTTAACAGCTCCTGACTCTTTCGCCACATTCACCCAGTACCTGATCGGGTCTGGCACAATCCTCCCTAAGTTGTCAGTCAAATCCATTTTACCCCTCATTCTAGCCGAAGAACTTCTCCGCCAGCTCATACCAGTAGTCGTCGACGCGTTTTTCCTTAACCGCATCCTTCAGGGGGACGGTGACTATCTCATCGCATTTCAAGCCCACCATGAGTCCGAACTTCCCTTCAGAGACTAGTTCAACCGCCTTAACGCCGAATCTTGTCGCGAGTATCCTGTCAGACACCGTAGGGATCCCACCCCTCTGGGTGTGTCCGAGTATTATAGCCCTAGTGTCGAACCCTGTTATCCTCCTTATCTCGTTTTTCAGCCAGTATCCCACTCCCCCGAGAGTATGGTATCCGAAAGCATCCTCCTCCTCCTCTTTTGTTATCGCCTCCTTCCCTTTCTCGTGGGCGCCTTCCGCGACAACCATTATCGTGAAGTTCCTCCTCTCGTGCCTCTTCCGTATTATCCCGCATACCTCGTTGATGTCAAACGGCTTCTCTGGGATAAGTATTATGTCCGCGCCACCGGCGATGCCTGACATTACTGCGATCCATCCTGCGTTACGCCCCATGACTTCCACTATCATGACTCTGTGGTGGGATTCTGCTGTAGTGTGGACCCTGTCTATAGCCTCGACGGCCACGTGGAGTGCGGTGTCGAATCCTATGGTCCTCTCGGTGCCCACTATGTCATTGTCTATGGTCTTGGGTATCCCGACGATGTTGGCTCCAGCCTCGCTCATGTCGTTTGCGGCACTGAGAGTGCAGTCGCCGCCGATGACAATCAATGCGTCAAGACCAAGCCGTTCATATCCTCCCACAAGGTCTCTGGTCTTAATGTCCCTCTTGAACACGTTGGACGGCGTGGAACCCAGTATCGTACCTCCCTTCACTATCAGGCCCCCCATGCAGTCCCTGTCCAAGGGCATGGTGTCGCCGTCTATAAGGCCCTTCCAACCGTCTCTTATGCCTATGAACTCCATGCAGTGCTCGTTTATCCCTGTCCTCACTACCGCTCGTATCGCTGCGTTGAGTCCTGGGCAGTCTCCCCCGCCTGTTAGCACTCCAACCTTCATCCTAAGTCTAAAATTCCTCCCTCGCGTCCTTCGCTGTCTTGAATATCTCCTCGAGGTTGTCTATAAGCTCATCGTTGCCGATGTATATGGGCGTCCTCTGGTCGAGTTTCTTGGGCTTGACGTCGAGGAGCGACTGGCTGCCGTTGCTGGATTTACCCCCAGCGTTCTCAGCTATCAACGCCATCGGACTGCCCTCGAACACGAGCCTTAGCTTGCCTGAGGGTTTGTTCATGAATGACGGGTATCCGAAGAAGCCGCCGTGGTGTAGTATCTGGTTGAAGTCGCCGACAAAGGAGCCGCCGTACCTCAGTTTGAGGCCTTCGCTCCTAAGCAGCCTGACGAAGAACTCGAATTCAGGAATCCACTTGTCCGGGTTACCGCCCACCCCGTATATCTTCGCTTCAGGCATCTTCATGTCCTCGTGGAGCAGCATGAAGTTCTGATGGCATTTGCTGCATTTCACGAACTCGTAGACCTTGCCGTCAAACGTCAGGACCAGGCTGGTGAGCGGTCCGTATAGCTTGTACAATGCGGCAACCTGTTTTCTCCCTTCCACCGGAAGTTTAACGTCCTTGTATATCCCCACTATGGTGCCGAACAGGTTGTTGCTCTTCACGTTCGAGGAGCCGTCCAACGGGTCCATGGTGACTACGAAGGATCCGGTGCCGTCTTCCGAGTCGACCGGGCCGTCCAGTTCCTCTGAGGCTACCGTCTTCACGACGCCTGTCTTGAACAATTCTTCCATAAGGAAGTCGTTGGTCCAGACGTCCAGCGCCTTCTGGTCTTCACCGTAAATGTTCTTGGTCCCAGCGTCGCCGAGCCTGTGTGGGAACTCGTTGCTGACGTGTATCGACAGGTTGCTGAAGTCTAAAATCAGTTTGCCTAATTCCTCGTCATCGCAGTTTTCCGATAGAAAATCCTCAAGTTTTACTTCTCCATGCATGTTAACACCAGTGGTTTAACTATATGTAGTGTAATTTAAATCCATCCTTCGTGTATTATTACATGCCAACGACTACTGACAGTAAGGACGGTTCTTTCCAGCGTGTTAAGCGTATTCTCGACGAGCGGTCTGGTGATGCGGCGACTCGCGCTAGGGTGGAGGAGGCCGCGAGCTCTGGGAATATAAAGGGTATAGACACTTCTTCCATGGTCATGAAGGGCGGTATACTGGTCCCCAAGCAGGCTGTCGGGAGGCTTCCTTTGAAGCAGCAGTGGGAGGAGGAGGCTCGGGCAGAGCTTAGGTCAGGCAACACCCTTGTTGAGGGTTTTGACGGCAGCGTCGAAGGCGGTGTCGGATACTGGGCTAGCGGTAACGAGTTGTTCCAGGCTCAGGTGAGGCAGGAGCCTGCTGGGGGTGCGAAAGTCACTATCTCCACTAAAGACCCGCGTTTCGACGGTTTTGTTGGGGAGGTATCGTGGGGTGATGAGAGCCGGTATGCATTCTTCAGCAAGTTCGCTGGCGTGTCGTCGTGCACTGTGGACATGCCGCCAGATTTATTCACTAAAGGCGAGAGGCATAACCTCCTGTTCTCAGACGTCCGCAAGCCTGGGACGAAGTAGCATGCAACACTATTCTGTTACGGCAATCTTGTGGTCTTAGCGGCCATATCTGTGCGTGCGGTATTCTCTACGATATCGCATAATCTCTCCATCTTGCCGGCGTTCCTGAACAATTCTCTCTCGCAGAAGGATGCGTGTTTTCCTGAAGGGAGATTCGCGTGTAGTGTGCATGTGGAGACGAGGCCCAGGTCGATGTTATCCAGCTCGTGGAACCTGCCTATGAGTATGCTGAATATGCCCGGGAATTTGAGTTTCATAGGGCGTCTTCTTACTACAGAGCGTATCACGTCAATGCTTGAACTCAATAGCACCCTCCTTAAGATCATGTCCTTGATAATCCCCCGTAGGAATTCCATGTAGGGGGCGTTTGCTATGAGTCTGATGGTGTTGAGTGTTTTTGACTGGCCCATGTTCCTGTTTATGTCATCCAGTCTCTTATTTATCGCATGTAGGTCCAGTGTTTTTCCCAGGGCCTTCATCTCCCTGCCGTTTGTCAGTACGTAGCACCTGATCTCGCATTCAGGGACTCTGAGGCCTTTTCTCCCAGATATTTTTCGGATGATCTCAAAGAAGTTGTAGGCGAAGACTGTGGATTCTATGAAGTCATCGTCTGTTAGGTCAGATGCTTTCTGGATTTCCTCGATTATCTCTGCTTGCGTTAGGGTGTTGTCTTGCGGGCGTCTCCCTATGTTCCACACGCTATTGAAGTCTAGGACGCACACGTCCTTGTAATTGGATGACGAGAATTTTATGAAATCGCCTATCTGATCGTCGTTTAGCCCCTTTATCACGAGGACAAATGGCATTATCGGTATCCTTTGTTTTTTCAGGTTTTCGACAGCATGGTTTTTAACGTCCAGCAGGTCTTCACCCCTTATCTGGATGCATTGTTGCCTGGAGAATGAGTCGAACTGTAGTATGACCATGTCTAAACCTGCTTTTTTCAGAGTCTCGACGTAATGCATGTCCTCAAGTTTCTTCCCGTTTGTGAACAGTATGGCGTCAAATCCCCTTTTTTTGATCTCTTTTATTATCTCTGCGAGATCGTCTCTGACAGTGGGTTCGCCGCCTATGAGATAGATCCGTGAGCCCTTGAATCCGTCAAGCATCTGGATTATCCCATCATACGTTAGTTCATCCTGACATGCATTCTCATCCGATTCTGCGAAGCAGTACGGGCATTTCTGGTTGCACCTGTATGTGATGAAGAGTTCCAAGGCTTCAGGGTAGGAGCTATGCCTGGACTCCCTGAAAAGGTTTCTAAGCGCATGATAGTGTTTTGGCTTCTCCCACATGTGCAGTGCTTTGAAATCACCATGCTTATCACATTTCTTTGCAATAAAAACCCTCCCCGACTCTTCAACGACTATCGCATCTATGATTTCTAAGCATTCCGGACAGTAACTTTTCGTATCATCCAACTTCTTCATAATGCAACCCATATAGTATTATAGCGAAATATTTAACTATCATCTTTCCTGTTGATTCCATGAAAGTGCTTGTTTTTGTGGGTGGGGGCGGAGGCCTTGGGACAGCAAGCAGGTCTATTGCTCTCGGCGAAAAATTCATCGGCCAGGGTTTTGACGTGGTCTTCGGTTCTTTCGGGAGATCACTCGATTTTATCAGGCGCCAGGGATTCGATGCCGGCCGGGTTTCAGCTGAAATGGGTTTTGTGTTGTCTGATGGGCATCTATCCGAAAGAGACTCCACCCTCCAGTATGTGAGGAACATGTTGTTGTTCAAGATGCGTTCACTGGCTAAATTCATCGCCAGGGAAAACCCTGATCTTATAGTGTCCGACTCCTATCTGCCTGGTGCGGTGGCCTCAGTGTTGAATGGCAAGCCCACATACCCTTTGATGAACATACTCCACAGGGAAGTATACGCGTCACGTGAGAACGGTTTCAATGTGGGGTGGCAGACTGGTGTGGGCTGTATGGGACCTTGTGTTTTCAAGGTCTGTGAACGTGTTAATCCCTGACTTTCCCCCTCCAAACACGATATGCGGGGAAAATCTTGTGTGCACTCCAAAGTTGGCTGCAAAACTCTTGTATACCGGACCATTGATACGCGCCAGCAATGAGGACAGCAATGATTCCCCGGCGTGTGATGTGCTTCTTGTTTTGAACACCGGATTCTCCAGTTCGTTGATGCGTGAAATAATCGAGACGATGGATGATGCGCCTGACCTAACATGCCATGTGGTCGGCTCTCAAGCCGGAGATTGGCCTAATTCCGGAAGTTTTCAGAACATTGGCCTAACGGATAACGTCCTCCAGCATATAGTCAATTCTAAGGTTGTGGTTTCGACTGGCGGGCATACCACCATTTGCGAGTCAGTCTGCAGTGGAAAACCGATTATGTGCTCTCCAATATCGAACCATAATGAGCAGGAAAACAATATCCGATTTCTTGAGGTGAAGAAACTCGGCATTAGACTGTCTCAGGATGCGTCCCACCAGGTAGTATCTGATGGGATACGATGTCTTTTGGAGGGTGGGGAGTACAGGCTTAATTGCGGTAAATTCAGGGGTGAATACCGTCAAAACGCGGGCACATACTTTTCACGGTTGTTGAAGTCCATTAATTCATTATAGCCTTTACTGCCCCGAACCTGCCGGCATACCTTTTCACGTCCACCCATCCTCTAATCTGCCTTAGATTTCGGAAGATGGTCTTAGGCCTTAGGAAGAATTCTCTGTAGAACTCTTTCCTGCGTTTTATCAGGTATTCCCTTGTCAGGCCTTCTGGTATGAACACCGGTTGCCATGAGTTTAATTGCGTCAGATCTGTGTTGTCGAAGGTCCCGTATCTCTTGTATGTCTCGTATAGTCTTGTGTTTGGGAGTGGTGTCATCATTAATACTGATAGTTCTGTCAGTGGGAGCGATTTCGCAAATCTTATCGTCTCCTCTATTGACTCGTGTGTTTCGGAGGGGTTGTTTATCATGAAGCATGCTTGCGTGTATAGTCCCGCCTGGTCGCTCCATTCGATGGCTTTTCTCGTATCATCTAGGGTGAATCCTTTTTTTAGCGTATCAAGTATCCTCTGGCATCCGCTTTCTGCCCCATAGAATATGTGCCACATGCCAGCGTCCTTCATCTTCACTAAAAGGTCTTTTGTCACAAGGTCTGACCTGGTGCAGCACCTCCATGCCAAGTCGATTCCCCTCTCATTAATCAGTTCACATATCTGCCCTATCCTTTTATTGTCTAACGTAAACGTGTCTTCTGTGAAGAAAATCTCCCTTGCTCCATAGTCTCTAGCCAATGATTCCATCTCATCCACCACCCTCTCGGCGCTGTTCTGCCGGTATTTGCGTCCAAACACGCTTTGGTCGCAGTATATGCAGTTGTACGGGCATCCCCTGCTGGTGACCATTGTCGTGGAAGGTAGCCTACGGTAGTTCTTAGATTCTGGTATGTACCTCCTGATGTCTGGAAGCAGGTGTCTTGCTGGAAATGGCAGGGAATCCAGGTCCTCGATAATCCTCCTTGCGTGTGTCTTCACCACATTCCCGTTTTCCCTGAATAATATGCCATCCACCCGCCTCAAGTCACCGTTCCCCTCAATAGCGTCCACTAGTTCCAGCATCGTTTCTTCTCCCTCGCCTATCACTCCAAAGTCAAAACATTCGTTGGATATGACTTCCTCAGGATTTGCTGATATGAACGGGCCGCCAATAATGATTTTTATGTCGTCATCCGATTCTCTAATGCTTTTCGCAATCTCTAGCGTGGTGTAAAATGTCGCCGCCACGCATGTCAGCCCAACAATGTCCGTATTGTGTTTAACCACATGGGATGTGATCTCTCCAGTGTTCAGTCCTTCAAATTCAGCATCGATTATCCTGACATCATTCCCGTCTTCCTCGAGGACTGCGGCGAGATAGCATAGTCCCAGTGGCGGTTGCTCGCCCCTGCTGCCCAAGTATCCTGTGCCATAAAGCCTCTCCAAGTCTACTGGTGGGTTTATGAACGTTACGTTCATGGATATATCTTTCGAAATCGTCTTATAATACTCTTGTTGAATGATGAAATTCCGCCGGTTTATCGAGTTAATGAACCCATTCAGCCTCTCTTCTAGGCTAACCTCATCAGACAGCATTCCCGTCTTGTTTATGGCATTACTAGCATTATTGTTGGTAGTATCCCAGATTACTGAAAAACCAGTTGACATGACGTATGCCTTTTTTTGCTGGTTTAGCGGTTTTCTTGATGACTTCTTCCGGCAGTTTACCGGCTGGTCTGCTGGTAGCATCTGCACCGGGAAAGAGGGGTTGGTTAAGGGCGCATCATTCTTCGTGTGGGCTGTCGGATTCCTATTGTGCGTGATCACTGCAAATGGGCTTAGGAAAAACGGCCTCCCAAGAAATTCGTTTGTTAACCTGCTTACTGTCGTATTAATCGCCGTCTTTATTGCCCGCGTGTTCGGGCTTTATCTGACGACCTCCCACTCGGACGGTTATGGCGATGAATACTTCTGGATTCACGGGGCATACTTCTACAACCTGTTTTTCGTAAAAAACGATTTTTTCAACGAGGACTGGCACAATTTCATATCCTATGAGGCTCCTCCTGTGAGCAGATATGTTATCGGTTTCGCACTGGATCGCATAAACCACAGGATAGTTGAGACTGGTGGCGGCCTGACCCTCTTCCAAAAGGCTTGTTTTGATGTTATGTGCGGTAATCTACGTGATAGCGCAATGGGTTATCCGGGGGATGCTAGGTTGATGGGTTACTGTGATTCTGTTCTACTGCAGTTGAAGGAGCCTGTTGTCCAGCGTCTTGATAAGGTGGACTATGATGTGGCTAGGCGGGTGATGTTACTGTTTGGCGTCTCAACTTCTTTGTTGTTGACTCTATTGTGTTCCCACTATCTTAACCGTGTTTTTTCGGGTTTGCTTGCGGCAACGGTGTTTCTCAGCAACGGGATTACCATACCTACGTTCCAGCTTGTTCTCCTTGACGCGATGTGCTGCTTCTTCATCCTCCTCTCCTTGATTTCGTTAATAGAGTTATCCGGCAAGCTAAGGAGATATTGTACTACCAATTCCTCCAGTAGTCTGGGTGGTAAGCGGTTGTGGGAAGTGGCTGTTTTATCCATAGTAACTGGTTTCCTATTGTCTTTGGCTGTTGGGACGAAATTTATCTCCGCTTACCTGGTCGTTACCGTCGTTGTGGTTTTTATCGTAAAAATGTTTTTTGAACATGGGATGGTTGGGCCGGGCCATGGAGAGCATAATCGTTTGCTGAGGATGGCCTCTCTTATGGGCGTTTTTGTCTTGGTCTTCACGTCCGCTTTCGCATTCTTTGTGCTGATGAATCCCTTCATTTACCCCAGTCCTATAGGTAATACCCTGAAGTTGTTCAATAATCGGCTTGATTCAATGGCACTCCAGGAGAGGGTGGTGGGCGAGGTTAGCATGCCCCACATGATATTGTTTGGTGAATTGGAGACAAAGCAGATAATAAAGGATGTGAGGATACGGTCGTTATCACATAGGCTGCGGCTGCTCTATTCGAAGGGGCTGTTGCTTAACCACAGGTTTCAGGTTCCATTCTACGAGTTGATTTATGTGTTCCTGATTCTTGCGGGATTATCCCACATAATCAGAGAATCGTGTGGTGAGCTATCTGAGGGCTTTTTCGGGAATCACTCGGTAGTGACCGCATTCATCATCTTAACATTCCTTGTGAACGGGACGTTTATGAACTCTGACTGGGACCGGTATTACACTTATTTTGCCGTATGCACCTGCATGATGCTCGCATTTGGGGTTGAGGTTGTGTTGCGTTCAGCGGACGTTTATCTTCATAAAATCGTAATCAGCATGTGGGAAGAATAAATGAAAATCACGCTTCTTTATCCGAAAAAATCCGATGAATACGTGGGATACCTGCCCTCCCCTCCTTATGGTCTGCTATGCCTTGCGGGAGTCTTACTCCGGGAAGGCCATTCTCCAAATGTTGTTGACTTGAACTTTGTGGGTGAGTCGGAGGCTATTGGTCGTATTAACGGCTCTGATGCGGTAGGCATCTACGCATCAATCGACGTATACTGGGAGGCGTTAAGGCTGGCTAAGGTGTCGAAAGGCTGCCGCAAGTTCGTTATCCTTGGCGGGCCGCAGGTCACTGCCTTCCCTGGGATGGCTCTTGATTGCCCTGACGTTGATGTTGTTGTTCTGGGCGAGGGTGAGGCGACGATAATTGATTTAATCGGCTGTTTGGTTGAGGGCGGGGATTTGTCGGTGGTTGATGGCATCGGTTTCAAACGGGATGGTGCTAAGGTTTTCACCCGGAAAAGGGGTTTTATCAGTGATATTGATGCGTTGCCTCTCCCCCCGTTCCACCTGCTTCCCATACAGGATTACTTGGCTTATTGGCGTAAAAACTATGGGTACACTGCCATCAACATTGTCACCAGCAGGGGATGCCCGTACAACTGCATATACTGTTCCAAACAGACATTCGGGGGTTTATACCGTGCCAGATCGCCAATCAGTGTCGTGGACGAGATGGAGCATATCAATGGAGCTTATCATCCTAGCGTTATCGTTATCCAGGACGACCTCTTTCTCCTCGACAGGAGGCGGGTCATCGGCATTTCCAAGGAGTTGATTGCCAGGGGACTGGCGGTGAGTTGGGTTTGCACTGCAAGAGTTGATATGGTTGATGGGGAAGTTTTGGGGTGGATGAGGAAGGCTGGTTGTGTTATGATAAACTATGGTGTTGAGTCTGGCTCTGAAAGGATGCTGGAGTATCTCGGCAAGGGCACACATAGGTCTCAGATAGTTTCCGCGTTCAAGCTGACAAAGGATGTTGGAATAAAAGCTGGCGCGTTCATAATGATCGGGATACCCGGTGAGACTGTTGAGGATATCGGGGAGACGGAGTCTCTGATACGGGAGATACGCCCTGACTGGATGAACGTCACGTTCTTCACGCCCATACCCGGTAGTCGTGCTTGGTCTGAGCTGGTTGGCGGCGAGGACTTTGGTGGGGAATTTGTGGTGGATTTTAACTTCAGGACGTTCAGTCAGAGATACAATTTTTCGAATATGAGCGAATCAGAATTGAATAATGCTCGGGCAAGGATTAGGAGGGATCATTTCCTCAGGTCCGTATTATACCGGGTGATTAATGCCATCCGAAGGCCCAGTATCATGTTCTCCTATCTCAGGAAGCTTATGGTCTTCCTGTCTTCGGGTGGTGGGTTCCGATTGAACACGTTTGTAAAGAGTAATCTTACCTGGTTTTACAAGGATTGAGTGCGTTGATTCTCGATCTACCCTACCTTTAATCTTTCGGTCGGAGGGTATCTGGTCAGAAAATCTTCTATGAAAAGCTTATACTCCTCCGTCAACTCTCCGGAGGATATCCGTATTAACGTATCCCCATGCCACCATCCGTAGTAATGCATTATGTAGGGGTCTTTGCCTTTAATCATCGAGGATCCTTCTTCTGTCTCACCTATTACGTCGTCATTCGTGTAGAGTGATTCGTAATATTCCTTCTCTCTAGTGCCTAATATGACTCCAATGCGGTCATCCTTGCCTTTTTTATAGATTATGTGGATCCACTCATTCCCGTCTGACGTATTCACGATGCTGACAAATTCAAATGAGTATCCTAACGTCAAGTTGTCTTTGACTATGTATCTGCTGATTTTTTCATTGAATGTCTGATTCGGTTCGAATGCGCCTAAGTAGGTTATATTATCCGCGTCATTGTAGTATCTATTCCACCTTACTGCCCCTGGTCTGATGGTTGTTGTGACCAGCTTCTCGATTTTTATGAACTCACTGCTAGGCAACACAATCTTTATCGTTGTTGTGGTTGTTGCTTCTGGCTCTACTTGTGTGGGGCTTAGATAGTAGTATGCTATCAGTATGGCGGCTGCGAGTAATACTATGATCACTGTTCTACTATCGGTTTTTCTGTCTTTTGGCCTAACCCCCTCCACTATCACTGGGCTTCCCTGACCTTCATCACCCCAGAATTCTTCCTGGTCGCTCATCATAACCTGTTTACTATCTTTCCCTCCACTGCTTATATACCCTGCTCCTCGTTTGTCATGTTGTTGTTTTGGTTATGTTGTATATCCATATTGAGTATCCTATATTGTCCATTGGCTCGTGTTTTCTAAGCCATTCATAGCAGTAGGGGTCTCCGAATTGCCCTGTCCTACTGGTGGTGCTGACAGCCAGCAAGCCTTCTACAGGGCCGCATTCAATCCCTGATTTTTTCTGTGCTGACATTACGTCCTGGTTGTTCGGCATTGACGTGTACCTTATCCCGTGTTCTTCTATTCTTGCGGTGCCGAAGTATGCTAGTTTTATCTCCTTGATATCGTTCTCATCCATGTACCTTTTGAGTCCAGGCAGGTCTTGGCCCCAGTCGATATTGGAGTCTGAAGCGTATTTGTAGCCGTTCTCCGGACCTCCTATCGCCTGGTTAAAGTATGATATGTAGTGCGGGTGGTATATTAGTGTTGGGAGTATGGATAATGCGACAATCAGGTATGCGAATCTCCTTGATGTCCGGCTCTTATTTAATAGCGCTTTCAATGGTTCTGCTAATAGCAGGTATATCAACGGGAAGATGAATAACACAAGTCTTATCCCCGTCAGTATTGTCGAGGAAATGATTATCATGCATGCGATAATGATGTTCAGTATAAGGTAAATCCTGAACGAGGATAATTCCTGGTTGGTTGCCCCCCTTTTTTTTTGCTTAGAGAAAAAGTAGAATATCGACAAGAAGGACAGTATTATAACGCCTTCCGGCGTTTTTATCAATAGTGTGGTTGCCCAATAATCCAATCTATCCCTGATGCTGACGGGCTCCCTTTTCTTTATTGCCTCGTCTTTCACCAAGCCC
Source organism: Candidatus Altarchaeota archaeon (assembly GCA_043813075.1). Taxonomy (GTDB): domain Archaea; phylum Altiarchaeota; class Altiarchaeia; order IMC4; family SCGC-AAA252-I15; genus CAYREE01. The sequence goes on from JBDRLL010000010.1 coordinate 122,490, forward strand.
GGTTTTATAGCCCCTATTACGCTATTCGATAGTAATGCATTCTTTATATAGCCTGCGTGCCCCACGTCCATGTGGATCTTTGTTCCGAATAACATGTACAGGTAATAGTCCGATAATGGGACCTTGAGTTTGACGATATTATCCCTCAATCCATTATCCAACCTCTCATCCTGGAAGAAGCGGACATCCTTTATTATGTATTCCCCCCAGTTATGGAGCCAGTCATAATTCATCTCATTGAAAAAATATCCTGCGTTCACAGTCGTCCCAGCGAATAAGACAATCATCACGTACGGCATGAGGCGCCTTAATAACGGCAAAAACCAAGATGCAGTCCTGAAGAAAACCTTTTTTCTCGTGTCAGAGTATAGAATCCAGGATAACGTCAGCAATGAAGCGTAGGCTATTATCCTCTTGTCACCGCCATTGTATACTGCCACGCAACTAAGGGCGATAAAAACCAGGAGGCTGATAAGCAGAATCAAATCCCTGGCTCGGATCTCCTTAAATGCCCCTGCTCTAATGGCTGGCCTGGATTTACCAATCTTCCTGGGAAGAACAAGGAGTCTACTGACGGCATTAACAGACCTTCTAAGACCCCATATACCGAATCTCACGGCTATTATCGAGGAATACAGTATGACCAGGTATATGCTGGATACCTTGCTGAGTAGCGCTAGTCCCAGTGTGACTCCCGTAATAACGCCCGCGAGCACGCTCTTCTTCTCCATGAACCTGGTGAAATAGTAGAAGGATATCAGGTTGAAACATACGGGGGCAATATCAGTTGTGGCTAGCCTGGCGTGAGCCAATATGTTCGGGTTTAACGAGAATAGTGTTGTTATCAAACAGGCCGTCTCGAATCCGTAATACCTTTTTGCGAATATGAACAGGTATGTGCTGCATAATATCAGTAGCAAGAGCGTTGAATATCTGGAATAGTACAAAAGGTTGTAGGGCCTGTATTCCTCTGCGTATAGGAATTTTTGGCTGAATTTTTCTGGATATTCCCTCCTCAATTCCTCTATGCCGTATAATCCTCTTGGGGGGTAGACTGTCAGATTTTCTTCATCCACCTCAAACAGTTCTTTTCCAGGGAAATCTCCTGTTAAATCATAAATGTAGAATGGTATGCTGCTAACGTAATATGATAGTGGAGGGTGCACTACTACCGGGATGAAGCTGGTGTAGTTAATCCAGGGTTTGTCCCACTGCTTAACCATGTAATAACCCGTCCCAATATAATACGCCTCATCCCACACCGCTGATTTTTCCCTTATGCTTGTAGTGCCAATCAGCAGGATGACCATGGATAGCGAGGTTAAGAATATGAAATCCCTTCTGACTCCACTACTCTTCTTTATATCTGACGTAGTCCTTCTTCTGGAGGCCATGATCATGTTATGTCCTTAATTTAGGAGACTTCCGGGAAATATTAGCTTACTGCGGGTGGTATGCTCGATGGAATGTCAGATAATCCATCTGGAACCTGGACTTCCAGACATTCATCAGCGTCCGCTTTGATGCCGGCCTGATGGGATCAGAAGTCCTAAGCCATGGTAAAGAATAATCTAACCCTGTTATAAGCATTTCACCCAATGTTTTAATATCATAAGGCCATAATATTACCCTCAAAATGTTTGACGCTAAGAAGTTCATCGAGGAGAGTGTCGGGGAGATACGCGGTCAGATTGGGGGTCGTAAGACTGTTATAGGATTGTCTGGCGGTGTCGACAGCAGTGTGGCGGCCGTACTCGTGCATAAGGCTATCGGGGATAATCTCGTCTCCATCTACGTTGACACGGGTTTCATGCGTAAGGGCGAGTCTGATGAGGTCAGCGGGATATTCGCAGGCCAACTGCATCTTAACTTCCGGCTGGTTGACGCCGGCAAGGAGTTCATAAAGGAATTGAATGGCGTCTCAGACCCAGAGGAGAAGAGGAGGATTATAGGCCACAAGTTCATAGAAGTCTTCGAGCGGGAGGCTAAATCTGAGAAGGCGGTGGTGCTTGTTCAGGGCACGATAGCCCCAGACTGGATTGAGACGCAGGGCAAGATAAAGAGCCATCACAACCTGACCCTCCCCGGCGGGATGACTCTGGATTTGTGCGAGCCTTTAAGGGACTTGTACAAGGATGAAGTCAGGATTGTCGCCCGCGAGCTCGGCCTGCCTGAGAGCATAAGCGAGAGGGAGCCTTTCCCAGGGCCAGCGCTCGCCGTCAGGATTGTGGGGGAGATAACCCCTGAAAGGCTGCGTGTTGTGAGGGATGCGGATGCGATAGTCCGTGAGGAAGTTAGGAAGGGTGGTGTCGAATGCTGGCAAGGTTTCGCAGCCCTGCTTGAGGGGCGTGTGACTGGCGTTAAGGGTGACAGCAGGGACTACGGGTACATGATTGCGGTGCGTGTCGTGGAAAGCCTAGACGCGATGACCGCGAACGCTAAGGAAGTTGACTGGAGTGTTTTGAGGCGGATAGCGGACCGGATACCCCGCGAGATACCTGAGGTGACCCGCGTCCTGTACGACCTCACTAATAAGCCTCCGGCCACAATAGAGTTTGAGTGATAATAATGGGCAACGGAAACAGGGAGCTGATTACCGGCGGAGTCATAGGCGGGCTAGTTTTCGGCGGTAAGGTGATAACAGGGATGTTGTCTCCAATATGCCTCGCCGGTTCTGCGATGTTTCTGACTGTTGGCGGTGTCAAGAAACTGTATCCTGACAAGAGCCTTTCGCTTAGAAAGCGTGTTAAACTAAGGTTTGCTGAGAATGGGTAAGGGCGATACTGAACTCGCGGTTGGAGGGGCTCTGGGCGGTCTGGCTGTTGGTGAAGTCCTGGTTCTGGGTGTCGCATGCCCTCTTTGTGTTGTCGGCGCAGCAGTGCTCCTGGCTGCCGGCGGCCTGAAGAAGGTCCGGACAAAGGTCGGGAAATCATGCGGCAGTCGCAAGATTAAGTGAGCATCACCTCCCTATCCTGTCCCTGAACCACAGGTATTCCTTCACCACCCTCTCAATGCCTAGTGATATGAGTACTGGTATGAACATCGCGAAAGGCAGGTAGTATCTAATCCAGTCTATGTGAAATACTGAGCCTACTGTCAGTAGGACTATGAGTATCAGCATCCCAAGTATGCTGTAGTCTCCCACAAACCCGCCGGCAACCTCGGTTCTAATGCCCCTGAAAAGTCTCAATGCCCCGAAGTACACGAAGAGCAGGTGGAATGCGTAATAGGCGGGGGGTGTTGGAAAATAGTCTGAGTCAAGCAGTATGCCCCTGAAAAACAGGTAGAATACCCTCTTAACCAAAAAGTCTATCCTGGTGGGCTCAGGCTCTATGTTGTGTTGCATCCTGATTAGCCTGACTCTATGCAATATCATGTTGTAGGTGTTTCCAACCGGGTCGGAGTAGAGGTACGGGTTGAGGCAGACGAAGGCGAATGCAAAGGATGATGACACCAGCAGCCCGATTATTGCCGTGTTGATTATCCTGGCTTGGGGGAGGCGTCTGCCTGCGGCCAACGCTTTTATGCTGCCGATTAACGCATACCATGCAAGGAGGGTGAAGATTGTCATGATCATGAAAGCCGCGCTGAATTTCACGCTCAAAGCCAATCCTGTTGAGACGCCGATCATAGAGGAGATTAATGCTGCTTTAAGGGTTACTCTTCCCTCCTCCTGGGTGGCCCTCATTTTTTCAAAAAGTTTGAATGCGAGTATCACTGTTATGAGGGAGAAAAAGCAGTATATCATGTCCGGCAGGACCATCTGTGATGTGGGGGTTGTTATCCCGTTAACCAGGAATATCTCGCCGCCTATGAACGATGCTATCCTGCTTTGGTGGATCATGTGGCAGATTATCATGACGAGAACTGCTGAAATCACCGAGAACGCGAATATTGTCTTTCGTGCCGTGATATAGTCTTCATAGCTTATCCGGGTTATTTCTGTTCCCTTCACGTAATCCATCATGTACTCAAGGTACTTTATGTCGTCGTCTACCTCAGAGTAACCCCTTTTTCCCGTCTCATTCGAGATGCCCTTGAGTGTCGGGAAATAATACAGCATTGTTGAACTGTTATGCCATGATATCATCCCGCCGCTGGAGTTGACGACCTTGTGGTTGAAGACGTCCAAAGAGAATCCGAGCACGAACTTGCCTAGGTTCGGCTGGTCGTATACCAATGGACTATGCCAATCCTCGTGGGAAAGGTCTCTCTTCTTGAAAAACAGGTAGTACATGTACGTGTTGTGCATCCAGGATATCTCATCGATATGCCGTATCCTGTATGCCGGAAATTCGAACAGTTCCCTGGTGTTCTCCACGAAGCCTATATTCTTGAGGTAGAATCCATGATCCTCCCAGTAAACGCCATCGCTTATGTGAAATACTGTCGCTAGGAATAGGATTACGAGAATCACGTCGATGAGCCTGTCATTGAGCCTTCTATGCGTATCTGTCTTGTCTTCCACGATACATCTTATTAGTCCATAAAAATTAATATTCACCTAGATGATGTTGCACGCCACAAATTCCAGATCATTCTCCGTCTTGCTCTGCATTATACTCTCATTTAACCTCATCAACTCCATGTTCCACGTCTTAAACGCCGAATTCGATCACGACGAATTCCAGCACATGCACATAGCCTGGAACATACTGGCTGGTAAAGTCGTGTACCGGGATTTCTTCGACCACCATGGCCCCCTATTCTCAATGCTTAACGGATTCTTCCTCAGGCTGCTGGGCATTGAAGCATCAGTATCCACTCTCTTTTACCTCAGGGCAACCAGCCTCCTGTACATGTCACTGACACTGTATCTTACGTTTAGGATAGCCTCCGAAGCCTTAGAGTCAAGGCAGGCAGGCCTTTTGTCGGCGGCAATACTCTCCGGGCTGCTCGTATTCCAACTCAAGTCAACCGAGTTTCGGCCTGACGTCCTCCAGTCTGTCCTATGGCTTTCAGGACTGTATGTCGTTCTGATGGATTCTGGTGGGGGCTGGAGGAGTCGCCTCTTCCTGGCGGGGATTCTGTTTGGTGGCGTGGTGATGACCACAATGAAGGGTGTTGTCGGCGTCGCATCAGTCATACTCTACTACCTCGTAGTTTGTCTAAGGGGTGTCCAAGAATGTGGGCAGTGCACCCGGAATATCCTGTCACTGATTTCAGGCATGCTCGTAGTGTTCCTACTGTTATGCATATACTTCCTCTCTTACGGCGCTCTAAGCGAATTCATCTACTATAACACATGGTTTAACCTTCATGCGTTCATGAACCATAATAACGATAATTTCTCGAGCATCATGTTATTCCTCATGGAAACCCAGCCCCTCTTCGTGGCCGCCGGCCTTGGAGGCCTTTTGATGTTGGGTTGGGGACTTATTATCCCAGGCTCCCGCGGTCCTGGCTATTCGAGGAGGCTGTTGCTGTTCACGTCCTCCCTGGTTGCTGTTTTTTCCGCGCCACTTGGATTGTATCCGCAGCATTACCTCCTCATACTGCCCCTGTTGTCTGTCACTTCCGCATACGCCTTCCTCTGGCTTAAGCAGGCTCTTGAAGACGTTAATTCCACTGGCTTCTTATACGTCTTCTCCCTGTTCTTCTTTTTTGCCAGCATGATATTCGCTTCAGTCAGCTATACCCCCTATGCTCCTTCAGACATCCTAATCAGTCAGGTTGAGCTCACCGAGTTCATCCTCCGGAACACTTCACGCGATGAGCCGGTGCCTTTGCTCGTGTGGAACAATTGCGGCGGGTTCGTATTCAACGAAGACATCCAGTACTACTGGTCTTCCAGCATGGATATGGAGGATGTCTTTGAGATGGATGAGGGTTATGACGTTTTTGGCGAGCACCTGACCCGTCTCATGGGGGAGAAAAAAGTTAGGTATGTGCTGTCAGAGGATGTTGACACTTCACGCTACGACCAATGGTATGTGGGACACATTATATACCGTGGTACGCCGCCTGAGACAAGGAGGTATGTCGCGGAAAACTTCCATCAAGGCGAAAACCCGTGCCTATGGATACGTAATAACGCGTGATCATGCCCTGTTCATTTCAGCACACCGTATACAGTGATCTTACCGTCTGAGACTATCCTCTCCAGGTGGCTGAAGTCAGTGATATTGGCGTGCCAACCCTGCTGGTGCACCACATAGTCCACCCCGTACTGGTCTATTATCCTGTTGAAGTCTTTCTCTCTCGAGGGTATCTGCACTGCCCTAGCGTTGAACACGTAGTTCACGTAATACGGGAAGTTGGCCATCACAACGTCTTCTTCCCCAACCCTGCCTTCGAGCATCACGAGGGCAGGGTATATGCCATCAAAGGTGTTGGACATGAAGTAGACTGCTGAAGTGATGTTGATCAGGACCATGAGGCAGATGGAGGTCACGTAAGTTATCCTCCCAATCCTGTCCCTGTATAACTTGAATTTATCCACGAAGAAGAGCTCAAAAACAATCGCGGACGCTATGGAGAAGAATGGGACCAGCGGATAAAGGTATCTGACCCTGCCGAATGTTGTTGAAGTCATCAGGAAACTGAGGATGAAGTATGCGAGTATGCTAGCCCAAAATTCCCTCCTACCTGCAACGCGTTTATACAAGTCCCTCACCATAAGCAACCCCAGGCCGAAGACAAGCGGGTTGGGGGTGAAGAACACGCACCCTCCCACCAGGTTTATGCAGTTCATAAGAACCCAGACGCAGGTCTCCGTGTTTATCCTGCCCAGTATCATACTCCCTATCGATTCGTTTATCTCCAGTCTTGAGAATAATTCATCCTCCCTCATCGGTATTAGGAATCCTATGGCGTGAAAGTGGTTGTAGAAGGGGTTTCCAGTGCTGGCGTAATTTCGGTACAGCCATGGCGAGGAGACAACCAGTGCGACGAGGACGACAGTCAATGCCCTGCCGACCCCATTCCTAGCCCCTGCCTTGAGGGAGTAATAGATGAATACTACTGGTATGAGCACGAAAGCGGATATCCTGGTTAGGTATGCTAGTCCTAGGGCAACCCCTGTTATGACAAGCCCCCTCACGCCATCAAACTTAATCATCAGGTAAAGCGTCAGCAGAACAAAGAAGCTGAAGACCGTGTCTGAAAGAACCTGGGGCAGGTAAGTCAGCGCGTAGACGTTCCCTGAATAGAATACCGCGGAGACGATTGAAATCCTCCCCGACCCTGTTAACTCCAGTGCGATAATATACACGAGCCCCGCTATCAGGCTTTCGAAGAGGATGTTGACAAGCTGCGCGCTATAAATGCCGGGGCCGAATATCCTGAATGATAATGCCGTCAAATACAGGTATACCGGCTGCCGGAAGTAGTATGTCATGGGGAATGAGTCAGACCTAAGTATCAGAGGCCATATAACGTCTACCACCAGGCCCCTGCCCTCGTAGATGCTTTTCGCGATTGCTAGGTGGTGGTATGAGTCGTAATACAGATTCCCAATTATCGCGTATTTCCAGACCAGTATCAGCCTGAAAACCAGGTTCAATGCCACAATAAGCAGGATTATCTTGTGGTTGCGCTTCATCTCTTCTCTTTATTATGCTGATTCACGGAAAAATACCTCACTCTCCAGAGGTTCTGGTATTGTCGCAGGACCTTCTCATATTCCTTAGGCAGAATGACTCTGGTCGGCCGGCCGGGTTGTCCGCGTATAGGGTGCAGGTGTCCGTGAAATCCAGGTCAATGTTGTGCCTGTCATGGTATCTGCCGAGCATGATGCTGAGTATGCCTCCCGTATTCGAGGATGATGGCGGCTTGCCCAGCATGGATTCAACCGCGAGCTTAAGGCTCTTTAAGGCGAATGGTCTAGCATGCCTGTTGGACAAGACGCCCGCCAAAATCTTAAAGAACGGGAATTTCCTCATAAGCCAGAACCTACCTGCCAATGATTCGCCCTCAATCATCCCATTCAACTCCAGTAGTCTACTGTTGACCTCCTTCAAGTCAATGATCCTGTTTATCGGTACTGGAACGTTGTCTACCACGATACTATAGCATCTTACCTCGCATTTCGGGCTTCTCCTGCCAGAGCCGCCGAACACCTTCCGCAGCACTTCGAAGAAACCATAGCTGAAGCGGGTGCTATCAATGAAGTCTTCCTCGCTTATGCCGTAATGCCTGTATAATATGTCTATCATATGGGAGTGGGAGAAGACGTCTGGATCGTATGGGCCGTTAAGGTCCCACATGCTCTGGAAGTTGACGATTCTCACAGTCCTGCTGTTCTCCACAGCATAGTCTGTGATCTTCTTCACCTGGTCTTCATTCACACCCCTCCTGATTATCGCGTTAATCTCAGTGGTCACGTTCAATTCAACCAGGTTTTCCAGCGTCCTCATCTTATGATCGAGGACGTCACTGCCATAAAGCATCTTGCATTGTTCCCTGTCAAAACTGTAGAATGATAGTATCACCAGGTCAACGCCTGCATCCTTCAAGCCAGCCACATAATCAATGTCCCTCGTCCTAACACCGTTGGTGAACAACACCACGTTCTTACCCTTGTCTTTCACGGCCTTGATTATCTCAGGCAGGTCTTCCCTCAGTGTTGGCTCTCCCCCGCAGAGATACACTGAGGATCCTCTGAAGCCATCAATCCTCGAGATGATATCCTCCACGCTCGGCTCATCATCTAATGTCCCTCCTGTTTGCGCGAAGCAGTGGGGGCACCCCATATTGCAGTCGAGCGTCACGTCTATCACTAGGCCGTCAGGGTCTCCGGACTCCCCCCGCCCCAGTAGGCTGCTCATATTCCAATACAGTCCAGGGCTCTCGTAGAAGTGAAGGGCCTCAAACTCGCCGTGTTCCCCGCATTTCTTGGAGATCCGCATCCTACCGTCCTTCTCGAATACTATTGCGTCAATCTCCTTCCTGCAGGTCGGGCACAGGCTCCTCGTCTTCCTGGTTTCCATATCTTCATCCACCATCATTCATTGAATATATGTGGTCCATGTCCAAGTCCTCCAGTCTCTTCCTTCCAGTCGAGAATATGTTGTTCTCGCAGAACGTCAATGTACCCCTCTCAGAGTCGGAGTATAGGTTGCACGTGTCTATGAGATTATAGTCTGCGTTGTATCTGGTCTGTGATGGGTTCACCACGATACCTATCATGCCTGGCACATTGTCTTTGAACTTTCCACCAAATAGTATCGCATTAAGGAAGCTGGCGGACAATCTTACCATGATTGGGATGAGTCTGGAGTCAAACAATATCCTCCGTTTCATAATGTTCAGGAATAGGCTGGGGAAGGAGTTGCTCTCATTCAAGGCAGTCGTCATCCCCTCCAAATCCAGCATCCTATTCAATGGGGTAAAAACACCTTCTCTCACATGGGCATAGCATACCGCCTCGCATAATGCAATACCTTTCCTGTCCACCCTCACCCTGCTTAGGAAGCTGGTGAGTGTGACATCAAACATTGTGTTGGAGATGAAATCATCTTTAGTGATGCCCAACTCGCTTATCCTGCTGAATATGTCATCGTTCCTAACAAATTTCCTGTCGAAGCCGGCAGCTCCTTCCGGGGATATGGGGCAGAACAATACCGTCCTCATCCCGTCTGACATTTCACCTGCGAGCTCTAATATGGGCTTCACCTGGCTTTCATTCAAGTCCTTAACGATAACCACGAAGAAGGACAGCCATATGCTCGTGCCTTCAAGCGATTTCATAGCCTTCCTCTTGACGTCCAACAACCTCATGCCCCTCATCCTCTCGTTAATCCCGTCGTCCATGGAGTCCAACTGCAGGAGCACTCCATCCAGCCCCGCCTCGTCAAGCTTCCTTGAGAGTGTTTCATCAAGCAGCAGTCCGTTCGACAAGAGTATGACCCCGAAGCCCCTTTCCTTCAGGCTCCTGACGATATCCGGCAAGTCCTCCCTCATCGTGGGCTCGCCACCGTACAACAGGATGTTCCCCCCACCCCACATCCCAGCCTTCCCGATTATATCCTCAATCACCGGCTCTTTTTTCGCGGTGTTGAAGCAGAATGGGCAGTTCATATTGCACTTGTCTGTAACGTCTATCGTCATGTCCTTTATCGGAGGGTTCAGCCAAGCATCAGAGATTCTCAGCATGTTCTCGTACATATACGGGTCGTCCCATGCATGAGGGCATTCAAAAATACCGTGGTCAGCGCACTCCCTTGACACGATGACAACGCCATCCTTGATGCTGATTTCACCGTCAAGCTTCTTCAGGCAGACCGGGCATAGACTTCTCGTTCTGACAGGCTCCATCATATCGCCTTTATTTACCTTTTATTTGATAAAATATTACTGTCCTGACGTTCAGGTGATTTTTAGTGGATATTTTAGCGTATCTCACAGGATTTTATCGGATAAAAGATTGGGTCCACCTCCTAGGTCTGGGTTTCATAGGCCTATCCTACTCCAGTCCCTTCCCCCCTGATGATGGGGCCATACTGGCGTGTGGCATAGTGTCATCACTATACCTTGCATTCGGTTACTCATCAAACACTCTATTCGAGGAGCACATGGGGAAATCATTAGGCTGCCGTCAGCTACTCCTCTCAATGCTGCCAGCCGCAGTCGGCTTGGCATTCTCCTATCATCTCTCACCCCCACTGGCTTTCCTATACTCCATTGGGGTTCTGTTTGGCATACTCTACTCTGCCCCCCCAGTAATGGCGAAAGGCATGCCTGTAATCGAATTGTTCTTCAACTCACTACTATTCACCCTGATATTCCTGTTCGGCGTTGTGTTGGGTGGCGGTTCTGCGAGCAGTGACGTCCTGTTTTTCTCAGCATTCATCTTCATCATGGTCATCCCATTCCAGCTCGTGCAGGAACTCACGGACATGGACCATGACGCGTCAAAGGGCATCAAGACGACTGCAGTGCATATGACGCCCAAGGCAGTCAGGCTTATGATGGTTGCGGCCATACTCGTTATCCTACTGTTCTCAGTGGTCATGCCGCCGTGGGTTGGGTTGGACTGGAGATTCACGGTGGCCACCATCCTGTTCGGATTATCGTTTCTGCCTTCAACTAGAATGCCATCTGCCAGTGGGAATGCGGACTATGGGCGATTAAGGATTGGCCTTAGATACGCTGGCATCGCATATGGTCTGTTGCTGGTATTACTGCTCTCTATTAAGCAGGGTTTTTGACTGAGTCATACGCGCAGCCTCTTTGTCGGAGGGTATTTGTTGATGAAGAAATCCTTTATCTCAGACAGCCTGCCTTCTTCCGGTAGCGTGGTGACCTGCATCAGGCGGTCTTCACTAACCCACGTGTATCCTGGCATTCCAAGCTTGCTTACTGTCTTAGCGATCATGTTGTCGAATTCTGGTTTAATCTCCGTGTTGACGGCGTTTATATGGTCCTCGTAATACGTGCCTTTCGTGCTTACTATGAAGTAGTACTTCTTACCGTCAACATCATACTCTGCCACCACAAACTCGAATCCGGTGTTTGTGTCCTCATCACCCTCCACGTAGAATATCCCCACGAACATAAGTCCTGCGGGAAGCTTATCTTCTATTATATATCTGGTTAGAAAGTCCTTCTCAACATCACTGGTCTCGCCAGTGTCCTCCAGGCTACTGCCCCTATAAATCATCTTCCTCACTGGCATAACATCTGAATCGACTGAATTATTGACTCCAGACTCTGTCGTGGGGGCTGATACGAACGTATATGCTATTATGAGTACTGCAACGACTCCCACAATGACCAGCGGCATCTTGCTGGATGAACTACCATCGCTTATCTCCCTGCCTTCAACGATTGTCGGTATGTCAATCCCCACGGTAACATCACCCTCTACTGGTATTCTATTCAATCTGATTGTTTAAAAAGAATAGTGTCCATCCCCAGCGAATCCTGTATTGCACAGCTTATTGGTTGATGTGGATTACTGTGAAATCTAGCTGAAACCCCTCTTAATCCTGTCGAAAATGCTGTCGCCAATCTCGCCCTCCATCTCTGAAAGCTTTTCAATCAACTCCCTATGCTTCTTAGAGACTTTCTCAGGCACCCTGACCACGGCCCTTACGTGCTGGTCCCCCCTACCAGAAGAGTGTATGTGGGGTATCCCCAGGTTCTTCATCCTGAATACTGTGTGTGACTGCGTGCCCTGCGGTATCTTAAGCCTCGCTTCTCCCTCAAGCGTCGGCACCCTCACCTCAGCACCAAGAACCGCCTGACTGTAGGTGACTGGTAGTTCACAGTATATGTCGTCACCATGCCTCTCGAAAAAATCGTCTTTAGAGACGTGTATCACAACATACAGGTCTCCCGTAGCCCCGCCAAAGACTCCTGCATTGCCTTCACCCTTAAGCCTCAAGTGATTACCCTCTGAAATACCTGCGGGAACATCAACTTCAATATCCCTCCTATTCCTCTCTAACCCATCTCCGTCGCATTTACCACACCTGTCCTTGATTATGAACCCACGGCCCTTGCAATTGCCGCATGTCTTTATTGTCGTGAAGAATCCGAAGGGCGTCCTCTTCTGTATCCTCTGCTGGCCGGTTCCATGGCATATGCCGCAATCCTCCTTTCCAGTGCCTCCCATGCCCCTGCATGCGCCGCATCTCTCGAAACGCTCTATCCTTATCTTCCTCTTAGTCCCAAAGGCGGCCTCTCTTAGCGTTATCTCTATGTCATACCGCAGGTCGGTGCCCCTGGCCTTCCCGTCGCCCCTCGCCTGCCTGAAGCCCCTGCTGAAGAACATGTCGAATATGTCGCTTCCCCCGAAGAGGTCTTCTATGTCTCCGAAGTGGGTGAAGTCCTGCCATGTGAAGCCCTGGCTCCCGAAGTTCGTTCCGGAATGCCCGAACTGGTCGTACTGAGCCTTCTTCCCGTCATCGACAAGAACCTCATACGCCTCGCTGATCTCCTTGAACCTCTCCTCAGCCTCAGGGCTCTTGTTCACGTCAGGATGGTATTTCTTCGCGAGCTTCCTGTAGGAGCTCTTTATGTCGCTCTTGCTCGCGTCTTTCCCGACACCCAGAACCTCGTAATAATCCCTCTTCCCAGCCATCTTAGGTTTATGTATCCCTTATATATGTATGATTTTTTTAAAGAGGCGTGAGCTCGGTTATCAAGGCATCCCACGTGGGGTATTCCTCCACAACCGCCGGCTTCAATCCCATCTCCCTGATTTTTCCGGCCAGCTCCTCCGCAATCCAGGCGCCCGTCAGTATCCTAAGCCTTTCAGCGTCCACCTCAATCAGCGCCCCATCGACTCCATAATCCCTCATCAGCCTACGCCTAACTGACTCGAGTCTTCTCTTAATCCTCGCCTTCCCCCCAACACTGATCCTGTCAAGTTTTTTGGCGTAGTCAAAGGATGGCATAGTCTCCTCAAGGTATACGGCACCCCTGATGAGGAGTCCGTCATCGGTTACTATGTCATACTCCCTGGAAACATTCCCCGCCCTTCGTTTCAACCGGTTCTTCAGTTGTACTCCATCCTTAAGTCTGACCGTGCAGTAGTGGACTCCCAGTCTCGTGTTCCTCAGGCAGTAATCCAGTATCTTTCCAGCCGCCTTCTCGCTTCCCTTCACTGCGAAAGACACGTCGCTCTCAGCAAAGTAGCCCCGTTTTTCTAATGGCAGGGCGTTGGTTTCAGACACTTCAAGCTGGTTTATGTTCAGGAATTTGACACCCAGTTCGTCTATGGCGTGTATGAACGACTTCGTCTCCCTAACGCGTCCTGGTATCGCGGGTATCTCGCATCCCACATCCCACCCGTACTCCAGGGCATTCCTGGCGGCACCCAAGTCCGCGTTCCCCCCCTCAATGAAATCCGGATGGAATCGTATCTCATCAAGCCCTGCCTTATATAGTCTCTCAAGGTTTTTCTGGGTCGCGTGCCTGCAGGTCGTGTAAAGGTGTATGTGGAAGCCTTCCCCAAAATTCTTCTTCAAGAGCCTTATGTAATGCAGCGTCCTATCCAGCCTGCACAACGGGTCTCCCCCTGTTATGCCCGCGCCAAGCGAGTCGCATAGCCTCGCCTCCTCCAGCACGTCCTTGTCCCTCCTAACCCACCACTCGTTTGCTACGACAACGTCCCTACCCCTCTTTCGCTCCGATAGCGGACAGTACCAGCAGCTGCTTGAACAGACTCCCGTCGCAAGCAACACAAGCTTACCGCCCTTAACGCAGATACTGCAACCCTTAGGCAGTCTGCCTATGCGCTTGCTGTAGTATGGGGTCTCAACAATCTTTCGCATGTTAACCTACTTCTCGAATCTGAGCAGTTCACCAGTCTTGATTAAAACCTGTTTTTCAGTAAAATCTGTTGAAAAGATTTCCTTTAAGATCGAAAACAGGTTTACCCTAGGGCCGTCAGATTCCTGACCTCCCTCAGCCTTTATGTTAATCCCGATTTTATCGCCAGGATACGCGTGCTCCAGCACGTCATGATGCTTCTCCATCGACTTGGCGACGTACGTGATGCCATTATGGACACACTTATAGCCCGGCTCGATCATCCCTGAAACAACCTCTCCAACGATTATCGTGCCGACACCAGCTATCCTATACGTCTTGTCGACAGTGAACTCCCCGAAACCTCTGGATGAACCAGACTCTGCATTAAGACGCCTCTCCACCTCATCAACAGATGAAACCATGTTCACTTCTTCTCGTCTTCACCTACCTTGTAGTCTGCGTCAACAACGTTATCATCACTCCTGCCTTCATCCTCTTTCTTGGATTCTCCGCCCGCAGCCTGCTGCTCCTGCTGATACTTCTGGGCAGCCTCCTGATACATCTTGGTGAACAACTCCTGGCTGCTCTTGCTTAGTTCCTCGCTCCTGGACTTTATCCTCTCAACATCCCCTGATTCTATGGCCTCGCGGACTCCCTTCACCTTCCCCTCAAGATCCTCCTTCTGCTTCACATCAACCTTGTCGCCGACCTCCTTCAAGGCCTTCTCAACGCCATAGGCAAGAGTCTCGGCGTTGTTCACGGTATCCGCCTTCTCCTTCTTCTTCTTGTCCTCGTCGGCGTGCTCTTCAGCCTCCTTCTGCATCCGCTTTATGTCGCTGTCAGTAAGGCCTGATTTGGCGTGTATCGTTATGGCCTGCTGTTTTCCTGTCGCAAGGTCTCTGGCGGAAACGTTCAGTATCCCGTTAGCGTCTATCTTGAAGGTCACCTCAACCTGCGGTATCCCCCGGGGTGCTGGTGGGATGCCGGTCAACTGGAATTTACCGAGGCTCTTGTTGTCCTCAGCCATCTCACGGTCTCCCTGCAGCACGTTGATTTCGACCGAGGTCTGGTTGTCCGCAGCAGTCGAAAACACCTGCTTCTTCTCGGTCGGTATAGTAGTGTTCCTCTCAATAAGCCTTGTGAAAACCCCGCCAAGAGTCTCTATGCCCAGGGACAATGGCGTAACATCCAGTAATAGCACGTCCTTCACTTCCCCGCCCAAGACGCCCGCCTGTATAGCAGCCCCAACGGCCACAACCTCATCTGGATTAACGCTCTTGTTGGGTTCCTTCCCGAAAATCTTTTTCACAGTATCTACGACGGCAGGCATCCTAGTCTGCCCGCCAACCAGAATCACCTCGTCAATCTCAGACAGCTTCAGGCCAGAGTCAGCCAGAGCCTTCTTGCACGGTTCGATGGTCTTGTCAATCAGGTCTCCAGTCAGCTGCTCCAGCTTCGACCTGGTCAAGGTTATGTTCATGTGCAGTGGCCCGGACTCTCCCTGAGTGATGAACGGGAGGTTCACTTCAGTCTTTGTTGTTGAAGACAACTCTATCTTTGCTTTTTCGGCCGCATCCTTCAGGCGCTGTAGGGTCATGTTGTCCTCCCTCAGATCTATTCCATTGTCCTTCTTGAATTCCTCTGCAAGCCATTGTATGATTTTGTAGTCGAAGTCGTCTCCGCCCAGGTGGGTGTTGCCGTTGGTGGACTTGACTTCAAAGACTCCGTCACCCACCTCCAGTATGCTTATGTCGAACGTACCGCCGCCAAGATCGTATACCGCAATCTTCTCCTCCTTCTTCTTGTCCAAACCGTAAGCAAGGGACGCTGCGGTAGGCTCGTTGATTATCCTCAAGACCTCAAGCCCCGCAATCTTGCCTGCATCTTTGGTCGCCTGCCTCTGGCTGTCGTTGAAGTATGCTGGCACGGTTATGACTGCCTGTGTTATCTCCTCCCCCAGGTATGCTTCAGCATCTGCCTTCAGCTTCTGCAGTACCATGGCTGAAATCTCGGGTGAGGCATAGTCCTTACCGTCGACCTTGATTCTTATGTCGCCGTTTGACGCCTCAATAATCTTGTAGGGTATTGTCTTCTTGATCTCTTTCATCTCAGCGTCCTTGAACTTCCTGCCGATGAACCTCTTCACACTGTATATGGTCTTATCAGGGTTTGTTATGGCCTGCCTCTTAGCCACCTGCCCGACCAGCCTCTCGTCGTCTTTTGTGAACGCAACTATCGACGGCGTTGTCCTGTTCCCCTCCGCGTTTGGTATGACCTCCGGCTTCCCAGCCTCCATCACTGCCATGCACGAGTTCGTAGTCCCCAAATCTATTCCCAGTATCTTACTCATAGTATCACCCTTTTCTCGGTTTTATAATCTTTACTTTCGCAGGCCTCACGACCCTTGAGTGCAGCATGTAACCCTTCTGCAGCACCTCTGAGACGGTCTCCCCGTCAACGTCACCTTCTTCGGCCATCAGAGCCTCATGGTAGTTTGGGTCGAACTTGTCTCCAGAGGGGTTTAACTCTTCTACACCGTGTTTTTTAAGCAGGGCTTCCAGCTGTTTGAGTGTTAGTCTCACGCCGTCAATCACCCCGTCACCGTTATCCTTGTTGTCGAGTGCACGCTCGAGGTTGTCCTTCACCTCCAGGAATTCTTCGACAATCTCCTGGTTAGCGTACCTCCTGCTATCCTCCTTATCGCGTTCAACCCTCTTCTTATAGTTCTCAAAGTCTGCCTGAACCCGCTGCAAAAGGCCTTTATACTCGTCCGCATCGGCCTTAAAGTCCTCTGTAGCCCTTTTCCCACCTGTTTTAGGGGTTTTCCTGTGGTGTTCCTCCTTACCCATATGCTCCACCAAAAAGTGAGATAAACTATTGGTTTAGCTGTATATAAATCTTTTCCTTTTTGTGGTGGAGCACCATAAACCGCCGACTATTTTTTAAGAATTAAGACAAGATATTTATCCAATCTTCCGGGCTGGTAGTCTAGTCGGTTATGCCGGAACCCCTTTTCCCACAGAAAAGGTGTTTCAACCCCAAAAGAACATAATTTATAACCTAAAGCCACATATTTATCCAATCTTCCGGGCTGGTAGTCTAGTCGGTTATGACGTCGCCTTTACGAGGCGAAGATCCCCGGTTCGAATCCGGGCCAGCCCACTCAGATAACAGCAATAGCATTCTGTGTCAACAACCGGCCAGGATAAGCAACTTGAAAAAGTTGCGGAATCCGGGCCAGCCCACTCAGATAACAGCAATAGCATTTTGTGTACTCTTATTTTTTACCGCCTTTGCCTTCTGCCGTTGACTTGTAGACTGCCGCCAACGCCACCAGTATCATCCCAGTTATTATTGCCACGGCCACTGCAGGGCCTTTTTCACTGGGCTTCTCGTATGCTTTCTCGCAGTCATTGTCCATGTCATATGTCATGCAGTCCGGGTCGCATTTGCCTTCCGGTATGCCGTCGCAGTAGCCATCCCCCCCTCCAGACTTGCAGTCTTTCGGGCAGTTGCCGAAGTTCTCACCCTTCCCGCACTCCCTGTTCCCGCAGTAGTTTGACAGTCTCCTAACGTTTATCCCAAGTTCCTTATCGCCTGCTGGATTGTAGACCCGTATCTCAGAGGCACTGCTATAATAAGGCGTAGTAACCACTATAGTTGACTTATCGGCCTTCGAGACCGGTGGCATTGGTGCGGGCCGGATTTGCCTTCCAGTATCGTCGAATATGTCCAACGGCGGTGCATACGAGACATCCCTTGGGAAGCTGAATCTCCCGGTGTAAAGAGTCTCCCCCCTGTATGAGACTACTTTAAGGCTGTAGTCCCCTTGGTAAGCCGGGCCAGCCCTTAAGCCGACCACCTCAACACCCCTCTCTACTATCTTGCCTTTATCGTATTTCAGGGTTATCCTAAAACTTTTCTCCGAGTCGCCTAATGCTCCCAACACCAGGAAGACCGCCAACATAGTGGTTATTCGCCGCATTTTCTTCACCCCGAATAGCTGTTCAAGACTTGTGTGACATAGTGCTTGCAAACGTCATTGAAGTAGTAATTATGGTACTGGCTGTTCATGAGGCTCTGGTCTGCAGACCTCCACCAGTTGCTGTTGCTGCAGCCAGCGATACAATCATGGTCCGAGTCCATCCCATCCCATCTGCTGCACTGGCTTGAGGATGCCACGCAATTCTTGTCAGCAGTCCCCTGCCAGTAGCCTGCGTAAGTGTACTCGTCCCTCAGGCTTATGAACGAATGACCTGTCTCATGGATGAGCGTCCTCTCAACATCCTCCCTGTTCCTACCATAATTACCCCCGTTTATCATCAACGGGAAACTGTCCGTCAAATACTCGTGGCCTATGCACACGTGCGCGTTCCCCCCGAAGTACGCGTGTGATATGAATCTTGGATTGACTGATAGCAGTACTGCCCTATCCCCTGTTGAGGAGAAGAACGGGCATTCCCTCGCTAGACTGGTTACCTGACCGTCTCTTACGCCGTCGTCTTCATCCATCACCCTGTCATAGTCCTTCTCCACCCTCCATACCGCAATCTTATTGGAGCCCTTGTATGGGGGCACAGCATCACCCCCAACAAGCTGCTCCTTCATCTTGCTCGTAACCATCCTGAAGTCTGTCAGGCTGTTGAATCCGCTTCCCACAAACACGACGTCTAGCTTGCCCTGGGGGTTGTCGTCACCCCATATGAGTCTACAGTAGTTTACCTTCGGCAGGGTGGTTGTCGTACTTGCCGGTCCTCCGCATCTCTGGTTGCTCTGGCAGTCCTGGTCATCACAGTCAACGTCTCCGTCACAGTCGTTGTCATAGCCATCATTGCATTTGCCCTCCGGGTTTTCCATCCCCCAGTCTATGCATTCCTGGTCGTCACAGTCAATGTAGCCGTCCCCGTCGTCATCCACGCCGTTCCTGCATTTTTTAGCGTCATTCTCGTTTTTCTTGCCTTTTACGCACGGCTTCTTTATCCGGCAGTCCTGGTCGTCGCAGTCGACGTCTCCATCGCAGTCGTCGTCCTTATTGTTCTTGCATTTCCTCTCTGCTATGCCTCTCACAGCGTTCAGGCAGTCTTGGTCATCGCAGTCTATGGTGCCGTCACCGTCATCGTCGACTTGATTCCTGCATTTCCTTGCCTTGTCCTCGCCCTTGACCCTTATTACGCACGCCCTCTTGTTTTTGCAATCAGTGTCCGAGCAGTCTACGAGCCCGTCGCAGTCCTCGTCCTTCCTGTTGCCGCACCTCTTCTCCGGATTGACTCCCGCAATCCTAATGCAGTCTGAGTCATAGCAGTCCACTCCCCCATCACCGTCGTCGTCAATGCCGTTGGTGCAGAGCCTTGTGTTGTCTTCCGCAGCGCAGTTAGGGCTGCATGCGTCTAGTCTAGCCGAGTCGACGGCGCTAGCGTAAAGGATGGCTAATGTCAGTAAAACTAGCGTGTTTCTCGTGAAGATTCTGGCGCATGAATTCATTTGCACGTACCTGCTGTTTATTCATATGACTGCTCTGTTTATATCATGCTCCCTGGCAGTGCAAAACCAATAAAACAAAAAAATATTCTATATAATACAAAACATTTTTTTTTTTGCGTGTGGTTCTAAAGGCAGACCCCATCCTTGCATCCGTCAGAGCAGTCTTCGGTGGCGGGCGGCATGCTCATCATGGTCTGTCCGACGAACTTCCTGGACTCCTTACACTCCGATTCCGGGGTGCCCGGCTTCTTGCACAAATAACTCACGCTCTGGAGGTAGACGTCACCCCTATAGCAGACCCTGACTTCCGCGGACTCGCCGCAGTCGCTGTTCACGCTGCACGCTATCTTTATGGTGGTCGTAGTGGTGGTCTCCATCATGGTCGTAGTCACCATCTTGACGGTGGTTGTCGTCGTCGCCAGCGTAGTTTCAGGGGACTTCACGGTAGTCGTGGTCGCAACCACCTCGTCCTTGTCGCATATGCCGTTATAGTCCTCGTCAAGGCAGCAGCCAACCCCCACCTGGATGTACGGTGGCGAGCACATCAAAGTGGTTGTGGTCGCGCTTCCAGAACCACCGCCAAACCCGAACAAACCCTTAATGAAGCCGATAATCCTGGAGATAATGCCCTTACCCTCTTCCGCACTAACGGTGGCAGAGATGATGATCATCAGGATAAGAGTCATTAAAACCCATCTCGCAAGACCCATATTACATATTACCCCGACTTTATAATAATAAAACATGTTTGACGCCAAGAAACCCATACTCACTGTTGACGCGCTCATAAGAAGAGGGGACTCCATACTACTGATAAAACGCGTTAACCCCCCATTCAAGGGTATGTGGGCGATACCGGGAGGTTTTGTGGACTACGGGGAGACCGTTGAACATGCTGTAGTCAGGGAGGCTCTTGAGGAGACCGGCCTTGAAGTCAAGGTCATCCGACTGACTGGAGTATACTCTGATCCTGCAAGGGATCCCAGGGGCCATACAGTCTCCCTAGTATACGAGTGCGTTATCACCGGCGGGATACTGTCTGCAGGAGATGACGCGGGGGATGCGGAGTACTTCAGTCTGGAGGATTTGCCTGACCTGGCTTTTGACCACAGGAAGATAATTGAAGACTATCGCAGTCTTTAAATCAGGTGTGATTCGCAGCGGATGCTGCATGAGCAGTAGTTGCCGCCATTCTGGTCGTACTTCATGCCATCATCGCATCTGAACACGCTTCCAGGAGACCTGCCCTCGCACTCACTGCCTTTGGAGCAGACCAAGCCGATTTCCGGCTGGCAGTACTCATTGCATTCGCAGTTGAAGCTGCCCTCAAGGTCTTCCTCCATCCGCTTGTCGCATATATAGCTGTCTCCGGGATTCTTGCCGTCGCATGTGTTTCCAGAGGAACAGACTGTTATAGCGCCTCCAGTGACTGAAGGCCGGCTGACCCTAACATAGCTCATAGCGAAAAGAGAGAAAACAATCGGTATGAGCATGAAGAGGATTATCCGATTGTCTTTCATGTTTATTAACGGGATAAATGAGTTTAAAAGCGTTTATAAGGCTTTTTCAGGGGTTTATGGCCTGTCTTATGCTGCGTGAAAAAAAAGGGGTGGTTGCGGGGTGTTTCACCCGCTTATCCTGCCTATAAGGTCAATTACCCTGTTGCTGTAGCCCCACTCGTTGTCGTACCATGAGAGCACTTTCACCAGGTTGCCCCCTATCACCATGGTGGCTGAGGCGTCGAATACGCTGGAGTGGGGGTTCCCGATTATGTCCGTGGAGACTATCGGCTCCTCAGTGTATTCCAACACGCCTTTCAGCTCGCCTTCGGCGTGTTTCTTCATGGCAGCGTTAACCTCCTCGGCAGTAACGTCCTTCTTCAGGACTGCGACCAGGTCAACTAGGCTGCCGTCTGGGACAGGCACCCGTATGGACATGCCGTCCAGCTTGCCCTTCATCACTTTCATGACCTTTCCGGTCGCTTTCGCCGCTCCGGTTGTGGTCGGCACGATGTTTATTGCGGCAGCCCTCGCCCTCCTCAAGTCCTTGTGTGGCGCGTCAACTATATTCTGGTCTGCAGTGTACCCGTGTATCGTCGTCATCAAACCCTTCTCTATCCCGAACTCGCTCTCGAGAACGTGAACTACTGGGACGAGGCAGTTGGTGGTGCACGACGCGTTATCAAACACTTTAACGCCCTTGGATTCAATGTCGTTCACGCCGTGGACTATGCTGGGCATATCCCCCTTCCCTGGCGCCGAGATTATGACAGTCTTGGCTCCCGCCGTTATGTGCTTTTCAGCGTCCTCCTTCTGCCTGAACCTTCCCGTCGACTCAACCACAACGTCAACGCCAAGCTCCTTCCAAGGTAGTTTCTCAGGGTCCCTCTCGCTGAGCACCTTTATCTCCTTCCCGTCTATGATTATCTTGCCTTCCCCTGACTTAACCTCCCCCTGGAAGATGCCGTGAACGCTGTCATACTTCAGCAGGTGCGCGAGCGTCTTCGCGTCAGTCAGATCGTTAACAGCCACAAACTCTATTCCACCCTTCTTCAGGCCGGCCTTCAGCACAAGCCTGCCTATCCTTCCAAACCCGTTTATCCCTACTTTAACCATAATCATCACCTGTTTTTCTCGGTACTATGTATTTACCCGCTCCTCTAAAAATCCTTTATAACCCCTATTTTTAAGCATCTACTCCCAATATCTCCATACGAGGGGTGGTCTGGTATGAAGAGGCTGGGCAATGGAGAGACTGGACGAGCTAGTGGAGTCAGAAGACAGCACATGGAAGGATATCCTTCACGAAGTGCTGAAGGGCATGGACCCCTGGGATATTAACCTGGCAGAGCTGGCAACCCGTTATTCTAAGAGAGTCGATGAGATGCGGGAGATGAACTTCCGCATTCCGGCGAACGTCATACTAGTCTGCTCCGTGTTATTAAGGATGAAGGCTGACATACTCACCCCCCGGCCGAAGGAATACACTGATTTTGCCACGTCATTCGACTTCATATTCAACAGCTCCTACCCTACCGCGGCGTTGGTCTCGTCTGAGACGGAGCCGTATCCCATATCCATAAAACCAACAAGGAGCCTGACCCGCCGGGTTACTGCTGAAGAGTTGATAGAAGCCATCCAGAGCGCGCTGACAGAACGGGGTAGGGCTAAGTCCAGGATGGTTGAAGTCAGGGATGATGGCGGCCGTGTGCGTGAGATTGTTATCGAGCCGGAAGTCAACATGCTCGTTGTTATAGAGTCAACCTACAAGCGTATTATGGAGATTCTGTCTGCGAAAGAGGTGGCTTTGTTCTCTGACATCGCAAAGACCCGTGACGAGATAATGTCAACGTTCCTGTCCCTGCTCCACCTGTCAAATGACATGAAGATAATGCTGAATCAGGAGCAATTGTTCGGGGAGATATATATAAAGCATATGTAACTATTTTTAGGCTGCTTTTTAATGAGTAATACATTATATTGTAAACCAATTTTGAGTGTAAAAAAGATGACTGTTTTGAACTATCGGATAAGCAAGGTTGTCGGAGAGCGTCATGACAAGAAGGTTAAGAGTGTTGAAGTGAACGCCAATTCGACGATAATCTCCATCAAGAAGATGAATGACAAGAGGGTTGGTGATTATCTGCTGGTGAACTTCCGCTATGACGTGGAATACGGTCCTGGAGTGGGATTGATCCAGATGGTCGGTAGCTTATGGTACACTAACCCAAAGCTGAATACCGTCTACAGCGAGGAGAAGGACCGGATTGAATTGAAGAAGGACGCTATGGTTGAGTTGTCAAACGCCATAATACAGGAGAGCATAATAGAGGCAATAGCCCTGTCAAAGAGGCTTGGCCTGCCAGTGCCACTCCAGTTGCCGACAGTGAATGTAAAGCAGGATAAGATCCGGTTTCCGAAGGCAAGCTGAATGCTAAAATGGAGTCCGAAGGTCTCTGCGACGTCTGCGGAGCGCCCAACGCGACATACACGTGCATGCTCTGCGGAAAGAGGGTATGTCCTAGATGCCTTACCGTGGGTGGGGCATGCCGGTTGTGTGTTGAAGGGCGTGTTGCACCAGACTTTAGGGAGCCTGGACCTAAAGGCCCCATACTCAAGTAATCCTATGGCCTGTATTGTATGACTGGGTCTGTCCCTGGGGGCATGACTGTCATTATTTTCTTTGCTTGCTCCGGGTATTTTGATATGAACCTCATCTCATCTTCTGTTACAGGCTTCTGGGTGTGGACGTTCGCATATCTTACTAGTTCCAGTATCTTTTTGGCGTGTTCGTCGTCCTTGAATTTTAGTTCGAACTTGCCTGCCACGTTCTTGAAGCCTTTTATCCCAGAGTATTCGCCTGTTGTTATGAGTCTGCCTGTCTCTACCTGCTCTATGTGTCCCCTACCCACCTCATGGTGGTCGTAGAGCTCGTAGTTCCGGTGGTCTTTAAGCGCGCCGTCCGCGTGTATGCCTGACTCGTGGGCGAACGCGTTGTCTCCTATGGCCGGCTGGTTTATGGGTATCGGCACCCGCATTGATATTGAGGCGTACCTGCATATCTTCCAGGACTGCGTGAGGTCTATCTTCTCAGCGAAATGGTATTTGCCTTCAAATCCGCTGGCCTTCCTTATTGCGAGTATTACTGAAACCAGGTCTGCGTTGCCTGCGCGTTCTCCAAGGCCGTTTATCGTGGTGTTGACGTATGCGTCCACACCCCCGTCTATCGCCGCCTTTGCCCCTGCGACAGTTGTGGCTACCGCCATTCCCAGGTCGTTGTGGCAGTGGAGTTCTATTGGCATCTTGACTTCTTCAGCCAGTCTTTTTATCCTATCGTATATGCTGAACGGGTCGTCGTAGCCTAGTGTGTCGCAGTATCTGAGTCTTACCGCCCCTGCTTGTTTCGCGGCTTCAGCGAATTCTATTAGCCTATCTATCTCCGTCCTTGACGAGTCTTCCGCGTTGACTCCCACCTCTTTTGCCCCGAGTTCCAGTGAGAGTTTTGTCGCGCTGGTCATGTTGTCGATTACGTCCTTCCAGACCATTTTGCCGCGGAATTTACCCTCAATCATCTGTCGTGAAGTGGATATGCTCAGGTTCAGGTATTTTATCTTGGGCGTCAGGCGGAACGTGTCTTTAACGTCCTTTTCTATCGCGCGTATCCATCCTGAAAGCCTCATCTTGATGCGCCCCATCTCAGCCAGCTCCAGGTTCGCGTTCAGGTAGTTGGTCTCGTGCGGCGTGACTGGGAATCCGAACTCGCTCTGGAATACGCCCATGTCATTCAGATAAAGGTTTATCATGGTCTTCTCGAGCTTTGCGAGGCCTAGCCTGGACGTCTGCACCCCATCCCTGTTAGTAACGTCTATAACGTGTATCCTATTCCTACTCTTTGCCATTTTGAAATATCTTCACATATATTGTCATTTTTTATTTAAATATCCATTTTTCATGGGATTATTTGATTAAATATTAATTTTTTCCCAATAGAACGTGTGTCTTTTGATTTAGGGGGCTGGGGGCGGCGTTGACGAGGCTGGACTTTTATCCCGCTGAGGCTGGCGGGATATTATTTGCACGCCACCCCCAGAAGCTTGCTTAGGGTGCTGGTCTTGCCGTTCTTCTTAAGGCGGTATAGTTTTATCCCGCCTATCTTCAATGTCTCCGCAATCTCCTGTTTCACAAGGACCTTCACTATCCTTGATGTCGTGGCTATCGGCACCCTCGACTTCTTGGAGAGCTTGTTCAAGTGGTAGAGTTCTGTCTTGTCCTTCATCAATGCATTCATTATCCTGATTATCTTGTCGTCTACTATGCCGTCCAAGACAGTCTCCATTGAAATATATTAAATTCAAGTATATAAATGTTATCAAAAATGGAAAATATACACCAAAAATCATAAATCCTTGTCAAATATGGAATTTAGGGTTCCGAAGTACATTATCTCCCCGTTTTCCACCCCATAGGCCCTGAAATCCCGGATGTCTCCCCGCAGCAGCGGGGACAACAGCCTTTCCTGTGTCACATCAACGCCTTCTGTCAGGAAATTGAGGGACGGCAATACTATCAGGTCCAGGCCCTCCCATTCCCCAGCGAGGAAGCTCTTGACCCTCTCGACCCTGCCTTCCTCCCTCAAGCCTATGCAAGGGTGCTCATGGCCGACAACAATTGTTTCTATGCCGTCAGTGTCTTCCGGGATTTTATGGCCATGCACAAACAGTGTAGTGCCTAACCTGAGTTCTTCGACGACCTTCACACCCTTCCTGTCTGCTATGGGACCGATTACGGTGTCATGGTTTCCCCTGACGAGCGTCACGTCATAGTCCTTCAGCTCGTCGAGGAACTTGAGGACCTCATCCCATTCCTGCCTGCTTATCCCCCCGAACTCGTGTTTCAAGTCCCCGTTTATCACTATCCTCTCCGGCTCTACCATGCTGACTGCCTCCCTTATGTGGGATACGATGTCCGCGTACTGGAAGTGTGGCACTAGGACACCCTGCTTGTTCAAAGCCTCCTCATAGCCCAGGTGGGTGTCGGCGAAAGCCAGCGTACTGTATTCGTTGACGTGGAGCGTTAGCCCCACAATATTGAACCCTGGTTTCAAGCTCATCAAGTCCATCACGCAATCCTCTCCAGCAACGCTTCATGCATCCTCCTTATGAACTCCTGCCTGTCCTCAGTCCTCAGCACGTCCATGTAGCCCCTGCCTATCAGGTTAAGGGCGAATGGCGTTGGAATATCCGTGTTGATCTCATCCACCTCTATGTCCCCCGAAATGATTTTCGAAAGCACTTCCTCAGCGTTCTTCACGTCCATCAGGTCTTCCATGACCTCCCTCCTAGCCTCTTCGAGTATGGGGAAGTGCGAGTCCACCTTCTTCACGAAACTCAGGAGTATCCTGCTGCCCATCTGCTGCTTTCCAACGCTCTTGGTCCTACCCTTATAGTTCCTCAACATCATCATGCTGCGTGTCGCACAGTGCCTGAACCTCCTCAGCAAGACTTCAGTCTTGTCTATCGACTCCACAAGAGTCTCCCTTAAGTTTCCGGGCCCAAGACTATTGAAGGCGTTCGCAGCCTGCACTTTGCCGCTCAGCGTGAGATAGAATCCGTTGTCTGACAGGCTTATCGCAACGTTCTTCCGCTCCTTCTTGGCTATCACATAAGCCACCGCGCGGGATAGCGCGTCATTAACCCTCCTCCCAAACAGGCTGTGGAATACTATGTACCTCTTCTTGAACGCCTGATTGTACTCTATCAATATCCTCCTGTCGTGGGGTATCATCGAATACTTGTACTGCTCCCTGAAGTACTCGTACACGCTCTCCACCGTGTTGGCGTCAGCGTAAAGATAATTGTGCAGCCACCCGCACACCTCCCTCTTAGGGGAATCCATCCTCTCCTCCATAAGCCGCCTGAACCTCTGTATCTCAGACGCGAGACCGTAGCTTAGGGGCAGCGACTCGCTGAACCAGGAGGGGACTGTCGGCGGCCCCGCGTCCGGCGAAACCTGGCACGTCATGCCCCTGCAGTACTTGAACTTGTATATGCTCCCCCCCAGCACGAATATGTCCCCCTTGCTCAGGCGCTCCAGGAAACCCTCATCCAGCTTCCCCACCTTATGCTCACCCACCTTGACTGTGACGTACGATTCGTCAGGTATGGTGCCTATGTTCATGGAGTATATGGGCCTCGCCATCCTCCCCCTCTTGCCGATCATTTTGGTATCCTCGTCTAGCCATATTTTTGCGTAGACGCTTCTCTGCTCCAGCTCGACGTATCCCCCCGCAAGGTAATTTATCACTGAATCGTAGTCTTCTCTCCTAAGGTTTCTGTAGCAGTAGCTCCTCCTGACCATCTCATAGACGTTGTCCACGTGTTCGACGTTTGACACCGCTATCCCATATATCTGCTGTGCCAGCACGTCCAGGCAGTTTTCAGGTATGTTTATCTCGTCTATCCTGCCTTCCAGCGCATTCTTAAGCAGTACCGAGCATTCCACCAGGTCGTCCCGGTCCAGGACTATTATCCTGCCCTTGGATTTTTCATGCAACTGGTGTCCTGACCTGCCTATCCTCTGGAGGGCTCTCGCAACGCTCTTCGGCGACCCGAGCAGCACGACAAGGTCTATGTATCCGATGTCTATTCCCAATTCAAGGCTTGTGGACGAGACGACGACCTTAAGCTCGCCCCTCTTGAGCCTGTCTTCAATGTCCAGCCGGTGTTCCGCGCTTAGGGAGCTGTGGTGCGCCCCGATGTTCTCCACGTATTTACCAGGGAACTTTGTTTTCAAGTGGTTTACCACCCTCTCCGTCCCAGACCTCGTGTTGGTGAAGATTAGCGTCGTCTTGTGCTGTTGTATAAGGTCGTCGAGCAGGTTGTAGAGTGCCTTATGCATCTCGTCCTGTGTTGCAGTCATTATGTTCGGCACGGGGCTCAGGACTTTTATGTCCAGCTCCTTTATGTATCTGACGTCAACTATCCTGCAGTCCCTCGGCTCTCCCCTCTCGTATCCTACAACGTATTCAGCCACCTTCTCAAGGGGGTGTATGGTGGCGCTTAACCCTATCCTGGTGAACCTTCCAGCAAGGTTCTGGAGCCTCTCTACGCTTATGCTCAAGTCCACCCCCCTCTTGTTTTCCGCGAGGGCGTGAACCTCGTCCATTATGAACCACTTGACGTCAGCAAGCCTCTGGCTGAACT
Source organism: Candidatus Altarchaeota archaeon (assembly GCA_043813075.1). Classification (GTDB taxonomy): domain Archaea; phylum Altiarchaeota; class Altiarchaeia; order IMC4; family SCGC-AAA252-I15; genus CAYREE01. Next base: position 150,874 of record JBDRLL010000010.1, read on the forward strand.
TCGGGGACGCGAGCATTAGGGCGAGGCTTTCCGGGGTGGTTATTAGTATGTGCGGCGGTTTTTTCAGCATCCTGCTTCTGGCGCTCTGCGTGGTGTCTCCAGTGCGCACCATGACTCTTATGCCAAAATCTTTGTCTGACTGCTCTTCTATCTCCCTCAGCGGCTCGTTAAGGTTCTTCTCTATGTCGTTGTTCAACGCCTTCAGCGGAGAAACGTAGATGCAGTAAACCTTGTCCTCCAGGTCTCCGATGAGGGACCATGTTATAAGCTTGTTTAGCACGCTCATGAAGGCTGTCAGCGTCTTCCCGCTACCGGTGGGCGCGCTTACGAGCGTGTTCCTACCCCTCATTATGTTGGGCACAGCATACAACTGCGGTTTGGCGAATCCGGTGAAACGTCCTGTGAACCAATCCCTGACGACCGGGTGCAGCTCCCTGAGTATCTCATCGTCGGTGTACAACTCCTTCTCGTGCTCTATCATCGACTTAAATAAACTAAAGACGTATATATAAACAGAGGGGTTGGAGGCTCAAACGTAAATCAAACACGGTCTGTGACCGCCCTCTCGAGTCCTTCAATGAAGGTGGACGGCGGGACAGGCAAAATATTTAACGGCAGAACCAACCCCTCACTCAAGATAACCCTCTAATCAGGCGTCAACGTCAATATTCTGCCCTAACCCGTCTTCTCCCTGCTTCCTCCTATGTTCAATGTTCAGCGGGCTTGGCTTTAGGGAGCTTCTCGGCGGCACGACGTTCTTCCTCATCAGGGTCTCCATGGCCCCCTGACCTCTCTAGCTGGCTGTGGTGGCGTTATCCCCTCAACCTTCCTGCCGTCCACTCTCCTGACTTCCATATGTTTAAATATAACGTAATTATTAACAATAAACTTCTTGGGGTGGTATGTTATGGCAGAATTGATGAAGGGCGGCGACGTCGCCTCTACGGTAAAGAAACTCGTCTCCCTGGAAAATCAGGTCAAGGAATACAGCATCGACCTTACAGTGAACGAAGTATACGCGCTGGCAGGGCCCGGCAAGATTGATTTCAGTGGCAGGGAGTATGAGGAGCCCCGGCGGGTGAAGCTGGAGCCTAAGAAGAGTCCGGAAGACGAGTACGGGTGGTGGGAGTTGAGGCCAGGCAAGTATCTTGTGACGCTGAATGAGGTGGTGGAGAAGGTTGACGGCATCGGATTCATCTCCCCGCATCCGCGCCTGCTGAAGGTCGGCTGCACGCATGCCACGCTATTCACCCTTGAGTGGGGCAGTGAATATGTGATTCCTTTGACTGTGGGAGGCAATGGCTTGGAGCTGAAGGAGAACTCCAGGATATCCAAGCTTTTGGTCTTGAAGCTCTAGTCGAGTTCGCCTTCCCCCTTCAGGACGTCGGGGTCGACGCCTTTCTGGCGGTCTATCATGCCCTTCTTGCTGACGAAGGCGTGCCTTAGGTTCAGTATGCCCTTCTCGTATTCGAAGGGCTCCTGATCCTCGAAGATGAATGGGGTGTTCTTCAAGTCAGGTATCCTCATGAAGACGGGCGTCAGATGCCTTAGTGATATCTCCCCGAATCCTGGGAGCATGTGGGCGTCCTGATCCTGGAAGGTGTCCACCATGTGTATCACCCCGATGTGTTCTGCGACAGAATTGACTGCATCCGCCAGGGAATTCACATCCCTGCTCCACATGTAATAGTGGCTTGTGTCAAAGCATAATCTGGCTCCCGGCACATCATCTATGAATGCGAGAAAGTCTTCCTTGTCTCTTATATGGCTCTCCTCGTCCGGCCTGTTCTCAAAGCATGCGAGCATCCCGTAGTCCCCGCACATTCTCACAAGATCCTTCGAGTGTCTTATCATATCCTCCTTCTTGTCCCTGTCGGAACTGTGGAAGACTATCCTGTCGGAATGCAGTCTGGAGGCGAATTCGATAGAGCTTCTGAAGAGCTCATGACCTCTCTTAGTGCCGAGGTCTGCCATCTCACCGCGTGTCGGGAATGGCGCGTGCACCGAGAAGTCAGCACCGAAATACTCTCTTAACTCCAGCAGCTCGTCCACATCCCCCTGGCTCACCTCCGGGTATATGGGCGAGATGTGCACGTGGTCGCTGTACCGTAGGCACATTTTCACGGCGTCAACGACACTCAAGTCCGGGAACGCGTAGGTGGCGAGGCCTATCCTCATGGAATACTATGTGTCCCAACGGTTATTATCCTTTACTCTTCCCCCTCTCCTCCAGGTGTCTCCTTAGGAATCTCTCTATCGCATCCCTGTGGGTGAATTGGGTGACGACGTGCTGCATTTTACCGTGTCCAGGGTGTCCTGGAGTCTCAATCCACTCTACCCTTCCATATCCCTCAGTCAATATGCCCACGAACTCGTAGGCCTCCCCTTTTATTGTATCAACCCTCCTGAATACTGGGGACCCGCTGTCGCCGTTGAATGAGGATGTCGTCACTAGGGCGGATATGCTGGGGTCTGTGTTCGGATCATCCTTCGCCTTGGGGTACATCCTCCTGATGTCCTCCTGTCTGTAGGGGATTACCATGCCGCGTTCCTCCATGATGCTCTTACCTGCAGGTAATATGCTCTTGCCGAGTGGAACCCTCTTGGGGTCGTATTCCTTCACGCCGTGCTGTCTGTAGAACTCCTCCATGCCCTCGTAGAACTCGCTTCCCCCGTACACTAGATTGTACTCCTTATCGCTCACATTAACTCCGACAGGCCTTTCAAACCTGGATACTACCTCTCCTGGACTTGGCTTTTCTGGTGACATGCTGAACACAACTCCCCCTGGTTCGCCCTGTTCAAAATCGAATCTCTGTCTTCGGAGTAGCGCGAGGTCTGCTTTTTCATCGCGCGCGACAACCTCGAATCTGCTCCTAAGCACTGCATACGTGCGTGTCACGCCAGGTTCAATCAAGTGTGTCTGTATGATAAGCTCATCGGGTTTCTCGTCTACCATGTGGTTTGCTGTGATGAAATAGACCCCCTTGTCATCAATCGCCATTGCCATGCCCCTCTTAGACATGATGGTGACCGGACCCTCCTTGCCTTCTACCTCTCTCGGACCCCTGACTTCAAAAAGCGATTTTTTTATGGTCTCCCTGTCTGTCCTGACTTTTCCAGGTGACGCTAGAAATTCTCTCAGTATCCTCTCCAAAGGATCCTGCTCTTCCCCCGGGGCCTTCAGGTTCTCGGGATGCTGTGCGCTGGCGAGAGCCCCTACTTGTGATGCGACCGCTCCTGCAGCAACTCTTATAAGGAATTCTCTCCTGCTGATGGACATGTAATGAATACGGGAAATACTGCAATAAAAGCCCTCCATAAAGCGTCTTCACTTTGGTTTAGTGGCGGCTGCCGTCTTCACCCCCCATCTCCCACAGGCCAGCGCTAATAACCCTTCTTCTTGTTTTTCGACTGCTTGTTGGGCGAGTGTGTTGGCGGATGCCTCTCTAGGGCAGCAGGTCCCGCACCTTCCCTAAGCGACTTCCCCTCTATCTCAGGCTTGATCTTCCCAGGGTCTATGCCGTAAGTCTCCAGCATGGTGGGTGCTATGTCCTTCCTATCGCCGTTCCTCACTATTGTGGGGTCGTTGGCTGCCATAAAAGTGTATGCCGCGAACGCGTGTCCTGTCTGGCCTTCACTGAACCCGTGGTCTGAGGCGACTATTATCATGGTATCATCCATCCCCTTGTCATCCAGTTTTTCCATGATCTTCCCCAGCCATCCATCCAACAGGATGAGGTCTCTAGTGTATTCCTCCGAATTCTCACCGTAACGGTGTCCAGTGTAGTCTGGCTCCATGAAGTGGAAGAAGAAGAAGAATCTACCCCCGTCGTATCCTTCAATAGTATTCAGCGACAGTTCCCCGATTTCAGTCATGTTCCTGTATTCATCCCCCACCCACCTGTCTATGTTCCTACTAGTATGGTAATATGGCTGCCCTCCCCTATCCTCGAAAGCCATCCTTATCCTCCTGAGTCTCGCGGTCACAGCCCGCCTCTTGTATATGTTGCTTGTCTTCTCCAGGATGGCATCCATTATCTTGTTTATGACGCCTATCCTATCCTTCTTCCCTTTACCCAGTCTCTCCACTTCCTCCAGGAACTTCCTGTTGGTTATCCCATTCACCCTGGCCATATCCAACAGCATCTGCCTTCCATCCTCCAGTTCTCTGGCAGGCGTTGGGGGGGTGCTCCTCATGTTGTTCTTCTTTCCCGCTATCATGACCGTCTCTATGTTCTTGTCGCCAAAGCGTTTCTCAAGGCGTTCCAGTATGGTGTATCCCTCCGGTATGGCCTGGAATCTCTTGTTGCTGTATACTCCCGTCTTCCTGTAGCTGTATCCTGTGAGTATCTCCGCCCACCCTGGTTTGGTGGAGTTCCCCCCGGTAGTGACGTTTATCGAGATTATCGCGCCTTTTTCGCTAAGCTTCTTAAGGTTGGGCATCTTACCCCCAGCATACAGTTCCATCAGATGGTTCCTCTGCACGCCATCCCAGCCGATCAGGATGACGTTCCTAAACTCATTCTTCGGCTTACTGACGCCTTCATCCTCGCTTAATTCGTTGACGCATCCGAGGACGAGTGCAGCCAATAATAACGCAAAAAAACATTTTTTTCTGCTAGAACTAGCGGCAGTAACACTTTTTTCCACGATATTCAACCCGTTAATCACATTGCCTTCAGGGCTTTTATCCTGTTCTCTATCGGAGGGTGGGTGTTAAACAAGTCTGTTAATCGCATGCGCGTGGGGTCTGAGAGGAACATGGGGGCCACAGCCTTGTTCACCTCGGTCTTCAAACCCTTCTTTGCTTCAGTCCCTATCTTCTCCAGCGCGCCTATAAGCCCCTGCGGGTATCTAGTCAACTCTACCGCACCGGCATCCGCCATGTACTCCCTCCTCCTGGAGATGGCCATCTGGACGAGCATAACTATTATGGGCGCTATTATCGATAGCGCAATCCCGATAACGAGCAATAATGTGTTTCCTCCGCCACGGTTCCTGCCTCCGCCCCCCATGCTGGAGTACCACATGCTCCTCAGGAACATCTGGGATATTATCGACACGAGCCCCACCATCACCGCCACCAGCGTCACGAACCGTATGTCATAGTTCCTTATGTGGGTGAGCTCGTGGGCTATCACCCCCTGCAGTTCCTCCCTAGACAGCTTCTGCACGGCCCCGTCGGTCACGCAAACGACACTGTGCTCAGGGTCCCTGCCTGTCGCGAAGGCGTTTATGTCCGGCGAAGGCATGACATACACTTCTGGCCGTGGCATGCCTCCCGCAATCGTCATCTCGTCGACTATGTTCCTCAGCTGCTGGTACTGGGGTCCATCCGCCTTTCGCGCTTTGACCGAGGATAACGCGATTTTCGCGGAATTATAGTACGTGTACACTATGTATCCTATGTTGAATACTGTCGCGAACATGAGGAAGACGAACATGAATCCCGGACCGTATACGCGCGAGAATATCACTGACATTACGAGGGACAGGGCTGCGACAGAAGCAAAAACCACTATCATGAGCAGCCACGAGTTCCTCTTGTTCCTGGATATCTGGTCGTAGAAGCTGACTTTCTCCATCCTACAGTCATCCCTTCCTGCTGAAGTCCACCTTCGGAACTCCCTTCGCGGCCTCCTCAACCTCAAAGTAGTCCCTGTCCACGAATCTGAACACCCCAGCTATGATGTTGTTGGGGAAGCTCTGCCTCTTGGTGTCGTAGTTCAGCACCGAGTCGTTGTAGAACTGCCTCGCGTACGCGATCTTGTTTTCCGTTGTAGTGAGCTCCTCCTGCATCTTCATGAAGTTCTGGTTGGCCTGCAGTTGCGGGTAATTCTCAGCCACAGCGAACAGGCTCTTCAAGGCTCCCGTAAGCAGGTTGTCTGCCGTCGCCTTGTCCTTCACGCTCTTGGCGTTAGCCATCGCGGCTCTCGCCGCAGTGACGTTCTCGAACGTCTCCTTCTCATGGGCTGCGTATCCCTTCACCGTCTCGATGAGGTTGGGTATCAAGTCGTTCCTCCTCCTCAGTTGGACGTCTATCTGGCTCCACGCGTTCTCGCACCTGTTCCTCGACTGGACGAGGCCGTTGTACACCAGTATGAGTGCGAGCACCATCATCCCGCAGAATCCGATTATAACCAATAATAATAGTCCTATTATTCCTATGCCTATCATATTACCACCTCCACAGATTATTACAAAAGGTTGTTATTAAATCTATCCTGCCCCGCCTCCGCCGCCTCCGCCGCCTCCGCCTCCGCCTCCGCCGAAGCCGCCTCCGCCGGACGTGCTTGTGGCTGTGGCGAATGCGCTCGAGAAGCCGCCTACCGCGGAGCCGAAGGAGGATGCGCTGAAGCCCCTCCCGTATATCATGTTGGACTGGAATTCCTTGCCATAGTCCTTAAAGACTTCATCCATTACTTTCTGAACTATGTCCGCTACCCCCAGGGGTATCGAGTAGACGAGATACTTCTCCCATAATAATGTTGCGTCCGGCGGTATCTGCCTGAGGTTGCTGAAGTCTTCCATGAACTTCTTCAACCTCACCCACTTCTCATAGTGGAGCGCCCCCTTCTCCGTCCTGTTTGGGAGGGCGTTGGGGAACACTATCGCGAGCGCGAATGCTTCCGCAAGGACAAGCACGAATGGAACCCATGAAAAGACGGCCGACAGGGCCATCACGATAATGGTCGCAATACCGAAGGGTTTGTAGCCGTTCTCTCTCGAGAAGAACCCCCTCTCCACCGCATCCTTTGACACCAAATCCTTCCAGTTGTTGAACCATTCCCGCGTCTGGTGCGGTCTTGACCTCAGGTAGTATTTAAGCTCCGTTAGTGTGACGATGTCTGGCGTGTTGTCCCTCACCCTCCTCTTGAATAGTCCCTCGAACCCGAAGTTCGCAGCCTTCCTGATTATCCTGAGCAAAAGCAGCTCGCTCTTAGGCAGGTTAGACCCGTCCTCACTTAGCAACCTTATCTCATAGTCTTCGCCGCCGAACAATCCCAGCGTCTTTTCCGTAGTAATCCTACTAATCCTAATGCTGCCTCTCAAGCACAAGTCCAAGAGTTCCGCGCCCATCATGCTCTGCCTCGGCTCCCTGCAGGTCTGGTGCATTAACGCATCGACTATCGCGGGACTGTAGTCGTAGGGCACCTCACGCTCGTATATCGACTGGACCCCCACTTCAGGTTCTCTCCCGTAGATGTGCCATATTCCCGCGAAGGTTCCAGCCTCAAAAACCATGAATGCCACGGCATATGTTATGTCGTCCGTGTTTATGCCGCTGACGTTGTTCACTAGCCCCACAATAACAAGCGAGACCAGTAATATCACCCCGAGTATAATCAGCTTACTCCAGACTGCTGTCATCCTATTCCCCCAGGAAGGGTTCACTAATCTCAATATCGTAAGGACAATGCCTCCGAAGAATCCTATCCCCCATACCAGCAGGAATGATGGCAGGAAAATCCAGTTCATGAGCCAGTCGGTTTCAATGGGTGGCCTGTAGTCCTCCTCATCCCTTATTATCCCCTCTAGTCCCGGCCCGTTCCTGTTGATGGCGTTCGTCGGGTTATCGAGCGCGTATCTCGGGAATACGGTCCGCACTTCTACCCAGCTTTTAGCCGGTATGTTGAACGTCTGGTAGATGACTTTCTGGTTGTCCACCATCATAATCCTCCCCTTCAGTTCAGGATGGCCCCACGTGTAGACTTCTTTCGAGTCCCCGACCTTCTCAGGAAGCATGACGTACCCTTCAAGGTCTTTTAAGGACTTGTCCCAGCCAGGCCCCCACATCTTCCAGTTGAGGTCGCACACGTCAGAATAGCATTCTATAGCATTCGTGAGCCTGTACTTGATGGTGAACGTCTTAACCTGGCTGCTCGCACTGTAGTACCATCTGACCCTCTCGTATCCGCTGGCAGCGCTCAGCTCGTGCCTCAGCGGAGTGACACCATCGTAAACCTCTATGCCGCTAACACGCCAGACTCCCCTGTTGATGTCCCTGTACGCGTACGTGAAGGAGCCGCTGAACCTGAACGTGATGTTCTCCTCAACGTCTATGCTGCCGTCAGGGTTGACGTTCATTGCTATTAACGCCTTGTCCAAGTAATAGTCTTTCGCTGAGACTGGAAACGCTAGGAATAGGATAACGCCCACGACAGCCAGTGTAAGCGCTATTCTTTTCATGCTCACTTCATGTTCTCGTACTTGACTACCTCACCTGTCTCAGCGTCCAGCTTAGTCTGGGCTGCCTCCTCTTCCTCCTCTGTCTCAGCCTCCCTCACAGCCTCCTCTGACTGGGCTTTTATGTCAGCCCTGACCAGTTCCTTGGAGTCGTTTATCCTAAAATACTTGTTGAACTTCGCGGTCGTCGTAAGTATCTTCGTGTGGCCTTCAGGCCTTCTCTCTATGAACTCCAGCTCCTCAAGCCGCTTCAAGTACACGTAAACCCTGTTGCCCCGTATCTTCACCACGTGCGACTGTTTGAGGGGCTGCTCGTAGGCTATCAACGCGAGGGTCTTCAGCATTGCCTTCGGCATGTCTGTCTCAGGTATCAGGTGAGTGACCTGGTCTTCCACGTCAGGCTTTATCCTCATGGCATAACTCTTCCCGGCCTTGAATACCTCTATCCCCCCGTCTCTCCTGGAGTATTCCCTAACAAGCTCGTCGGCAATCTCTCTGACAGCATTGACTTCAAGACCTCCGCATAATTCAGCGAGTTTTTCAGCGCTAAGGTTCTTCCCTGACACGAATAATGCAGCCTCTATGAGTGCTTTCTCTGAAGCGGACATACTCATCAAAAATATGAATCAAGGGTAATAAATTACTCGACCCTGACTGCCGTCCCATAGGCAAGTATCTCGGCAGCGCCCTGCGTCACCTGGCTGGTCGTGAACCTCACGTTCACTACCGCGTTGGCCCCCAGCTTCTCAGCCTCATCTACCATGCGTTTCGTGGCCTCGTCCCTTGATTCGGTTATCATCTCCGTGTACTCCTTCAGTTCCCCCCCAAAAAGGTTCCTTATTCCCGCGATTATGTCCTTCCCGAACCATTTGGCCCTTATGGTGTTCCCCCTTACCAGTCCCAGGCATTCGACAATCTTTTTACCGTGTATCTGCTCCGTATTCACTAAAATCATCTTTCAATCCTCCTTTGTTATCATCAACGGCGTCCTCGCTATGATGGCCGCCCCCAGTGCGAGTATTGCGGGTAGTGCTGGCAGGCAGCATAACCCCCCCTCACCATCATCATCCCCTCGCCCCTTCGTCGTGGGTTTTGGAGTGTCCAAGAGCTCGTCCATGTCGCGGGTTTTTTGTGTAGTGGTTGTGGCGGTTTCTACTGCCTTTTGCTTTGCTTTCATCTCAGCGTCTATCTCATCCTTCACTTCTTGAGGTATTGTCGTCGTGGTCGGTGGTTTTGGCACGTAGTTCCTGTTTATCTCATAGACTCTCACGTCGCCTATGTACTGGTTGCCCATTATAGTGTCCTGCTCCCAGTTCCACCCCACAACAACCTCCACGGCCCCGTCCAAGTCCAGGTCGCTGAAGCGTATCGCCACAGCGTTAGCGTCACGCTCTTCATACGCCCTGCTGGAGCCCTGTATCTCTACAGTGTATCTCCAACTGCCCTTCAGTTTCCCGTTGTTGTCTAACACATGGATGTACCTGCTGGTTCCGACTGCAACCTCCATCTTGCCGTCCCCGTCCAAGTCTGCAGATGATATGCTGTATATCGTTGAGGGAGTGTCTGACCCCCAGGACCATTTCTTGCCTCCTCTGCCGTCTAGTGCGATAACGTTCGAGCCTGAACCCACCAGGACCTCCCTGCTGCCGTCCCCGTCCACGTCTGCCGTATGGACGCTTGAGACTAGGTTGCCTGTCTTGTAGCTCCACTCTTTAGCACCCTTGCTGTCGTATGATTCCACGCCGTTCTCGTATGTGCCGACTATGATGCTGTATTTCCCTGGCTTCATCTCAGCTACTTCGACGACATTGCTTGTTAGTGCGGGCGTGTAGAGCCCTTTAGGTATGTTTGCCTCCCACATCTTCCCCCCCATATTGTCGATGCAGTAGATGTATGCGTCCAGGTATTTGCTGGAGACTGCTATGGTCTCCGCCTTACCGTCCCCGTTTATGTCCATGGATTTAACGTACTGGACTTCGTACTTGCCTGTGTCATAGCTCCATAGTATGGGAGTCTTGTCTTTGGGGTTGTCTTTTATGACGCACACTTTTCTTGCCTTGGTGCCCATCACAACGTTCTTGACGCCTGTCCCGTCTATGTCTGCCACGTCCACGCTGTGGGTGAAACCGCATTCCTTGTCGAAGTTCCAGTCGTCTATCGCATTGTCCTTTATTACGTAGACGTATTCGGTCGGGGTTGATGATTTCTCCCGCTTAGACTCGATGGAGTTCATGACAATCTGGTTCCTACCGTCCCCGTCAAGGTCTGCCACAGCAAAGCTCTTAACATCTCCTGGAGTGTTGTACGACCATCCTCCGTTGTCAAGCACCTCCCAGTCTGTCGTGCAGTCAGCGCCCTTGTATATGTAGTTGTATAGGATGCCGTTCTTGCTGGTTCCGACCAGTATGTTGGGCACCCCATCCTTGTCCACGTCAACGACCTGTATCAGGTTGATGAAATCGTCTGAAAGCGTTGAAACGCATGTTGGGTTAAGGTAACCGTCACCAGAGCCTTGTGAAACACCATTCTGAGCCAATATAAAAACAGCTAGCAGTCCGATAAAGTAAGATCCTTTATTCATGGTATAATATATGCCCTCCCTAAATAAAGCACTTACATGCGGCTTGCAGTGAGGACGTACAGCTCCTCAAAGAAGAACCTCTTGCCTGCGATCACCTGGCTCTTGAATCCTGTCTTACCGACCATCCCCCTGACGTAATCCAGGCCGTTAAGGCTGGAGACAAGCATCCTTATGTTGCCGCCTTCCTTCAGGAAGCTGCATGCCTCCACCACAAACCTCTCCAAAACTTCTACTCCGCCGGCTCCGCCGGACCACATCTCGCTCCCTTTCCCGTCGTCTACCGGCAGGTATGGTGGGTTGAACGTTATCAGATCGAACATTCCATCCACCCTGCTGAACAGGTCACTCTCACGGAACTCCGTGTTCTCAAAACCGTTCAAACCCGCGTTTATACTGGCCAGCCTGACGGCGTCTGGGTTTATGTCAACGCCTAGGACCCTCCCCGCCTTCCTGGCAGCCGATAATGCTATTATCCCTGTTCCAGTTCCCATGTCAAGCACTTCATCCCCCCGCTCGACATCAAGCTTCTCTGCCAGCAGGAAACTGTCTTCAGCAGGCTCGTAAACGCCTTCACCCGCCTCTATCCTCAGGTTTTGGAAATAAATAGTCATCTAGTGTATAACATATGGCGATGGATAGCTTATACGTGAGCCGGAATCTAAGGCTTGAGTCCACCAGCAGCCTCGGCGAGGCGGAATACGTCATCATTGGAATACCATTCGACTCTACCAGCACGAATAGGTCTGGCTCCAGGCACGCTCCCCTAGAGATTAGGCGGGAATTCCTGGGGCTGGAGAAGGAGGCTCCGGATTTAGGTGGTGGGAGCGTGTTTGACGTAAGCTTCTATGATGCAGGAGACGTTGACGTGGTCCCTGGTAATGCGGCAGAGACTCTGAGGAGGGTTGCGGAATCTGTCAGGGACCTGCGGGATGGTGGCGGCGACTTCAAGCCGATAGTCCTGGGCGGCGAGCACTTGATGACTCTTGGCGTAGTGAGGGCGTTGGGTGGGCAGGACTTCACAATCCTCAGCCTGGACGCGCACCTTGACTTGCGTGACGACTATATGGGGGAGAAACTCAACCACTCCACGGTGATGCGGAGGATAAGCGAGGAAGGGTTTGGCGTTAGGATATTGGGGGCCCGCAGCTTCAGCGCCGATGAAGCGGATTACGCAAAGTCCGCCGGAATCGACTATTCTGGGGTGGCTGACTACGATCGGATACTCGAGGATGTTAAGGGCATGGGCGTTTACCTTTCCATAGACTTCGATGTTCTGGAGCCGCTCGCAGCTCCTGGAGTCGGGAATCCTGAGCCCGGCGGCATAGGGTTTAATAATCTCGAATGCGTAATAGACTACGTTAAGAGTAACTGCAGTGTGGTTGGCTTTGACTTCATGGAGGTTTCTCCGCCATTTGACAATGGTGTTACCGCCGTCTACGCTGCCAAGTCACTAATAAGGGCTTTGGTTTAAAATGAAGGGGCATAAGGTCGCATTGGGGGGGTCGTATTCCGGGAATACAGCGAAGCTTTTCAAGAGCCTCAGCAAGCATGGCGTCCTCCAGTTCAGCCTTGTCGGCAGGGAAGTCACCCTACAGGTCAAGAGCGAGACCCTCGATGATGTTATAGCGTCTTTGAACAAGCTGGGCGTCGACAACATAAACATCCTTGAGTGGAAGAAGTACGGCACTACAGTAACCGCATCCGGGTCTGGAAGCGACAATGATGAGGTGGTGAACGTGTCTCTCATACCCTCCACCCTCGGCGAGGGTTTGCGCCAGCTTTCCACGCTACTGCGCGTCAAGATAGACGATAATGTCCGTGAAAGGCTTATACAGGAGATAGAGGAAACGCTCGTTAACGCGGGCGTCACCGACGTCTTGTACGTCCTCCAGGTGGACGGCGAGTCTAGCGAGGATGATTACGTTAACGCCGTCAGGGAGGCTTCACTCAACGCGCTATTCAATGCTGGCGGCATAATGGGCATAGAGTAGTGTTCACACTCCTGTCCTGAAGACTGCCAGCTCGTCGTCCATGTATGATGGATTCCCGAATGCCCTGTTAAAGTTGCCGACAACCTCCTTCTCGTTCTCCAGATGGTTCCTCTGGATGATGAAGTAGTCTATCCCGTATTTAGATGCGAAGTCCCTCGCGGTAAGGTTCCTCAATTCAAAGTCTATCACAGCCTGCATGCGCTCCACCCTATCAGGAAGCCTCGCGACGTTGCCACTGATGGTCTTCCTCCCGTGTATCGTCTGGTAGTATGGCGACATCTTACTTGGTATATGGTATACCACAGTATCTCCCGGGTAGGATGCGATGTGCTCGTACTCCATATTGTAGTGCATTTCCACAATCGGGTATGGTGCTGCCATATACTCGAAGAGTATTAGTGCTGTGATAACAGCCAGCGCCCTCTCATCAATCTTCTTCTTGTCGATCATCCCCGCCATCGCGTACCCTGCGAGCACGATAACCGAGAGTGAGAGCATTATAGCGTATCTCGCCGGCACCCGCGACATTGAAATCAACGGCAGTTCCATTATCAGCGAGTACGGGAGCGGCATGTTATCATCACTCAAATACGAGTACCCGTCCTCCTTCTTTACCAGGTGGATGCCGTAGACGTGCAGCACCGGCCCAAGAGACATTAATAGGAACACTATCGCAAGTATCGCCCACACACTCTTACTGTCTGTGACGTCCAGTATGTCGTGCAGCTTCTTCCCAGCCAGCTTCTCAGCCTTGAAGAGGGATAGGATGCTTAACGCAAGAATCACCCAGCCCACGTAGACTACCTTCTCCGCCAGATAACCTGTGAAGCGCGCCTCTATACTCCTGAAGGTGTCTCCCATTACCGGGTGGTATGATGGTGGGGTCGCGAACGCAAGCAGGTCTGCTGAATGGACTACTGAAACAAGGTACCTGTCTCTCCTGGCGTAGGAGCCGTATTCCGATGCAATCATGTATATTAGCGGGCTGGTCAGCAGGATCGAAGCGAGCAGGAGCGTTTTAATATTCCCCACGAGCCTCCCGGATTTCAGAGCTGTCCTGCTATGGTATGCCTTATGGCCGACGACAATCAATGTTGTGATTCCCAGCATCATCGCGTAAGTCAGCTCAGTGAACGCGGTGGCTGCGAAGAAGACTCCCGCTAGTATCCCATCCCTCCTGTCCCCCTTGTCTAATGACTTGAACAGGTGTAGTATGTAGAACGGCATCCACTGTGTCGAAACCAGGTTCAGGTGGCCGAGCATGTGGGCCATCCTGTAGGGTGTGAATGCGAATGCGATGCCGCACGCGAGTGCGACATCCTTCCTTGAAGTCAGGTGTTCCACCAGCTTGTATGTCCCGAGGCCGGACCATACGATGGCCAGCAGTATCATCGTATTGTATGCTGTTATGAGGCCTAGTGTCGCCTGGACTGGTATGGACAGGACTCCCAGGATGAATGCGTAAGTGTCGAATACCAGTGATGTTCCCAGCGGGTGGAATATCCTGTCGCAGTAGAACGGGTTCTTGAGCCCTGTCACGCTCTCCTTAGCCCACCATAGGTTCCACATGAATTTGCTGGCATCCTGGTTGTCTCCAGGAACATGGGTGGTGTAGTGGAATACCAGCGGGTATGTCATAACCAGTGCCAGCAGGGTGTATGTGACTGTTATCCTCAGCTCCTCCTTAAGCTCCTTCCTCCCGCCGATGAGCCTGTGGTATGCGGCCATAAATCCGATGGTGTATGCGCCGACAAGCGCGAGCGTTAGGATGCTGTTGTATGCTCCTTCAATGAGCGGCAGGCTGCTTACGCTAACCCCTCCCCACATAACGTAGTTGATGCTGTTCAACACTTTTTTGGTGGGGCTGCCGTACGCTACTATCACCAGTATTGCCAGCAGGAAACCCAGCTTAGTGAACCCCATATCCAGATTGTCTTTAACCTTCTTTCTCGGCATCTATGAGTTATTGCACACGCCCTTTATTATTTTTCATCCGCACTCTCTAGCCTCTCTTTAACCAAAAAAACAAAATCTCAGACGTGATGGACGCATTCCCCTACCCACGCGTGCGGCCGGGACAGAAGGAGTTCATAGCGGACGTTGAGGCTGCGTTGAAGGGCCAGGGCAACCTGGTCGCCCACGCTCCGACTGGCATAGGCAAGACCGCTGGTGTTGTCGCCCCCACACTCATGCATGCGTTGAAGGAGGGTAAGACTGTTTTCTTCCTGACGCCCAAGCACACCCAACACATCATAGTCGTCGACACACTCCAGCGGATAAAGGAGAAGATTAGGGCGGACTTTACTGTCATCGACATCATCGGCAAGCAGTGGATGTGCCCCCACCATATCAGCGACCTTTCTTCCCGGGAATTCAACGAGTACTGTAGGGCGAGGAAGAAGGATGAGGCGTGCACGCAATACAATAACGTACGCCGCGGGAAGCTTTCCGCGAGGGCGAAGGATCTTGTGGGAGAGTTGAAGGGCAGTGTGCTCCACAACGAGGCATTGAAGAAGATGTGCCACAAGCACGACATGTGCCCCTATGAAATCTGCGTTGAGGTCGGTAAGAAGGCCGACTTCGTCGTCTGCGACTACTTCCACGTGTTCTCCCCGTCGGTTAGGCGGGCTTTCATGGCCAAGCTGAACAAGCAGGTCTCAGACTCCATAATCGTCGTCGACGAGGCCCATAATCTCCCTGACAGGGTGAGGAAGCTCTTGAGCAACAATCTCAGCGACTTCGCTTTGAAGCGGGCGGTCAAGGAGGCTTCATCACTCGGATTCCATGATCTCTCAGAGGATATTTCGTCTCTGAACAGTGTGTTGCGGAAGATGGGGAAGGGTTTGGGTGACGGCAGGGAGTCTTACGTGGGGAGGGATGATTTCATGAAACTTGTTTCAGAGTCTGTTGAAGCAGGCTACAATGACTTTACCGCCGACGTAGTGTCTCTCGGAGAGGAGGTGTTGAAGATTCCTGGACGCTACCGCTCTTTCTCCCGTGTCGTCGCACGCTTCCTGGAGTCTTGGAAGGGTGATGACGTCGGCTTCACGCGCATACTCCAGAAGTCCGGGCGCAACATCTCATTGAGCTACAAGTGCCTTGACCCATCAGTATCCTCAAGGGATGTATTTGACGAAGCCTCCTCCAGCATACTCATGAGCGGGACTCTCGTGCCATTGAGGATGTATTCCGACGTCCTAGGCCTCGATGAGTCCAGGACTGGGGAGAGGGCGTACACTTCCCCATTCCCCCATGAGAATCGTTTATCCCTTATCGTGCCCGGCGTCACGACAAAGTATAGCAGCCGCGGCGACCACATGTTCACTAGGTACGCCCGCATGCTGTCTGACATGATATCGAAGATTCCCGGCAATGCGGCGGTCTTCTTCCCAGCCTATCACCTCATGAAGTCTATCATGCCCAGGGTTAATCCTGGCGTGAAGGAGTTTCTCGTGGAGCGGCAGGACATGCGGAAGGACGACCGGCGGAGGATGTTTCAGCGGCTTGTCAGCCTCCGCGACAATGGAGGCGGCGTGTTGTTCGGTGTGCAGGCCGGCTCGTTCA
The DNA here is from genome assembly GCA_043813075.1 of Candidatus Altarchaeota archaeon. Classification (GTDB taxonomy): domain Archaea; phylum Altiarchaeota; class Altiarchaeia; order IMC4; family SCGC-AAA252-I15; genus CAYREE01. The sequence continues at coordinate 167,200 of JBDRLL010000010.1, forward strand.
GCGAGGGTCTTGACTATGCCGGCAACCTGCTTGACGCGGTCGTGGTCGTCGGCCTTCCGTTGGAGCACCCGGATCTGGAGACTCAGGCCCTCATCGACTATTATGACTTCCGTTTTGAGCGTGGCTGGGACTATGGCTATATCTACCCTGCAATGAACCGGGCGTTGCAGGCGGCGGGCCGTTGCATCAGGAGCGAGACGGACCGTGGCGTGGTCGTCTTGATGGATGAGCGGTTCCGTTGGGGGAACTACCGGAAGTGCTTCCCCCAGGACATGGAGTTTGTTGTTAGTGAGACGCCTGAAAGGCATTTGGAAAAGTTTTTCAATAGTTGATACTTCATGTGTCTGAGTCGTTGAGTGAACGTAGTGAACGAATGCGGCTCCCTGGTGTGAACTGACAGCGGCAGTTCTAGGGCATGGAGTTTGTTGTTAGTGAGGCGCCTGAAAGGCATTTGGAGAAATTCTTTAGCGTCTAGTCCCTATCCTATCTTATGTCTGTCGAGAAGCGTGTTGTTTCCGGTGGAGATGACTTGGTTGGCGGGGTTGAGTTGCGGAAGCCTCTCATACACATTGTGCGTCCGATTGAGGAGCATTACTGGCGTGATCTAGGCGACCGTATTGCAGTGCAGAAGCCTGTTGAACTCACCGTCCTTGACGACGACCCGTCTTTCAGGCAGCGTTTTCCGGACGAGCTTGTGGGTTTGTGCCGTGAATTGAGGGGGGAGGGTGTCAGGAAGATTCATGTCTGCTATGATGCTGCCGGCCCTCACCATGAATTCATCTTTCAGATTGCTTCTGTCATGGGTTTCCGTCCGCACGGGAAGGGTGAGGGCAGGATGTATGTTGAATTGAGTCGTTTGGACCGGTTCCTGGAGCGGGCAGGAAAATAGATAAAAAACAAGACTATCTTATATTATATAAGATTATTTTTTGTATTGGAAGTTTCCGGTGAATACTGTCTCCGCTGGCCCCGTCATCCTGACGTCAGTGAACCCACTGCCGTCTCCATCCAGGTTTATCTTCACTATGCCCCCCCTGGCGTGGAATACGAGCGTCCTGGAGGTGTCTGCCTTGCCTGCGAGCGCGCTGGCGACGGCGCTGGCGCATATCCCTGTTCCGCATGCGAGCGTCTCCCCTTCAACACCCCGCTCGTAGGTCCTTATCCTGAATTCGTTGTCTCCGACATCCTCAACGAAATGCACGTTTACCCCGTTTGGGAATGCCTTAACATAATGTCGGATGGTGCTTCCGTCGCCTAGCACGTCGGCTTCATCGACGTCGTCCACGAACAATACGGCGTGCGGGTTGCCCATTCCTACTGCAGTGATCACGTAGATGTTCCCGTCAACGTCGACTTCCTCCAGCACCATCGGCTCTGAAGGGTCGCCAATAGTGACTTGAGCGTCACCACGCTCCACCTGGGGGGCTCCCATCGACACCATAACCCCCCTTACTATGCCGTCTGAAACCTCCAGTTCAAGCCTCTTCACTCCTGCAAGCGTCTCTACGCTAATAGACTCGTTTCCCACAAGGTCTTTCTCGTACGCGTATTTTGCGAAACACCGTATGCCGTTCCCGCACATCTCAGCTATGCTGCCGTCAGGGTTGAAGAAGTGGAATCTCGCGTCCTGGCTGGAAGACTTCTGCACAAAGATGACTCCGTCAGATCCAACCCCAAAATGTCGGTCAGAGACCATGGCCACGAACGACGGCTTCTCCTCCTCTGGAATGACCTCAGCCTCCCATTCGTCAACGACGATGAAGTCGTTTCCTGCCCCCTGCATTTTTGTGAACCTTACGTCCATGTCGACTCAAACTATTAGATGGTTATTCAATATAAGAAGTAATAATTAAGAACCAGACTATGAAATGCCTACTGGATTCAGACTATGTGACGAGGGATGAGAAGCCTGTCATACGCCTCTACTACAAGTCTGGGAAGGGTCGTGAGATAGTGGAGGTCACTGACTTCGAGCCATACTTCTACGCCCTCTCAAACGACGTCGAGTCTCTGGCCGGGTTGGTGGGAAAGCTGGATGGGGTGGTGAAGACAGAGAGAGTGTCGCGTATCGTGGATGGGCGTGGGATGGGCGTGCTCAAGGTGGTTGTGACCCAGCCCAAGGAGGTTCCCCGGCTCAGGGGTGAGGTTGCTATGACACAGGGGTGTAGGGGCGTTAGGGAGGCTGACATACCTTTCGCGAGGAGGTACATAACCGATTCCGGTATACTGCCGATGGAGAATGCTGAGAACGTTGAGATAAACGTTGCTGCCATAGACATCGAGGTGTACAATGCTAGGGGTGAGCCGGTCGCCTCCCGAGACCCGGTGATTATGATAAGCTACGCGGACACTAAGGGGCTTGAGCGAGTCTGGACCTATGATGTCGACGGCGTAAGACAGGATTTTGTTGAAGTCCTGGCCGACGAGAAGGCTATAATCCAGAAGCTGGTTGACACTATACGTGAGCAGGAGGTGGACATACTCACTGGATATAACACAGACAACTTCGACTTCCCCTACCTGAACGACCGCGCGGAAAAACACAAGATCGAGTTGAACATGGGGTTTGAGGGCCAGGCTATACGCATAGAGCGTAGGGGCATGAACAACGGGGTCCGCATAACGGGCAGGCCTCACGTCGACATGTATCCTGTATGCAGGTCTGTCTTCAACCTGCCCCGTTATACTCTGGAGGACGTGTATGCGAGCATGTTTGGGGAGGAGAAGATAGACGTCAAGGCGGGTGAGATGCATGAGATATGGGATTCCAAGGACCCTGACAGGCTCGCGGAATTCTTGGAGTACTCTATGAGCGACGCGAAGTCGACGTTGATGATTGCGTTGAGGATGCTTCCCCTCGAGTATGAGCTCTCGAAGGTGGTTAGGCAGCCGTTGTACGAGGTCTCTAGGATGTCATCCAGCCAGCGGGTGGAATATCTCCTTGTCTCAGAGTCTTTCAAGCAGGGCAGGATCGTCCCGAATCGTCCTTCAGACGACGAGTATGCTGACAGGAACGACGGCAAGTACGAGGGCGCGTACGTTGTGGATCCTGTGAGGGGGATACACGACAACATAATACTCTTCGACTTCCGCAGCCTGTATCCTAGCATAATCATATCCCATAACGTAGACCCCGACACGTTGAACTGCTCATGCTGTTCTGGCGAGAACAAGTCCCCCACCGGAGACCATTACTGCATTAAGACTAGGGGGTTTATTCCCGGAGTGTTGGAGAAGCTGATTCAACATCGCATGGACGTTAAGAAGCGGATGAAGCAGGAGACGGAGGCTGCCCGGAAATCCCTTTTGGATGTGGAGCAGCAGGCGTTGAAGCTCCTCGCAAACAGCATGTACGGGTACTACGGGTTCCAGAGGGCGAGGTGGTATTGCAGGGAGTGTGCGAGCAGCATAACCGCGTGGGGGAGGGACTACATACACAAGGTGATAAAGGATGCGGGTGAGAACGGTTTTAACGTCGTATACGGGGACACTGACAGCGTATACCTGACCCTACCTGACATGGAGGATACCGACGAGATCATCTCCCGTTCAAAGGAGTTCCAGAAGAAGGTTAACGCGAAGCTTCCTGAGGCCATGGACTTGGAGTTCGAGGGATTCTATCCCCGCGGGGTGTTCATAACAAAGAAGAGGTATGCGCTTATAGACTTGGACGGGAAGCTTAGCATCAAGGGCCTTGAGACGAGGCGGCGGGATTGGGCTGAAATTGCGAAGGAGACCCAGAAGAAGGTTTTGGACGCGATACTCAAGGACAGGGATCCTGAGAAGGCTGCGGAGATCGTTAAGGGTGAGGTGCAGAGGATAAAGTCTGGGGAAGTCCCACTCAAGGAACTTACTATAAACACGCAGATGACCCGCAACATAGGCGGCTACGTTTCGGAAGGCCCTCATGTTACTGCAGCCAAGAAGGCGATGAAGGATGGAAGGGAGTTCAAGCAGGGCGACATAATCACTTATGTGATAACCCGGAGGGGTGAGAGCATCAGCGACAGGGCTAGGCTGGTGGAATCCATAGGCGAGGGGGATTATGACCCTGACTACTACATAAACAACCAGTTGCTGCCCGCGGTCATGAGGATACTGGAGGCGTTGGGCTACACTGAGGATGAGTTGAAGGGCCTTGGAAAGCAGATGACTTTAGACTCTTTCAATTAGCCCCCAAGGCATTATGCGATGGCGTTTTGGATTGCAGGCGCATGGACGTCCATTCATGGCTTATTCCACAGGAAAAAATCCTCCACTATGTCTTCGTGAAATTCGAAGGCGACGGAATCCATTCTGTCGGGAGGGTTACTGTCTTGGAAAAAGATGGTGCTCCTCCACGTGTGGAGGATTATCATGTATCAGCATTCACTGCTTCACTAGGCTTTCAAGCTTTATCGTGAAGACTATTGTCTGCCCAGCAAGCTCGTGGTTGAAGTCGACGGTATAATTCTCCTCGTCAACTATGACCCTTGCAGGGCCGTATATCGTAACGACCTTGCCCTGTTGGGCGTCGACATATGCTATGAGCTCGTCATCGGTTGTCGAGATGTTCACGTCCCCGAAGACAGTCTCAAAAGTGAGGCCCTCTGGCGGGTCGTGCCTGAAGTATACTGTCTCATTCTCGATTCCCGTAACCGTCATAGGCCAACTCCAGAAGTAGTCTGTGCTGTTGGACACGTTGAATATCATGCCGACTTCAGGCTCCAAGCCCACTATCGACTCGAACGTCTCTATCGTAGCGTTCTGCACCCTCTCGCTCACCTGCTTCTTGGATTCCGTCTTTATCAGCCTGGGGTCTGGGTATCCGTACGCTTCCTCGGGAGTCAGTGTCACAGTCTTCTCTTCCCCCACATTCATGCCTTTTACCGCGTTCTCGAATTCCGGGAGGAAAGCTCCCGCACCCAGCGTGAATGTTATCGGACTGTAAGTCCTCAACGGGTTGTAGACCATAGCCTCCTTGGCCTTGTCTTCATAGCTAGTGTCGAATATGCTGCCGTTCGTGAACATGCCAACGTAGTTCACGCTGACGACGTCGTTGTCGTCTGCGACCCCGTTGTCGGCTGGCAGTGTTGTTGGACTAGTGGGTATCGCTACTGGGGTTTCACCACCCATGTCATACCCCTTCTGGAACAATAGGACTGCGAAGGCGATGAACAATACTATTATGACCGCTACTATGAGCTTGTTTCCGCTGTCTGGCATTCTTTTTATCACACTCTTGATTCGAATCTGTCCAATACTTTGTATTTTAACCTTAATAAGTTAATTGTTTTCTTGCAATGAAGTTCGAGCGTCCGAGGGGTACTAGGGATTTTCTTCCGGATGAGATGATGTCAAGGAAGTCCGTGGAATCCAGGATAACCGGTGTATTCGATTCTTTCGGATATCAGCAGGTGCTTACGCCGGTGTTCGAGCACACTGAACTATTCCACGCCAAGTCTGGGCAGGAAATATCCCAGCACATGTATGTTTTTGACGATAAGGGCGGTAGAAGCCTGTGCCTCAGGCCTGAGGCTACCGCGTCGATAGCGAGGATGCTGGCTTCCGGGCTGAAGACGATGCCAAAGCCGGTTAAGGTATATTACTCCTGCCCGATGTACCGTTATGAGGAGCCTCAGAAGGGGCGTTACCGCGAGTTCTGGCAGGCTGGGGTTGAGTTGGTTGGCATGGATTCTCATGAAAGCGATGCTGAAGTCGTGTTGATAGCCTCCGAATGCCTTAGGACTCTTGGCGTGGAGCATAAACTAAGGGTCAGCGACCTTCGGGTGCTGAAGCATGTTCTCGCCGCATCGGGCCTCAAGGAGTCCGAGCAGGATAGTGTGATACACTTGCTGGACAAGGGCGACATTGAGGGTGTGAAGGCGAAGGTGAGGGACGAGTCCTTCTTCAAGATAATCGGCTTGAAGGGCGGGTTGGATGCTGTCGAGGCGGTGGAGAAGATTGTGGGCGAGAAGATAAAGACTATCACGTCCGGATTCAAGGGCATTCTTGCTCTGCTCGATTCTGTTGGCGTCGCGTATACCGTTGACTTCAGTATGGCCCGCGGCCTAGACTACTATACCGGCATGGTGTTTGACGTTAAGGTGGATGGTCTAGGAGCGCAGGACCAGGTCTGTGGCGGCGGCAGGTATGACCGGCTCATAGGATTGTTCGGCGGTCCTGACACTCCTGCGGTCGGGTTCGCGTTCGGCTTTGACAGGGTACTGGAGTCGATGCACTTGCAGGGGATTGATTTGGGGCGTTCTTCGGTGGACGTCTACGTCATCGCGGTCGATGATAATGTGGGCGACAAGGCTTTTGAGATATCATCAATGCTCCGGAGGAGTCTTGGAGGCAGGGTCGTCGTGCATGGTCTAGCAAGGAAGAAGCTGAGCAAGGCTCTTGAGGTGGCCAGCAACATGTCTGCGAGTTATGCTGTCATAGTCGGCTCTAAGGAGCTTGAGGATGGTTCGGTGATACTGAAGGATATGTCTTCAGGCAGCCAGGAGAAGCTCGCTATCGCGGATATTGCGTCTAGGATTAAGTGACTTATTCTATCGGGCCCCAGAGGATTCCGTTGCTTACGTGCGGGAGTCCTGAAGCCGGATTGTTGTATCTGACTGTGACGTTAGCCCTGTAGTATTCGCCGGACTTGTCCAGTACCGGGCAGCCGGTGACTATGCCCATGTATGTGGCTGCAGGCCTCATCCTCTCTCCCGTGCCTATGGTTATGGGTCCGCTGCATTCGCCTTGTCCGCCTGATATCATGGACGCGTCTATTTCAGTGAGGTTGAGTATGGTGCCTCCCTCGTTTGTCAGCACCACAGTGAGTTCTCCTGCGGAGTCCAGCTTCCAGTCCAGAGGTTTTATCTCTGAGAAGCCTCTTTTGCCTGGAGTGTATTGTTTGCCTATCTCGAGGAGTCCCATCTGCCAGATGACTACTCCGACTATGAGTATGACTAGTATGGCCCAGCCGTAGGTC